>CAZFKC010000014.1:0-114262 GCA_964519175.1 uncultured Nannocystaceae bacterium
CGCACGGCCTCCGCCGCGCACGAGCGCTCAATCGGCTGTCAGCCTCTCAGTTCTTCGGGCGCGTGAACGGGTTGCGGAGATCCGGCGAGATCGACGGCTCGGGCGGATCCGGATCGCGGCGCGGCGGCGGATCCGGATCGCGGCGCGGCGGCGGCTCGGGCCCGACCTGCGGATCGCTCGTCGTCTGCGGCGGACGCGGCGTCCGCTTGCCTCGGCGCGTGGGCTCGACGCTCGGGACCGCCTCGGTCGCGCCCGTGTCGGCGACCGGCTCCTCGACCACGGCCGGCTCGCGCTCGACCGGCGTCGGCACGGCGCTCGGGACCGGCACGAGCACCGGCGCGACCTGGGGCGCCATCGTCGTGGGCGACGGGACGAGCGGCGCCGTCGGTGCGCTCGCGCCCGCCTCGGTGCGCGCGGCCGCCTTGCTGCCGTGCAGCGCCCACCAGGTCGCGGTGCCACCGAGCGCGATCATCCCGAGCCCACCGACCACGACGCCGAGCATCGCGGCGTTGCTCTTCGGCGCGCGTGCGGGCGCGCTGCCACGCACGCCGCGGCTCGTGCGGGCGTCGGTCTGTCCGCGCGGACGCGGCTGCGGTGCGTCGGTCTCGGCCCGCTTGCGCGACGAGCTCTGCCCGCGCGGCGCCGGGGGAATCGGGGTCGTCGGGGCCGGCCGCCGCAGATCGGGCTCGGAGGGCGGGGCCGCGACCGGCATCGCGCCCGACTGCGCGCGCATCGGCGTGGTGCGACCGCTGCGACCGGGGGCCGACGGCGGTGCGGTCGGTTCGACGTGCGGCGGCGGCGGGGCCGAGTCGCCCAGCGTCTCGCGGACCACCGGACGCGGCTGCGCCGAGCCCGACGCACCGGGCGGCGGCTGCGTGACGAAGCGGGAGACGACGATGCTGCCCGAGGGCCCGGTGGGGACCTCGACCTTCGCGGTGCCGAGCACCGCGTCGTTGCGATCGCACGAGAGCAGCGCGCCGCGCAGCGCATCCATGCTCTGGAAGCGCGCGTCGGGATCCTTCTCGAGGCAGGTCATCACCAGCGCCTCGATCTCGGTGGACAGATCGGGCCGGTGCATCCGCAGCGGCAGCGGCGACTCGCCGAGCAGGCGCCCGATCACGACGAACGGGTTCTTGTCGGGGAACGGCACCGTGCCGGCGAGCATCTCGTAGAGCATCGTGCCGAGCGCGTAGACGTCGGTGCGCGGATCGACGGTGCCGCTCTTGGCCTGCTCGGGGGCCATGTACGCGACGGTGCCGACGATCCCGTGCGTCGCCGTGACGTGGGTGTAGTCCTGCGACTCCTCGAGCACCTTCGCGATGCCGAAGTCGAGCACCTTCACGTGCTCGGGCTTGCCGGGCTCGCGCACGATGAAGCAGTTCGCCGGCTTCACGTCGCGGTGCACGATACCCGTCGCGTGCGCGGCTCCGAGCGCGCCGACGATCTGCAGCGCGAGCTCGCGCGTGCGTGGCCAGTCGAAGCGCCCGTGCGAGCGCAACGCCATGCGCAGATCGACGCCCTCGAGGTACTCCATCACGAAGTACACCGGCCGGCTGTTGCCGCCGACGTCCTCGATGCTCACGACGTTCGGGTGCTCGACCGATGCCGCCGAGCGGGCCTCGCGGAGGAAGCGGCGGACGTTGGACTCGTTCTCGGCGAGCTCGGGGCGCAGGATCTTCACCGCGACGCGGCGCTGCAGCCCGCGGCGCCGGCCTTCGTAGACCGCCGCCATGCCGCCCGAGCCGATGCGCCGGATGATCTCGTAGCGATCGTCGAGCACGAGCCCGCACAGATCGAGCCCGAGTGCGTGGGAGACGTGCACCCCGGCGGGTCCCCCTTGTGCTGCGCGCTCGTCCATGCCGTCGAATCGCGCCGGCCTGCGCCGGACACTTGCCGCCCCATGCTACCGCGAGACCCTGGGGCAGGGCATGCACGCGTGCGCCTGCACCCGCCGGGAGGGCCGCCGGGGCGCTGGGTCGCCCTGCGCGCCCGGGCTCGCCTTGATCACCGCGGCCTCGCCGGGGTATCGAGTCGCTCGTGGCGGAATCGAGCGAATCGGGACCCGAGGGGCTGCTTGGGGGCGTGCGCGTGATCGAGGGCGAGCTCGATGCCGCGGGGCTGCGTGTCGCCCTCGTGGTCAGCCGCTGGAACGCGTTCATCACGGAGCGACTGCTCGAGGGGGCCGTCGACGCGCTCGTCCGGCACGGCGCGGCGCGGCGCGACCTGGAGGTGGTCCGCGTGCCGGGCGCCTGGGAGATCCCGCAGGCGGCCGCGCGGCTGGTCGATCGCGGCGGGCTCGATGCGATCGTCGCGCTGGGCTGCCTCATGCGCGGCGACACGATCCACTTCGATCTCATCGCGGGCGAGTGCGCGAAGGGGCTCGCCGCGCTCGGGCAGAAGAGCGGCTGCGCCGTCGCGTTCGGCGTGCTCACCACCGACACGCTCGAGCAGTCGGTCCACCGCGCGGGTGCGAAGTACGGCAACAAGGGCGCCGAGGCGGCGATGGCCGCCGTCGAGCAGGCGCGTGTGCACCGTGCGATCGCCGGCGGCGTCGAGCGCCCGGTCACCGCGACGCGCTCCCGCGGGAAACGCCGATGAGCGCCAGCGATCGCGAGGCGCGGATGCGTGGTCGCGAGCTCGCCCTGGCCGTGCTCTGTCATCTCGAGTCGTATGCGCCCGGCGAGCACGCGAAGGCGATCGCGCTCGTACTGGACAGCCCGCCCTCGGGCGACGCGGAGGGCGAGGATGCGATCGCCACGCTCGCCGGCGATCCCGAGACGCGCGCGTTCGCGACGCGGCTCACCGAGGTGTGGTCGGCGCGGCGCGAGGCGATCGACGAGCTCATCGACAGCACCTCCAACAGCTGGCGACTCGCGCGCATGGATCGCGTCGATCGCAACGTGCTGCGGCTCGCCGTCGCGGAGCTGCTCGGCTGCGACGACACGCCGCGCGCGGCCATCCTCTCCGAGGCGGTGCGGCTGGCCTCGCGCTACGGCAGCGATCGCAGCGCGCCGTTCGTGAACGGCCTCGTCGAGGCGCTGGCCCGTCGCACGCGTCCGCAGGCGCCCGAGGTCGGGTGAGCGCGGCGGCCCTGCACGAGCTGCGCATCGAGCCGCTCGTGCGTGCGCTGCTCGACGGCGTGCCGGATCCGGACGAGCCGGGTGCACGCCGTCGGCTCGACCTCGCCGTCGTCGCGTACTTCGAGGACGAGCGGCCGTTGCGGGGGCTCGGTGCGTTCCTCGACTGGCGCTCGTGCGGTGCGCTCTCGCGGCTGCTCCGCAGCGGCTACTGCACGGGTCGCGCCGGCGAGGCGGTGCTGATGCCGGGGCGCCGCGATCTGCCGAGCGTGCGCGTCGTGCTGTACGGGCTCGGCCCCCGTCGCGCGCTGGCGCCGGGCGAGCTGCTCGAGGCGGCGGCGAAGGCGGTGACGATGGCGCTGCGACTGCGCCCGCGCGACGTGCTCTTTGCGATGCCGGGCCTCGCGGACGAGCGCGAGCTCGCCGAGGCGGTGCTCGACGGCGTGGTGCAGGGGCTCGGCGGGCTCCCGCGGCGCATGCACGTGGAGGAGGCGGACGAGGCGGAGGAGGATGCCGCGACACCGCGCGATGCGAAGCTGCGGATCACGACCGAGCTCGGCGAAGCCGAGCTCGCCGTGCCCGTGCCCGTGCCCGTGCCCGTACCCGACCCGTCGCCCGTCCCCGAATCTGCGGAAGCACCCGAGTCGGCTGCACCCGAGGCCCCGTGCCGCTGGTGGGTGGTCGCGGACCCGCGCCACGTCGGCCGCCTGCGCCGCTTGCTCGACGGCCCACCGCGGGCCGCCGCATCCTGAGCCAGGCCCGGAGGTCCCACGCGAGGCTGGCGATCGACCGCTATACTCGCGGGCGATGGCGACGCGCGTGCTCCTCGTAGAGGACTCCAGGGCCACGCGCGCGTACGTCGGAGCGATCCTCGAGGCCAACGACTTCGAGGTCGACGAGGTCGACAACGGCTTCGAGGCGCTGCGCGTGCTGCCGCGCGAGCGCTACGACCTCGTCGTCGCCGACGTGAACATGCCCGACGTCAACGGCATCGAGCTCACGCGGTTCGTGCGTCGCACGCCGAGCCATGCGAAGGTGCCGATCTTGGTCATCAGCACCGACGGCTCCGAGGCCGACGTCCGCCGAGCGCTCGCCGCCGGCGCCAACGAGTTCTTGCCGAAGCCCTTCACCGCGGAGCAACTCCTCGACGCCATCGCGCGCGTGTGTGCGAGCGGCGGGGAGGGGGCATGAGCAATCGTCCGAGCACCGAGTTCGTGCCCGAAGCGCAGGAGGTGGTCGAGGAGTTCTCGCGCCGCTTGCTCGAGCTCGAGTCCGCACAGCGCCAAGGTGGCGAGGATCCGGAGGCGCTGAACGCCGCGTTCCGGGCGATCCACAGCCTGAAGGGGCTCGCGGGCCTCTTCGCCGCCGGCCCGATCGCGACCCTGTCGCACACCCTCGAGAACGCGCTCGACGGGCTGCGGCTCGGTCGCGTGCCGCTCACCCCTGCGACCTTGGACGTGCTCTTCGAGGCCGTCGAGACCTACGCCGCGCTGCTGCTCGCGTTCGAGCACGGCAACGAGGGGGCCGACATCGAGCCGCTGCTCGCCCGCGTGCAGGGCCTGCTCGGCAGCGCGGGCCCCGAGCGCCAGGCGACCGCGCTGCCCGGCATCGACGAGTCGATCCTCGGCGTGCTCACCGAGTACGAGGAGCACCGGCTGCGCGAGAACGTGCGGCTCGGTCGCAAGCTCTACCGCGTGCACGCGTCGTTCGATCTGCTGGCGATCGACGTCGGCATCGAGGGGCTGAAGGCGCGGCTCAAGGAGTTCGGCGAGGTCATCACGTACCTGCCCTCGGCCGACGCGAGCGCCGACGATCGCATCGACCTCGACATCCTGCTCGGCTGCGACGAGCAGCTGAGCAGGCTCGCCGAGGCGCTGGGCGGCGAAGGCGTGTCGGTGCATCCGCTCGTGCGCGAGGAGACGGCCGAGCAGCCGGCGCAGACCAGCGCGACGACCGACGCGCAAGCCCCGGCCTCTGCCCCACCGCCCTCGACGACGATCATCGGCGCCGGGTCGGGCAGCGGTCTGCGCGACGATCACGACGCCAAGCTCGACGACGGCGAGGCGATGCCGGGCGACGTCAGCCTGCGCAGCCTGACGCAGACGGTGCGCGTCGACCTCGCCCGCCTCGATCACCTGATGAACCTGATCGGCGAGCTGGGGGTCGTGCACTCGACGCTGGTCGGCACCGTCGAGCAGCTGCGTCGTCGCGGTCGCGCGCACGACCTCGCCCGCGATCTGCAGGGCGAGCTGCGCACCATGGCGCGCAAGGTGTCGCTGCTGCAGCAGGGCATCCTCGACGTCCGCATGGTTCCGCTCGGGCAGGTCTTCGACAAGCTCGCCCGCGTCGTGCGCAAGCTCGGGCGCGAGGCCGGAAAGGAAATCCGGCTGGGCATCTCGGGCGCCGAGACCGAGCTCGACAAGCTCATCGTCGAGGAGCTCAGCGATCCGCTGATGCACATGATCCGCAACTGCATCGATCACGGCATCGAGCCGCGCAACGAGCGGCTGGCCGCGGGCAAGCCGGCGGTCGGCCGCATCGAGCTGCGCGCGTTCCAGCGCGGCAGTCGGGTCGTCATCGAGGTCGAGGACGACGGCCGCGGCATCGACTGGCGACAGATCCGCGAGGCCGCGCTGCGCAAGGGCGTCATGCCCGAGGACGAGCTGCGCGAGCTGTCGCCGCAGCAGATCATCGAGATCGTGTTCATGCCGGGCTTCACCACGCGCCACACCGCCGGTGCGCTGTCCGGGCGCGGCGTCGGCATGGACGTCGTGAAGACCAACATCGGTCGGCTGTCGGGGCTCATCGACGTGAACACCACCGTCGGACGCGGCACCACGCTCTCGGTCACGCTGCCGGTGACGCTCGCGATCATCCAGGCGCTCGTCGTCGAGACCGCGGGGCAGACCTTCTGCATCCCGCTCAACTCCGTGCTCGAGTCGGTCATGGTCGCGCGCGGCGACGTGCGCACGGTCGAAGGCGCCGAGGTCGTCACGCTGCACGGCAAGACGCTGCCGCTCGCCCCGCTCGCGCGGCTGTTCGGGCTGCCCGCGCCGGCGCGCCCGGCCGACCGCATCTACGTCATCGTCGTCGGGCTCGCGCAGCACCGCATCGGGCTCGTCGTCGACGAGCTGCTCGGCCAGCAGGACGTCGTGATCAAGTCGCTCGGCAGTGCGCTGCGCCGCGTGCCCGGCATCGCCGGCGCCACCGAGCTGGGCGGCGGCCGCACCGTGCTCCTGCTCGACGTCGCCGCGCTCGTCGAGGAGGTCGTCGGCCGCGAGCTGCCCGCGCTCCTGCCCAACGTGGAGATGCATCATGGGGCGTGACTCCGAAGATCTGTGGGACGCGCTCGCGAAGAGCGGCGAGTCGCTCGCGACCGAGGAGGACTACGAGCACGGCTACTCGCGCGAGGTCCGGCAGGACCTGCGCCGCTGCCTCGCGTTCCGCACCGGCGGCGAGCTCTACGGGCTGCCGATCGCCGAGCTGGCCGAGATCGCCAAGCCGCTGCCGACCACGCCGGTGCCGCGCACGACCGAGTTCGTGATCGGCATCGGCAACGTGCGCGGGAGCGTCATCCCCGTCGTCGACCTCGCGCGTCGCCTGCGGCTGCAGGTGCGCCCGGTCACCAACGCCTCGCGCGTGCTCATCGTGCGCTCGGGCGGCGAGTCCTACGGGCTGCTGGTCGACGAGGTGCACGACGTGCTGTCGATCGCGCCCGAGGCGTTCGAGCCCCCACCGGGCGCGCTCGCGGGCACGCGCGCCGGCTTCATCGCCGCGCTCGCGCGCCTCGGCGGCGAGATCCTCATCGTGCTCGACCTCGCGACGCTGCTCGCCCCCGACGACTTCGTGCGGATGACCCCGCCCGCACCGAGGGGGCGCACGTGAGCGGCACGGATGCGCGCGGACGCCCGGTGTTGGGCGAGCGGGTCAGCGAGGACGGCCTGCAGCTGAAGCTCGCGGGCTTCCGCGTGGGCGGCGATGCCTACGCGATCGACATCATGCGCATCAAGGAAGTGATCGACGCGCGGCCGCATGCCGTGCGCCCGGTCCCGCACGCACCCGGGCTCATCGAGGGCGTGATCCAGCTGCGCGGGGTCGTCATCCCGGTCATCGATCTGCGCAAGCGCTTCGGCGTCGCCATCGATCCCGAGCTCGCGCGGCTCAACAAGCTCATCATCGTCAGCGTGCGCGGCCGCATCGTCGGTCTGCGCGTCGACAGCATCATCGGCGAGCTCGGGGTCTCCGCCGACGCGGTGCGCCCGGCCCCGTCGCTCTTGCGCACCGGCGGCGAAGGCGGTGCGCCCACCGAGTTCTTCTCGGGCGTGTGCCGCCGCGGCGACGAGATGATCTTCGTCGTCAGCCTCGACGCGCTGCTCGATCCCGCCGCCGGCCGCGGCGCTGCCGGAGGCGCGGGATGACGGACGCGCCGCGCGTGTTGATCGCGCACGAGCGTCCAGGGGTGTGCCGCGTCGTCGCGCGCGTGCTCGAGCAAGAGGGCTTCGCCGCCGCGATCGCGCAGGACGGTCCGGCTGCGCTCGCCCGGCTCGGGGCCGAGCGCTGGGATGCGCTCGTCGTCGATGTCGCGCTCCCGGTACACCCCGGCTACGAGCTCTGCGAGCGCGCGCGCGCGTTCGCGGCGGACGGCCACGGTGCGCGAGCGGTCGTGCTGGTGGCCTCGGTCTATCGCTCGACCAGCTACAAGCGCAGGCCGACCTCGCTGTACGGCGCCGACGACTACATCGAGATCCACCACCTCGGCGACGCGCTGCCGGCGAAGCTGCGCAAGCTGCTCGGGCTCGCCGAGGTGCCCCGCGACATGCACCTCGACGCCGGCGAGGCGCTGCGCGTCGAGGGCGACACGCGCATGGTCCAGCACGACGACGCCGCGCTCGCGAAGCTCATCGTCGCCGACATGGTGCTCTACAACGGCGATCGCATCCTCGGCGCGCCGGACTCGCGGACGGCGAGGGCCGCGGTCGCAGCCGATCTCGCCGTGGCCCGCGAGCTGTTCGGACACGTGCTGCGTGGTCGCGGTGGCGGAGCGGGTGCCGGCGATCCCATCGGCGCCGCGTTCGACGAGCTGATGTCCGCGCTCGGGCGCGCACAGGTGGCGACGTGAGCGATCACGACGTCGTCGCCGAAGGGCAGGGGCTGCCCGAGGAGCTCGCCGCCGGGCTCGCTGCGCTCGGGGCTCCCACGTGGCGCGACCGCAAGCAGGCCGTCGACGCCGTCGTCGCCGCGCTCGAGCGTGCGGCCGCCACCCAGGTCGGTCCCACCGTGGAGCAGCTGCTCGATCTGGTCGCGAGCGCGGAGCTCGAGCCGCGCGCAGGGGCCCGCGAGACGCTCGCGCGCATCGGCGCCGCGGCCCGCATCTCGCTGCGCGCGCGACTCGATCGCAGCCCGGGCGCACTCGTGTTCGTCGAGCTGCTCGGCGAGCTCGGCGATGCCGACGACGTGCCACGGCTCGTCGACTGCCTCGCGGTGCCGGGCGCCGACACCAACGTCCGCGCCGCCGCTGCGGCCGCGCTCGGCCGCATCGCGACGCCCGACGCGATCGCTGCGCTCGTGGCCCTGCTCGCCGATCCATCGGAGCTGCTGCGGGTGTGCGCGCTCGATGCCCTGCGCGCGAGCGAGGCCGCGGTGCCGGTCGAGCGCGTGCAGCCGCTGCTCGGCTCCAGCTACTGCCGCAAGGCCGCGGTCGCGGTGCTCGGCGCCAGCAGGAGCGCCGACGCGGTCGAGCCGCTGGTCGCGAGCCTCGAGGATCGCATGTCCGGCGTGCGGGCCCAGGCCGCGATCGCGCTGTCCGAGCTCGACGATGCGCTCGTCGGCGCCGGGCACACGTACGTGGTCGGGGCCGCGCTCGGCCGCGCGCCGGTCGGCGTGAAGGAGCGCCTGCGTGCGCTGCTCGAGCACCGCGAAGCCGCGGTGCGCACCGCCGCGATGCGGCTGTGCGCGCTCGCGGGCGACGTCGAGAGCATCGCCACCTTGATCGACGTCATCGACGATCCGGTCGCGCAGGATCGCGGCGTCGCGATGGTCGCGGCCTTCGGCGCGAGCGCGAACGCGGTGCTGCGCAGCGCCGCCGAGCGGGTCGGCCCCGCGCAGCGCGAGCACCTCTACCGCCTCATCGGCGCGCTGCCGACCGGGCGCGTCGATCCGCAGCTGCTCGAGTGTCTGACCGGCGGGCTGCTCGACGCCGGCGAAGAGCCGGCGGTCGCCGCCGCCGAGGCGCTCGCGAAGGTCGGCGATCGCAGCCGGCTCGCGCCGCTCTATCGCGCGATGGCGGCGGAGGGGCGGCTGGGCGAGTCGGCCGCCGACGCCGTGGCGGCGATCCTCGATCGCGCGAGCACGGGCGCCGAGGACCTCACGCTGATCGTCGGATCGCTGTGGCCCGCCGAGGGCCCGCTCGCGCGCAACCTCTGTCGCGTCGTCGGCCAGCTGGGCTCGGCGCGCTGGGCTCCGTCGCTGGTCAGCCTGCTCGGCTCGGCCGACGCGTCCGTGCGGGTCGCGGCCGCGGTCGCGCTCGGTCGGCTGCCCGGCGAGCACGAGGGCGCCGATGCACTCGCGTTCGCGCTCGCCGACGAGGAGCCGCGGGTCCGCGCCGCGGCCTGCCGCGCGCTCGGCCAGCTCGCGCCGCCGCAAGCGACGAGCGCGTTGCTCTCGGCGACGAACGACAAGGCCCAGCAGGTGCGCGCGGCCGCGGTCGCGGCGCTCGTCTCGCTCGACAACCCGGTCGCGCTGGCGCGCCTGCGTGCGATCGTGGCCGAGGATCCGGCGCCCGCCGTCGTCGTGCACGCGATCGCGGGCATCGGTCGCTCGGGGCTCGATCAGGATCTGACGATGCTGATGAGCCTCAGCCTCTCGGCGGATCACGAGGTCGTGAAGGCGGCCGCGCGTGCGCTCGCCGGATTCGCCTCGCATCGCGCGACCGCGGCGCTGCTCGGCCTCGCCGGGCACGCGCGCTGGGACGTGCGGTGGGCGGCCGCGCAGGCGCTCGGTCGGCGCCGTGATCGTACGGCCGTCGTTCCGCTCGCGCGCGCGCTCGAGCACGAGCGCGACCCGCTGGTGCGCCAGGCGGTGACCGAAGCGATCGCGACCATCGACGGCATCATCGACACCGCCGCGGACGCCCCCGCGCCAGGTCGCGGGCCACGGGAGCGCCGTTCGTGAATCGTCGCGATCGCCCCGGCGCCGGCGACGAGCTCGGCGCCGGCGTGCCGCTCTCCGACGAGGAAGCCCGACTGTTCCAGGAGCTGGTCGAGGAGTACTGCGGGCTCAGCCACGGCATCGACTCGCCGTTCTTCTTGCACCGTCGACTGGGCCCGCGGCTCGCCGCGCTCGGGCTCGGCAGCTTCTACGAGTACTACCACTACCTGCGCTACGACCCCGGCGGCTCGCGCGAGCTCGAGGACGCGGTCGAGCGGCTCACCACGCACGAGACCTATCTCTTCCGCGAGCAGTACCAGCTCGATGCCTTCGTGGGCGAGCTGATCCCCGAGCTGGCCTCGCGGCTCGCGGTCTCGCGCCGGCTCACGGTGTGGAGCGCGGGCTGCTCGACCGGCGAGGAGGTCTACACGATCGCGATGTTGCTGCGCGAGCAGGAGCGCCTGCGCGGCTGGCATCTGCGCGTGGTCGGCTCCGACATCAGCCGCAAGGTGGTGGCGAAGGCGCGGCGCGGCTGTTACGGACCGTCCAGCTTCCGGACCACGGCCGAGCACTACCAGCGCAAGTACTTCCGGGACGTGGACGATGGTTACGAGGTGCGCGAGGACCTGCGCGCCATGTGCTCGTTCGGCCAGCTCAACCTGCTCGCTACCGACCGCTTCCACGTGGTCGGCGGCTGCGACGTCATCTTCTGTCGTAACGTCTTGATGTATCTCGCGCTCGCGGCGCGGGTGCGCATCGTCGAGGCGTTCTACGATACGCTCAACCCGGGCGGCTACCTCCTGCTCGGCCACTCCGAGAGCCTGCTCAACGTCACCACTCGCTTCGACCTGGTGCACCTGTCCAACGACCTGGTCTATCGCCGTCCGTTGCGCCCATGACCTCGCGTGTCCCCGATCGCCTCCGCGTGCTCGTCGTCGACGACTCCGCGTACAACCGTCAGACCATCGCGGGGATGGTGGAGACGCTGCCGGGCGTGCAGGTGGTCGGGCGCGCGACGAACGGCAAGGAGGCGCTGCGGCTCGCGTTCGATCTGCAGCCCGACGTGATCACGCTCGATCTCGAGATGCCCGAGATGGACGGCTTCTCGTTCCTGCGCCTGCTCATGAACAAGCGCCCGACGCCGGTGCTCGTCGTGTCGAGCCACGCCGCGCGTGAGAACGTGTTCCGTGCGCTCGAGCTCGGCGCGCTCGACTTCATCCCGAAGCCGAGCTCCGAGGTCACGCCCGAGCTGCGCAACATCGAGCAGGAGCTCCTGCAGAAGATCGGCATGGTGCGGCGGCTGCAGGCCGTGCGCCTGCGCGACCGTGCGCTCGCGCTGCAGCGGATCCCACGGCCCACCGCGAACGCGGACATCGCCACGCCGCAACCACCGCGCTGCGTCGTCGCCGTGGGCGCGTCGACCGGTGGCCCACCGGCCGTGCAGCAGCTGCTCGCCGCGGTGCCGCGCAACCTCCCGGTCGCGCTGGTGATCGCGCAGCACATGCCCGCGCGCTTCACCCGGGCGTTCGCCGAGCGGCTCGATCGCATCGTCGCGCTGCGGGTGCTCGAGGCCGAGGACGGCATGCCGCTCGTCAGCGGCTGCGCCTACGTGGCCCCGGGCGCGGCCCACCTCGAGCTCGCGGTCGTCGGCGACACCGTGTGTGCGCGCGTCACCCAGGCGGTGCCGGGCGGCGCGACCATCACGCCGTCGGCCGATCGGCTGTTCCGCTCGTGTGCGACGATCTACGGCGCGCGGATGGTCGCGGTCGTGCTCACCGGCATGGGCAGCGACGGGCGCGATGGTGCGTCGGCGGCCCACGCCGCCGGTGCACGCGTGCTGGTCGAGGATCCGCGCTCGGCGGTCATGTCGGGGATGCCGCAGTCGGCCATCGATGCCGGCGTGGCCGACGAGATCGCGAGCGTCGAGGGCCTCGCGGCCAGCATCGTCCGCTTCGCGCAGGGCTGGGCGACGACGCCGACCTGAGCCGGCCCTCGATGGGCCGCAGTGCGAACGCTGAACACCCTCGCGGTGTCGACCGCCGCGCGTCGATTGCTCCGAGGATCGCCCCGACTGTGATAAGCTGGCGATGCTGCGATGAGTCACGACGCGTCCGGGCCCACGCTGCAGGCGCGCACCGAGGCGTTCCTGTCCGAGTTCTTCGCCAAGGGCGAAGAGCTGGTGCGCGAGCTCATCGAGGAGAACGATCGGCTCCGCCTCGCGCTCGCGACCCGCGGTGACCCGAGCACCACGAGCACGACCATCGAGCGGCTGTCGCGGCAGATCGCCGCGCTCGAGGCCGAGTGCGCCGAGCTGCGCCGGCTCGCGGCCGGGGTGCGCCACGAGGAGACCGGTGGCTACCGCGAGCGGCTCGACGATCTCGAGCGCGAGCACTACCGGCTCGCCGCGATGTACGTCGCGGGCAGCCAGTTCAACCGCGCCGCGACCGTCGAGGACGTGCTGCGCACGCTGACCGAGATCCTGCTCAACTTCGTCGGCGTCGGACGCTTCACGCTGTTCGTCGTCGACGAGGAGCGCCAGGCCCTGTTCCCGCTGCTCCGCGAGGGCGCGCCGGTGTCCGAGGTCGAGGAGTCGCCGCTCGGCACGGGGCCGAGCGCAGAGGTCACCGCGCAGGGCGCCCCGTGGCGCGCCGGCGCACCGCTCGGCGAGGGGCCGGGCGTGCTCATGCACCTTCCACTCTACAGCGGCACGCGGCTGGTCGGGCTCGCGCGCATCGAGAAGTTCTTGCCACAGAAGCAGCGCTTCGACGACGGCGACTTCGGTCTGCTCGAGCTGGTCTCGGAGCATGCCGGGGTCGGGATCGAGACGGCCTGGATCCGCGCACACGCGCGCGAGGTCCCGTTGCAGCGCGCGGCGCTCGAACGATTGGTGGGATCATGACACAGTCCACACGCGGGACAGTCGAGGGTGGGGCAGGGCGCCTATGCGCTCTGGTGGTCGAGGATTCGCCACCCATGCGAAAGATGATCGTGTTCGCGCTGTCGCGGATCCGCGAGCTGCAGGTGGTCGAGGCCGACGACGGCGTCGACGCCCTGCGCCGGATCGCGTCGACGAAGTTCGACATCGTCATCACCGACATCAACATGCCGATCCTCGACGGGCTCAAGCTGGTCAAGCGCCTGCGCGCGGACGAGGCCTATCGCGAGGTCCCGATCATCATCATCACCACCGAGGGCGCCGAAGAAGATCGTCAGCGCGCGCTCGCGCTCGGGGCGACGGCCTACATCACCAAGCCGATCCAGGCGCCGCAGGTGATCGAGATGGTGCGCGAGGTGCTCGGGCTCGGCGAAGGACGCCGCTGACGGTGGGCCACGGCGAGCTCGCGATCGACGAGTACCTGCGGCACCTGCAGGTCGAGCGCGGGCTCGCGGCCAACTCCATCGCCGCGTACGGGGCCGACCTCGCGCGGCTCGCCGCGTGGCTCGACGCCGAGGGCGTCGACGTGCTCGCGGCCGATGCCGGCGTGCTGCTGAAGTGGCTGGGCTCGCTCGCGGACGACGGCCAGTCGGCGCGATCGCAGGCGCGGCGCTGGGTCGCGGTGCGCGGGCTCTACCGCTGGCTGCGGCGCGAGGGCACGATCGCCGTCGATCCGACCGACGGCAGCGCCGTGCCGCGCTTCTCGAAGCGACTGCCGGCCCTGCTCACCCGCGACGAGATCGATGCGTTGCTGGCTGCACCGGGCAAGGCGGACGCGCTCGCGCTGCGTGACACCGCGCTGCTCGAGCTGATGTACGCGAGCGGGTGCCGCGTCTCCGAGGCGCTCGAGCTGTCGCTCGATCGGCTGCACCTCGCCGAGGGGCACGCGACCGTGCTCGGCAAGGGCGGCAAGCACCGCATCGTGCCGATCGGCGAGCCTGCCGTGCTCGCGCTCGGCGAGTACCTCGAGCTCGGCCGTCCGCTCTTGCAGCAGGCCGCGCTGCGCCAGCGCGCGAAACCAAGGGCCCTGACGCGCGCCCAGAGCAAGTCGGCGTTGCGGGCGGCGGTGTTCCTCAACGCACGCGGGGGGCGGCTGAGCCGCCAGGGGTGGTTCGAGCGCCTGCGCGGTCATGCGCTCGCGGCGGGCATCACCCGGCCGATCTCCCCACACAAGCTGAGGCACAGCTTCGCCACCCATCTGCTCGAAGGCGGAGCCGACCTACGGGTCGTGCAAGCGCTGCTCGGCCACGCGGACATCTCGACGACCGAGGTCTATACCCACGTCAGCTCGGCCCACGCGCGTGCGGCCTACGACCGCCATCATCCCCGCGCCTAGTCGCTCGGGCGAATTGCCCACGCGAGCTCCAGCCGCGAGGCCCACGCGCGGGCGCTCCGTGTGCGAGCGCAAAGACCGCCCGCGAGGTCGCGCTTGCCTAGCCGCGGCCAAACACACTACCGTGGGCCCGAGCACCCCTGTGGTGACGAGGAGGGCACGTTGACTTTGCATCGCCATCACTGGCTTCACGACATCACTCGCACCGCTGCCGCGTTCGCGCTCGGCGCCGCCACCCTGACCGGCTGTCCCGCTGCGGACGAGGACACCACCACCACGGCCACGGACCCGAGCACCGACGAGGATTCCTCGCCGGAGTCGACCAGCACGAGTCCGAGCACGACGGACGTGGCGACAACGAGCACGGGCGACAGTGCTGACACCACCGAGGGGCCGACGACGGCGACCACGGGTGACCACCATGTGGCCACCTGCGACACCCCGGGGACGATGATGTGGGACGGCGACGTCTACATCTACGAGGCCCAGCACATGACGCTCCTCGACGGCTACAACGTCGTGACGGGCGACATCAAGATCTCGATGGAGGCGATCGACAACCTCGATTTCCTCGCCTGCATCACCGAGGTCCAGGGCGACGTGCAGATCTTCGGCACGACCGCGCCCGATCTCGCCGGCCTCGCGAACATCACGAGCATCGGCAAGTCGCTGTCGATCTCCGAGAACCACAACATGACCTCGGTCTACGGCTTCGATGCCCTGACCGAGGTGGGTGGCTCGGTCATCATCACGAAGAACAACGGGCTGCAGGTCATCGAGGGTTTCCCCGCCCTCCAGCAGGTGATGCTGTCGGTCAACATCGACCAGAACCCGGTCCTCACCGACATCGTCGGCTTCACCGGCCTCATCGCCATCACCCAGAACCTGTCGATCAGCTACAACGACCTCCTGGTGAACCTCGAGGGTCTGCACGACCTCAAGGCGATCGGCATGCAGCTGCTCATCACGGGTAACCCGTCGCTGTGCATCACCGAGGTGATGGAGGTCGGCGGCGACCTCAAGCAGTGGAGCGGCGACGGCGACACCACGGGCAACAAGAACGACTGCTGAGTCCGCGTCGGGCGGGCGGCGCCTGCCGCCCGCGCCGTTTGCTCACGTCGGGCCGTCCCTTTCGGGGGGGCGGCCCTTCGCGCGTCCTGGACGGCCAGGGCGCCACCGCCTGTCGCGCGCCTTGCCGAGCCGCCCGCAGGTTTCCACACTCTGACCCGAGGTCCCGCTCTTGCAGTTCGCGCTGGCGATCCAAACCGAGCTCTCCGTCGCGCTGCTGGCCGGCATCGGCGTCGAACGGCTGCGCTACACGCTGCTCTACGTGCTGTGTCTCGTGCTCGCGGTGAGCGTGCACGAGTTCTCCCACGCGCTCGCGGCCCACAAGCTCGGCGACCCCACGCCGGAGGGACAGGGGCGGCTGACCTTGAACCCGGTCGCGCACGCCGATCCGATCGGCACGCTCGCGTTGCCGGTGGTGCTCGGCCTGCTCAGCGCGGGCACGATGATGTTCGGCTGGGGCCGCCCGGTGAACACGAACCCGCGCTACTACACGCGCAAGATCACGATGCGCGCCGGCATGGCGCTCGTCGCCTTCGCCGGTCCGCTGTCGAACCTCGTGCTCGCCGTGCTCACGCTCGGTGTCGCGTGGGTGCTCGTGCACGTCGCCGGGCTCGGGGGGTGGCTGCTCGGCGCCGACAACCCCGTGGTCATGTTCTTCGTGCTGAACGTGATCCTGTTCGTCTTCAACCTGCTGCCCCTGCACCCGCTCGACGGCGGCAAGGTGCTCGGCTGGCTGCTCGGCGTGCGCCGTCAGCACATCGACGAGTACCTGCAGCGCTACGGCGGCATCGTACTGCTCGTGCTGGTGTTCGCCGCGCCGGGCGTGCTGCACTTCTTCTTCGATCCGGTGCTCCGGGTCGCGATGATGGCCCTGTCTGCGGTGGTCGGGTGACCACCACCACCGACGGCGAGACGCTCGGTGCGTCCACCGAGGCGCTCGGCGACGTGCCGGGCGCGGAGAGCCGCTGCGAGGTCGAGCTCCCGCAGTTCGAGGGCCCGCTCGATCTGCTGCTGCACCTCGTGCGCCGGCACGAGCTCGACATCCTCGACATCCCGATCTCGTTCGTCTGCGAGAAGTACCTCGAGTACCTCGAGTTCATGCGCGCGCTCGATCTCGAGACCGCCGGCGAGTACCTGGTCATGGCCGCGACGCTCGCCTACCTCAAGAGCCGCGAGCTCGTGCCCAGCCAGCCCGAGGACGCCGAGATCGCGCAGGCGCAGGGCGAGCCCGGTGATCCGCGCGCGGAGCTCATCGCGCGGCTGCTCGAGTACCAGAGCTATCGCGACGCCGCCGAGCGGCTCGACCGGCTGCCGATCTCGGGCCGCGACGTGTTCGATCGTGGCAGCGTCGTCGACGTGCCGCCGCTCGACGGCGGGCTGGCTCCGATCACGCTCTACCGGCTCGCGGAGGCCTACCAGCGCGTGCTCGAGCGCGCCCGGGTGCTGCGCAGCCACGAGATCGTGCTCGAGCGCGTCTCGGTGGCGTCGCGCATGCAGCAGCTCACGCACGTGCTCATCGAGCGCTCGCGCTTCGAGTTCGAGCAGCTCTTCCTCGAGCGCTCGTGGTCGAGCGAGCAGGAGCTGCGCGCGATGCTCATCGTCACGCTCATGTCGGTGCTCGAGCTCGTGCGGCTCGGCGTGGCGCGGGTGCACCAGCCCGAGGGCAGCGAGACGCTGCTCATCGAGCGTGCGGCCACGGCCGAGGAGGCCGAGCGTGCGCTCGCCGGCTACGACGAGGCGGTGAGCTTCGGACGTCCGCCGCCGGCGCCCGAGGTCGAGGCCGACATCCGCGATGCGGCGCTCGTCGACGACGGCGACGACGCGGGCTTCGTCGGCGCGACCGAGCTCGATCCCGCGAGCTTGCTGGACGAGGCGCGTCGGCTCGAGCACGCGCGCGCCGATGCGACGCCGCCACCCGATCCCGAGCACGCGCTCGAGCACGCGCACGCGGAGCTGTTGCTCGACGAGGGCGCGATGGCCGAGCCGGTCGTCGAGCCGCCGCCCGCGCGTCCACCGGTCGACGCGGCGGCAGAGAGCCCCGCGGCCAACGAAGCCGAGGCCGCCAACGAGCCCGTGGTCGCGAACGCGGCGGAGGCCGCCAACGAGCCCGCGGCCGCGAACACGGCCGCATTGCCGCCGGAAGACGACGACCCCGCGCAGACGGCCGCCGAGGGGGTAGAACCGCCCGAGCAGCCGGTGCCCGAGGACGATTCGCGATGACCGACACCGAGGTTCGACCACGCAAGCGCGGCAAGGACCGACCCGAGCGCGCGCCCGCCGAGCAGGCGACGACCGGTGATCTCGTCGCGCAGCTCGGCGATGCACCCCGGCCTCGGCGTGGTCGCCGTCGCGAAGAGACGCCGGCAGAGGCGCCCACCACGAACGACGCGGTCGAGCTCTCCGACGAGCTGCCGATCGCGGCGGAGGACGATCTCTCGGACGTCGAAGGCGAAGCGTCCGCGCGGCTCGTGTCGATCGTCGAGAGCCTGCTCTTCGCGGCGAACAAGCCGCTCGGCGTGCGCGAGATCCGGCAGCTGTTGAAGGACGCGAGCCAGCGGCAGATCCAGCTCGCGCTCAAGCAGCTCGGCCGCGAGCTCACCGGCCGCGGCGTCGTGCTCGCGCAGGTCGCGGGCGGCTTCCGGCTGCGCACGGATCCGGAGAACAGCCGGTGGGTGCAGCTGTTGCTCGCCGAGCGCCCGGCCCGACTGTCGCGCTCGCAGCTCGAGACGCTCGCCGTCATCGCGTACCGGCAGCCGGTCACGAAGCCCGAGGTCGATCACATCCGCGGCGTCGACTGTGGCGCGGTGATGAAGATCCTGCTCGACCACGATCTCGTTCGCATCGTCGGGCGCAAGGAAGAGCCGGGGCGGCCGCACCTGTACGGCACCACGCTCAAGTTCCTCGAGTTCTTCAATCTCCGCAGTCTCCGCGACATGCCGGATCTGCACGAGTTCCGCGAGCTCACCGAGGAGAGCCGCCAGCTCGTCGCCGAGCACCTCGGCGAGGGCGCACTGTTCGACGAGCGCGAGACCATGGGCCAAGAGGTGCTCCAGTGGGATGCGGAGGGCGGCGAGGCCGGCTCCGCGACCGAGCACGAGGGCGACGAGGAGCACGAAGATGCCGACGCAGACGCGGACGCCGAGCAGAGGGACGAGCAGGCCGACGAGGCCGCGCCCGCAGCCGACGACCAAGACGACGAAGCCGACGACCAAGACGACGGCGAGCAAGCCGACGACGAAGTCGACGAAGCCGACGACCAAGACGACGGCGAGCAAGCCGACGACGAAGTCGACGACGACCAGGGCGACGACGAAGCCGAAGACCGCGGGTGAGCGCCTGCAGAAGGTGCTCGCGCGCGCGGGCCTGGGCTCGCGGCGCGAGGCCGAGGCGCTGATCGCCGAGGGGCGCGTGAAGGTCGACGGTCGCGTGGTCACCGAGCCGGGCACGCGCGTCGATCCGGACGACGCGCGCGTCGAGGTCGACGGCGCACCCGTGGCGGTCGCGGAGCACGTCTACCTCGTGATGAACAAGCCCGACGAGATGATGTGCTCGCCGGAGCCCGAGCAGGACGCCCGCGGACGCGCGACGGTCTCGTCGCTGCTCGCCGGCGTCGGGGCGCGCGTGCTGCCGATCGGTCGGCTCGACTTCCACACCCGCGGTGCGCTGCTGCTCACCAACGACGGCACGCTCGCGTCGGCGCTGCTGCATCCGCGTCGCGCGGTGCCGCGCACCTACCACGCGAAGCTGCAGGGTCGGCTCGACGAGGATGCGATCGCGTCGCTGCACGCGGGCGTCACGCTCGACGACGGTACGCGCACGCGCCCGGCGCTCGAGGTGGAGACGGTGAGGGCGACCCGCACGAACACGTGGGTGCAGATCACGATCTCGCAGGAGCTGCACCGGCAGATCCGCCGGATGGGGGACGCGATCGGCCACCCGGTGCTGAAGATGATCCGCGTGGCGTTCGCCGGGATCACCGCCGACGGGCTGCGCGAGGGGCAGTGGCGGCGCCTGCGGGAAGAGGAAATCGCGGAGCTCCGTGCCGCCGCGGGGCAGCGCCCGGCGAAGGGCCTGCTCAAGCTGGCGCAGGCGGAGGCGGCCGCAGGTGCCCGTCCAGCCCCGTCGGGGCGACGTGGCCCGCCGGCCCGAGGTCCGTCCGCGGGCAAATCCCGGACCCGAGCGAAGCCCGGGTCCGAGCGCCGCGCGGAGCCCCAGGCCCCGAGTGCGCCGGGCCGTGCCGGACGGCTTGCGTCGCGGAAGCGCTGACGGTACGTTCCGGCCCCCGACGGCCCCTGTCGGCCGCCCATTCGCCATGGCCAAGCTATCCCAGGTTCTGCGCGACCAAAATCGCGACGAGTTGATCGACAAGTACGCCGACCGCCGCGCCGAGCTGCGTCGCAAGCTGAAGGACCCCGAGCTGTCCCCCGAGGACAAGCAGCAGGTCAGCGTCGCGCTCTGCAAGTTGCCCCGCAACTCGTGCCCGACGCGCAAGACCCGGCGCTGCATGCTCACGGGTCGCAGCAAGGCGGTCTATCGCAAGTTCGGGCTCTGCCGCGTCGCACTGCGCGACCTCGCGTTGCGCGGCGATCTGCCCGGCGTCACCAAGTCGAGCTGGTGAGGGACTTCCGATGAAGAAGGGCGTCCATCCCGACTATCACAAGGTGCTCTTCGTCGACACGTCGACGGGTGACGAGTGGGTCTCGTACTCGACGATGGCGTCGAACGAGAAGCGCGACGTCTCCGGCAGCGAGGTCTCGGTGATCCGCCTCGACGTCTCCGCGTGCAGCCATCCGTTCTGGACGGGTCAGGCGCGCGAGCTCGACGCGGAAGGCCGCATCGATCGCTTCCGTCGCCGCTACGCGGGCAAGTCGAAGAAGGCCTGATGGCGCGCGCAGCCGCGCCCAAGGCGGCTCGGCGGCCCGCGAAGGGCAAGCCCGTCGCGAAGGCCAAGCCCGTCGCGAAGGGCAAGCCCGTCGCGAAGGCCAAGCCTGCCGCGAAGGCCAAGCCCGTCGCGAAGGCCAAGCCCGTCGCGAAGGCCAAGCCTGCGGCGAAGGCCAAGCCCGTCGCGAAGGCCAAGCGCGTCGAGGTGGTCGCGGCCGCGCCGAGCGTGCTCCCGCGCGTCGTCGCGTCCGAGGCTCCGTTCGCGCCCGGTCGCGGTGCCATCGACGGCGCCCTCGCGGCGAAGCTCATCGCCGCGGCGCTCGAGCGCGGGGGCGACTTCGCGGATCTCTACTTCGAGTACCGCCGCAGCAGCAGCGTCGCGATGGAAGACGGACACGTGCGCAACGTGTCCGGCGGCATCGACATGGGCGTCGGCGTGCGCGTCGTGCAGGGCGAGGCGGTCGGCTACGCATACGCCGAGAGCATCGAGCCCGCCGAGATGATGCGCGCGGCCGAGACCGCGAGCCGCATCGCCGCCGGCGCGAAGAAGGTGAAGCCGGTCAAGACCACGCTGCGCGAGCTGCCGACGCGCTACCCGGTCGTCGACGAGGTCGTCGACATCGCGGGCGCCGACAAGGTCGAGCTCCTGCGTCGCGCCGACAAGGCCGCGCGCGCCGCCTCGCGCAAGATCATGCGCGTCGACGCCTCGATCGTGTCGGTGCACAAGGAAATCCTGGTCATCGACAGCTCCGGCGGCATGGCCTACGACATCCAGCCGATGGTGCGCTTCGGGGTCAGCGTCATCGCGAAGCAGGGCCAGCGCCGCGAGTCGGGCAGCTCCGGCGGCGGTGGACGCATGGGCCTCGACTACTTCACGCAGCACAGCCCCGAGTCGCACGGGCGCGAGGCCGCTCGCGTGGCGCTCGTGAACCTCGACTCACGGCCTGCGCCGGCCGGCACGATGCCGGTCGTGCTCGCCGCGGGCGACTCCGGCATCCTCCTGCACGAGGCGGTCGGCCACGGGCTCGAGGCCGACTTCAACCGCAAGCGCACGTCGAATTACACCGACCAGGTCGGTGAGCGCGTCGCGGCGCCGGGCGTGACGGTCATCGACGATCCCACGCTGGTCGGCAGCCGCGGCAGCATCAACGTCGACGACGACGGCAGGACCGGCGAGCCGATGGTGCTGATCGAGGACGGCATCTTGCGCGAGTACATGCACGATCGCATCAGCGCCGACTACTTCGAGCGCGGCGGCTCCGGCAGCGGACGGCGCGAGAGCTTCCGCGACGTGCCGATGCCGCGGATGACGAACACCTTGATGAGCGCGGGCCACGACGATCCCGCCGACATCATCCGCTCCGTGTCGCGCGGCGTGTTCGCGCGCAAGTTCTCCGGCGGCCAGGTCAACATCAGCAACGGCGACTTCGTGTTCAGCCTGACCGAGGGCTACCTCATCGAGGATGGCAAGCTCACCGCGCCGCTCAAGGGCGTGAACCTCATCGGCAACGGACCCGAGGCGCTGCGCACCGTGAGCATGGTCGGCAACGACTTCGAGCTGTCCGACGGCATGTGGACGTGCGGCAAGGACGGCCAGAGCGTGCCGGTCGGCGTGGGCATGCCCACCATCAAGCTCGATCGGCTGACGGTCGGGGGGACCGCGCTCGAATGAGCGGCGGCACCCCGAAGGCGATCCTCGCGCGGCTGCGTCGCGTGGCCGAGCAGGCGATCGCGGATCTCCGCTCCGAAGGGGTCGACGCCGCGGAGGTCAGCGTCGCGGTCGGCCACGAGCTCGACGTCTCGGTGCGGCAGGGCACCGTCGAGCTGGTCAAGGAAGCCGGCAGCAGCGGGCTCTCGGTGCGCGTCATCAAGGACGGCCGCGTCGCGACCAGCTCCACCACCGATCTCGAGCGCGATGCGGTGCGCGCGTTCGTGCGGCGCGCGGTCGAGATGGCCGAGGTCAGCGAGCCCGATCCGCTGGCTTCGCCGCCGCCGGCCCGCGAGCTCGCGAAGGAGTGGCCCGCGCTCGATCTGTTCGACCCGAAGACCGACGGCATCAAGGCCGACCGGGCGATCGAGCTCGCGAAGCGAGGCGAGCGCGCGGCGCTCGGTCACGACAAGCGCATCACCGCGTCCGAGGGCGCGTCGTTCGGGCGCACGAGCGGGCACTCGGTGCTCGCCACCACGAGCGGCTTCCTCGGCGAGCGCAGCGGTACGTACCAGTCGCTGGTGGTGCAGGCGGTCGCCGACGACGTCGGCGGCAAGAAGCGCAACGGCGTGTGGTGGACCGGCGGCCGCTTCTTCTCGGAGCTCGAGGCGCCGGATCACGTCGGGCGCGAGGCGGCCCAGCGTGCGCTGCGGCAGCTCGGCGCGATCAAGATGGACACCGGCGTCGTGCCGGTCGTGTTCGACAAGGATGCGGCGCGGGCGATCCTCGGCTTGCTGGCGGGCTGCGTGCTGGGCGACGCGATCTATCGCGAGCGCAGCTACCTCGCGAAGAAGCTGGGCGAGCAGGTCGCGAGCAAGCACGTCACCGTGATCGACGACCCGCTCATCCCGCGCGGTCCCGGCTCCCGGGCGTTCGACGGCGAAGGTCGTCCGGTGAAGCGGCTCGAGGTCGTGAAGAAGGGCAAGCTCGCGACCTTCCTGCTCGACACGTACAGCGCGAAGAAGCTCGGCGCGAAGCCGACCGGCTCCGGTGCGGGCGGCGGCGGCATCCCGCACGCGAGCACGAGCAACTTCGTCATGCTCGCCGGGCCGCACGAGCCCGCGGCGCTGCTCGAGGGCATCACGCGCGGGCTCTACGTGCACCGCATGATGGGCTTCGGCTTCGACCCGACCAACGGCAACTTCAGCCGCGGCGCCGAGGGCTTCCTGATCGAGAACGGCGAGCTCACGGTGCCGGTCGGCGAGATCACGATCTCGCGCAACCTCGACGAGCTGCTGAAGGGCATCGATCGCGTCGCGAACGATCTCGATCACCGCACGTCGACCACGGCCCCCAGCTTCCGCGTCGATGCGATGACCGTCGCCGGGAGCTGAGTTCTCAGAAGCGAAGCGCGACGCCCGTGCCGGTGGGGCGCACGCGGGCGCTCGAGCGGCCCTTCGACTTCTTCAGGTCGACCGCGAGCACCGCGATGAAGGCGATCGCGAGCGCCGCGGAGACTCCGAGCATCACGTCGGCACCGATCGCGAGCGGGCGGCTCTTCCTCGCGTCGCCCGCGACGTCGCTGCCGCACAGCAAGCCGGCGTCGCCGTCGACGCAGCCGTCCTCGGAGGCGCGCGTGTGGGCGAGCGCGGCACCCCCGAGGCCTGCGGTGACGACGAAGCCCGCCGCGCTGCCGCCGAGCAGCGCCCACGCGGCCGGCCGCACGCGCCGCGGTGTGCGGTCGCGGGGCTCCGCCGGCGTGTCGGGCGCGACGGTCGGCGTCGTCGGCTCGCTGGGCACGAGCCAGCGCTCGGCGGCGGTCTCGTTCTCGGCCTCGCGCTGCTTCTCGAGCCGCAGCTGCAGGCTCCGCTTGCGTTGATCGAGCGCCTCGCGCTCGCTCGCCGGCGCGAGCGCCCGATAGCGATCGAGCGCCGCGATCGCCTGCTCGAACTCGCCGGCGCGATCGTGGGCGAGCGCGGCGTTGTAGAGCATGTCGAGGTTGCCGGAGAGCTCGTAGGCCTCCTCGAAGGCAGTGGCCGCCGCAGCGTAGGAGCCCTCGGCGAACAGCGTGCGCCCGTTGTCGTAGAGCTCCTCGGCGCGCTTCACATCGGCGGCGGAGGGCTTGGCCCCCGCGTGCACGATCGGCACTGCGAAGCCGACCGCGAGCGCGACGACGCAGGCGAGCCCACGTACCGCGGTGCGCGTGCGCAGCATCCCGGCGCAGGCTACCACGGCCCCGTGGCCGTTGCGGCGGCTTGCCGCCGGACGCTCCTCGGACTAACCTAGCTAACATGGCCGACTCGGTCAACGTGCACGACGCCAAGACCAACCTGTCGCGTCTGCTCGAGCGCGTGGAGCGGGGCGAAGAGATCGTGATCGCGCGCGCCGGCAAACCCATCGCTCGACTCTGCCCGATCGCTCGTCGGCCGCAGCGCCGGCGGCTCGGTAAGTACGTAGGGCAGATCGAGATCGCGGAGGACTTCGATGGGCTCCCCGCGGACATCGCCGCGGCGTTCGGGGCCGACGATTCGTGAGACTGCTGCTCGATACGCACGTCGTGCTCTGGGCGCTGGGGGAGCCAACGCGGATCGCCGGGGGCGTCCGTTCGCAGATCGCGGACACCGCGAACGAGCTCGCCGTGAGTGCTGCGACCGCCTGGGAGGTCGCGATCAAGACGAAGCTGGGCAAGCTGAACGTGCCGGGCTCGGTCGGGGATTGGCTCATCCCCGCGGTCGCCGAGCTCGGCGCGCAATGGTTGGCGATCTCGGCCGAGCACGCCGCCGCCGTCGAGGTCTTGCCGCTGCATCACCGCGACCCGTTCGACCGCATGCTCGTGGCGCAGGCCCGACAGGATGGTTGGACCATCGTGACGGCCGACGCGTCGTTCGGCGCCTACGGTGTTCCGCTGCTGCGTGCGTGACGGGGTCGTGGCGTCCGCGCTGCCCGGGGCTCGTGCGCTTGGCATACACTCGCTCGGGGCGGGGACGCCGGACGTGCAGCAGCGCATCGCAGCCACGCTCGTCGCATGTGCCTTCACGGGGGGCGGCTGCACGCTGCTCGCGATCGATCCCGACGAGTGCACGGCCTCGACGCAGTGTCGTGCGTCGTTCGGGCTCGGGTCGGTGTGCAACGACGACGGCTCCTGCTCCGCACCGCAGCTGCATCCGCGGTGCTCGCGGAGCTGGCCCGAGGACCTCGTGGCGCGGCCGGGCGACTACGCCGACCACATCGTGCTGGGCTCGCTGTTCGGCTACGTCGATCACGCCGACACGCAGCGCGCCGCCGAGCTTGCGCTGCGCCAGGTCGATCGGCAGGGCGGGCTCGACGGCCAGCGCTTCGCGATGCTGCACTGCGACACCACCGCGATGGCCGGCGACCTGCTCGACGACGTCGAGGCCAGCGCCGCGACCGCGGCGTTCCTGGCCGACACGATCGGTGTGCCGGCGATCGTCGGCCCCCGCGGCAGCTCGCGCACGCAGGCCGCATTCGAGGCCGTGCGGCACGCCGACGTGCTCGTGATATCGCCGTCGGCCACGAGCCCCGCGCTCACCGGGCTCGACGTGCTGGATCCGACCTTCGAGATGCCTGGTCGGCTGTGGCGCACGGTGCCGCCCGACACGCTGCAGAGCGAGGTCATCGCCGACGACATGCGCACGCGCGGCGTCGCGAACGTCGCCGCGATCTACCAGCTCGGCGCCTACGGTGAGGGGCTCGCCGCACTGTTCGAGGCGCGCTTCGTCGCCGGGGGCGGGAGCGTCGTCGAGCGCCATCCCTTCGAGTCCGGGCAGTTCTCGTCGATCCTCGCCGAGGTCGCCGACCAGCTCGCGAGCGGTGCGATCGACGAGGTGCTGTTCGTCTCGTCCGACATCGCCGACTACGTCGCGATGCTCACCGCGGCCACCGCCACCGACGATCTCGAGGCGGCGTTCACCGCCGAGGGCGTCGGGCTGTTCCTCGCCGACGCGGCGTACAGCCAGGTGCTGCTCGACGACACCGTGGACACCTCGTCGGCGCTGTTCACGAAGATCCGCGGCACGCGGCCGGCCCCCGCCGAGGGCGTGCTGTTCAACGCGTTCGCGGCCGCCTACGCGGCGGAGTTCGACGCGGACGCCGACTCGTCGGGCTTCACTCCGCACGCCTACGACGCGGCGTGGCTCGTGCTCTACGGCAGCGCGCGCGCACACTTCGACGAGCCGAGCATCGGCGGCACCGGCATCGCGCGTGGGCTGCGACGGGTGAGTGCCGGCGATCCGATCGACATCCTGCCCAACAGCTGGCCCGCGGCGGTCGAGCACTTCCGCACCGGCGAGTCGATCGACGTGCGCGGCGCCTCGGGCCCGCTCGACTACGCGTCCGACACCGAAGAGACCACGGCGCCGATCCAGCTCTGGGCGATCGAGGCCGACGCCAGCGCGTCCTCGGGCTGGGCGTTCGTCGAGCTCGCCCGCATCGACCCGGGCGGCTGATCGTTCACTTGTGGAACGGGCGCAGCTCGTCGTCGAGCTTGCTCGGCGGCGGCGGTGGATCGCGACGCGTGGGCGGCGTGGTCTTCGGGGGCTCGCCGGCGGCGACTGGCTTCTTGGGCCTGCGCACCGCCGACTCCTTCGCGCTCGTCGCCTTTGCGGGCGTGCGCAGCGAGTCCAGGCGATCGGCGAGCCCGTCGCAGCTCGCATCGGGTGCGCGGCCGGCTGCGGGCACTTGCGTCGGATCGGGCACGTGCGCGCGCGCGAGCGCGTCGATCTGGAGCGCGGTCGGTTCGTGATCGGGCAGGCGCGCGGCCGCGATGCGCTCGAGCGCCGCCGCGAACGTGCGGCAGGGCTGCGGTGCGAGGTCGGCCTGCACGAGGTCGAGCGCCGCCTGCAGCTCGCCATCGATGCGCGACGCGACCGCGGACGCTGCGAGGCGCTCGAGCAGCTCGTGGCGCGCGGCGAACGGCAGCGCACGCGCGACGTCGGTCTGGTGCACCGCCGCGAGCCAGGCCTCGAGCTCCGCGGCGGTGGGCGGAGCCGGGGCGGCCACGGCCGCGGACCCTGCGACGGACGGCGCCTCCTCGCGCGCCGGGGCGGCGCTCGGCACCTCGGCCGCCGGGACGGCTGCGCTCGCGACGGCCGGCGCGACCGCGGGGGTGTCGCTCGGCGCGAGCCGCCAGATCGCGAGCCCGCCGACGAGCGCCAGTGCACCGGCGACGGCGAGCACCACCGGCATGCGACTGCGCGGCGGCGCGTCGTCGACGAGGCTGGGCCGGCTCGCCGCGGTGTGGCTGAATCCGGCCGCGGGGATCGCCGCGGCCTGCATCGCCGCCGCAGGATAGGGCGCGGTCGTCCGCGGTGCAGAAGGCGGCGGACCGATCGCGGTCTCGAGCTGCGGCGGCGGCGTGGCGACCAGATCGCGGGTGGCCTCCGACGGCGCCGAGTCGAGCGCGATGTCGACGGAGCCGGTGACCGGTACGCTCGGCGGCGCCGGCAGCACGCCGGAGTGCCAGGGCGGCGGCGGGGAGCCGAACGTCGCGCGCACGTAGCTGCCGAGCGCGCCCGCGGTGGGCACGAGGTGGAGCGCACGGGCGCAGCTCTCGAGCTCGTGCTGCAGCTCGAGCGCGGTCGCGAAGCGGTGCTCGCGGTCGCGTGCGAGGCAGCGCAGCACGATCGCCTCGAGCGCGCGCGGGAGGTCGGCCACGACCGAGCTCGGCGGCGGCACGTCCTGGCTGACGATGCGATGCATGATCGCGAGGTCGGTGTCGGCGCGGTAGAGCCGCGCCATCGTCAGCATCTCGTAGAGCACCACGCCGAGCGACCAGATGTCGGTGCGCCGATCGAGCGGATCGCCACGGCACTGCTCCGGTGACATGTACGCGGCCTTGCCCTTGCGCACGCCGATCCGCGTGACGTTCGCGCTCGCGGCCGCCTTCGCGATGCCGAAGTCCACCAGCTTCACGGAGCCGTCGTAGGTGACGATCGCGTTCGCGGGCGAGACGTCGCGGTGCACGATGCCGAGCGGCTTGCCGTCGAAGCCGACCTGCTCGTGCGCGTGGTGCAGCCCGGCCGCGATGCCGCACGCGATCGTGATCGCGTGGATGACCGGCAGTCGTTCGCTGCGGCGGGTGAGCTCGCGCAGGATCGCGAGCGCATCCTTGCCGTGCAGGTACGCCATCGCGAAGTAGTAGTCGTCGTCGGACTTGCCGATGTCGAACACCTGCACGATGTTCGGGTGCTCGAGCGTCGCGGCCAGGCGGGCCTCGTGCAGGAACATCTCCACGAAGTCGGGATTGTTCGCGAACATCGGCAGGATGCGCTTCAGCACCACCACCTTCTGGAAGCCTTCGATGCCGACCTTGCGCGCGAGCAACAGCTCGGCCATGCCGCCCGTCGCGAGCCGCCCGAGCACCTCGTAGGGGCCGATCCGGTCGGGGGCCGCATCGCGATCGCGGGCCTGGTTGCTCGAGGTCGACACCTCGGGCACCAGCCTACTATCGCGGTGCCGCGCTTCGCCATCGGTCGCAAGGGCCGTATGCGCACGCACCCGCGCGACGTCGAGTGGTCCGCGCTCGCGCGCGCGTCCGCGTCAGGGGGGCGCGGGCAGCTCCGCGGCGAGATCGGCCCGGCCGGCCCGCCGCAGCGCCTGCTCGAGCCGCTGCGTGGGCTCGCTCGCCGCACCCACGAGGTCGCTCGAGAACGGCGACGACGGGGTGCCCGTGGGGCTCGAGAGCCGCGCCCGGGCCGCGAGGTGCCGGGCCAGCACGAGCTCGGGCGTGATCGCGACCTCGTGCGGCGCGAGCACCCGCCAGAGCACGCCCTCGGGCACGCGGGGCAGGGACGTCGACGGCATCGAGAACTCGTTCGCGAGATAGACGGGCAGGTCGCGATCCTGCGCCCACGCAGCGAGCACGAGCGCCACCGGCTTGTCGACGTCGGGCAGGTCGGGCCAGCGCCGGCGCAGCCACGCGCGATACCAGGGATGCGCGAGCAAGGAGGCGTCGACGTAGAGCACCGCTCGGCCTTCGCCGAGCACCTCGCGGGCGAACAGCGCCCCGAAGCTGCGGTGGTCGTCGGTGCCGAGCACGAGCGCGCGTTGCTGCGGGTCCGGCGTGCGCAGCAGGTTGGTCGCGTAGACCTCGATCGTGTCGTCGTCGGCCGGAACGCCGGCCTCGCCGGTGCTCGCGAGCTGACGCAGCCCGAGCGCCGCCGCGGTGACGATCGCGAGCGGGCGCGGCCAGCCCTCGGGGATCCGCAGCCACGCGCGGTGCAGGACGATCGCGAGCGCGGGGGTGGCGAGCGCGAGCGGCATCACGTCGAAGCGCTCGAGGATCCACGCCGCGAACGGCGAGCGCGGATCGATGTCGTGCATGAGCGGGAACACGAGCGCGGCGGACAGCCACGCGCTGGCGAGCGCGACCCCGGCCTCGCGATGCGTGCGCGGCCAGCTGCGCACCGCGACGACGACGATCGCGACGACGAGCGGCAGCGCGAGCCAGGGCGTGTCGAACAGCCCCGCCGAGAGCACGCGCGTCCACGAGCCGCCGACGCGCGCGAGCTGATCCCCCGTCGCGGGGGCGGCATCGTGCAGGCTGAGGCTCAGCATGCCGTAGTCGCGCCGCAGCACGTGGTGCAGCAGCCCGTCCAGCGAGCGCGTGTCGCCCCAGCGCCACGCATCGCCGTCGCCGATCGCGAGCGTCGCGTAGATCGACAGCCCGCCGAGCGTGCCCACCACACCCCAGCCGGCCGCGCGCGCGAGCGTGCGCACGCCGGGCGCGCGGGGCCACGCCGCCGCGATCGCGAGCGGCAAGAGCCACACGCAGGTGAGGTGGTGGCCGAGGCCGGCCCCGAACGCGATGCCGGCCACGACCGCATGACGCGGTGGTGCGATGGCGAGCTGCAGCATGATCGCGATCGCGAGCACGAGCGGCCCCCAGACCTCGGCGTCGCACGTGTGCAGCACGACGACGTGGGCACAGGCGACGAACGCGACGGCCGCGAGCGCAGCGGGCCACGCGGCGATGCGGCTCGCGATGCGGGCCAGCCACACCCAGCCGACCACGGCCGCGAGCGCGCAGGGCAGGGCGGCCGCGGTCGCGGGCGCGAGCCCGGCCCACCACAGCGGTCGCGCGAAGAGCCCGAGGATCCGCATCCACGGATAGCCGGACGGATGCGGCACGCCGCCCTGCAGCATCACGGTCGCGAGCTCGCCGGCGTCACCGGGCTGCACGTGCCGCGGCACGGCCCAGAGCGCGACGGCGAGCAGGCCGAGCCCGAGCGCAGCGCTCGCGCGCCAGGGCATCGTCGGCGAGGTGCTCATCGCGCGAGCAGATCGTCGAGCGCGAGCATCCACTCGCCGTCGGGGGTGGCGACCAACGTGGTCGGCGAGAGCCGCTGCTCGATCGCTGCGTGCAGCAGCTCGTCCTTCGGCCACGCGGCCTCGGGCACGAGCGCGCGCCACGACGGCGGTGCGGCGTCACCGAGCGCGCGACAGCCCGCCGGCCATGCGGCGAGCACGAGCCGGCGGCCCTGCCGGTCGAGGATCGGCTGCCACCACGGATTGTCGGCGCTGCACAGCGCATCGAGCTCGGTGTCGCTCCAGCTCGGCGCGGCCTCGACCGCGAGCGAGGGCTGGCCGCGGCCGAGCTCGATCGTCGGCCCGGCGCTGGCCTCCTCGTGCGGCGCGACCGCCTCGAGCTCGCGCACGTGCGCGACCGGGGCCCGCAGCTGCGCGAGCACCTGGGCCGCGCTCGGACGCGCGCGTGGATCGGGATCCCGCAGCGCACGCGCGAGCGCGAGCTCGGGCGTGTCGAGCTCGTCGTCGGCGGAGTCGAAGCGCCCGAGCACGAGCGCCGCGAGCAGTGCACCGAGCGCGAACAGGTCGCTCTCGATCGTCGGCGCGCCGCCGCTGCGCAGCTCGGGCGCGGTGACGGCGAGGATCTCCTCGAGGCTGCCGGTGTGCGTGGCCGCGAGCCCGGCGAGGTGGTGCGCACCGAACGGCCCGAGCTGCGGGCGGCCGAGCGCATCGCAGACGATCTGCGACGGCAACAGCCACCCGTGCACGAGCCCGCGCTCGTGGGCCGTGGCCAGTCCTTCGAGCAGGAACGCCGCGAGCGCGCGTGCGCGCGAGGGCATCTCGACCAGGCCCGGCGGTCGCACGAGCTCGCGCAGCAGCGGACCCTGGGCGCGCGGCATCACCAGTAGCCCGGCCTCCGCGCGCAGCTCGAGGATCGGCCGGATCGCCGGGTGGCCCAGCGCCGCCGCAGCGCGTGCGAGCGTGGCGAAGCGCTCGATCGCATCGAGCACGTCGCCCTCGGCCGCGCTGAGATCGGGCAGATCGGCGAGCAGGAGATGGATCTCGACCGGACGCAGCGTCGTGCGATCGACGCCCACGTACGCGGCGCCGCACAGCCCGGTCGCGTGCATGCCGGTCACGCGGAAGCGGCCGGGGATGTCGCCCTTCGGCTGGTCGCGCTGCGGCATCACGATCTCGGCCGCGACCTCGTGGCCGAGCGTCGCGAGCGCGCGCGCGAGCAGTGCGACGAGCTCCGAGCTCTGCCCGCCGCCGCGCATCGCGATCTGGGCGTGGCGGGCCGCCGCCTCCGCGTCGCCGAGATCCCAGGCGAGTCGGGCCGCGAGCGCGCGTGCGGGCGCGGCCGCCTGACCTTCGCCGAGCTCGCCGAGCGCGAGCAGTGCGGCGAGGCTCTGGCCCGCGTCGGCGAGCACGCGGGCGGCCCCGACGCGATCGCCCGCGCGGACGAGCGCGTCGGCGCGGGCGTGCGGCGCATCGTCGATGCGCGCCAGCAGCCGCGCGGCGTCGTGGTGTCGACGGCGACGCTGCAGCAGCTCGACCGCACGCGTCAGCAGCGGGCGATCGTCGACCTCGTCGAGCGTGCGCACGGCCTCGTCGACGAGCGCCGCCCCGCCGTCCTGCAGCGCGGCCGCGAGGGCGAGCAACGGCTCGCCGGCGCGCCGCCACGACCCCGCGGCGCCGGCGAAGTCCCAGATCATCTCGCGCACCTGCGCCGCGGCGCGGTGCTCCCCCGCCGCGTCGAGCTCGCGTGCGACGACCTCGTGCTCGCCCGCGGCCAGCCGTGCGCGCAGCTCCGCGGACACCTCGGGCGGGCTCACTCTTCTGGCTCCTGGCCCGGCGCCTGGCCCGGCTCCTGGCCCGGCTCCTGGCTCGGCTCCTGGCCCGGCACGATGCGCTCGGTGTGGACACGGGCGGGTTGCTCGACCGGCTTGCTCGGGCGCGCCATCGGCACGACGAGCCCGATCGGCAGCCACCAGAGCTGCTCGAGCGCGACGGCGTCGGCGGGACCGAGCGCGAGCAGCGAGAGCCCGAGGCCGTCGAGCGCACGCTCGGGCCGCGCGAGCGCGAGGGCGATCCACGCGTCGCGCGGGTGGGCATCGCAGGCCGTGCCGAGTCGCTCGCCGAGCGCTGCGTCGTCGCCGAGCTCGCCGTGGACCCACAGCGCCGTGATCGCGAGGCACACGTCGTCGCGCGCCGCCGCGAGCACCCGTGCCCGCGCGTCGGTCCGCCCGAGCCCGGACAGCGTCGCGATCGCGAGCGCGTGCCGATGCGAGGCCGGCGCGATCGTCCCGCCGATGCGAGCGAGCAGCGGATCGACGCGCGCGCGCTGGGCGAGCTCGGTGGGCTCCACGACGCCGAGCTGCACGAGCGCCGTCGCGAGCGTCGCATCGTCGGCGCGCGCCGGCAGGCGGCGCAGTGCAGCGGCACAGTCGAGCGTCGCGGCCGCGAGCGCGGGCTGGGTCTTCACGAAGGCGGCCAGCGGCTGCCATGCGCTCTCGCAGCGCGCGACATCGACCGGCGCGGGCGTGGGCGCGGGCTTGCTGCGCTGCTCGGCGGCATCCTTGCGCGCGAGCGTGTCGAGCTGGACGAGCGCGGGCGCGAGCGACTGCACCAGCTCCTGCGCCGTGTGGGCCTCGGACTCGTGCACGTCGAGCCAGCGTCGCAGCGCCGCGCTGCCCATGCGATCGGGCAGCCGCAGCGCCTGGCCGGGATCCCGTGCGGGTGCGACCTGCTCGGGCAGCGGCTGTGGCTTCGCGCTCGCGAGCGCGCTCGCCATCGCACGGATGCGCGCGCTCGTCTGCGCGAGCGCTGCGAGCAGCGCGCTCGCGCCGGGCCGCGCCACGACGTCGGCCGGCAGCGCCTTCAGCCGCTCGCGCAGCGCGTCGGCGTCCTCGCGCGCAGCGTTCGCGCGCGCGAGGCTGGTGGCGCCGACGTCGGCGACGGCCGCATCGAGGGCCTGTGCCGCCTGCGAGAGCGCCGCATCGCAGCCCTCGCACCCGGGCCCGCGGCGATCGAGATCGTCGAGCAGTCGTGTCGTCGCGCGCAGCCCGACCGCGGGATCGATGCGCGTGCTCGGCTTGCGCACGTGCTCGTCGCGTAGCCGCGACAGGCCGAAGCGGATCGCCCGCAGGAGCGCCGCGCGCTCGGGCCCGAGCGCGTCGCCGTCGATCTCCTCGGCCTCGACCCACGCCGCGTCGATGTCCTTGCGCAGCACCGCGCGTGCGCCGAGCGTGAACGGCAGCGGCGCGGGCGGTCCCCCGTCGAGCTGCGCCGCGGTGAGCGGATCACCGTGATCGAGCGCGACGCGGGCGAGCGGCAGGAGCCGCTCGTAGGCCTCGAGGTGCGCCTTGCCGCGGAACTCCGCGGGGGTCGGCGGCGTCGTCGAGGACGGCGGAGGCGGCGTGCCTCCGTCGTCACCACAGCCGAGCGCGAGCACGACGAGCGCGCGCGCGATCGTGGCGCGCGAGCTCATCCCAGCCCGGGCGCGGGCATCGGGGCCAGGAACTCGCGCACGCGGCCGCGCAGGCGCTCGCACGCGGCGGCGTCGGGCGTGCCGCCCCCGGCGACGGCGAGCTGGATGCCGTCGTCGATGAGCGTCGCGACCTCGGCCATGTGCTGCTCGACGAGCCCGCGCGAGGTGAGCGCGGCGGTGCCGATGCGCACGCCCGAGGGATCGAAGGGCTTGCGCGGATCGAACGGGATCGAGTTCGCGTTGAGCTCGATGCCGCAGCGGTTGAGCGCCGACGAGGCGACGCGCCCGGAGATCCCGCGGTTGGTCAGATCGAGCAGCATCAGGTGGTTGTCGGTGCCGCCCGACACGAGCACGTAGCCCTTGGCCATGAACTGCTCGGCGAGCGCCTTCGCGTTCGCGACGATCTGGTGCGCATAGGCCTTGAACGCCGGCGTCGCCGCCTCGCCGAACGCGACCGCCTTCGCGGCGGTGGTGTGGTTGTGCGGCCCGCCCTGCAGCCCGGGGAAGACCGCCTTGTCGATCGCCGCGGCATGCTGCGCGCGACAGAGGATGAGCCCGCCCCTCGGACCGCGCAGCGTCTTGTGCGTGGTCGTGGTGACCGCGGCGCAGTGCGGCACCGGGCTCGGGTGTGCACCGCCGGCGACGAGCCCAGCGATGTGGGCGATGTCCGCGGCCAGGTGTGCACCGACCTCCTCGGCGATCGCCGCGAACGCGGGGAAGTCGAGCTGCCGCGGGTACGCGGAGTGGCCGACCCAGATGAGCTTCGGCTTGTGCTCGCGGGCGAGCGCGCGCACCTCGTCCATGTCGATGCGGTGATCGTCCTTGCGCACGCCGTACTGCACCGAGCGGTAGTAGATGCCGGTCGCCGACACCTTCCAGCCGTGCGTGAGGTGGCCGCCCGCGGGCAGCGCGAGCCCCATCGTCACGTCGCCCGGCGCGCACAGCCCGAGCAGCACGGCGAGGTTCGCCGGCGAGCCGCTGTAGGGCTGCACGTTCGCGTGCTCGGCCCCGAACAGCGCCTTCGCGCGCGCGATCGCCAGCGACTCCAGCGGATCGATGAAGTCCATGCCCTCGTAGTAGCGCTTGCCCGGGTAGCCCTCGGCGTACTTGTTGGTGAGGCTCGCCGCGCTCGCCTCGAGCACGGCGCGCGAGGCGTAGTTCTCGCTCGCGATCAGCCGCAGGCTCTCGCGCTGCCGGACATCCTCGCCCTGGACGAGGCGCCACACGTCGGGGTCGGCCTGGGCGAGCGGGGGATCGGCCGCGGCGCGATCGTCGGGGAGAGCGTCGGTCATGCGCGGGAGTCTACGACGGCCCGCGCGCGACCGGGCTATCCTTCGGCCGGTGCGCAGCTGGCCCGATCCCGCGCGGTTCCGTCGACTCGCCGACGCCGCACCGGTGGTGCCCGTGGTGCGCGAGTGGATCGGCGACGTCGACTCGCCACTCGGTGCATTCGCGCGGGCGCGCGCGGCGACCGACACCGCGTTGCTGTTCGAGAGCGTCGTCGGTGGCGAACGCTGGGCGCGCTGGAGCTTCGTCGCGATCGGCGGGCGCGCGCGCATCGTCGGAGCGCTCGAAGAGGGCAGCCTGCGCGCACGCGTGCTGCCCCGCGCGGGCCTGGCCGTGCCCGACGTGCCGCGCGAAGGCGACGCGCTCGCGCTCGTGCGGGCCTGGCTCGCGTCCACGCGCGCCGAGGCGGATCCCGAGCTGCCGCCCTTCGTCGGCGGACTGGCCGGGGTGTGGGGCCACGACGCGGTGCGGGCGTTCGAGCGGCTGCCCGCGCCGGCCCACGCGGCCGCGGCATCGGTGCCCGCGCTCGAGCTGGTCGCGACCGATGTCGTGCTGGCCTTCGACTCGCTCGCGCAGCGCGTGCTCGTCGTCGCGGCCGCGATGCCGGCGTGCGACGGCGGAGTCGAGCGCGCCCATGCAGCCGCGCTCGATCGCATCGACCGCACGATGCGGCTGCTCGACGGGGGGACGGGCGCGCTCGCCCGCATCGCGCTCGCCGACGTGCCCGAGCCGGTCGCCACGCCGTGCCCACCGTGGTCGCAGGCCGGCTATCTCGACGCGGTCGCGCGCGCGCGCGCGTACATCCACGCGGGTGACGCGTTCCAGGTCGTGCTCTCGCAGGCGTTCGACCAGCCGAGGGGCGGCCTCGATCCGCTCGACGTCTACCGCGTGCTGCGGGCGACCAACCCGGCCCCGTACATGTACGCGATGCAGCTGCCGTCGGCAGAGCTCGTCGGCGCGTCGCCCGAGGTGCTCGTGCGGGTCGATCGCGATCGCCGGGTCACGCTGCGGCCGATCGCCGGCACGCGTCCACGCGGCAAGGACGAGGCCGAGGACCTCGCGCTCGAGCGCGAGCTACTCGCCGATCCCAAGGAGCGCGCCGAGCACCTGATGCTCATCGATCTCGGGCGCAACGACGTCGGCCGGGTCGCGGCCGCCGGCAGCGTCGAGCTCGCGCAGTCGTTCGTCGTCGAGCGCTACTCGCGGGTGATGCACATCGTCTCCGAGGTCCGCGGGCGGCTGCGCGACGGGGCCGACGCCCTCGATGCGCTCGCCGCCGCGTTCCCGGCCGGCACGCTGTCGGGGGCGCCGAAGCGGCGGGCGCTCGCGATCATCGACGAGCTCGAGCCGGCGCCGCGCGGCTGGTACGGCGGCGCGGTCGGCTACCTCGGCTACGACGGCGCATCCGACTTCGCGATCTGCATCCGCTCGATCACCGCGACGGCCGACACGCTGCGCGTGCAGGCGGGCGCGGGCATCGTCTACGACTCGACGCCCGCGGCGGAGGACGCCGAGTGCCGCGCGAAGGCCAGCGCGATGCTGCGGGCGATCGCGATCGCCCGCGCTGCGGGAGGTGCCGCATGAGCACGCGCGCGAAGGTGGTGATGATCGACAACTACGACTCGTTCACCTACAACCTCGTGCAGTACCTGTTCGAGCTCGGCGCCGAGGTCACGGTGCTGCGCAACGACGACGAGGATGCCGACGCCGTGCTCGCCCGTCGGCCCAGCCACATCGTGCTCTCGCCCGGGCCCGGGCGCCCCGCCGACAGCGGCGTGTGCCAGTCGCTCTGCCGCGTGCTCGCGCAGACCGGGGCCGTGCCGCTCTTCGGGGTCTGTCTCGGCCACCAGACGCTGTGCGAGGTGCTCGGCGCGACCGTGCTCGGCGCGACGCGCATCATGCACGGCAAGACCTCGCCGATCGTGCACGACGGCACCGGCGTGCTCGCGGGACTGCCGTCGCCGTTCCTGGCCACGCGCTACCACAGCCTCGTCGCCGACGAGCGCACGCTGCCCGCGCAGCTGGTCGCCAACGCGCGCACGCCCGAAGGCGAGCTGATGGGCGTGCGTCACCGCGACCTGCCGCTCCACGGCGTGCAGTTCCACCCCGAGTCGATCCTCACCGAGCACGGCCACGCGCTGCTCGCCAACTTCCTCGCGATGGAGGGCGCATGAGCGACGCGGCGATGCGAGAGGCGCTCGCCCTGCTCGCGCGTGGCGAGCCGCTCGGTCGCGATCGCATCGCCGCCGCGATGCGCGAGCTCATCGCGGGCGAGTGCGAGCCCGCGCAGATCGGCGCGCTGCTCATGGGCATCGCGGCGCGCCGCGAGCACATCGACGAGATCGTCGGCGCCGCCACGGCGATGCGCGAGGCGCTCGTGCCGGTGCCGTGCACGCGCGGCGATCTCCTCGACACGTGCGGCACGGGCGGCAGCGGGATCCCCCGGCGCAACGTGTCGACCGCCGTCGCGATCGCGGTCTCGGCGTGTGGCGTGGGCGTCGCGAAGCACGGCAACCGGGCCGCGTCGAGCACGAGCGGCAGCGCGGACGTGCTGGAGATCCTCGGGGTCGATCTCGCCGCACCGCCCGAGGTGGTCGCCGCCTCCATCGACGAGCACGGGCTGGGGTTCTGCTTCGCGCCGGCGCTGCATCCCGCGATGCGCCACGCCGCGGCACCCCGCCGTGCGCTGGGGATCCGCACGCTGTTCAACCTGCTCGGTCCGCTCTGCAACCCGGCCCGGGCGACCCGCCAGCTGCTCGGCGTGTACGACCCGTCGCGCTGCCGCGATCTCGCCCTCGCGCTCGGCGAGCTCGGCAGCACGCGGGTGCTCGTCGTGCACGGCTTCCTCGCGGGGATCGCTGCCGAGGACGGCGCGGGGCCGGGGATCGACGACGTGAGCTGCGAGGGCGAGACGCTCGTGTGGCAGTACCACGCAGGCCGGCTCGAGCGCGCCGTGCTGCGCCCCGCCGATGCCGATCTCCCCGAGGTCCCGCTCGCGGCGCTCGCGGGCGAGGATCCGGTGCGCAACGCGGAGGCGCTCTTGCGCCTGCTGGACGGCGAGCCGGGGCCGTACCGCACCGCGGTGCAGTACGGCGGCGCACTCGCGCTGGTGGCCGCGGGTTCCGGCGACTTCGGCGATCTCCCCGCCCACGCGCGTGCGATCGGCCGCGTGCTCGACGACGGCAGCGCGCGCTCGCGTCTGGCAGATCTGGTCGCGAAAAGCCATGATAGGCCCCGCGCGGATCGATGAGCGCAGTGCCGACCTACCTCGACAAGATCCTCGCGGCCAAGCGCGCCGCCCTCGCGGGGCAGCGCCACGCCAACTGGACCGACGCCCAGCTCGAGGCCGAGCTGTCCTCGTTGCCGCCGGTGCGCGACTTCGCGGCTGCACTGCGCACCGGAGCCGCGCCGCGGATCATCGCCGAGTTCAAGCGCGCGTCGCCCTCGCTCGGACCGATCCGCGAAGGCGCCGACGTCGTCGAGATCACGCGCGGCTACGCCGACGCCGGTGCGGTCGCGGTGAGCGTGCTCGCCGACAGCCACTTCGCGGGCAGCCTCGACGACGTCCGCGAGGCCGCGCACGCGCTCGCGGTGCCGGTCTTGTGCAAGGACTTCATCGTCGAGCGCAGCCAGCTGCTCGCGGCGCGCAGGGCCGGCGCCGACGCAGCGCTGCTCATCGTCGCCGCACTGCCGCCGCCCGAGCTGCGTCCGCTCGTCGAGTTCGCCCATCGCATCGGGCTGCAGGTGCTGTGCGAGGCCCACGACGCCCACGAGGTCGACCGCGCGATGAGTGCCGGCGCGCGGATCATCGGTGGCAATGCCCGCGACCTGCGCTCGTTCACGGTCGATCTGCAGCGCGCGGTGCAGCTGCGCCGCCTGGTGCCGAGCACGTTCACGTACGTCGCCGAGAGCGGCGTCAACGGCCCCGACGATCTGCGCACGCTCTGCGACGCGGGGGTCGATGCGATCCTCGTCGGCTCGGCGTTGATGTCCGCCGACGAGCCCGCCGAGACGCTCCGCGCGTGGATCGCCAGCGCGTCCTTCGGCAGATGACCTGCGCGCTCAAGATCTGCGGCATCGTGCGCCGCGAAGACCTCGAGCTCTGCCACGACCTCGGGGTGGAGGCGATCGGGATCAACCTCTGGCGGGGCTCGCCGCGCGGGCTCCCCCTCGACGCCGCGGCCGCGCTGGTCGACGGCGTGCGCCCGGGCGGCCCGCTGCGCGTCGGTGTGCTCGTCGACCCGAGCCCCGAGGAGGTCGACATCGCACGCGCACGCCTGGGGCTCGACCTCGTGCAGCTGCACGGCGATGCACCGATCGCTCGCTATGCCCGGCTCGGCATCCCGTACATCTGGGTGATCCGCGGCACGCCCGAGCTCGCGACGCTCGAGGTGCCGCACCCGGCCCCGGCGTGGGTGCTGCTCGATGCCGAGGTCGCGGGCTACGGTGGCAAGGGCGCGACGCACGACTGGGCGTGGGCGCGGCAGGCCGTGCGCGCGTTGGCGCCGCTGCCGGTGTGGCTCGCGGGCGGCATCGGTCCCGACAACGTGCACGCGGCGATCGAGACCGTGCGGCCGGCGGGCATCGACGTGGCCACGGGCGCCGAGCTGCCCGGTGCGGTGCTGCGCGGCACGAAGGACCGCGATCGCGTGGCCGCGCTGCGCTCGGCGTGCGCGGAGTCGTGAGCGGCGGCGATCGCCCAGCGGTCCGCCGCGACGTCGGCTAGCCTCGCGCCCATGACCCACGTCGTGGTGACCGGAGCGTCGAGCGGGATCGGCGAGGCGCTGGTGCGGGAGTACGTGCAGGCGGGCGCGCGCGTGACCATGGTGGCGCGGCGCGTCGCGCTGCTCGAGGCGCTCGTCGCCGAGCTCGGCGAGGCCGTGCGCGCGCAGCCGGCCGACCTCGCGGATCCGACGCAGCACACCGCCTGGCTCGCGCAGGCCATCGCGGCGTTCGGCCCCGTCGACGTGCTCGTCAACAACGCCGGCCAGCAGATCGTCGCGCGCACCGAGGACGTCACGATCGCCGCGATGCGTGCGCTGCTCGAGGTCGACCTGCTCGCGCCGCTGTCGCTGGTCCAGGCCGCGCTGCCGGCGATGCTGGCGAAGCGCGCCGGTGCGATCGTCAACGTCGCGTCCGTGGCCGGGCTCGCGCCGACGCCGGGCATGACCCACTACAGCGCGGCGAAGGCCGGGCTCGCCGCGGCGTCGGAGTGTCTGCGCGGCGAGCTGCGTGGCACGGGCGTGCACGTGGTGACCGTCTACCCGGGCCCGGTCGACACGCCGATGGCGCGCGCCGCCTACGAGGTGGTGCCGCCGACCGCCGCAGTGAAGATGATCCCCGAGGGGACCGCCGCGGGGCTCGCCCGCCGGGTCCGCCGCGCGGTGGAGTCGCGGAGCGCACGCGTCATCTACCCGCGCGCCTACGCGGTGACGCGGCACCTGCCGGCGATCACGAGGCTCGTGCTCGACCGCTTCACGCCGCTGCCGGCGGCGCAGCTGCCCGAAGGCGAGGGCTGAGGCGCACGGCTCCCCTCCGTCGTGACCGCGGGTGCGCTACGCTCGCGGCCGATGAGCATGCCGCGCGGCGAGTTCGGCGAGTTCGGCGGGCGCTACGTCGCCGAGACGCTGATGCCGGCGGTCGAGCAGCTCGCGCTCGCGTGGGCGGCTGCGCGCGAGGACCCCGAGTACCTCGCGCAGATCGACACGATCGCGCGCGAGTGGGTCGGCCGACCGACCGCGCTGTCACCCGCACCGCGGCTGGCCGAGGTGCTCGGCAAGGGCCGCATCTGGCTCAAGCGCGAAGACCTCGCGCACACCGGCTCTCACAAGCTCAACAACTGCGTCGGCCAGGTGCTGCTCGCGCTGCGCATGGGCAAGCGCCGCATCATCGCGGAGACCGGGGCAGGGCAGCACGGCGTCGCGACGGCGACCGTGTGCGCGCGGTTCGGGCTGCCGTGTGTGGTCTACATGGGCGCGGTCGACGTGCAGCGGCAGGCGCTGAACGTGCAGCGCATGCGCATGCTCGGCGCCGAGGTGGTGCCGGTCAGCGCCGGCTCGGCGACGCTCAAGGACGCGATCAACGAGGCGCTGCGCGACTGGGTCGCGCACGTGGACGACACGCACTACGTGATCGGCAGCGTGATGGGCCCGGATCCCTATCCGACGATGGTGCGCGAGCTGCAGCGGGTGATCGGCCGCGAGGCGAAGGCGCAGCTGCACGCGCGCATCGGCAAGCTGCCCGACGTCGTGGTCGCGTGCGTGGGCGGGGGCAGCAACGCGATCGGCATCTTCGCCGACTTCGTCGCAGAGCCCGGTGTCGCGCTCGTGGGCGTCGAGGCGGCCGGCGAGGGCCTGCACGGGCGCCACGCGGCCACGATGGCGCGGGGGCGGGTGGGCATCTACCACGGCATGCGCTCGCTCGTGCTGCAGGACGACGACGGCCAGCTCCGCGAGGCGCACTCGATCTCCGCGGGGCTCGACTACCCGGGCGTGGGGCCCGAGCACGCCGCGTTGCATGCGAGCGGGCGCGCGCTCTATCTCTCGGTCGACGACGAGGCCGCGCTCGCGGCGGTCGGGCTGCTCGCGCGCACCGAGGGCATCCTGCCCGCGCTCGAGACGGCGCACGCGATCGCGGCGCTGCCCGAGGTGCTCGCGCGCTACGGCGACGTCGACGTGCTGGTCAACATCTCCGGTCGCGGCGACAAGGACATGCACACGCTCGCGGCGCGGATGCCCGGGGGCGCACCGTGAGCACGCGGATCGCCGACGCGTTCCAGCGCGCCGCCGACGAGCAGCGCGCCGCGCTCGTCGCCTATCTCACCGCATTCGACGGCGGGCGCGAGCACTGCCTCGCATGCGTGCGCGCGGCAGCCGAGGCCGGAGCGGACGTCGTCGAGCTCGGCGTGCCGTTCTCCGATCCCAGCGCGGACGGGCCCGCGATCCAGGCCGCGATGGTGCGGGCGCTGGGCAGCGGCGCGACGTTGGCCGGTGTGATCGAGCTCGTCGCCGAGCTGCGTCGCACGAGCCCGGTGCCGGTGGTGCTGTTCGGCTACGCGAACCCGATCGCGGCCTTCGGTGCGGGGGCGTTCGCCTCGACGGCCGCGCGCGCCGGCGCCGATGGGGTGCTGCTCGTGGATCTGCCGCCCGAGCACGCCGCCTTCGTGCGCGAGCCCGTGCGCGCCGCGGGGCTGGACTGGATCGGGCTCGTCGCGCCCACCACCACCGCGCCGCGACGCGCAGCGGTGTGCGCCTCGGCGAGCGGCTTCGTCTACGCGATCACCCTGCGCGGCGTCACGGGTGCTGCGCTCGGCGGCGACGACGACGAGCTCCGCTCGCAGATCGCGGCCACGCGCGCGACGACGAAGCTGCCGATCGTCGCGGGCTTCGGCGTGCGCACGCCGGCGCAGGCCCAGCGTCTCGCCCAGGTCGCCGACGGCGTGGTGGTCGGCAGCGCGCTGGTCGAGGCGGCGCTCGAAGGCCCCGAGGTGCTCGCCGATCGCGTGCGCGCGCTGAGGACGGCGGTCGCGCGATGAGCTCAGCCGCGCTTCACCTTCGTCAGCGCCTGCCGAGCGGTCGCCACTGCGCTGCGCAGCCCGGGATCCTCGATCTCGGCGATCGCGTCGAGGGTCTCCCGCGCGGGCTGCATGGGCAGCACGATGCTCGGGGCCACGCGCTCCACGGGCGGCGGGGGCAGGGGCGGCGGCACCTCGCCCACGCGGATCTTCAGCGCACCGATGTCCATCCCGGGCAGGTGCTCGCGCAGCCGCGACAGCAGATCGGCGCGGAGGTAGGTGAGCTCGTGAAGCCACTGGTTGTCGATGGTGTGGATGACGAGCGTGGTGCCGTCGAACGCGACGGGCATCGCGACGCGCACGAGGTGACGCGGCACGGCGTCGGGCCAGGCGAGCTGCACGCGCAGCGCAGCGAGGCGGTGACGCGGCACGATCGAGGCGATCGCCTTCTCGGCGAGCTCCGCCGCGGGCGTCCGCACGCCGTGGTTGCGCCGCCTGGCCATCTGCGGCGAGCTTGCCACGGTCTGCACGCGCTGGCCGGCGCGCTCCTGTTCGCGGCCGGCTGTGCGCCCGCGGTCGGCTGGCAGCGCAGCGATGCGCGGGTGTGTGCGGAGGACTCGCCGCCCGTGGTGTGCGTGCACGCGTGGCCCGATCAGGCCGTCGAGCTCGAGCTCGGGGACACGCGGATCGTGCCCGGCGAGTGTGCGGTCGCCCCGAAGGGCGGCGCGGTGAAGGTGCGCTGGACGGATGCGGACGGCCGCGCGCACGACCAGCGCGTGCGGCTGCCCCGACGCACGCGCACGGAGCTCGCGCTCGGAGCCGACCGCGAGCTCCACGTCGCGCGGCGCCTCGACTGCGATCCAGGGATGCCGGTCTTCGAGCCCTGACGCGCGGCGCCGACTACTGCTCGACCAGGCGCCGGATCACTTCGCGCAGGCGGTGCACGCCGCCCATGTCGCGCGCGAGGAATTCGAGGCCGACGCCGTCGGGATTGTCGGTGTTGCGCACGACCGCGAGGACCTCGAGCGGGCGCTCGCTGCCGGGCGGCGTGATCTCGACGATGATCTCTTCGTCGGCGATGGGCGGCGTGCGCGTCAGCAACAGCGCACCGCCTTCGCTGATCTCGGACAGTGCCGCGATCGAGAAGTCGGTGCTGTTGTGCCGACGCCAGCGCACCTCGACCATCACCGGCAGCCGCACGTGGCGACGGCGCGCGGTGAGATCGATCGTGCCGTTGCCGACCTCGCGCAAGAACTCGAGCTTGCGCCACTCGGTGCCGGTACACCGCAGCACGCCACCCGCACGCACGCGCAATCGTGGGCGCGCGGAGTGCCACTCCTTGCCGATCGCGCGGACCATCATCTTGCCGGGCAAGCCGGCGAAGTAGACCTCGAGCAATACCTCTTCACCGGGCTCGAAAGCATCGGTCGAGTACACCTGGAGCGAGTGCGACTCGCCCGTGGGCTCGAGGGCTTGCACGTAGGCATCGGGCGACGGGTAATGGCACCGAATTTTCCGCAAGGTCGACTACCGCTCCGCGTAGACGCGTAGCGGACACTAGCACACCCGCGCACGTCCACCCAACCGCGGCGCCGAGGTGTGGGCCTGGCACGGGGCGGCGCTGCGCGGGCGGCCAGGGGCTAGGCGGACCGACGCCGACGGACTGCGCCGCCGAGCAGTAAAAGCCCCGCAAATCCCAATGCCGACGCAGGTCCCGAATCCCGCCCCGAATCCTGGCCGGCCGCGCAGCCGCAGCCGCTGCCCTCGTCCTGCTCGCCGAACGTGTCGGGCAGGGCGTCGGGATCGTCGGGGTCCCCCGAGGGATCGGCCCCGCTCGTGCCGCCCTCGGCATCGTCCCCGTCCGTGGGATCGCTCGGGTCCGCGTCGGTCTCGTCGGTCCCCTCGGACCCGCCCTCGCTGCCGTCGCCGGTCGTGCCCTCGGCCCCGCCTTGCGGGTCGAGCCGCACGACGAGTCGCGTCCCCGGGTAGCCCACGTGCTCGAACGGCACGTTGCCCGCGATCGTCTCGGTCGCGCTCGCATCGATCGCGTGCGCACCGGCGGCCACGTCGGTGAACGAGAAGCGTCCGTCCGCGCCGACGGCGATCGCGGTCCCGCCGTCGAGCGCGACGGTGGCCCCCGCGGCGGCGAGCGCCTCGGGTGCACACACGCCGTCCCAGTCCGCCGCGAACGCGAACGCGGACTCGGCGAGCGCACCCTTGCCGCTGCACGGGTTGTCGCCCTCGAGCGCGAGCCGCCAGTGGCCGTGCACGTCGTCGGCGTGCACGTACTGGATCGCGGTGCCGGCCGGCACCGCACACTTCGCGTCGTCGCCGAGCGCTCCGGACTCCTGGATCGTCGCCTTGAGGAACGTGTCGACGCTCGCGGTGAGCGTGCACGCCTTGCTGCGATCGACGACGACACCCTCGACACCGCCGGCACCCACGAGGTCGTGCACGAGCGCCATGTAGAGGTCCCAGTCCCAGTTGGGCCCGGGGTCGGTGTGCGTCTGCTCGGGCAGCTCGACGTGGCCGACGATGTGCTCGCGATCGAGCGGCAGCCCGAAGTGATCGGCGAGCCAGCGCGCGAGCTCGGCCGAGCGGCTGTACATCGCGAACGTGTACCAACTGGCATCGTCGACGAAGCCCTCGTGCTCGATGCCGATCGCGTACGAGTTGGAGTTGCCGACGTGCCACGCCCGATCGGCGAGGTGCACCATCTGGGTGATCTCGCCGTCCTCGCTGCGCATGCAGAAGTGGGCGGAGACCTCGGCGGCGGGGTTCTGGAACCACGAGATGCTGCCCTCGTAGGAGCCCTGCATCGTGTGCACGACGACGTACTGCACGTCGCCCATGCCGCCCGCGACGTAGTTGCTCGTGCTCGCGGGGATGAACTGCGCCGCGAGCGGATACTCGGAGGCCTCGTCGGCCGCGGGCGGCAGATCCCAGCCGCCCGCCGCGTACTCGGGCGGCATGTCGTGGTGGCCGGGCGGATCGTCCGCGCGCGCGTCGGTGCTCGCTGCGAGCGTCGTCAATGTCGCGGCCAGCCACGTGGTTCGTCGCATGCTGCTCACCCCAGCATCGGTGATACCGCGGCGCCGCGCGCCCGCGGCGGGCCAGGGAGGTGGGTTACGTAGCCGTACGTAGCGCGCTACCGTTGCGCCCGATGACGGGGCTCTCGCCGCCGACCGAGCGCGTGGTGGTCGCCGTGCCGACCTACGACGAGCGCGAGAACCTGCCGCGGATCACGGCGGCGATCCTCGCGGCCGAGCCGCAGGCGCACGTGCTCGTGGTCGACGATGCGAGCCCCGACGGCACCGGCGAGCTGGCCGAGGCGCTGTCGCGTGACGACCCGCGCATCCGTGTGATGCACCGCGCCGGTAAGCAAGGTATCGGCCGTGCCTATCTCGACGCGTTCCGTCGCCTGCTCGACGACCCGGAGCACTACACCCACATCGTGCAGATGGACGCCGATCTCTCGCACGACCCGCGCGCGATCGCGGCCCTGCGCCAGGCCTGTCGCGACGGAGCGGACGTCGCGCTCGGCTCGCGCTGGGTCGCGGGCGGTGGCGCGCCGGGCTGGCCGATCGGTCGCCGCGTGCTCAGCCAGGGCGGCAGCTTCTACGCGTCGACGGTGCTCGGGGCCGGCATCCGCGATCTCACCGGTGGCTTCAAGTGCTGGCGCCGCGAGGTGCTCGAGGCGCTGCCGCTCGATCGGATCTTCACCGCTGGCTACGGCTTCCAGATCGAGATGACCGTGCGCGCGCAACGGCTCGGGTTCCGCGTCGTCGAGGTGCCGATCACGTTCACGGATCGCACGCTCGGGCAATCCAAGATGTCGGGCGCGATCGTCCGCGAAGCGCTCGTCGGCGTGTGGAAGCTGCGGCGCACGCTGAGGCGATAGCGGCCTGGATTCGCGCTCCCGCGCCCGCCCCTTGACGGGTGCGAGCGACCGGCGCGAGATGGGCCCGCCGACCCGGATGCCCACGAAGATCTACACCTCGACGCAAGGCGCACCCGTCGACCCCGAGCGCGCGACGATCAGCGTGCTCGACCGCGGCTTCCTCTACGGCGACAGCGTCTACGAGACCATGCGCACCGCGGGCGGTCGGCCGGTCGAGCTCGCGCGTCACCTCGCGAGGCTGCATCGCAGCGGCGACGGCATCGGGCTCGTGATCCCGTGGAGTGACGAGGAGCTCGCCGGCGTCGTCGCCGAGACCCACGCCGCCACCGGCAACGCGGAGAGCTATGTGCGGGTGATCGTCACGCGCGGCGTCGGCCCGCTCATGCTCGACCCCCGCGCATCGACCACGCCGAGCCTCGTCGTGATCGTGCAGCCGCTCGTGTTGCCCACCGCCGACGACTACCGCGCGGGCCTGCGCGTCGTGATCGTCGGCACCACGAAGACGCAGCACGGCATCGTCGATCCGGCGATCAAGAGCGGCAACTACCTCGGCAGCATCCTCGCGCTGCGCCAGGCGATCGCCGAGGGCGGCGACGATGCCATCCTCTGCAACGCGACCGGCGAGATCGCCGAGGGCGCGACGAGCAACGTGTTCTTCGTGAAGGACGGCGAGCTCGCGACCCCGGATCTGCAGGCCGGGCTGCTCGCCGGCATCACGCGCGAGGTCGTGTGCGAGCTCGCCGACGAGCTGGGCCTGCCCGCGGTCGCGCGGCGCGTGCAACCCGACGAGCTGCGCGCCGCCGACGAGGTGTTCATGACCTCGTCGGTGCGCGGCATCATGCCGGTGACGCGGCTCGACGGGCGCACGATCGGCGGCGGCACGATCGGGCCGATCACGGCGCGGCTCGTGCAGCGCTACGATCGCTACATCGCCGAGGCGACGGCGGCGGCGCGCGGCGGGTGAGCGGCATAGCCGCCGCGGCAACGCGACTCGGCCTGCCACGGACGCCACACGGCCAATTGGACGCGATGGCCCACGTGAGGCGCGACCGGGAATCGCGGCGCCCGGGCCTCGATCACCGCAGTCGTTGACCGGTCCCGCACCCGTTGATAGCGTGTTGCAGGACACCTCGTTCTCGTTGGAGGTCCGACGTGGCGGCACGGTGCGGACCTTCAGCTACCGAGTCGTCCCGTGAACGGTCGAGCCATGGGCCTCGGGCGAGAAGGCAACGTCCAGGCGTGCTCCGTCGCGATCGCGGTGCTCGCGTCGGCGTGCACGGATACCATCGATGGCGAGACGCCTGATTCAAGCAGGCCTCCGCCTGCCGACATCTCCCTGCTTCGCCCTCATATCGAGATGGGCGTCGAAGACGGCCTCCAAGTATGCGGTTGGTCGCTCGACTACGCTGAGCGTTTCATCGAGCTCTACACCCGAGAGTCGCTGAGCGGTAATATCGATGTCCCGGTCGAGTATTACTACTTGAATGCCGATACGATCCATCTTCCCGAGATCTGTGGTTCGAGCAGTGCGTGTGCGCGTCATGGGGTCGTTTTTGCGCAATCGCCTGTTTTCACACACGAGATCGTCCACGCAGTTCGGCAGCTTCAGCACGGCGGCGTCTCTCCCGGCACGCAGTTCTTCGAAGAGGGAATTGCGCAATGGCATTGCCCAGTCGGCGTCAGCTGGGATGAGAAATTCTCGCCGCTGGACTTGCCCAGTGAAGTAGGGAAGAAAATGCCCGCCGAGTTGTACGACCCCGCGGCGCAATTGATGAGCATCGTCGCAGCTGGAGAATCCGACGACGTTGCCGAGGCGTTGGTCGATGCCAGCGCTGCCATTGAGGTGGCCGACGACGTCGAGCTTGTCGTCGCTGACGTCCTTGGCATGAGCCTCTCCGAGCTATCCTCACTCTACGACATGTATCCGAACTGTTCGGCCGGAGCTCGCGCGCGCTTGTTGGTCGAGTGTGCCGAAGAGCCTGAGGTCTGGCGCGAAGCACCCTGGTCGAATGCTCCTTATATCGTCGACGCGATTGGGGAATTCAACTGCGAGGATCCCCGAGTCATCGGACCGCTCGAGGGGCGCCTGTGGACGTTCCTGGTTGTCGAGGTTGCGACAGATGGACTGTACAGCCTCGACATCGAGGAGGCCGGTCAGGGTCTCCAGTTGACGCAGTGCGATCAGGTCTGTGGCTCTGACATCGATCTCAGCTGGGAAGCGCCACGAGAAGAAGATCTCATGTTGTCCGCAGGACGATACGTCGCCCGGATCAGCCGCGAATTCGGCGACGAGCGTCGCGTCGGCTTTCGCCTGCGCGGTCCGCTGCCTTAGTCTCGCCGCGAACAAGATGCGGTGTCGAGTGCGGACTGATCCGCGCGCACGCCGGCGCCGATCTGCATCTGCTCGAAGCCGTGCTCGCGATGGTGTCGCGGTGCTGACGTTGCCGAGGATGTCGCGGCTCTCCATCGCGAGGACGCCGACGGATCTGCGCAAGAGCTACGACGGCCTCGCCACGCTCGTCGAGGGTCAGTATGGCCGGCAGCTTCGCGGCGGCGACGTCTTCGTGTCCATCGCTCGCCGCGCGATGCACGTGCGCATGTTGTTCTGGGATCGACGGCTACTGCATCGTGATGAAGCGCCTCGAAGCCGGCACGTTCCGCCGCGCCGTGGCCGCTGACGCGGCGGATCACGTCGAGATCGATCCCGGCGAGCTCGCGATGCTGCTCGCGGGCATCGATGCTCCGTCGCTGCGACGGCCGGCACCCCGTGGGTGTGGCGCCACCTTCGACACGGGGCGCGAACGGTCGATGCTCCGGACGGCTGATCGTCACGGCGTGCCGCTCGGCTTGCGCGGGCGCCAGTGCATCGACAGCTGCAGGCAGCCCAGCTTGCACTGCGCCCGCGGTCGCGCGTCGGTCTGCGGATCGCAGCCGTTCATGCAGCGCGCGAGCGCGGGGTAGTCCTCGCGCAGCGCCGTCGTCGTCGTCGTCGCGCGCTTGGTGGTGGGCGCGGCCGCGGCGGGCAGGCCCGCGCGCGTCGTCGTGCCCTTGCCGCCCGTGCTCTTCGTCGTCGTCGTGCTCGTGCCGTCCGCGCTCGTCGTGGTCGTCGTGGTCACGCTCTCCGCTTCGCCCTCGTGCGGGCTCCCGGGCGGCGCGCCACCCAGCTGCTCCTGCCGCCGCCAGCGCGTGGCGCCCGTGTCGCGTCGCGGCGTGTCGCGCTGCTCGCACTGCAGCAGGCAGGTCTGCTGGTCGGAGCCGGCTTCCGCCGCGCACTCGGACGCGCACGCGTCGCTGGGGTCCCCGGCACCGAGGCCGGCACCGACGAGGAGGGCGAAGAGGCCGGGCAGCATCGCCGTAGGATCCCCGGATGCGGGGTAGGGTCGCAAGCACCGCCCTCCCACCGGCTTGTGATAGCCTCCGCGCCGGGAACGACTCCATGAAGCCACTCGTGATCTGCCAGCACCTCGGTCCCGCACGCGTCGACGGGTTCTACGGCGAGCTCTCCGGCAAGGAGGTGCGCCAGGTGCTCAAGGCCGGCGGTGCGACCTCCTCGGTGCCCGAGACCGCCTTCACCCGCGCGGCCCGCCTCAAGGCGTGGCGCAAGCGCTTCGACGCCGAGTTCGCCTCGGGCAACGAGCAGCTCGCGCTCGCGTTGCTCATCGAGTGGCTCATGCGTCACCACCGCTCGATGCTGGTCGACTTCCTCACCGAGCTGAAGGTCCCGCACAAGCAAGGCGAGACCGACGAGGACTTCTGCGAGACCCGCACGCCCGAGCAGCTGCGCGAGGCGGCCGACGTGCTGCTCGACAAGTACGAGCACTTCCACGTCGCGACCTACCTGCTGCTGGTCGGGCACCTGCAGGAGTCGCCGGTGTTCGATCGCACGCCCAAGCTGCTCGCGGCGCTGGGCCTGTCGGACGCCGACGCGACCGCGTACATCGAGGAGCACGAGCGCACCTGGAAGCCGAAGAAGGGCGCTGCGTGATCGAGATGCCAGCCTCGGGTGGGCGGCTCGCGATGCTGCAGCAGCTGGTGGCCAAGACCCCGGCCGATCCGTTCCCGCGCTACGGCCTGGCGATGGAGCTGAAGAAGCTCGGCCGTGCGCAGGAGGCCCGCGTCGCGTTCGGCGAGCTGATCGAGCACCACCCGGGCTACGTCGCGGCCTATCTGATGTACGGCAACCTGCTGCGCGAGCTCGGCGAGCTCGGCGAGGCCGCCGCGATCTACGATCGCGGGGCCGAGGCCGCGCTCGCGGCCGGCAACCACCACGCACACGACGAGCTCGTCTCCGCCCGCGCGGAGCTACCGTGAGCACGCCCGCGCTCGTGTTCGCGAGCCCGCGGAAGCTGCCGCGGGCCGCGTCGCTGCACGGGCGCGTGGTCGTGCTCGACATCGCGTTCGCAGCGGTCGGGCTCGGCAAGGGCTTCGAGAAGACGACCGGCGCGTTCATCCACCAGCTGGGTCCGCGGCTGGCCCGCTGGGTCGATCACCACGACCATCCGCTGCACGTCGAGTACGCCAAGGATCCGCGCTTCGTGCTCGCGACGAAGGCGGAGCACGGTGCGTGTCCCGAGATGATCACGCCCGCGCTCGTCGCCGACACCGGGCCGGTCGACACGATCTGCTGTCACTTCGATCTCGACGGGCTCTACTCCGCCGCGAAGTGGATCCTCGGGGGACGCGAGCCGTACCCCGGCGCCGACGACGACGCGCGCGTGATCGACACGCGCATCGGCACGGCCTCGGCCGAGGCCGATCGCATCGACCAGGCCCTGCGCGCGCACTGGCTCGACGAGACGCTGAAGCTGCGGGTGGTGCACTACCTCGTCGGCGGGCTCGGGCCCGGCATCGAGCGCGACAGCATCACGGCCGCGGCCGCGGACTTCCGCCGACGCGCGGACGCGGCGGCGACCTTGGCCGACGCGTTCGTCGTCGAGGACGGCATCGCGCTGCTGGAGATCCCGTCGTCGGCCACCGCCTTCGACAAGACCGAGCTGCTGCTCATCGGGCAGCAACGCGCGATCGTGGCGATCGTGGTCGACGCCGGCAACGCGACGATCGCGGCCGACTTCGAGAGCGGGCTCGACTTCGTCGAGCTGCTCGACATCGGGGGCGGCATGCCGACGCGCGTCAACGTGCCGGCCAAGCGCGTGCCCGAGGCGATGCGCCTGATCCGCGAAGCGCTCGCACGGCGCTGATCGGCCGTGGCGCGCACGGGATCCGACGTTTCGCCGGTCGCCATCGTCGCGCTTGTCGCGGCCCCGCCGAGGTGATGACCTCGGGTGGTGCCCGCGATCACGGCCCCGACCGAAGTCGATCCCGCGCGGCGCAATCAGTGGCTCTTCCCCAGCGCGGCGCGGGCCGTGCGGCCTGCCGACGTGCACTCGCTCTTGCCCGTCGATCCGTCGGTGCGCTGGGAGCAGGGCGATCTGCTGCTGACGCAGGTGCTCGCGCCGGTCGGGCTCGTCGATCGCGTCGAGAACGTGAACCGCTGCGAGGGGCTGTCGTTCCACGATGCGGCGCTGCACGCCGGGAGCGTGACCGCGGTCGTGCTGGCCCCGCGCGCCGGCACGCACACGTGCATCGCCGAGGTACCGAAGCAGCCGTGCGAGATCCTGCACCTGCACGGTCGCGGGGGACAGGCGGGGCTGGTCGTGCCGGGCAGCCAGCACACCTCGCTCTACCGCGGGCCACCGACGCGCGTCCGCGTGCTCGCGCGGCTCGGCGACGCCAACGGGCGGCAGATCAACACGCGCGCGTACGCCGAGGCGATCGACGCGACGCCGCGCGCACCGAGGCCCGAGGATCCCGCGCTCGTGCTCGTGGTCGGCTCCGACATGGACGCCGGCAAGACCACGACCGCGCGCCGCATCATCTACTCGCTGCGCGCGATGGGCCGGCCGGTCGTCGCGGGCAAGGCGGTCGGCGTGGGCGAGCTCGCCGAGCTGTGCACGATGTTCGATGCCGGCGCGACCGAGGTGTTCGACTTCTCGGCGCTCGGCGAGCCGGTCACCATCGACCTGCCGCGCAAGCGCGTGCTCGAGCTGTTCTTCCGCGTGTTCCACCGGCTGCGTGCGGCGTGCGGGCGCGGTGGCTTCGTCGTCATCGAGCTCGCCGACGGGATCTGGTATCCGGAGACGCGCTACGTGCTCGAGGACGAGCAGGTGCGCAAGTGCGTGCAGCACGTCGTGTTCGCGTGCGCGGGGGTGCTCGACGCGGAGCACGGGCTCGCGAAGCTCGAGCGCTGGGGCTATGCCGGCAAGATCCGCGCGGTCTCCGGCCGCGTCGCCGGCAGTGGGCTCCTGCGCGCGCACCTGCCGGAGATCCTCGGCGGGCGCTATCCGCTCTTCGACGCGCTCGACTACGACGCGCTGCCCGAGACGATCGCGACCCTGTTCACGGGCGAGTGAGCTCGGCCTCGCGCCCGAGCTCCGCCTTGAGGCTGCGCACCAGCTCGGCCTGCCCGTCGGCGTGGTAGCTCGAACGCACGAGCGGCCCGCTCTCGACGTGGCGGATGCCGGCCGCGAGCGCGTGCTCCTTCAGCGCCGCGAACTCGTCGGGGTGCACGTAGCGATCGATCGGCAGGTGCTGCTTGGAGGGCTGCAGGTACTGCCCGAGCGTGAGCACGGTGACGCCCAGCTCGGCGAGCTGCGCGACGACCTCGTGGACCTCGTCGATCGTCTCGCCGAGCCCGAGCATGATGCCGGTCTTGGTGAGCGCGCCCTGCTGCCGTGCGTGGCGGAGCACCGCGAAGCTGCGATCGTAGCGGGCCTGCACCCGCACCTGCCGCGACAGCCGCGGCACCGTCTCGAGGTTGTGCGCCAGCACGTCGGGGCCCGCCGCGAGCACGGTGTCGACGTCGGCGAGGTTGCCCTTGAAGTCGCCGACCAGCGTCTCGATGCTCATCCACGGCGCGGCCTCGTGGCACGCGTCGAGCGTCGCGGCCCAGATCCGCGCGCCGCCGTCGTCGAGGTCGTCGCGATCGACGCTGGTGATCACGGTGTGGGTGAGCTGCAGCGCCGCGAGCATCTGCGCGACGCGCCGGGGCTCGTCCTCGTCGACCGGCAGCGGGCGCCCCGTCTTCACGTCGCAGAAGCGACACGAGCGCGTGCAGATGTCGCCGAGGATCATGATCGTCAGCGCGCGGTGGTTCCAGCACTCGCCGATGTTCGGGCAGCCGGCGCTCTGACACACCGTGTGCAGGCCGAGCTCCTTCACGAGCTCGTGCAGATCGTTGTACCCGTCGCCGCCGGGCATCTTCACGCGCAGCCACTCCGGGTGTCGCTGGCGCGCAGGCGCGGGCGCATCGGCGATCGGCAGGCGCACGGTCATGCAGCGCAGGTCATAGCACCGAAGCCGGCCCCAGGCCTGCCCCCGCGCGAGAGCGGCAGGCGGCGCCTCAGCGCGCACCGCGGCACCCGCGACGGCTGCGGGAGCAGAGGGCTAGAACGTCGAGTTCGCGCGCGGGTCCTGGCCCGCCTGCAGATCCGCGAGCGCGTCGAGCAGCTTCTGGTTGCCGGCCGGCGGCATGCGCACGTCGAGCGTGACCAGCAGGTCGCCGGCGGGCTTGCCGGACACCCGCACGCCGTGGCTGCGCAGCCGCAACGTCTGCCCGTTCTGCGAGCCGGCCGGCAGCTTCACGCTCACCTGGCCCCACGGCGTGCGCACGTCGATCGGCCCGCCGCGATACGCCTCGAACGCGGTGACCGGCACCGCCATGCGCAGATCGTTGCCGTCGCGCGACAGCCTCGCGCTGTTGCGGACGCGCACCGTGAGCAACAAGTCGCCGGCCGGCGTGCCGCCGCCGCCCTGACCACGCAGCCGCAGCTTGCCGCCGTCGGCGATGCCCTGCGGGACCTTCACGTCGAGCGTGCGGCCCTCGCCGTTGGCGCCCTCGATGCGCACCGGCACGGTCACGCCGTGCAGCGCGTCGAGCAACGACACTGCGATCTCGCCGGCGATGTCCGAGCCCTTGCCGCGCGCGCGGCCGCCGACGCTGCCGTCGGTGCGCACGCGTCCGCCACCGAAGAGCCGCGAGAGGAAGTCGTCGAACTGGGTCTGCCGCGGGTCGCCGATGTCCTCGTCGAACCCGTCGGTGTCGGTGTCGAGATCGGAGAACTGCGAGTGGTGCCGGCGGGCCTCGGCCGCGCGTTGCTGCGCCTGCTGGTAGGCGCGCGCGCGATCGGGGTCGAAGCCCTGCGTGAGGCTGATCTCACCGAACTCGTCGTACAGCGCCCGCTTCTTCGGGTCCGACAGCACGTCGTAGGCGGTGTTCGCGTCCTTGAAGCGCTCCTCGGCCTGCTTGTTCCCCGGGTTGCGATCGGGGTGGTACTGCTTCGTGAGCGCGCGGTAGGCCTTCTTGAGCTCGTCGGCGCTCGAGGTCTTGGGCACGCCCAGGCTGGCGTAGAGGTCTTTCACGGCGTGCCGTCGATCCTGAGGCCGCGCAGCGGCTCCGCAAGGCGCGAAGAGGATACGCGATCGAGGGCGCGATGGGGCCAGCCTCGGTGCCGTGCGCGCCCGTCCCGAGCGCGCATTTTCCCGGGCCCGGGTTTGTCGCGGGGCGGCCTTCGTGGCATCTAGACGGGCGATGAGCGACGCGCCAACGCCTCCCGGCGAGCATCCCTGGGCGGAGATCCTGCCCCGGGTGGGCAAGCCGGCCCGCTACCTCGGCGGCGAGGAGCAGCAGATCGTGAAGGCGCCCGAGGGGCTGACCTGCCGGTTCGTGCTGGCGTTCCCCGACGTCTACGAGATCGGCATGAGCCATCTCGGCACGCGCATCATCTACGAGCTCGTGAACCGCGCGCCGGATCTCGCGTGCGAGCGGGCGTTCACGCCGTGGGTCGACCTCGAGGCCGAGCTGCGCAAGGCCGGCCTGCCGCTCGTGTCGCTGGAGAGCTGGACGCCGCTGCACCGCTTCGACGTCGTCGGCGTCAGCCTGCAGCACGAGCTCTCCTACACGAACGTGCTCTGCAACCTCGAGCTCGGCGGCATCCCGCTGCGCTCGGACGATCGCGGCGACGCGGATCCGATCGTGATCGCGGGCGGCCCCACGGCGACGCACCCCGAGCCGATCGCGCCGTTCGTCGACGCGTTCCTCGTCGGCGAGGCCGAGGAGGTGCTGCCCGAGCTGCTGCGCACCGTCGGGCGCATGCGTCGCGAAGGTCGGCCGCGCGCGGAGGTGAAGGCCGCGCTCGCGCGCATGCCCGGCATCTACGTGCCGTGCTTCTACGCGCGCGCGCTCGAGCCGAGGAACGGCATGCAGGTCGTAGTCGGCCGCACCGCGGACGGCATCGCCGCGGGCGCGCCCGAGCGGGTCACGCGGGCGTGGGTGCGCAAGCTCGACGACTATCCGTTCCCGACGCGGTTCCCGATCCCGCGCGCCGAGGCCATCTTCGATCGCGCCGCCGTCGAGATCACGCGCGGCTGCACCGAGGGCTGCCGCTTCTGCCAGGCCGGCATCATCTACCGGCCGGTGCGCGAGCGCTCGCCGGAGGCGATCGCGAAGGCGGTGCTCGAGGGGGTCGACAACGCCGGCTACTCCGACACGAGCCTCACCGCGCTGTCGACCGCCGACGTCTCGTGCATCGATCCGCTCATCAAGGCGCTCGCGCCCGAGCTGGCCGCGCGCAAGGTGAAGCTCGGCGTCGCCAGCCTGCGCGCCTACGGCGTCTCCGGCGACCTGCTCGACGAGTTCAAGCGGCTCGGGCTCTCGGGGCTGACGTTCGCGCCCGAGGCCGGCACGCAGCGCATGCGCGACGTCATCAACAAGAACGTCAGCGACGACGACATCCTCGAGTCGGCGCGCCGCATCTTCAGCCGCGGCTACGACCGCATGAAGATGTACTTCATCATCGGGCTGCCCACCGAGACCGACGACGACGTCGTGGGCATCCCGCAGACCGGAGCGCGCGTGCGGGCGGTGGCGCGCGAGCTCGGTCTGCCGCGCATGCCCACGGTCACCGTGAGCGTCAGCCAGCACGTGCCGAAGCCGCACACCCCGTTCCAGTGGGCGGCGATGGACGGCATCGAGGACCTGCTCGGCAAGGTCGACATGCTGCGCACCATGTGCAAGCGCGAGCGGCTGACCCTGAAGACGCACGACGTGCGCGAGAGCTGGCTCGAGTGCCTGTTCTCGCGCGGCGACGCGCGCATGGCCGACGTGCTCGAGCACGCCTATCGGGCCGGCGCGCGCTTCGACGGCTGGCAGGACACCTTCGATCTCGGGCGCTGGCTCGACGCGCTCGCGGCCTGTGGCGTCGAGCCCGACACGTACACGCGCACGCTCCCGACCGACGCGCGGCTGCCCTGGGATCACCTCGACATCGGGCTCGAGCCCGGCTTCCTCGAGGGCGAGTGGCGCAAGGCGATCAAGGGCCGCGCGAGCCCGCCGTGCGGCAAGCCGTTCGGCGACAAGGTCCATCACCGCGAGCTCGAGGCCGCCGAGTCCGACCGCCGTCGCCTGGTCTGCTACGACTGCGGCATCGCGTGCGACATGACGCAGATGCGCAGCGAGCGGGTGGTCTCGCTGCGTGCGCTCGCCGGTCGCCCGCACGACGCCGAGCCGGCGCCGGCCGAGCCCTTGGTGCCGCTCACGCGCCTGCGCGACCGACTCCCGCCGTCGAAGCTGGCCGCGGACAGCGTGTACCGGGCGGCCGCCGAGTCGCCGTACTCGCGCGTGCGGGTGTTCTTCGCCAAGACCGGACCGCTGCGCTTCATCGGTCACCTCGATCTGCTGCGCAACCTGCCGCGGATGTTCCGGCGCGCCGGGCTCGAGGTGGCCTACTCGCGCGGGTTCAACCCGGTGCCGCGCCTGTCGATGGCGCCCGCGCTCGCGCTCGGCATCGCGGCCGACGACGACGCGTTCGATGTCGAGCTCATCCTGCCCGAGTCGCTGCGCGACATGGACGGCGAGCTGACCGACGACGACCGCGCGGCGATCGGCGAGCGCGTGCTCGCGGCGCTGCGCAAGGTGGCGCCCGTCGGGCTCACGATCTTCGACGCGCGCGTGCTGACCGTCGACGTCGGCAAGGTCGGCGCGGTGGTGGCGGGCGCGGACTTCACGGTCGCGCTGCCGCGGGCGTCGCTCGACGACTCCGTGCGGCGCATGGCCGAGGCGCTGGCCTGCGAGCACCTGCCCATCGTGCGGCGCAAGCACGAGAAGCGCGGGCGCGACCAGGAGATCGACGTGCGCCCGCACATCGTCGCCGCCGAGATCGATCGCGATGCGGCGCTCCTGCGGTTTCGGCTGCGCATGGATCCGACCGGCACGGCGCGGCCGCGCGAGGTGGTGCAGGCGCTCTTGGGGATCGAGCTGGGCGAGCACTCGATGTCGCGGGCGCAGCTGCTCGCGAAGGACGGCGAGCGCTGGGTGCCGCTGCGCGAGCACACGCCCACGGCCGCGCCGCCGAGCCAGCCGGTCGCCTAGCCCTCGACGAGCTCGCAGGTCACCGGATCGAGCGCGGCATCGGGGGCGACGCTCAGCTCGTCGACCGGGAAGGTGGCCTCGTGCTCGAAGAGCGGGGTCGAGCGGGCCTGGCTGCGCGCGGCCGAGACGGCGGCCAGCACGTCGCGCACGCGCTCGGCCTCGGGCCGCGCGTTACAGGCCGCGAAGAACTCGGCGACCCGCTGCGGGTGCAGGCTCGTGCCGTCCGCTTCCTTCAGGTGCGCCAGCAGCTGCGCGGCGGCGCTGCCCTCGGCCGGGGCCGCACGCTCGAGCTCCGCGATGAAGCCCTCGCGGATCTGCTGCGGGAGATCGGGGGGCAGCTCGACGAGCGGCGTCGCGAACTTCGCCTCCTCGCCGGGGCACGCCGCGCAGCCGCGATCGCTGACGGCGGTCACGCAGAGCGGATCCCACTCTTCCTTGCAGCAGAAATCGTCCTGCGCGCAGACGCAGGCCTCGACCGTCTTGCCGCTGCAGCCCGAGCCGGCGTGCGGCGTGCAGCAGTCGCCGATCGTCTCGGCGAACTTCGCCTTCACGGCCGCGGTACCGTCGGGCTCGCGCAGCACGAGCTCGCCGAGCTGCGGGGTGTGCTCGAGCAGGTCGCAGCGCGCGTCGGAGAAGACCGGACGCGTGAAGTCGACCGCGAGCACGTCGAGCGCGAGCTCGCGATCGATGACGCCGATCTCGACGAGCCGCTCGACGAACTGCTGATCGGCGCGGGCGCGCTGCACGAAGGCGAGCTTGAACAGCGTGTCGGTGACCGGCTTGCCGTCCGGGCCACGGAGCGCATTGCCGCCGACCGCGACGCGCTGCTTGCTCGCCGCGATCGCGGCCGCGTAGGCCTCGGGCGAGGCGTTGATCTGCAGCGGGAACGCGCCGGCGTCGAAGACGTCGTCGACCAGCGCCTCGGCCGGCACGAACCGCACCGGATCACCGACGCCGTCGGCGGCGGTGCCGATGTTGAACTCGTTCGAGCAGAACAGCGGACGCAGCACGCGGTCGAGCTCGCCGGCCTGCAGCAGGTCCTTGATCCAGATCTCGGTCCACTCGCGGTTGCCGGCCAGCACGGTCTGCTCGAGCTCCGCACCCGTCGAGCGCGTGCCGAGATCGTCGAGCCGATCGATGAGCTCGCTCGCGCCGGGCGTCGTCGCGTCGCCCTCCCAGTGCACCCACGGGGTGTCGAGCTCCTTCATGATCATGCCGCCGTCGACGTGACACGCGGCGCAGCGCGACTGCGAGCCCTCGGCGACCAGGTCCTTCGACGTGCCGTGGAACGTCCAGACCCCGCCCTGCAGCGTGTAGAACGCGAACATGCCGAGGGTCTGGTCGAACGCCATCAGCTCGACGTCCTTGGGCGGCTCGGTCGCGTCGCCGCGGAGGTTCGCGAGCGACATCGCGAGCCCGTGCTCCGGCCGACCGCCGCAGTCGCGGCCCACGATCGCGCGGAAGACGTCGGGCTTGCCGAGCACCTGCGACGTCTCGGACACGAGCGCGGTGTCGCTGCCCTTCGCGTCGGTGCACGCGACGTCGTCGCGCAGTGCGAGCGCAGCCGCGACCTCGGCGAACGTGTCGGGGCACTCGCCCTGGGCGCGCAGCACGAACTGCGCGATCGGGTCGCGCAGCTCCGTGGGGTCGACGACCGCACGGGAGAAGCCGTTGCGACCGTCGAACACCTCCGGGCACGCGCCCACGGCCTCGAGCTCGTCGGCCTTGCCGCCCGCGCCCGGTCGACGGGCGTCGTCGGCCTCCTCGGCGGGCGCGCAGCCGGCCACCAGGGCGACGAGCCCCGAGGCGCGGACGAGACGGGCGAGACACACGGGCGGCACGGGCGTGTAGGTGACCCGGATACACGGTAGGTTCACCGATCGCCCGCAAGCAACCCGAAAGGGGGGCTACGGCCGGTTGCGCGTTTTCGCGCTACGCAATTCCGGCCTCAGCCGATCGGGTCGGCGAAGACCGGCGGCTTGCCGCGGAGCATCGCCGTGACGCCCACCTTCGCCGCGGGTGCGGCCAGGCTCTCGGCCGCACGCTGCTCCTCGATCGCGGAGCCGGCCGCGAGCTCGGCCGCGTTCGCGTCGGCGATCGTGCGCACGAGCAGATCTCGCAGCGCGCTCGACAGCGGGACGCCGGCCGCGTTCTTGCCCGGCACCTCGGTCGCGACCTTCACCGCGAGCCCGCCTTCGCGGAGCGCGGGCCGGGTGCCGGTCGCGAGCTCGCGTGCGAACGCCATGCTGCGCGCGGGCAGCTGGGCCACCGGCACGACCTCGGAGACGAAGCCCCAGCGCGCCGCGTCCTCGATCGCCACCATGCCGCCGGTCAGCAGCGCGCGATCGATCTCCCCGTAGGCGCTCTCCTGCGAGAAGCGGTGCACCATGTGGCAGCCGCCGAGCCCGGGAATCACGCCGACGGTCGTCTCCGGGAACGCGAGCTTGGTGCCCGCGGCACCGATGCGCGCGTCGCAGGCCGCGGCGAGCTCGAGCCCACCGCCGAGCACGCGCCCGACCAGCGCCGCGACGGTGGGCTTGCTCCCCCCGCGCAGCTTGCCGAGCGTCGACTTCCAGCGGCGGATGAGCGCGAGCGCGGCGTCCTCGTTGCCGAGCACCGGCACGAACGCCTGCAGATCGGCGCCGTGGCCGAACTCGCGGCTGCGCACGCCGTCGGGTGCGATGACGATCGCGCTCACCTGCGGATCGGCGACGAGCGCCGCGTGGGCATCGGCGAGCTCGGCGAGGAACGTGTCGGACAACGACGCGCGCCGCATCGAGATCAGCCCGACGCCCTCGTGCACGCTCGTGCCGACGTAGATCCGCTTCCAGCCGGCGTGCTCCGGTGCGAGCTGGCCGAGCACCGCGTCGGAGGCGAGCGTCGCGTCGCCCATGGTGCTCGCGAAGCCCTGCACGAACGCGCGCGCGCGGTCGAAGCCGATGCGCTCGACGAGGGCAGGGATGCCCTCGCGGAACGCGAGCGCGTTCTCGCAGAGGAAGTTGATCGCATCCAGCCCGGCGATCTCGCGCTGGCGCATGTCGGCGACGAGCGTGATCAGCATGCCGAGCATGCGCTGCTCGACCTCGGCGAGCCGCTCCGGCGGGCAGCTCTGACCCTTCTCGTAGGGCCACTTCTTCTGCGGATCCGCGACGTACGGCTGCCAGAGCTCGGGGATCGCGAACATCGGCGTCGGGTGCTCCGCGCCGCAGAGCTCCATGCAGTGCGCCGACAGGTAGTTCGCACCGGGGATCATGTTGTGCACGTAGAACGGCGAGGTGCCGAGCAGCTTCTTGCAGGCATCGTCGACCTGCGCGGGCGAGAGCCCGAGCGCCTCGTGGATGCGCACCGCCTCGAGCATCATCCCGCAGAACAGTCGATCGGCTGCGAACGCGGGCGCATCGGCGACCTCGACGACGTTCATGCCGAGCGCGGCCAGCAGCTTGCGCAGCACCTTCAGCTCCGGCGCGCCGATCGTCGCGCCCTTCGTGGGCACCTCCCACAGCTTGTTGGTGAGGTGCGGGAAGAAGGGGTGCATGACGGCGCAGCGCGCCTTGCCGGGCAGCTCGCCGAACAGCTGCGTCGACGGGAAGCCGCTCGTCGCCGAGGCGATCCACGCCTCGGGGTCGCGCGCATGCACCTGCCGGTAGAAGCCGTGCTTGAGCTCGAGCCGCTCGGGGATCGCCTCGAAGACGAAGCCGATCTTCACGCCACTCGGCAGGTCCGCGATGCCGCCCTGCACGATTGTGATGCCCGCGAGGATCGCATCGACCTCGGCCGCGTCGAAGCGATCGCCGAAGCCGTCGCGCAGCCGTTGCTTCACCTCGCCGACGGCCGGGGAGGGATCGAGCGCGATGACCGGCACGCCATGCTTCACGAGCAGTCGCGCGAGCTGGCCGAGCTTGCCGAGGCCCACGTTGCCGCATGCACCGGCGACGACGAGCGCACGGATCGGCTCGGCTTCGTCGGGCTGGAAGACGGGGCGGAGTGCGGGCTCGGAGATCGTCGGCATGGCGGCGAGCATAGGGGCTGTCCCCACCGTGCAGGACGCGGGAAAACTGGAGGATTCCCACGGGGTTGGGGCTCGCGCCGCGGACCCCGGCCGCGTGCGCACTGCGCCACCCGGCGGACGCCCACGTTCTTGTGACGAAGCAGTGGTGGATCGTGCGAAGGCCGGGCCGTACCGTGCCCTCGCGGCCCGCTCGGCCGCCACGACTCCACGGAGCTCACGCCGAAATGAAGATCACCTCGACCATCCTCCTGGGCGCGCTCGCTGCTTTCGCTCTCTCGGCCGTCCCCGCGTGCGGCGACGCGAAGGACGAGCCGAAGGCGGACGACAAGAAGGACGCGAAGGCCAAGGACGACAAGAAGGGCGAGGAGAAGAAGGGCGAGGAGAAGAAGGTCGACGACGGCAAAGAGGGCGCGAAGGCCGACGCGGGCACGAACGGCGGCGCCGCGGATGGCAAGCTCGGGGTGGCGGAGTGTGACGAGTACGTCGAGAAGTACTCCAAGTGCATCGAGAACAAGGTCCCCGAAGGGGCGCGCGGCTCGATGAAGGAAGCCATGAACGCGACGGTGAAGGCGTGGCGCGAAGCGGCTGCCGGTCCCGCGAAGGACGGGCTCGGGACTGCCTGCAAGGCGGCGCTCGACGCCGCGAAGGCGGCGACCCTCCAGATGGGCTGCGAGTGGTAGCCCTGGCCGTAGGCCGTTCAGAACGCGGGATCAGCGCAAGTCGGCGCCGGGAACACGCCCCCCGCGAATCCTGTCGGGGGTTTCTCGATCAGCGATCAGATCGCGTATTCTCAGCCCCCGTCGGGCGGCTACGAAGCCCCGGCAACCGGAGAAGCACCATGAAGCTCACCAAGGCAGTCCTCCTCGTCGCGTCGCTCGGCGCGTTCGCCATTTCCACGACCGCTTGCGACAAGAAGGAGGAGCCCAAGAAGGAAGAGAAGAAGGAAGAGAAGAAGGAAGAGAAGAAGTAGCTCTTCCGCTCGCCTTCTCCTTCGAGGGGCTCGAAAGGGCGCCTCCGGCTGGTCCGGGGCGCCCTTTCGCATTGGTTGTCCCGAAGGGTTGCAGCCGCTGCGCTCTCCCGCATAGGGTCGCCGCCATGGGTCACCCCGGCACGCGTCACGACGGTCGAGCTCACGATGCGCTGCGTCCGTGCACCATCGAGCCCGGGTTCATCGCCAGCGCGCTCGGCTCGGTGCTCGTCACGACCGGCCGAACGCGGGTCATCTGCACCGCGAGCCTCGAGGAGCGGCCGCCGCCGTGGCTGCAGGGCAGCGGCTGGGTCACCGCCCAGTACGCGATGCTGCCGGGCGCCACGGCGCCGAGGGGCAGCCGCGATCCCGGCGGGCGCGGCAAGGAGATCCAGCGGCTCATCGGTCGCGCGCTTCGGGCCGCCGTCGATCTGAAGGCGCTCGTCGGCACGACCGGCGCGCTGTCGTTCGTGGTCGACTGCGACGTGATCGAGGCCGACGGCGGCACGCGCACGGCGTCGGTCACGGGTGGCTTCGTGGCGCTCGCGCTGGCGCTGGCGAAGCTGCGCAGCGAAGGCCGGATCGCCATCGATCCGATCATCGCGCCGGTCGCTGCGGTCAGCGTCGGCATCGTGGGCGAGGAGGCGCTGCTCGATCTCTGCTACGTCGAGGACTCGGCGGCGGTCGTCGATCTGAACGTCGTGTCGCTCGTCGGCAAGGGCCTGGTCGAGGTGCAGGGCACCGGCGAGCACGGCGTGTTCTCGCGGGCGCAGCTCGACGCGCTGCTCGATCTCGCCGAGGGCGGCATCACCAAGCTGGCCGCGCAACAGCGCGCGGTGCTGGATCGGGGCCCATGACCGATCTCGTGCTCGCCTCGGGCAACCGGCACAAGGTCGTCGAGCTGACCGAGCTGCTCGCCGAGCTCGCGCCCGACGTGCGCGTCGTGGGGCAGGGCGAGTGGGGCGAGGCACCCGTCGTCGCGGAGACCGGCGACACCTTCGCTGCGAACGCGCTGCTCAAGGCGCGCGGCATCGCGGACTGGCTCTGCGAGCGCGGTGCGTGGGGCGACACGCTCGTGCTCGCCGACGACTCGGGCATCTCGGTCGACGCGCTCGGCGGCGCGCCGGGAGTGACGAGCGCTCGCTTCGCGGGCGAGCCGAGCGACGACGCGGCGAACAACCAGCGGTTGTGCGAGGAGCTGCGCGCGCGTCGGCTCGATCGCAGCGCCGCGCACTACACCTGCGTGCTCGCGCTCGTGCGCGTCGACGGTGGCCCCGTCGACGGCGAGGAGGACTCGCTGTGCTTCGAGGGCCGCTGGGACGTCGAGGTGCGCGTCGACGCGCGCGGCAGCGGCGGCTTCGGCTACGACCCGCACGCGTGGATGGACGGCGGCGCCCGCACGGTCGCGGAGCTCGAGCGGGCCGAGAAGGCCCACGTCTCGCATCGCGGTATGGCGCTGCGTCTGCTCGCGGCGTGGCTGCGCGCGCATCCCTGATCTCGCTCGACGTGGTCGACGCGGCCGCGGGTTGCCTGCGCGGGGCGGCTCGGCTATGGTCGCTGCCAATCGGGGCGTGGCGCAGTCTGGTAGCGCGCCTGTTTTGGGTGCAGGAAGCCGGAGGTTCGAATCCTCTCGCCCCGACCACGTTCGCCCAGCAGCGGCATCGGCCGCCGCGACGGCGACGGCACGCTACTTCGTCGACGATGCGGTGGCCTCACGGGCCTGCTGCGCCGCTGCCCACATGTTGTCGACGAGGTTCGGATAGCGCCGCCCCGCGGCCTCGGCCCGCGCCCGTGCCTTCGCCTGCCAGGCGGCGGTGAGCTTCGTCTTCGCGCGACCGGACTTCGGCGCAGCGCGCTTCCACGGCGGTCGCTTGCTCGTGCCCATGCGTCCATCATGCGCTCCGGCGGCGGACGAGCAAGCGCGGCGCTAGAGTCGTCCGTGATGCCGGAGCTCAGCGACGCGGCGGCCCTCGTCGAGTGGATGCACGCCGAGTACCTGTCCGAGCTGCTGCTGCGCAAGGCCTCGCCGAAGCCGAGCGCGCCCGCGAAGGCGAAGCGCCCGAAGGGTGGGGTGGTGACGATGGAGTGGGGGCTCGCGATCCCCGATCGGCCGAAGCAGCTCGCGTCGTACCTCGTGCGCGCCGAGGGCGTGACGACGTGGACACTCGACGGCGCGTGGGACAAGCACGGCGAGCTCGAGCTGCGCAGCATCGTCGATCGCGGCGACGGGATCGCCTTCGACATGCGCGTGCCGGGCAAGCTCGTGCTGTGCTGCGAGCGGGTGTCGATCGAGGCGGGGCCGATGCGCCGCTACGAGCCGCCGCGCGAGCCCGACGACGCGAGCCTGCTCGTCTGGGGCCCGCGCGAGCTGAGCTGGGCCGAGCTGTTGCAGTGGCTCGCACCCGCCGACGGCATCGAGCTCTACCGGCAGCGCAGCAGCGGGCACGAGCTCGTCACGCTCGAGGAGCGCACGCGCGTCGTCGTCGGCCCCTGCCACGAGATGTATCGGCTGCAGCGCACCGCGAGCGACGAGCGGCCGTCGATGTTCGTGTCGTGGATGCTCTCCATCGGCAAGCGGGGTCACTACTTCAGCATCACGCGCGATCAGCTGACCGATCACGCCGCGTGGTCGCGGGCGCTGCGGTTGCCCGCGCAGCTCGACGACTGCGAGGTGATGTCCGGTGGCATCCGCACGACCGGCGAGCGGTGGCTCTCCGAGTGGGTGCCGCGCATCGAGGCCGAGCTGCGCGAAGGACCGCTCGTGCCGCCGGTCTACCGCCGCGCGGCCGACGAGACGTGAGCCGCGAGGCGAGGGCGCTGGACGTCGCGCGGCGTCTCGACTAAGGTCGGCAGTCGCCGAACGAGGCCGCGAACGCGGTCACGCGCCCGTAGCTCAGTTGGATAGAGCGTCGGCCTTCTAAGCCGAATGTCGCAGGTTCGATTCCTGCCGGGCGCGCAGGCGCGCTACGGATCGATCGCCGCCTTCAGCCGCCGGTACATCTCGACGAGCGGCACCAGCTCGGCGAGCTTGCTGCCGAAGTCCTGATCCGCGCGGCCCACCTGCGCCATCGCATCCGCGATCGCACGCTCGAGCGTCTGCGTCTCGGTGTCGCCGCCGAGCGCCGCGATCGCGGCCGCGAATTCGCCGGCCTGCCGGGCGATGCGTTGCTCGAGCTGCGCGCGCGCGAGCAAGAGCCGCTTCTCCAGCCGCTCCGAGAGCGGCGACCCGAGCTGCAGGCTCGACAGCACCATCGCGGTCGACGCCGCCGTCGTCTCGCTGCGTCGCTGCCACGCCGCGATCCACGCCTCGATCTGCGCGCGTAGCTGCTCGTGCTCCTGCAGGAGAGGATCTGCCGCCATCGCCGGATGCTGCCACGAACACGTCGCGGCATGGATCGAAGAAACGACGGTGACGCGCACCACCAATGCCCGCGGTGTTGCGAACCATCGCGCGCTCGGCCGCACGACCAATGCCGCGGATGACCTCGATCGTGCCGCTCGAAGACCCCACCGAGGCCGCGGACGACCCCCGATCCCGATCGCCCGGAGGCTGGAGGAAACGCTGTTGGACCCGGCCTTCGGCCTTGTTCGGCCGAACGGCCTCTGCGAAGGTTGCTGCAATCGTGGCGCGGCTGTCCCCCCCAGCCCTGTTGCGAGTCGTGGCCGTGCTCGCGCTCGGCCTCGGCTCGGCCTGTTACACCGGAGTGCCCAGCGCCTCCGACGACGTCGACACGGGTACGGGCGGTGACACGCCCGACGCGCGCTGCGAGGACGAGCCGCTCGCGCCGCTGCCGAACCTCGTGCGGCTCACGCACCGGCAGTACGACAACACGATCCGCGATCTCGTCGGCCTCGACGACGCGCCCTCCGACGTGTTCCTGCCCGACGCGAAGATCGGCGGCTTCGACAACAACGCCGAGCTGCTCGCGGTCGGCGATCGGCTCGCCCGCGACTACCGACGCTCCGCCGAGGACATCGCCGGCGAGCTCGTGGCCGACCCCGCGCTCTTCGACGCGCTCGTGCCGTGCGACGCCGCCGACCCCGGGTGCCCCGCGGAGCTCGTCGCCACCTTCGGTCGCCGTGCGTTCCGCCGCCCGCTGACCGACGGCGAGCAGGCCCGCTACGTCGCGCTGTTCGCCGCCGCCGACGGGCTCTACGAGAGCGGCACTGCGTTCGAGCAGGGCGTGCGCGTCGTCGTCGAGTCGATGCTGCAATCGCCCAACGTGCTCTACCGCGTCGAGCTGTCGAGCCCGCCCGACGACGAGGACATCGTGCCGCTCGGCGGCTTCGAGATCGCCGCACGCCTGTCGTACCTGCTGTGGAACTCCACACCCGACGACGCGTTGCTCGACGCCGCGGAGGCCGGCGAGCTCGACACCGCGGCCGGTGTGGCCGAGCAGGCGCGCCGCTTGCTCGCCGACGACCGTGCCCGCGATCCCGTCGCGGACTTCCACGCGCAGTGGCTGCAGGTCGAGAAGTACCTCGATCTCAGCAAGGACCCCGAGCTGTTCCCGCAGTGGGGCCCGACGCTCGGCGATGCGCTGCAGGAGGAGACCCGCCGCTTCATCGAGCGCGTCGTGTTCGAGGAGGAGGGCGGCTTCCGCGAGCTGATGACCTCGCCCGTCTCGGTGGTCGATGCGCAGCTCGCCGAGATCTACGGCGTCGCGGCCCCCACCGACGGCGGGGCCGACGGCTTCGGCGTGGTCGAGCTCGACCCGAGCACGCGCGCCGGGCTGCTCACGCAGGTCGGCTTCCTCGCGAGCCGGGCGTACGCCGACGTGACCTCGCCGATCCACCGCGGCGTGTTCGTGCAGCGGCAGATCCTCTGCAACCCGCTGCCCGATCCGCCGCCCAACATCGACCCGAACCTGCCGCCGCTCGAGGGCGACATCCACACCACGCGCGACGCGGTCGAGGTCCACACCTCGCCCGAGCAGTGCGTCGCGTGCCACGGGCTCATCAACGAGCCCGGCTTCGCGCTCGAGGGCTACGACGCGATCGGCCGCGTGCGCACCGAGGAGAACGGCTGGCCGCTCGACACCAAGGTGCTGATGAGCATCGACGAGGTCGACGTCGAGCTCGACGGCGGCGTCGCGCTGGCGAATGCGCTCGCCGACAGCGCGGCCGCGCAGCGCTGCTACGTGCGGCAATGGTTCCGCTACGCCAGCATGCGGCAGGAGACCCCCGACGACGCGTGCACCATCGACGCGCTGCACGAGTCGCTCGTCGCCGACGACGTCCGTCATCCGATGTCCGCCTCCGAGCTCATGGTCGCGCTCACGCAGACCCGCACCTTCCGCTACCGGGGAGCCGCTCGATGAGCCTGCAGATCACGAGGATGCGCGGACGCACCGGCCGTCGCATGTTCCTGCGCGGGGCCGCCGGCGTCTGCGTCGGCCTGCCGCTGCTGGAGTCCTTGCTGCCCCGCGAGGCGCGTGGGGCCGACGGCGGCATCCGCCGCTTCATCGGCTTCCTCACCGGCAACGGCGTCAACCAGCAGACCTTCTGGCCGAGCGCGATCGGTCAGCTCGACGCTGCGTCGCTCGCCGACTGCGCGCTCCATCCCCTGAGCGCGCACGTCGGTCGCCTGCTCATCCCGCGCGGGCTCCACACCGTGCCGGTCGGGTTCACCCAGGCGACGCCGGGCGACGACCACCAAAAGGGCTGGGGGCACCGGCTCACCGCGGCGCCGCTCGATCCGTCGACGTTCTATCCGACCGGGATCTCGATCGATCAGCTCATGGCCGCGAAGCTGAACCCCGGCGGTCGTCCGGCGCTCACGCTCTCGGTCGGCCCGCGGCCGGGCTCGATGGTCGCGCACTCGTCGTACACGGCCCCGATGCAGCCGGTGACGCCCGAGAACAACCCGTGGCTGGCCTACAAGGACCTGATGGGCCTCTCGGGGCTCGACGAGGCCCAGCTGCAGCGGCTCGTCGCGCGGCGGCAGAGCGTGCTCGATCTGCTCGAGCAGGAGTTCGACGAGCTCCACGCCAAGGACATCGGGCAGGCCGACAAGCAGAAGCTCGAGATGCACCTCGACACGATCCGCGACCTCGAGCTCGACATGTTCGACGGCCTCGTGCCGTGCGAGCTGCCGCCCGAGCGCGCGCAGGAGCTCGAGGCGCTCGACCCCGGCACGCTCGAGTTCGACGCGCAGTACAAGACCGTCGGGCGCATGCAGATGGATCTGATCGCGCTGGCGATCGCCTGCGGCAGCACGATCGCCGCGACCTTGCAGTGGCACTACGGCGTCGCCGGCCCCATCTTCACGTGGGACGGGCTCGAGGGCGTCTACAACCACCACAAGCTCTCGCACGGCAACACCGCCGACGACAACACCGGCGCCGAGATCCCCGACTACCTGTTCCAGATCGCGATGATCGATGCGTGGTACGCCGGCGAGCTGGCCTACTTCGCCGACAAGCTCGCCGCCTACGAAGAGGGCGACGCGACCGTGCTCGACAACACCGCGCTCTGCTGGCTCAACGATCTGAGCAACGGGCTCGCGCACACGTACACGAACCTGCCGTACGTCCTCGTGGGCAGCTGCGGCGGCTACCTCAAGACCGGCCAGCAGATCTCGTGCACGGCGAGCGGCAGCTTCGACCAGAGCGAGGACGCCGGCCACAGCATGCTGCTCACCACGCTGCTCAACGCCGTGGGGGTCACCGACGACGACGGCGGTCCGATGCAGAGCTTCGGCGATCCGGACTACGCCGATCCCGGCGAGCTCGCGATGCTCAGAACCTGAGCCCGCGGCCCGGCTGCCACGTCACCGCCGACGGCTTGTCGCCGGCCCTGCGCGCCTTCGCCTGCCGGTGCTCGCCGATGCCGAGCGCGACCGCGAAGCCGACGAGCGCGGCCCCGCCGATGCCCAGCATCGCGTACCCGGTGATCTTCGTGCGCAGGATGTCGAGGCAAAACGGGGGATCGTCCGGATCGCTGAGGTCGGTGCACTTGCCGTCGACCGCGACGAGCACCCCGCCCGTGACGATCGCGCTCGCGCCGACCGCCATGCCCAGGATGCCGGCCCAGCGCGGCAGCTTGCGCCCGTCGTCGGCGACCGTGTCGCGCGGACGGTTGGCGCGGCCGCGCGGGCCCGCGCCGGGCTCGGCCGCCGCCGGGTTGTCGAGCGCGACCGTGATCGTGGCGGCGCCGGTGAGATCGATGCGCTGCTCCGTGCGGCGGCTCGGATCGGCCTGGTCGACGAGCACGACGTCGTAGCTGCCGGCCGGGAGCTGCAGTCGCTCGGCCGCCGCCGCATCGCCGCAGGCGACCGGCGCCGCATCGATTGCCGCGAAGCAGGGGCCCTTGCAGCGCAGCTCGAGCGTGCCCTTCTTGCCCTTCACGAGCGCGGCCGAGCGCTCGTCGTGCAGCGACACGAGGCTCGGCCCGAACAGCTTCGCCGGCAGCTCGCGCCCGTTCGCGGTCGCGAGCGCGGCGTCGATCACCTTCACCGCCTCGGCGCGCTGCTCGGTCGCGAGCAAGCTGCGCGCGAGCGCGAGCTGGGCGTAGAGCCGTGCGTCGCTGGCCGCGGCGTCGCGCGCGACGATGTCGGCGTCCTTCTCCGCGGCCGCGAGCGCCGAGCGGAGACCCGCGACGCCGTCCTCGGGATCCTCGGTCGCGTGGGCCTCGGCGTCGCGCAGCGCCTTCGCGAGCTGGGCCGCGCGCGTCTGTTGCTCGGCGTCGAGGGGCGGCGCGCACGAGGACGCCGGTGCGGCGAGCGCGAGCGTGAGCGCGGTGAGCGAGGCGATGATCACGAGGCGACCTCCATGGCGAGCTGCCCGCACGCGGCGGCGATGTCGTCGCCCCGGGGCGTGCGGACGTGAACCTGCAGCCCGCCCTGCCGCACGAGCTCGACGAACGCGTGCACGCGCTCCGGGCTCGGCCGACGCAGCTCGGTGCCGACGTGCGGGTTGAAGGGGATCACGTTGATGTGGCAGTCGAGCGCACCGACGAGCGCGACCAGCCGACGCGCATCGTCGTCGCTGTCGTTGACCCCGGCGAGCAACACGTACTCGAAGGTCACGGCGCGACGGCGCGGCGCGGGCAGCCTGCGGACCAGCTCGAGCAGCGCCGCGATGTTCCAGCGCGTGTTGATCGGCATGATGCGATCACGGACCGCGTCGGTCGTGGCATTGAGCGAGATTGCCAGCCCGACCTGCTCCGCCAGGCCCTCGCGTGCGAAGCGTTCGATCGCGGGCACGAGCCCCGAGCTCGACACGGTGATCCGCCGCGCCGCGATGCCGGCCCCCTTGGGATCGGTGAGCAGCTCGATCGCCCGCACGACCTGGCCGTAGTTGTGCAGCGGCTCGCCCATGCCCATGAACACCAGGTTGGTGATCCGCGCGGGCCAGCGCTGGCCATGCTCGACCGCATCGCGCGCGAGCAGGTCCTGCGCCTGGTGCACCTGGTCGACGATCTCCCAGGTCGCGAGGTTGCGGACGAAGCCCAGCGTCGCGGTCGCGCAGAAGCGACAGGTCAGCGAGCAGCCCACCATCGAGCTGACGCACAGCGTGTAGCCGCGTCCGGGGTTCGGGATCAGCACCGACTCGAACGCGACCCCTTCGGCGCCGAGCAGGCGCAGCTTGCGGGTGCCGTCGGTGGCGGTGAGGCAGGCGTCGACCCGCAGCCGCTCGAACCCGCCTTTTTCCGCGAGGTGCTCGCGGAACGCCGCCGGCAGGTTCGTCATCGCCGCCGCGGTGTCGACGCGCCGGCCGTGCAGCCACTCGAAGATCTGCGTCGCCCGGAAGGCGGGGCCGCCGAGCTCGCGGCCGACCCACGCGGCGAGCTCTGCCCGCGAGAACCCGCGCAGGTTCGGGCGTTCGGGGCGGGGCAGCCCGCGGGACGGCGGGCGCAGGGCGACGAGCTCGGGCACTGCCGACATCCTACTCCCGAGCTAGGTCGGCCGCCGCGCCGGGCCGTTGCACGGCGCGACGTCGATTCGCTAGACCAGCTCGAGCCCCGCGAAGAAGTACGCCGTCTCGAACGCCGCCGTCTCCGGGGCATCCGAGCCATGGGTCGCGTTGCGCTCGATGCTGGTGCCGAACTGGCCGCGGATCGTGTCCTTGGGCGCCTTGCTGACGTCGGTCGGGCCCATGAGCGCACGCCAGCGAGCGATCGCGTCGTCGCCCTCGAGCACGAGCGCGAGGATCTTGCCCTCGGTCATGAACTTGCACAGGTCGCCGAAGAACGGCCGGGCCGCGTGCACGTGGTAGAAGCCTTCGGCCTGCGCGCGGGTGAGGTGCAGCGACTTCGTCGCGACGATGCGGAGGCCGCTCTCTTGGATCTTGGCCAAGATGGCTCCCTGGTGTCCGGCAGCGTAGGCGTCTGGTTTGACGAGGGCGAGGGTGCGTTGCATGACGGCGCGGCTAGTTAGCAGAGCAAGGCGGCGCTGTCTGCCCCGTGCGCTGCGAGTGCGGCGCTGGCGTCCGCTCGGTGCCCTGCCGCGGTGCGGACGGCGGCGACGCGCGCGGCCGAGGCGCGGGAAGTGATCTCCCGCGGCCTTCGGCCCACGGCCCGCGAACGCCGATCCACGGGTCCGCCGGGTCGATCGTTTCGGGTACCTTCGCCCTTCGCATGGACGCGCCGAGCGGAAACGCAGACCTCTCCGACTTCGCGCATCTGCACCTGCACACGCAGTACTCGCTGCTCGACGGTGCGATCCGCACGAAGGACCTCTGCAAGACGGTGCTGGACCGCGGCATGAAGTCGGTCGCCGTGACCGATCACGGCAACATGTTCGGCACGATCCAGTTCTACGAAGAGGCCAAGAAGCACGGCATCAAGCCGATCCTCGGCTGCGAGGCGTACATCTCCGACGGCCCGGCCAAGGCGCGGAGCGACCGCAAGAACTACCACATCGTGCTGCTCGCGAAGAACCGCGAGGGCTTCGCGAACCTGCAGTGGTTGGTCTCCAAGGGCTACCTGGAGGGCTTCTACTACAGCCCGCGCATCGATCGCACGATCCTGCGCGAGCGCAGCAAGGGGCTCGTCGGGCTCTCGGCCTGCATGAGCGGTCACGTCTCGCGGCTCATCCTGGATGGCCGCATGGACGAGGCGCGCGAGCGCGTGCTCGAGTACAAGGACATCTTCGAGCCCGGCAGCTACTTCCTCGAGCTGCAGCCGAACCGGCTCGAGAAGCAGGAGATCCTGAATCCGATCCTCGCGCAGCTCGCCAAGGACTGCGGCGTGCCGATCGTCGCCACGAACGACTGCCACTACGTCGATCGCAGCGAGGCGCACGCGCACGAGGTGCTGATGTGCATGGGGCAGGGGCGCACGCTCGACGACCCCAAGCGGATGAAGCACGAGTGCGACGAGTTCTTCATCAAGCGCCCCGACGAGATGGCGCCCTACTTCGCGCAGTACCCCGAGGCGCTGGAGAACGCCTGCCGCATCGCGCGGATGTGCAACGTCGAGCTCGATCTCGGTCGCCCGGAGCTGCCGGCCTTCCGCCTGCCCGAGGGTATCGACGACGACCTGCCCGGCTACCTGCGCAAGGTCGCCCACGACGGGCTCTCGGTGCGGCTCGCCGAGCTGCGCAGCCGCGGCGGCCGGCCCAACGAGGACGAGTACCGCGCGCGGCTCGACTACGAGCTCGGGGTCATCGTGCAGATGGACTTCCCGGGCTACTTCCTCATCGTCTGGGACTTCATCCGCCACGCGAAGCAGATCGGCGTGCCGGTCGGGCCCGGCCGTGGCTCCGGCGCCGGCTCGCTCGTCGCGTACGCGCTGCGCATCACCGATCTCGATCCGATCCGCTACGCGCTCCTGTTCGAGCGGTTCTTGAACCCCGAGCGCGTCAGCATGCCGGACTTCGACATCGACTTCTGCATGGAGCGACGCGACGAGGTCATCCGCTACGTGATGGATCGCTACGGCGAGGATCACGTCGGGCAGATCGCGACGTTCCACAGCCTGAAGGCGCGCGGGCTCGTGCGCGACGTGTGCCGCGTGATGGGCTGGAGCGTCGCCGACAGCAACGACCTCGCGAAGCTCATCCCCGAGGGGCCCAAGGTGACGTTGTCGGCCACCGTCGCCGAGCCCGACGTGCTGAAGGACAAGATCAAGAAGGACCCGGCCTCCGCCGCGAAGCTGAAGGAGGTCCTGATGGTCGCCGAGGGCTCGGGCCGCCTCCGCGAGCGCCTGTCCGCCGACGCGCGCGCGAAGGAGGTGCTCGACATCGGCTGCTCGCTCGAGGGGCTGAATCGCCACGCGGGCATGCACGCCGCGGGCGTCGTGATCGGCAGCCGCCCGCTGTGGGAGCACGTGCCGTGCTTCCAGGCCGACGGCAAGCTCGTCACGCAGTACACGATGACGGACGTCGAGAAGGCCGGGCTGGTCAAGTTCGACTTCCTGGGCCTGAAGACGCTCACCGTCATCGCGATCGCGAGCAACCTCGTGTCGAAGTCGTGCGCGCCCGTGCGCGACCCGGACCCGGCCTGGGCTTCTGGACGGTTCGAGATCGACGCGATCCCGCTCGACGATCCCGGGGTCTACGAGCTCATCGCGCGCGGCGACACCACCGGCGTGTTCCAGCTCGAATCGAGCGGCTTCCGCGACCTGCTCATCCGGCTCAAGCCCGACTGCATCGAGGACATCATCGCCGCCGTCGCGCTCTATCGGCCGGGCCCGCTCGAGGGCGGCATGGTCGATCAGTTCATCGACTGCAAGCACGGCAAGAAGCAGATCGAGTACCCGCACCCGCTGCTCGAGGCGGTGCTGCGCGAGACCTACGGCGTGTTCGTCTACCAGGAGCAGGTCATGCAGGCCGCGCAGATCCTGGCCGGCTTCTCGCTCGGCGGCGCCGATCTGATGCGCCGCGCGATGGGCAAGAAGAAGAAGTCCGAGATGGACCAGCAGCGCGCGTTGTTCGTCGACGGCTGCAAGTCCAAGAGCGACATCTCGGCGAAGAAGGCCGGCGAGATCTTCGACTTGATCGACAAGTTCGCCGGCTACGGCTTCAACAAGTCGCACTCGGCCGCGTACGGGCTCATCACCTACCAGACGGCCTACCTCAAGCACCACTACCGCGTGGCGTTCATGGCCGCGCTGATGACCTGCGACAAGGACAAGAACGAGAACGTCGTGAAGTTCATCGCCGAGGCGCGCGGCAGCGGCATCCGCGTGCTGCCGCCGTGCGTGAACGGATCCGATCGCGACTTCTCGATCGAGCGCGTCGACGGCGGCGAAGAGCAGTCGATCCGCTTCGGGCTGGGCGCCGTGCGCAACGTCGGCGAGAACGCGGTCGAGTCGATCCTCGCGGCGCGACGCGACAACGGCTCGTTCATCAGCCTGTTCGAGCTGCTGCGCCGCGCCGATCCGCGCAAGGTCAACAAGCGCACGCTGGAAGGGCTCATCCGTGCCGGCGCGCTCGATGCCGTCGCGGGCGGGCGCCGCCGCGCGCAGCTGTTCGGCGCGATCGACCGCGCGCTCCAGCTCGGCCAGGACGCGGCGCGCGACCGCGAGAGCGGGCAGCGCGGGCTGTTCGATCTGCTCTCGGCCGAGGCGCCGGTGCACGTCGAGGAGTACCCCGATCTGCCGGAGTGGACCGCGAAGGAGCGCTTGCTCGGCGAGCGCGAGGCGCTGGGCTTCTACCTCACCGGCCACCCGCTCGACCGCTTCAGCCAGGACGTCGAGCGCTTCGCGACCACGCACATCGGCAACCTCCGCCGCGAGATGCACGGCTCCGAGGTGATCATCGGCGGGGTCATCTGCGACTTCCGCGAGGTGCAGACCAAGAGCGGGCGCGGGCCGATGGCGTTCTTCCAGCTCGAGGACCAGTACGGTCGCGTCGAGGTGGTCGCGTTCCCCAAGACCTACGCGCGCGTCGACGAGGAGTCGGGGCTCACGCTCGCCGCGCTGCTCGAGCGCTGCGGCGACGAGCCGATCCTGTGCACCGGCAAGATCGAGGTCGAGATCGTCGACGGCGAAGAGAGCTCGAGCATGAAGTTCAAGATGCTGCTCGAGGGCGTCCGCCAGATCGCCGAGGTCCGTGCGGCACGGACCCGCGGCGTGCTGCTGCGCGTCGGCGCGGCGGCGCTCGACGACCGGCGGCTGCTCCTGCTCAAGCAGGTGGTCAGCGACCACTCGGGGCCCTGCAAGATGGAGCTCCAGGTGACCTCCGACGACCGCTGGCAGTCGACGATCGTGTTCGGCGATCGCTTCGGCGTGACGGCCGACGAGGCGCTGTTGACCGCGCTCGAGCGGCTGTTCGAGCCCGGCTGCGCGCGCCTGGTGTGAGCGCGGCGGCGTGGCGCCCTCGCGGCGCGCGTCACAAACCGAGGTGTCGTCCCTCTACCGGAGCAGGAAGACACCACCATGCTCGCTCGCCTCGCTCTGGTCACCGTGCTCACCACCGCAGCCTCCGCCCACGCCGCGCCGTCGCAGGTCCTCGCGATCGACGACGGGGCTCCGTTCGCGCTGGCCGGCAAGGGCATGCGGAAGAACTTCACGCTCGGCGGCAACATCTCCCGCGGCAAGGGCGGGGTCGTGAAGGGCGACTTCGTCATCATCCTCACGACCGGCGACGACACCTCGACGTCGTGCCGCTACCAGAAGCTCGACAAGGTCACGAAGGTCGGCGGCAAGGTCACGTTCGACGGTCACGGCGTCTGCATCACCGTCGCGCCGAGCGGCGTCGTGACGCAGTGGAAGGCGGTCAACACCTTCTCGATCGTGCAGGGCGAGGGCAAGGCGGCCGACGTGATCGACGTGAACATGCAGGGCAGCACCGGCATCACGATCCCGGGCGGGAAGCTCGAGTCCGGCGACTTCGTGCTGCGCGGATGAGGGCGGCGCGGCGACGCTTCAGGCGCTGGGCTTCGCCGCGGTCTTCGGGCCGCGGCGCACCCGCTTGACCAGCGTCACGATGCCCACGATCACGCCGCCGGCGACGATGCCGGTGGCGGCGTTGATCAGCATCTCGACGACGCCGCCGTGCACCCGCGCGAACGCGAACAGCGGCGCGATGCCGTGCACGAGGATGCCGCCGCCGACCAGGAACATCGCCGCGGTGCCGGCGATGGAGAGCCCCTTCATGAGGTACGGCGCGACGCGCAGGATCGCGGCGCCGAGCGCCCGCGCGCCCGAGCTCTTGCGCCGCGAGAGCGCGAGGCCGGCGTCGTCGAGCTTGACGATGCCCGCGACGAGGCCGTAGACCCCGACCGTCATCAGCGCTGCGATCGAGGCGAGCACGGCTGCCTGCACGCCCAGCGTCTCGTCCGCGACGGTACCGAGCGAGATCACCACGATCTCGCCCGACAGGATGATGTCGGTGCGGATCGCCCCTTTGATCTTGTCGCGCTCGAACGCGACCATGTCGACCTTCGGATCGGCGAGCGCCTCGACCTGCGCCTCGTGGCGCTCGGCCGCCTCGGCCGGCGAGTGCAAGAGCTTGTGCGCGACCTTCTCGAAGCCCTCGAAGCACAGGAAGGCGCCGCCGATCATCAAGAGCGGCACGATCGCCCACGGGGCCAGCGCGCTGATCACCAGCGCCGAGGGCACGAGGATCAACTTGTTGATCGCCGAGCCCTTGAAGACGGCCCACACCACCGGGAGCTCGCGGTCGGTGTGCACGCCGGTGACCTGCTCGGCGTTCAGCGCCAGGTCGTCGCCGAGCACACCCGCGGTCTTCTGCGTCGCGACCTTGGTCAGCGCCGCGACGTCGTCGAGCAGCGAAGCGATGTCGTCGAGCAGGGTGAACAGACTGCTGGGCACGGCGAGGCGCGAGGATACCAGGCGCTGCGGCCCGGGCCGGCCGCCCGCGAGGCTAATCGCCCTTGCGCTTGCGGGGCACGGCGCGACGGCGCGGCTTGGAGTCCATGCGCGCGTGCTCGTCGCTCGAGTCGGCGCGCGTGTCCGGATCGATCGTCGCCCGCGGCGGGGGCGGACCATCGTCCTCGAGACCCAGCGCGCGGCGGGCCTTGGCGGACAGCCCGAAGAACGAGGCCAGCTCCTCGAGCACGCCGAAGCGCAGCTCGGCGTCGAGCGCATCGGCGTCGCGGGCGAAGCGGGCGAGGTTCTTGCGGTAGATCGCGAGCCCGGTGAGCACCGGTGCATCGCTGGTGCCGCCCTCGGGCCCGCGGGCCGCGAGCGCGAGCACGGCCACGCGCGGGCTCACCCCTTCGAGCACGAGCTCCGGCGGTGGCTGGTCGCGCACGGAGATCGTCGGCGTGGGCTGGCGATCGACGAGCGCCGCGAGCCGTGAGTCGCCGCAGTGCGCGAGCACGCCGACCACGCGACGGTGCAGCACGGCGGGCGAGGGCACCCACTCCGGCAGCTGCACCTCGGCGTCGAGCTCGAGCGTGCGCACGCCCGCGCGCGAGGCCTCGGCCACGGCGCCCATGCGGTACTCCGCCTCGGCGAGCAGCGCGAGCACCTCGGGCTCGCGCGGGAACCACTGCGCGAGGCGGCGCAAGAGCGTGCGCGCCGGCTCGAGCAGCTCGGCGTCGAGCCGCAGCTGACACATGCGCAGCGCGAAGCCCAGCACGCGCTGGCCGCGATCGATGCGCTCTTCGTCCTCGAGCAGCTCGCCCTCGGGATCGAGCGCGAGGAACTCCCACGCGGCGGTGCGGGCCTCGTCGTCGTCGCCCTCGGGCAGCTCGGCGCCGGTGCTCGCGAGCTCGAGCGCAGCCTCGAGCACCGGACCCTCGCCGATCGCCGCGAGCCGCTCGCGCGCGCCCGTGAGATCGTCGCCCGCGAGCTCGCACTCGGCCGCGATCAGCTGCAGATCGAGCAGCTCGAACGGCGCGAGGTCCTCGAGATCGATCGCCTCGCCGGCGTAGCGGAGGCCGCGGGCGGGGTCGTCGAGATCGTAGAGGCACACCGCGGCGGCCGCGGCGTAGGGCTCGAGGTACTCGGCGTCGAGCTCGATCGCCCGGTCGTAGCAGCGCAGCGCCTCGGCGGCGTTGCCCTCGGCCAGGGCGATCGCCCCCAGCAGGACCGCGGCGTCGGGATCGTCCGGCCGGACGTCCTGCGCGTGCTGCACCGAGGTCCGCGCCGCGACGAGCTCGCCCTTGTCGAGCAGTGCCCAGCCCCGGTCCAGATGGGCGGCATACCGGCTGGATTCGCCGAATCCACCGTCTGCTTCGTCCTCTTCGCCGCGTCCGCCCATCGGTTCGTTCATATACCATGGCGAGGGTTCCGCCGGAGGGCGAGTCCCACGCGCCGGTCTTTTCACAGAAGCAGCTCCCTCGGCCTATGGTGCACGCGCATGCGTGTGCTCGTCCGTCGTGCGCAGCGCCGCTGTCTGCTCGCCGCGAGCTTGCTCGCGCTCGCCGCGGCTGCGCCCAGCTGTCGGCCGGGACGGGCACAGGGCAGCACGCCGCCGAAGTACCTCGGGGACTTCCGCGGTGCGCCCACCGAGGTCCCCGACGCGTTCGCCGAGTCGTGGGCCGCCCTGCAGGACGCGATGAAGCGCGATCCCGGTGGCGACGACGTCGTGATCGCGGCCGATCGCCTGCTCTCGGCCGGACCCCCGTTCGATCTGCGGCTGTGGGGCGTGCAGGCGAAGGCGGCCCATGCCTACGCGCGCGGCGAGGACACTGCCGCGATCCAGCTCGCCGAGCAGGTGCTGACCGCCGCGGCCGGGCGCGCCGACGCGTCGGCGGATGCGATCTCGGCGCTCTGCCTCGTGCGCGTGCGGGCGATGGTGCGCAGCGGTGATCCGGCGCGCGCGCTGGGCTTGCTCGACGAGGCGCCGCTGCGGCGCGAGGGCGTGGTCGGTCCCGACGAGGACGCCGCGCTGCGGGCCATCGCCTTCGATCGCAGCGGCCGTCAGACCGAGGCGCTCGCGGCCTTCGTCGGCTGGCGTGCACGCATCGACACGGACGACGCGGCCGCGGCGTATGCCGAGCGGCGTGCGGCCGCGCTCGCGACCTCGCTCGGTCGCGCAGCGATCGTCGAGGTCGCGCAGGGCACGAAGGACGACTCGCGCCGCTGCCTCGACGCGCTCGCCGGTGCGCCGCCGCCTGCCGACGCGCCGGCGTGGGTGCAGCGCTGTCGGGCGGCGCCGCAGAAGGTCGGCATCCTGCTGCCGCGCTCGGGCCCGCTCTCGGCGCTCGCCGACACGCAGCTCGCGGCAGCGACTGTCGCGATCGATCTGCTCGCCGAGGGCAACCCGCAGATCGGCGAGGTGGTGTGGCGCGACAGCGGCTCCGAGGCCGGCACCGCGGCCGACGGCGCCGCCTCGCTCGTCGCCGAGGGTGCGACCGTGATCGTGGGTCCCGTCGGTGCCGCCAACGTCCGCGCCGCGAAGGGCAGGGTGGGCCTGTCCGCGCGGCTCGTCACCCCCGGTGAGCCGGTCGCCGACGTCACCGGGGCCGCGCCGACGCTCGAGCTCCGCGTCGCGGCGCTCGTCGACGTCGCGCTCGAGCGCGGGGCCGACAAGGTCGTCGTGCTCGTGCCCGACAGCGGCTACGGCAAGCGGGCGGCGCAAGCGGCCACCAAGCGGCTCGCGTCGGCGCGCGCGAAGGCGCCGCAGGTCGTCACGTATCCGGCCGACACCACCAGCTTCGGCGAGGTGCTCGGCCCGCTCGGCAAGTCGCTCGGCAGCAAGACCGCGATCCTCATCGGCGATCACGTCTCGCGCACGGAGATGCTGGTGCGGCAGCTCGCGCGCGACGGCAAGGGCCCGGCGGCGCCGAAGGGCCCGATCGTGCTCGCGACCGCCGAGGGCATCTCCGATGCCGAGGCGAGCGTCGGCCACGACATCCTCGCGGGCTTGTTCGTCGCGCCCACGGCCGCGGCGACGCCCGATGTCGCGCGCTTCGTCGAGGCCTACACGCAGGCCGAGGGCACCGCGCCGTCCGATCAAGCGCTGCTGGTGTTCCGGGCGCTGTCGATCGCGTTCTCCGGCAGCGCGAGTGCAGGCGCACCCGTCGTCGTCGTGCGCGTCGAGGGAGGGCACCTCGTTGTCCAGCCGGCGCCCTCGCGATGATCGGCGCGGCGGCGGCGAGCGCCGGCCGTCGCCACGCGGCAGCGGCGGCGATCAGCACGTCGTCGCCGGCGAGCGTGCGGTCGCCGAGCTGCTCGACGCCGCCGCCGCGCGCGTGAAGAAGCTGCTCGTCGATCCGAAGCGCAGCGGCAGCGAGCTCGTCGCGCGGGCGCGTGCGCTGGGCGTCGCGATCGTCGAGGCCGACCTGCGCACGCTCGAGCAGGCGAGCCCCGACGGACCGACGAAGGGCATCGTGGCGATCGCGAGCCCACCGCGGGAGCACGAGCTCGACGAGCTCGTCGCCGCCGCGCTCGCGCGCCCGCGCGGCCGGCTCGTCGCGCTCGACGGCGTCGAGGATCCCCACAACCTGGGCGCGATCCTCCGCAGCGCGGAGTTCTTCGGGGCGGCCGGGGTGTTCTGGCCGAGAGACGGCGGTGCGCCGCTCACCGCGGCGGCCGTGCGCGCGTCGGCGGGTGCGAGCGAGCGGCTGCCGAGCGGGCGCGTGACCAACCTGGCGCGCGCGCTCGGCGAGTGCAAGGATGCCGGGCTGTGGGTGGTCGGCACCGTGCCCGAGGGCGGCATGCCGCTCGCACAGGCCGTCGCCGAGGATCGGCTGCCGGAGCACCTCGTGGTCGTGCTGGGTGGCGAGCACGACGGGCTGCGTCGGCTCACCCGCGAGCGCTGCGACTACCTGGTGACGATCGAGCGCACGGGCGCGATCGCGTCGCTGAACGTGTCCGCCGCGGCCGCGGTGGTGCTCGCGGCGCTGCGCTGACTAGCCAGGCGCCACGCCGCTGCACGGGATCGAGAACGAGAACGTGCTGCCGCGACCGAGCTCGCTCGTGGCCGAGATCGTGCCGCCGTGACCCTCCACGATCGCCTTCGCGATCGCGAGCCCCAGCCCGGTGCCACGCTGCACACGATCGGCGCCCCGCCAGTAGCGCTCGAACAGGTGCGGCAGCTCGTCCGCGGGGATGCCGGGCCCTTCGTCGGAGACGGTGAACATCACGCTCGACCCGGACACGGTCGCGTGGACGACGACGTTCCTGCCGGTTCCGCTGAACTTGATCGCGTTGCCGACGAGGTTGCCGAGCACCTGCAGCAGTCGGCCGCGATCGCAGTCGACGTCGAGCCGATCGTCCATCGGTAGCTGCGCGAGGCGAATGCCCCGCCGCGCCGCATCGGCTTCGTGTTCGTCGATGGCCTCGGCGACGAGCGCCATCGCCGAGTGGCGTTCGATCGCGAGGGCCAGCGTTCCGTTCGCGATGCCCGCGAGATCGAGCAGGTCGCAGATCATCCGGTCCATGCGCCCGCCGGCGCGCTGGATCGCCGCAATGCACTTGGCGCCGACGGTGTCGTCCTCGGCCAGCGTGTGTCGGAGCCGGCTCGCGCTCATCAGGATGACGCCGAGCGGAGAGCGGAGATCGTGAGACACGAGCGCGAGCACGTCCTCACGGGCACGGATCGCGAGCTCCGCCTGCTCGTGGAGGCGTGCGCTGATCGTCGCGAGCGCGCCGCGGTGGGCGACATCGGCCGCGAGCGCGAGGTCGTGCTCGTCGTAGCGTCGCGCAGTGGTCGAGAGCAGGGTGAGGATGCCCAGCGTGCGCCCGCGGGCGACGAGCGGCACGACCATCATCGCGTCGACGCCGAGGCGATCGAGCGGCAGGCGGTCGAGCCACGGCGGCCGGGTCACGTCGCCGACGAGCACCGGCGCCGGAGCGGCCTCGGCCGCGAGCTGGTGCGGCGCCAGCCCACGGACGTGCTCCGCCCACGGCCCCTGGGCCGGGTCGTCGAACGCCACCTCGATCCGCTGCGCTCGACCCTCGTCGTCGATGGCGTCGAAGATGCAGATGTCCGCGAGCTGCGGCACGGCGGCCGCGAGCATCGCCGCGCGAGCCGAGCGCTCGTCGAGCGCTTCGGCCAGCTGCGCGCTCGTCTCCGAGAGCAGCCGCTGCGAGCGCTCGCCGCGGGCCGCGGCGACGAAGGCCTGCTCCGCGGTCGAGCGCGCGGCCTCGGCCTCGCGGCGGTCGTCGTCGACGGCGACGAGGCGCGCGATCGCGATCGCGACGTGGCTGGCCACGGCATCGACGAAGCTCAGGTCGGCTTCGTCGAGGCGCGCTGCGCCCTCGAGCTGCAACGCACCGAAGATCGCGTGGTGGTCGGTCGAGAGCGGCAGCAGCACGAGCCCGGCGTCGACCCGCGCGGCGATGGAGCCGGGGTCGTCCGCCTCGCCCACCATCGCGTCGAGGTCGTGCGCTTCGAGCAGGGCGGCGCGGGGCGAGGTGACGAGATGGCCGTAGGTCGCGCGCGCGCGTCCGCCGAGCGCGGTACGGCGCCCCGGCGTGGTGCCGCGGCCGTGCCAGAGCCACGCGCGAGCCGGGCGATCCGCTCCGCGCGGATCGTCGAGCAAGAGCAGTGCGCTGCGCAGCGGCAGTGTCGCGCACACCTGCGCCAGCAGCTCGCCCATGCTCTCGTCGTCGACCCGACGCATCGTCGTCAACACGCGGCCGATCTCGCACAGCTTCGACAGCCGGGCGCGCGCGTGCGTCGACGCGTCGGTGCGCAGCTCGTACCGCAGGCTCATCGCGCGATCAGTCCCCGGCCGCGCGTCCACGGCCGGTCCGTCAGCCGCTCGCCCATGCGGATGCCGCCCGCGCCGAGCTCGAACGCGTGGGTGCCCCGATCGTGCGCGCTGCCGCGGCACTTGACCACCCGCAGCGCGGGCGAGAGCTGACCGTCGCGCTCGACGTAGCGGAGCAGGACCACGTTGTCCGCGAGCTGGGAGAACGCCGACTCGGTGACGTCGTCGCCGAAGTAGAGCGAGTTGGCCTCGCTGGTCACCATCGTGGTCGCGTCCAGCGACTTGAACCGTGCGACGAGCTTCGCCAGCATCCGCCGCAGCTCGTTGCCCTCGGCGTCGCCGCGCACGCCACGTCCGACCCCGTCGAGCAGCACGCGTCGCGCCCCGGTGCGCCGGATCTCGTCGCCCAACACCGTGAGAAGCTGCGCCGCACGGATGCGCTCCGGCGACGGGAAGATGACGTCGATCGACCCGGCCTCGACCGCGGCGCGCAGCGGCAGCCCCAGCTGATCGGCGGTGGCCAGCAGCTGCTGCGGGTTCTCCTCGAGCGCGAACACGATGCCGTGCTCGCCGCGGGCCACTCCGCCGAGCACGAACTGCAGGCCCAGCGTGGTCTTGCCGATGCCGGGACTGCCGGCCAGCAGCGTCGCGCTGCGCCCGAGCAGCCCACCACCGAGCAGTCCGTCGAGTCCCTCGACCCCGCTCGGGAGCCGCTCCGCGACGGCGAGCGGCGGCGGCGGCGTGGTGTCGTCGATGTGATCGTCGTAGCGCGGGAACACCTGGATGCCGCCGCGACCGATCGTCATGCTGTGGCGGCCGGACAGGTGCGCGGTGTTGCGCAGCTTGTAGACCTCGAGGTAGCGGCGCCGCTCGAAGCCCTCCTCGGTCGCGCTCAGCAGCAGCACGCCGTCGACCACGGTCTCCTCGACGCCGAAGCGGCTGATCCGCTGCGAGCCGTAGGCGATGTCGGTGGCGAAGAACCCGACCGCGCCGGCGTTCTGCACGATGCTCGCGAGCTCGAAGACCTTCTCGCGGCTCGCATGCGCGTCGGCGATCCGGTGCAGGAAGACGGACACCGAGTCGATCGCGACGCGTCGGGCCCCGAGTCGCTCGACGCGGGCGCGGATCATGGCGAGGTCGGCCTCGACCGCGATCTCGGGCTGCGGGACGACGACGAGCTCGATCATGCCGCGCGCGAGCTCGGGCTCGAGCGCGAACCCGAGCCCGGCCGCGGTCGCGAGCAGGCGCTCGGCGGTCTCCTCGAACGAGAACACGATGCCGCGCTCGCCGGCCAGCGCACCGCGCAGCACCAACTCGAGCAGGAGCGCGGTCTTGCCGGTGCCCGCGACGCCCGCGACGAGCAGGCTCGAGCCGCGTGGGATGCCCTCGCCGAGCAGCTCGTCGAGCCGGCCGATGCCGGTGTGGCAGCGCGGCTCGGGCGGCTCCCGCCGAGCCACGCGGCGAAACGTCGGCCGCGGTGCGAACAGCTCGATCCCGTCGCGCGTGATCGCGAACGGGTGCGACTCGCGATCGTGGGCCGTGCCCCGCATCTTCACGATCTGCAAGAAGCGCTGGCACTCCCCGGAGTCCACGCGCTGCGACATCGTGACGAGCCCGTCGACCACGGAGAACACGGGGTTGCGCACGTAGTCGTCCTCGCCGTACTCGCCGAGCAACAGCGCGGTGGTCTCCCACGCCATCAAGCTCACCGCCAGCTCGTAGCCGAACTTGCGCAGCTCCGCGGGCGAGGACGCGAGGTCGTCGAAGCTCTTGAAGCTGTCGATGATCACGACGGCCGGCTTCACCGTCTTGATCTGCTCCATCACCATCGGCGCGATGCGATCGAGCCCCTCGGCGCGGACGATCACGCCGAGATCGACGAAGTGGACGTCGCGCTCGAGCCGAGCCGCGTCGAAGAACGAGAACTGTCCGAGGTGACGGAGCGTCTTCGCGGTCGGCTCCGAGAGCGTGCCGAAGTACAGCACCCGCTGCTCGGGCGTCGCGGCGTGGAAGGCGAGCTGCTGGGCGAGGATCGTCTTGCCCGAGCCCGGCGGCCCCGCGACCACCGTGACCGAGCCGCTGGGCAGTCCGCCCTGGAGCAGGCCATCGAGGTTGCGCACCCCCGTCGTCACGCGCGGCAGGCCACGGTCGTCGCTCATGTCCCACCCTCGGCGTCGTCGATGCCGGCGTCCTGCTCGCGGCCGACGGTCTCGAGCGCGGCGAGCAGGCCCGGGGTGAGGATCTCGTCGGTCAGCGCCCCGAGCACGCCGACGAGCTCGGCGATCACGAAGCCGACCACCGTGCGCAGCCGACGATCGTGTTGCACCGCGCCGAGCTGGCGTACCTCGAAGCGACCCGGCGTCGCCGAGCTGCGGTTGATCGCGACGAAGGGGTACTCCTCGGAGGCGACGTACAGCACACGCTCGACGATCGCCGAGAGCGTGACCTCGCCGAGTGTACGGCTGGCGCGGTTCCACAACGTGGCGAGCGCGCGCTCGAGCAACGAGATCAGTGCGGGTGCGCTGAGCTCGTCGCCGGCCGCCTCGAGCCAGCGCTCGACGGCGGCCGCGTGCGTTGCGGCGTCTTGGGGCATGCGTCCGAACCGGGGCAGGAGCACCGTCCGACGTCGTGCGTCGGAGGTGGCGCCACGCTCGGAAGCTCGAGGGTGGGGCCACCCTAGTCCCTATTGCCAGAGCCGTCGAGCGAATCGTGGCGCTGGCGCGCGCAGCTCTTGCGCGTCGGGTCCTCGTTGCGGTGCTGCGACATTCGATCGCGACGCGATGGAGAGCACGCGTGCACGAGCGCGCGCTCGGAAGTGGTTCATGCTGGCACTACTCGACCCGTGGCGCCGCCGCTGCATGCATCGAGCAGACGGAGCACGCGCCATGTCCGGGATGATCTACGGTACGTTCGAACACCGCGCAGTCGCCAATCGACTCGCGGCGAGCCTCAACCACCGCGATCGAACGACGACGCACGCAATCGCACATCCGCGGCACCTGGCGGAGGAAAGCGTAGCGATATGCGGGACGTTGGCGCTTCCCTTCGGGCTCGTCGGGGCCTGCGTCGTGGGCTTCGCGGTCGCGTGCATGTCGTGGATGGTGATGTGGCCGATGCTCGACCTGCGCCTCCCTTGGACGGCGTTCGTGTGTTTTGCGATCGTCGCCGCGCCGTTCGGTGCGCTCGCCGGCGTGCTCGCGGGCTCCGCCGAGCTGCGCCCACGGCTCGCGTCGTTGGCGGCGCGCGCCGAGACGGCGGATCGCACCGTGGTGACCGCGGCGATCCCCGAGAACGCGATGCGGCGCACCTTTGCCTCGTTCGTCGCGGCCGGTGGGCGGGAAGTGGGGATCGCATGAGCGCGCGATCGATTCGTGACGGAATGACGCCGGCGAGCAGAGCCCTGGCAACCGGCCGCACTCGAACCCGCCCCACACCGCGCGCACGACTGTGCGGGTGGCTGGCCTCCGCCACGCTGGCCCTCGCATGGCTGGCGGCGCCGTCGCTTGCCAGCGCTGCGCCGCTGTCCACGAAGGTGACCGAGCGGGTGGTCGACTCCGCGATCGACTCCGGGCTCGAGGCGCTGGCGCGGCCGCAGAACCAGCGCCGCCTCGGCGCGATCCTGTCGTCGACGGCGCTGCGCACCGGGATGCACGACCTCGCGTTCGCGATCGTCGACGGCGTGTTCGACGGTGTGCGCGAACATGCCGGGCCGCTCTCGTTCGACACCGCCGGGTTCTGGAGCGGCTTCGACTCGAACGCGCGCAAGCACGTCGCGCCGGCGACGGCCGTGGTCACGCGTGCAGCGTTGAACGCCGCGCTCGACGTGACGCTGTCCGAGGAGAACGGCGTGCGCATCGAGGCGCTGACGGCCCACGCCACGCGCGGGCTGATGCGCGGGCTCGCCGACGGCATCCGCCACGACCTCGCGCCCGCGCTGGCCTACTCGATCGAGCACGAGCTCGCACCGGCGGGCGCGGCGGCGATGGAGAACCACCTGATGCCCGCGATCTCGCGGGCGCTGGTCGCACCGCAGATGCAGGTGGCGATTGCCACGACGATGAACGCGGTGGCGCGCAACCTCGTGCGCGGTGGCGATGCCGGCATCGAGACCGCACAGGCCGAGAGCGCCGCGGCGGGCAAGGACGGGACGGTCAAGATCTTCGGCGACCGCTTCTCGCTGGGCATCGGGATCGCGTTCTCCGTCGCCGCAGCGCTCGCGTCGGTGCTGATCCTGCTCGCGGTGCTGCTCGTGCGCAGCAATCGGAACCAGACTCGGCTCGCCACCGTGAGCAAGCGCCGCGAGGCGGAGTGGCTCGCGCTGGTCGACCGCCTCGGCGACGGCGATCCGGGGCTCGACCGCGAGAAGCTGCGCGAGCTGCTGCGTCAGGGCGCCTCGGAGTGATCCGCCGAGACGCAGCCGGGCCGAGACGCAACCAGGACGCACGCGGCACGAACCGAGACAAGCGAGGCCACGGGTGGCGACACAGGATGGGGACATGGCGATCGCGGCATTCTTCTTGCTCCACTGGTGGGGTAGCGTGTTCTTCCAGACGTTCTTCCACCACCGCTACGCGTCGCATCGCATGTTCACGATGGGGCCGCGCACCGAGCGGGTGATGCACGCGCTCGCCTACGTGTTCCAGGGCTCGTCGTACCTCGACGTCCGCGCCTACGCGCTGCTGCATCGCGAGCACCACGCGTACAGCGACACGCCGCGTGACCCGCACTCGCCGAGCAACCACGGCAATCCGATGTCGATGATGATGGCGACGAAGCAGCGCTACGACCGCTACGCGCACCGCCTCGGCGAGCCGGAGGCGCGCTTCGAGGGCGGCATCCCCTCGTGGCCGTGGCTCGACCGCCTCGGTCGCAGCTGGGCGATGCGCATCGTGTGGGGCGCGGGCTATGCCGCGTTCTACGTCGTGTTCGCGACCGCGTGGTGGCAGTTCCTGCTGCTGCCGATCCACTTCCTCATGGGCCCGATCCACGGCGCGATCGTGAACTGGTGCGGCCATCGCAACGGCTACCGCAACTACGCGTCGAACGACGCCTCGCGCAACACGCTGCCCTTCGACGTGTTGACGATGGGTGAGCTGTTCCAGAACAACCATCACCACGGCAGCCGCGACGCGAACTTCGCTCGGCGCTGGTTCGAGGTCGATCCGGCCTACCAGATCATGCGTGTGCTCGCCCGGGCGGGCGTCATCCGCTTCGTGGTCCCGCCGCGCGGGGTGGCGGTGGCCGCCCCGCCGGACGCGGAGATCGTGGGCGCTCCGTCGTGAACGACGATCCCGATCGTTCGGGCGCGAACCACCCCGCGCCCGCAGAGGAAACGCCATCCTTGCGGATGCTCGAAGAGTTCATCCGCGCGAGGCGTGGCGAGATCATCGAGCTGACGCGGACGCGCGTGGCCTTGCGCGCCGCGCCCCGGCCGAGCGAGGTCGAGCTGCAAAACGGCATCCCACTCTTCCTCGACCAGCTGGTCGAGGCGTTGCGACGGGCGGCCTCGAACCCCGCGCCGGACCACGCGCAGATCCGGTCCAGCGCCGGGCGGCACGGTCGCGATCTGCTCGACATGGGGCTGACCATCGCGCAGGTCGTCCACGACTACGGCGACGTCTGTCAGGCGGTCACCGAGCTCGCGGTGCGGGACAACGCGCGGATCTCCGCCGAGGAGTTCCGCACGCTCAACCTCTGCCTCGACGACGCGATCGCCGAGGCGGTGACGACCTACGCGCAGCAGCGCGAGCGCGGGATCACCGAGTCCGGCACCGAACGCCTCGGTGTCCTCGCCCACGAGCTGCGCAACCTGCTCAACACCGGGTCGCTCGCGTTCGAGAGCATCAAGCGCGGCCGCGTCGCGCCGGGCGGGAGCACCGGTATGTTGCTCGGTCGCTGCCTGCTCGGCCTGGGCGAGCTCATCGATCGCTCGCTGGCCGAGGTGCGGCTCGACTCGGGCGGACAGCATCGCGAGCGCATCTCGGTCGCGGAGCTGGTCGAAGAGCTCGAGATCGGCGGCTCGATCCTCGCGCACGCGCGGGGCCTCTCGTTCTCGGTGACGTCGGTGGATCGCCCGGTGACGATCGAGGGGGACCGCCAGATCATCGCGGCCGCCCTCGCGAATCTGCTGCAGAACGCGTTCAAGTTCACGCACACGAGCGGGCACGTCACGCTCTGCGCTCGTGCGACGGACGACCGCGTGCTGTTCGAGGTCGCCGACGAGTGCGGCGGACTGCCGCCGGGCACCATCGAGGATCTCTTCCGCCCGTACGAGCAGCGCAGCGGCGATCGCAGCGGCGTCGGCTTGGGGCTCACGATCTGCCAGCGGGCCGCGCGTGCGAGCGGCGGAGAGCTGCGCGCCCGCGACGTCCCCGGCTACGGCTGCGTCTTCACGATCGATCTGCCGCGCTCGCCACCGCCCGCGCTCGCGGTGCCGGGCGGCGAGTGATGCCGAGCGACCCGCCGAGCGCGGTGCGCGTCGAGATCTCGGTGCGCACGATCGTCGCGGTGCTCGTCGCGATCGCAGCGGTGTGGCTGCTGCTCGAGCTGCGCAATGTCGTCATCCTCTCGATCTTCGCGCTCGTGCTCGTCGGTACCCTGAACCCGCTGCTGGGCTGGTTCCATCGCCGTGGCATCGGGCGAGTGCTGGGACTGGCCATGACGCTCGTTGCGGCGCTGGTCGTCGTGTCGCTGCTGCTGCTCGTCACGGTGCCCGCGCTCATCCAGCAGCTGCTCGACATCGTGGAGCAGCTGCCGACCCGGCGCGACGACCTGGCCGCGTGGCTCGACGAGCGTGCGCTGGGCCGTCCACTCGCGGCGTCGCTGCGCGAGCTCGACTCGGCGTCCTTCACCGCGGGCGCCGGCGAGCGTCTGCTCACCGCGTCGACGCAGGTCGTGGTCGGGGTCGGCTACGTCGCGACGATGATCGTGCTCGCGGTCTACCTGCTGGCCGACGGCCAGCGGGCGCTCGGCGTCGTCTATGCCGTCGTGCCGCGCGACTACCATGTCCGGCTCGCGCGCATCATCGTGGGCCTGGAGACGATCGTCGGCGGCTACGTGCGCGGCCAGCTGCTCACCTCGGCGGCGATCACCGTGTTCACGTTCATCCTGCTGACGCTCTGCGGCATCGAGCACGCGCTCGCGCTCGCGGTGTTCGCCGGGCTGACCGACGTGATCCCCTTCGTCGGGGGCGTGCTCGCGACGGCGCCGGCCGTCGCCGCCGCGGTGCCGCACGGCTGGACGATCACCATCGTCGTGACCTCCGCGATGCTGATCTACCAGGAGCTCGAGAGCCGCGTGCTGGTGCCGAAGGTCTACGGTCGCGTGCTGCGGCTGTCGCCCGCCACCGTCATCTTCGCGCTGCTCGTCGGCGGCACGCTGATGGGCATCATCGGGGCCCTGCTCGCGCTGCCGTTCGCGGCCGCGCTGCAGATGACGATCCGCGAGCTGCGGCTCGGGCTGCCCGGCGAAATGGGGCTGCACGACGCCCGCGAGGCGCTCGACCACGACGTCGAGGCCCGCTACGAGAGCGCGAGCGAGGGGCTCGCCGCCGAGGACGCGTCGGTCATCGCGACGGCGATCGCCGTGCGCGAGCGCGAGCTGGCGGCGCGAACACCCGCGCCGTGAAGGCGGCCATGGCTCAGGCGCGTGCGCGCCCGATCGTCGCGACCATCAGCGCGAGCAGACCGTAGGCTGCGACGTCGATGCCGGTGAAGACGATCTCGTAGAGCAGCCCGAAGGTCTCGAGCGAGATGCCGGGGATCTCGACGAGCGTCTCGTCGGCGAGCGAGACGTGGACGGGCCCCTTGTCGACGGACGAGAACTGCAGGCCCAGGTTGCGTGCGATCGACGACGCGGTCGCGAGCCACCACGCGATCATCCACAGGAACGCGACGCCGCCGCCCTTGCCGACGGCCGCGCGGATGCCGTCGCGCAGGATCAGCGCGGGCAGGAACAGGTTCGCCAGCGGGATGAACCAGCCCGCCACCGCCATGCCGGGCGAGTAGCTGGTGCGCCCGCGCATCGCCTTGAACGCGCCGTGCAGGAACACGAGCGTCAGCACGACGCTCGCGAGCCCGAGCGCGGAGTGGAGGTACCCGGCGTAGGGAATCCAGATCCCGAGCGCGCCGAGCCCCCGCAGCACGAGCGGCACGCCGGCGGTGGCGAGGAGCACGGCGACCGTGGCTCCGGTCATGGGCAGCTGCGTGCGGTTCGGGGCGGCGTGGGACGGGTGCATCCGAGAGACGAGGACGTCCGCATGCGCGCCGGGTTGCACGCGCGCGCGATCAACCCCGCGTCACGTATACGAAGCCGAGGCACATCTCGTCGTAGGTGTCCTCGCCCCACGTCACGTCGGCGGGCACGCGCGGCTCGCCGTCGATGATCGGTTGGTTGCCGGCCGAGTTGTCGTAGCCGCAGCGCAGCACGACGCGATCGCCGGCCTCGAGGGCGAGCGGCTCCGTGAGCCAGTAGCCGAGCTGCCAGCCGAACTCCCACTTCGGGATGTCGACCGCGCACGCGGCCGCGCCGTCCTTGCGCTCGATCTGCAGCGAGCCGTACCGCGCGAGCGTGTGCATGTGCAGCCCGCTCGCGTACACCGTCATCGCGACCGGCAGCGTGAGCTCGAACTCGTGCAGGCTGTCGGCATCGTTCGCGGCGATCAGCATGTTGTCGCCGATCGGCCAGCTCGGATCGGTGACGAACTGCGACTCGCCCTCGCGCTCGACCTGCGCCTCGACCATGAAGCGGATCGCGGTGCGATCGGGCGCCGTGTCGCCCATCACCGTGTTGTAGTGCATGTTCATCAGCACCTTCGAGCCGGCCTGCACCTTCATGCCGGTGCCCGCGGGCAGCACGTTCGCGCCCTGGCCCGGTACCCACACCCCGAGCAGCGGTCCGCCGGCGCCCTGCATGCCCGTGCCCGCACCGCAGGCCCAGCCGTACTCGGGATCCGCCGCGTCCTCTTCCTCGAGGTCGGCGACGCCGTTCGGCCCGACGACGCGGGCGACCAGGTGGTGCACCACCTTGCGGTTGCCGGGCACGACCTCGTACCCGGTCACGTAGCGATCGTCGGCCTGCGGCCAGTCGACCAGGAAGCAGCGGTGCTCGTCGACCTCGCCGGTGGGCGGTGCGGCGACGTGGGGCTCGGCCATCGCGACCTCGAAGTCGACGCGGGGCAGGGCCGCGCTCGCGACCGGCAGCGCGGCCCCCACGTCGCTCGGATCGCCCTCGGGCTTGCCGAGCGCGACCCAGCTCGCGATGGCGTCCTTCTGCGCGGCCGTGAGCGAGGGGTCGAACATGTACTCGTTGCAGTCGGGCGACGCGGGCCAGGGCGGCATCGCACCGCCGTCGATCGTCGCCTGCATGGCCTCGCCGTAGGCCGCGACCTCCGCGTACGTGCCGAGCGCGAAGGGAGCGACCCCGTCGGCGCTGTGGCACGCGCCGCAGCGGGCGTCGACGATCGGCTTGATGTCGCGCCAGTACACGACGTCCGCGTTCGTCGCGTCGCCCGTCGTCGTGTCGGGCTCGCCGGTCGAGCTGCTCCCGTCGTCCGTGTCGCCCGAGCTGTCGCCCTCGGGCAACGACGGCGGCGCCTCGCTGCACGCACCCGCCATCAGTGTCCACGCCACGCCTGCCACGATCCCGATGCGCGCCGATTGCATGCCGCCCGGCCAGAGCAAGCGCAGCACCGCCCTCGTCCCGCCAATGATGTCGCGCGCTTCTTCGCGTGGCCTTGCGCGGCACCCCCTCGTGCCGGGCCATGGACGGCAGTCGAGGGCCCCCGCGACGGGGCCGCCGGCTCGGCCCTGCCGGCCCTCTCGCCCGGGGTCCCGGCGCCGGTGGCGGAGCCCCGCGCGTGCGTCTACGCTTGCCGCCCCCGCCCGTTCGGCCGCGTTCTGTTCGCGCGGTCCACCGGGCCCAGGGATGCCGCGCGCGTGCACGTCCGCGCCGCGCGAACCGAGGACGACGAGGACCATGTCCGCAGCTCGCACCGCCCTGTTCGATCACCTCCGCGCCGCCGATGACTCCAGCAAGCAGGCGCTGGCCGACGCGCTCGCCGGCGTCGACCTCGAGACCGCGCGCGCGCGCGCCAAGGACGAGCCCGCCTCCGCCGAGGCCGCGTCCGCGTTGATCGGTCGGCTGTTGCTCGACGGCGTCGACCCGGCCGAGCTGCTCGAGACCGCGAAGGCCACCGCCGCCCGTGCGCCGCGCGAGGACGCGGGCAACGAGGTCGCGCTCGTCGCGGGCGCCGTCACGTGGCGCCTGGCCGGGCAGCCCCAGCTGGCCGAGCCCTACTTCCGTCGGATCCGTCGCACCGAGCCCGGCCACCCCGAGGTGCTCGCGTTCTACCGCGAGCTCTTCGCCGGCGAGGCCGGCACGGCGCAGCTCATCCAGGTGCTCGTGCAGGCCCGGCGCGCGATCAAGGAGCCCGAGCAGCGCTACGCGCTCGCCGAAGAGGTCGCGAAGCTGGCCGAGGAGCGCCAGGGCAGCATGGACCGCGCGATCGAGACCTGGCGCTCGGTCATCCGCGAGGACGGCTACGACCCCCGGGCCTCGCGTGCGCTCGAGCGGCTCTACCGCGAGAGCGGCAAGTGGACCGCGCTCGTCGATCTGCTGAAGGACGAGAGCGAGCGCATCGTCGACGGCCCCGATGCCGCACCGCGCCGCATCGAGAAGCTGCTCGAGATCGCCGGGCTGTACCGCGACCGGCTGAAGCTCGACACGATGGCGCTCGCGACGTTGCAGCGCATCCTCGACGTCGATCCGCACCACGAGGCGAGCCTCGAGGCGCTGGCCGAGACCTACCAGAAGGCCGGGCGCACCAACGATCTGCTCGGCGTGTACCAGCGCCGCATCGATGCCGCGATCGCGGCCGGCGACACGCCGCGGCGCATCGATCTGCTGCGCAAGATCGCCGAGATCTGGCTCGAGCAGCTCGGCAACCCCCAGCGCGCGCTCGATCCGCTGCAGCAGGTGCTCGAGCTCTCGCCCAAGGATCGTGCGGCCCGCGATCTGCTCGCGCGCATCCACGAGAACCGCCGCGACTTCCGTGCGCTCATCGCCCTGCGCCGCACCGAGCTCGACGACGTGCAGGGCGACGAGGCGCTCGCGCTGCGGCTCGAGCTGGCCAAGCTCGCCGAGGAGAAGCTCGGCGATCGCCGCGCGGCGATCGCCGCGTACAACGACGTGCTCGCCCACCACGGCGATCACCCCGAGGCGCTCGCGGGCCTGCTGCGGCAGTACGAGCGCGAGTCGCGGTGGTCCGACGCCGCCGAGGTGCTGCACCGCCAGATCGCCGCCGCCGACCCGCAGGCCGCGGTGCTGCTGCTCGGCACGCTCGGCAGCATCTACTCCGATCGCCTGCAGAGCCGCGAGGCCGCAGTGCCGGTGTGGAGCGAGCTCCTGCGGCTCTCGCCCGGGCACGACCGCGCGATCCGACGGCTGCGCGACGCGTACACGGCGGATCTGCGCTGGGACGATCTGCAGGCGCTCTACGCCGGGCAAGGGCGGCTCGCCGACGTCGTCGAGGTGCTGCAGAGCGCGGCCGATCGGCTGAACGAGGTCGAGGCCCGCGTCGCGCTGTACCGCCGCGTGGCGGTGCTCTGCCGCGACAAGCTGGGGCAGCCCGAGCGCGCACTGCGGGCGCTCGAGCGCACGCTCGCGATCCAGCCCGACAACATCGAGGTCGCGCGCGAGCTCGTGCCGATCTACCGCGAGCAGCGCAACTGGGCGCGGCTGCTCTCCACGCACGAGGTGCTGCTGCGCGCCGCAAAGACCGACGACGAGCGCCTCGAGCTCATCGATGCGCTGCGGGGGATCGCCGAGGACAAGCTGGCCTCGCCCGCGCTCACGCTGCAGTGGGCGGCCGAGGCCTATCGACTGCGGCCCACCGATGCGGGGCTGCGCAGCACGCTCGAGACCGCGGCCGAGCGCGCCGACGGCTGGGACGAGCTCAGCCGGATCTTCGAGGCCCGCTTCGCAGCCGAGGGCGTCGCCGACAGCGAGCGGCTGCTGCTGCTCGACAAGCTCGCCGCGATCTCGCGCGACCGGCTGTCGAAGCCCGACGAGGCCCAGCGCTACTACCGGCGCATCATCGCGCTCGATCCGAGCAACGCCGGCGCGATGACGGCGCTCGAGTCGATCTACACCTCGACGCGCCGCTGGGACGACCTCGCCGAGGTGTTCCGGCGCCGGCTCGAGGTCGAGCCCGAGCCCGCCGCGCGGCTCGTCACGCTGCGCGCGCTCGCGAAGCTGCAGGAGGAACAGCTCGCCGATCTCGACGGTGCGGTCGCGACCTACGTCGCGATCCTCGAGCTCGCCGAGGACGACGTCGCGACGCTCGACTCGCTCGCGCGGATCCATCGCAACCGCGGCAACTGGGTCGAGCTCGCCAACGTGCTCGAGCGCAAGCTCGCGGGCGAGACGACGCCGGCGCGGCGGGTCCCGCTCGTGTACGAGCTGGCCGAGATCCACGCGACCCGGCTCGCCGATCCGGCGCGCGCGACCCAGGGCTTCCTCGCGGTGCTCGAGCTCGACGGTGCGCACCGCGGCGCCGTCGCGGCGCTCGAGCACCTGCGCGCCGCCGATCCCTCGAGCAGCCTCGCGATCATGCGCGGGCTGCTGCCGTACTACCGGCGCGTCGAGGATCGTCCGCGCGAAGCCGAGGCGATGGAGGTCATCGTCGCCGCCGAGCAGGACGCGGCGACGCGGCACCAGCTGCTCGAGCAGCTGGCCGCGATCTACGAGAAGATGGACAGCCGGCGCGGCGACGCGCTGCGGATCCGCGGCGAGCTGTTCCGCGTCGACCCGCAGGAGTGGCAGGGCCGGCAGACCCTCGCGCGGCTCGGGGCGGAGCTCGGTCGGCTCGACGACGTCGCGGACGCGTACGCCGAGGTGCTGGGCGTGATGGCCGAGGAGGCCGCGCGCGCGCAGGCCGAGGCCCGCCCGCTGCCGAAGGAGCGCGTCGCGCTGCGTCGCGATCTGTTGCTCGAGCACGCGGCGATGCTGCGCGAGAAGCTGGGCCGGCCGCAGGACGCCGAGCACGCGTACGCCGAGGTGCTCGACCAGGACGAGACCCACCAGGGCGCGTACGAGGCGCTCGAGACCCTGCTGCGCGCGCGCTCGGCCCACACCGAGCTCCGCTCGCTGTACCGCCGCCGCGTCGACGTCACGTTCAACCCGCGCGAGCAAAAAGAGCTGCTCTCGCGGATCATCGAGCTGTCGCGCACGGTGCTCGACGACCGCAAGACCGCGGTCGCCACGGCCGAAGAGCTGCTCGATCTGATCCCCGACGACATGGCGACGCTCGAGCTGCTCGCGGGCATGTACGAGCAGGGCGCCGAGCCCAGCGATCGTGCGAAGCTCGAGGAGGCCTACGGGCGCTGGGCGGAGCTCGAGCGCGACCCGGCGCACGCACGCGCGCTGCAGGTGCGGCGCGCGACGCTGCGCATGCAGGATCTCGGCGACGCGTTCGGGGCGGTCGATCTGCTCGGGCAGGTGCTCGGCGAGGACCCCGAGCACGAGCGCGCGCGCGGGCTGCTCGAGGAGCTGCTCGGGGTGAGCGAGGTGCAGCTGCAGGCCTGCTCGCTGCTCGAGCCGATCTACGTCGCGCGTGGCGACCACGAGGGCCGCATCCGCGTCGCGTCGGTGCGCCGCGAGCACGCCGAGAGCCAGGGCTCGACCGACCAGGCCATCATGCACGTGCGCGAGGCGGCGACGATCCGCGAGCACGACCTCGGCGATCAGGCCGGCGCGTTCGCGCTCCTGCGCGAGGCCTATGCCATGGATCCGCGGCGCGCCGACACGCGCGCCGACGTCGAGCGCCTGGGCACGACGCTCGCGCGCCACGCCGAGCTCGTGGAGATCTGGCGCGCTGCGCTCGCGCATGCGGGGGACGATCGTTCGCTGCGCATCGATCTCACCCGCCGCGTGGCCGAGCTGCTCGACGGCAAGCTCGCCGACGGCGAGGGGGCCCGACGCGCGTGGGCCGAGCTGCTCGCGCTCGATCCGCCCGACATCACCCTGGCCCAGCGCGCCGTGGAGGCGCTGTGCCGCCTGCACCTCGAGTCCGGCGACGGCGTCGCGCTGGTCGAGGCCAAGCGCGCGCTCCTGCGCTTCTCCGCCGACACCGAGGCCCACGTGCGCGTGCGGCTCGAGATCGCCGAGATCCAGGAACAGCTCGGCGATCGCGTCGGCGCGGCGATGACCTACAGCGAGGTGCTCGATCTGGTGCCGGGCAACCTCGTGGCCCTCGACGCGCTCGAGCGCCTGTTCCTCGAGGAGCAGGAGTGGGGGCGCCTGTGCGAGGTGCTCGAGCACCGCATCGCGGTCACCACCGATCCGCGCGCCCGTGCGGCGATCTTCCGGCAGATCGGCGAGATCCAGCGCGACCAGCTCCATGATCTGCATCGCGCGCTCGCGGCGTTCCAGTCGGTGCTCGACGCGAAGGCCGGCCGCGAGGAGACCGTGCTCGCGCTGCAGGCCCTCGTCGCGATCAACGAGGGGCTCGAGCGCTGGGCCGACGTCGACGACGGGCTGCGTCGCCTCGTCGGGCTCGCCGACAACGACACGGTGCGCGTCGAGCTGCTCACGCGCACGGCGCTGGTGGTCGGCGGTCGCCTCGGCCGTGGCCAGGACGCGCTCGATCTGCTGAAGCGCGTGCTCGATCTGGCGCCGACCCACGTGCGGGCGCGCGCCGAGGTCAACCGCTACCTCGACTCCGACGACACGCGCGAGCGGGCGATCCGCATCCTCATGCCGCTGTTCGAGGCCGAGCAGAACTGGCCGCAGCTGCTCGCGCTCGAGGAGCTGCAGGCGCGCAAGCAGCCCTCGGGCCGGCGCCGGCTCGCCGCGCTGCTGCGCGTCGCGAAGACCCAGCAGGAGCGCATCGGCGATCCCGACCGCGCGTTCTCGGTCTTGTGCGAGGCGATGACCGAGGCCGCCGATCAGCCCGAGCTCGCCGAGATCCTCGCCAAGGTGCAGGCGCTCGGGGCCGACGCCGACCGGGCCGAGAGCCTGCTCGACGCCTACGCAGCCACCGTCGATCACATCCTCGAGGCCGAGCTGCAGCAGCGCGTGCTGCGAGCGATGGGCCAGGTCGCGCTCGATCGGCTCGTGCGCTACGACGAGGCCCGTCAGGCCTACGAGCGCGTGATGGCGCTCGCGCCCGGCGATGCCGAGGCCGCCGACGCGCTCGAGCGCATCTATCTGCAGCAGGGCGAGTACGAGGCGCTGGCGAACCTGCTCGCCGCGCGTGCCGATCGCACGACCGAGGTCGAGCTGCGCGACTCGTTCCTCGTGCGCGCCGCCGATCTCATGCGGCGTCAGCTCGAGCGCCCCGACGAGGCGATCCACCTCTACGAGCGTCTGTCCGCCGAGGGGCTCGTGCGGCCCGAGGTGCAGGACGCGCTCGAGCCGCTGTACGAGGCGGCCGGTCGCTGGCGCGAGCTGGCGGCGCACCTCGGACGCAAGCTCGCGACGCAGAGCGGACGCGCAGCCGTCGACACGCACCTGCGGCTCGGTCGGCTCTACGGCGAGAAGCTCGACGATCCGCAGACCGGCATCCGCCACCTCAGCACCGCGCTGAAGGCCGACCCGGATCATGCGGTCGGCACCGAAGAGCTCGGTCGCTACCTCGAGGACAAGAGCATGCGCGGACGCGTCGCCGAGCTGCTCGAGCCGGTGTTCGCCGCGGTCGGCGACTGGAACCGGCTGATCCAGATCCAGGAGATCCGGCTGGCCGAGGCCGCCGACGAGCAGATGCGCGGCAAGATCCTGCTGCGCATCGCCCAGATCGAAGAGGAACAGCTCGAGGATCTCGACCGCGCGTTCGAGAGCTACACGCGGCTGTTCCGCGAGCAGCCCGCGAACCGCTACGTCCGCGACCAGCTCTCGCGTCTCGCCGGCGTGCTGCAGGCGAGCGAGCGCTACGCCGAGCTGCTCACGCAGTTCACGGCCGAAGAAGGCGCGGGCGACGAGACCGACGCGATGCTGACGATCGTGCGCGAGGCGGCCGAGCTGTGGTCCGGTCCGCTGCGCAAGCCGGCGCGCGCGGTGCCGCTGTACCAGCGTCTGCTGCTGGCGCGACCGGAGCCCGCGATCTTCTCGCAGCTCGAGATCGCGCTGACCCAGGCCGAGATGTGGCGCGAGCTGGCCGACGCGTACTGGCGCGAGGTCGACAACGCCGTCGCCGAGGACCGCCAGATCGAGCTGTTGCGCAAGCTCGCGACGCTGTCGCAGGAGCTGCTCGAGGATCCGGCCGCGGCGGCGCGCGCCTACCAGCGCATGCTGGAGATCCGTCCCGAGTACGAGCTCGCGCGCTCGCGGCTCGAGCAGATCCTGGGCGAGACCGGACGCCACGCCGAGCTGCTCGATGCGCTGCGCGATCGCATCGCCCGCACGCCCGAGGCCGACGAGCGCAACCTCGTCGCGCTGCGCATCGCCGAGCTGCAAGACGGTGCGATGCAGGATCCGGACGGCGCCGTCGACACGCTCGAGCAGATGCTCGCCGAGCTCCCCGACGATCGCGATGCGCTCGCGATGCTCGAGCGCATCGCCCAGGCGAAGAGCGGCATGCGTCCGCGCGTGCTCGGGCTGCTGCGCCCGATCTACGAGCGCACCGGCAACGTGCGCCGCATCGTGGAGATCGACGAGTGGCAGCTCGCCCACGCCAGCGACCCCGAGCAGCGCCACGAGCTGTACTACGGGATCGCACGCCTGCAGGTGCAGGGGCAGGAGCCCGAGGCGGCGTTCACCGGCCTGCTCCGCGCGCTCGCCGAGCCCGGGCCCACCGAGCTGCTCGAGCGACTCGACTCCGAGGCGGCCACGCTCGCGTCGCAGCTCCACCTCGAGCCCGCGCTCGCGGATGCACTGGTGGCGGCCGCCGACGGCGAGGCGCTGGCCGGCGACGCCGAGCGGCGCGTGCAGCTGCTGGTGTGGGCCGGGCGCGTGCGCCACGAGCTCGGCGATGCCGCACCGGCCGCGCAGATCCTCCGCGCCGCGCTCGACATCGATCCCGATCACGGCCTCGCGCTGGCCCTGCTCGACACCACGCTCGCGAAGCTCGGTGATCACGAGGGGCTCGCCGACGTGCTGCGTCGCCGCGCCGAGCAGTCGCGCGACGATCGCGAGCGCGTCGGGCTCCTGCGGCGGCTCGCGATGGTGCTCGACGATGCGCTCGAGCGGCCGGAGTCGGCCGAGGCCGCGTGGCGCGAGCTGCTCGACGTGTCGCCGTCGGACACCGAGGCGCTCGGCCGGCTCGCGCGCGCGTACGAGCGGCGTGGTGCGGGCGCCGAGCTGATCGACGTCGTCGAGCGTCAGATCGAGACCAGCGATCCGGGTCCCGAGCGACGCGCGCTGCGACTGCGTCTCGCGGAGCTGCATCGCGGCGCCGGCGATCGGGCGGCCGAGGTCGACGCGCTCGCGGCGTTGCTCGGCGAGGCCGGCGACGACACCGAGGCGCTGGCGTTCTCCGGCGAGGCGCTGCTCGCCGAGGGCCGCCATGGCGAGGCGGTCGACGTCCTGAACAAGCGCGCCGAGCTGGCGCGCCACGACTCCGAGCGTGCGGCGTTGCTGCTCGACGCGGCGCGGCTCCTGTCCGGGCCGCTCGGCGACGTGCCGGCGGCGCTGCAGCTCTACGACCGCGTGCTCGAGCTGCAGCCCGGCAGCGCCGGTGCGCTCGCCGACGTGGTGGCGCTCGCGAAGCTCGAGGCCAGCCACGAGGCCGCCGCGCGGCTCGTGATCCCGCGGCTCGACGCGGCCGGACGCTGGCGCGACCTCGCCGACGTGTGGACGGCGCGGACCGAGCTCGTGCACGAGCCGGCCGAGCGCGCGCTCGCGCTGCGCTCGCTCGCGAAGCTCCAGCTCGAGCGGCTCGAGGATCCCCACGGCGCGCTCGCGTCGTGGGTGGCGCTCGTCGACGTCGTCGAGGAGAGCGAGCTGCGCGAGGTGCTCGAGCAGGGTGGGCGGCTCGCGGTGCAGCTCGGCGGCGGCTCCGATCACGTCGAGCTGCTGCGGAGCAAGTCGACCGAGCTCGCGCGCGATCCGGCCGAACGCGTCGCGCTGGCGAGCTACGCCGCGCACCTCTGCGAGGAGATCCTCGGCGAGGGCCAGCGTGCGCTCGAGATCCTGCTGCCGCTGCTCGGCGAGGGCCACGCGACGCCCGAGCTGTGCGCACGCATCGAGCGGCTCGGTCGCTCGGCCGGCCAGCCGCGTGCGGTCGAGCAGGCGCTGCGCGAGGCGACGCGGCTCGCGACCGACGAGCACGCCCAGGCCGAGGCGCTGGTGCGGCTCGGCGAGGTGCAGCTCGAGCTGGGCGAGCCGCAGGAGGCGCTGGTCTCCTTCCGCGACGCATTCGAGCTCACGCGCGCACCGGCGGCGCTACGCGGGCTCGAGCGCTTGTTCGCCACGGGCGGCGCACCGTCGCCGGCGCTGCTCGACGCGCTCGAGGGCGCGTACCAGAGCACGGGCGATCGCGTCGGGCACACGCGCGTCGTCGAAGCGCGACTGCAGGGCGCCAGCGGGAGTGCGCGCGCGCAGCTGCTCGAGCAGGCGGCGCAGCTCTACGAGGCGGGCGGCGGCGGCGAGCAGCAGGCGCTGGCGGCGTGGGCCGAGCTGCTCACGCTGGACCCGGAGTCGAGCCAGGTCGCCGAGCGCGTGCTCGCGATCGGCCGCAGCGGGCTGATGCGCGACGCGGCGCAGGCGCTGCGGCAGGCGGTGGTCGCCGGGCGCGACCACGGCCACCTGCCCACCGCGCTCGCGCTGCAGACGGCGCAGCTGTACCTGCGCGAGCTCGGCGAGCCGGACACCGCCCTCTCGCTCGTCGAGGACGTGCTGGCCGCGGAGCCCGACCAGGGCGAGGCCGTCGCGCTCGGCATCGATGCCGCGCGCGCGGCGGGCAAGCACGAGGCGCTGCACGGGTTGCTCGTGCGCGCGGCGGAGCACGACCCGGATCCGACGCGTCAGGCGGCGCTGTGGTCCGATGCGGCAGGGGTGGCGGAGCGGCAGCTCGGCAAGCCGGCGCTGGCGATCGAGGACCTGCAGCGGCAGCTCGAGGCCGACGAGCACGACGGGCGCGCGTGGCAGCAGCTGCTCGCGCTGCTCGCGGCGCAGGGCGAGCACGCGAAGCTGGTCGATGCGCTCGGTCGGCGCATCGCGGTGGCCGACGATCCCGACGAGCGCCGGAGCCTGCGGCGTCGACTCGCGCGGGTCCACGTCGAGCACCTCGACAAGCCCGACGACGCGATCGCGGTGCTCGGCGACGCGCTGGCCGATGCGCCGGACGATCGCGAGGCGATCGACGAGCTCGACGCGCTGCTGCGTCGGCTCGAGCGCTGGGACGACGTGCGCGAGAACCTCGAGCGCAAGCTCGACGCCTCCGAAGGCGACGAGCGCATCGCGGTGCTCGAGGAGATCGCGCGACTGTCGGAGGACCGGCTGTCCGACCCGATCGACGCGATCGAGCGCTGGCAGCAGGTGCTGGTCGAGGCCCCCGGTCACGCGGGGGCCGAGTCGGCGCTCGAGCGGCTGTTCGCCCGCGAGGAGCGCTACGTCGATCTCTCGCAGCTGCTCGAGGATCGCATGGCCCGCTTCCGCGAGCGCGGCGACGTCGAGGCCTATCGCGCCGCGGCGTCGAGCCTGGCCGAGCTGCTCGCGGAGAAGCTGGCGAACCCGGAGCGCGCGCAGGAGATCCTCGGCGAGCTGCTCGAGCTCGATCCGAGCTACGTACCGGCGATCCTCGCGCTGGCCTCGGTGTACGAGGCGCGCGGCGACGAAGGGGCGATGCGACTGACGCTGCAGCGCGCGGTCGATCTGAAGCCGCCGGGCACCGTGGGCGCGCACCTGCACCTGCGGCTCGCACGGCTCGCGACGTCGGACATCGACGCGCGGCGCGAGCACCTGCAGACCGCGTTCTCGCTCGATCCCGACAACGCGCAGGTGGCCAGCGAGCTGCTCGCGATCCACCGCCGACTCGAGCGCTGGCAGGACGTGGCCGAGCTGCTCGAGCGCATGGAGGAGCGGGCTCCGGATCCGGAGACGAAGCGGACGCTCGCGCTCGAGCGCGTCGATCTGGCGCTCGGCAAGCTCGCGCAGCCCGAGGCGGCCCTGCGCGCGCTGGCGCCGATCTACCAGCTCGTGCAGGACGACCCGGAGATCAACCGGCGCATCGCGGACGCGCTGTTCAACGCCGAGCGCTACGACGAGGCCGAGGGCATGTACACGTGGCTCGTCGAGGTCGGCCGTCGGGGCAAGCGCAGCAAGATGATCGCGCATCATCTCACCCGGCTCGCCCAGATCGCGCTGCGCCGCGAGAACCGCGAGCGCGCGCGCGAGTGGCTGCAGGAGGCCTACCGCGTCGATACGACGAACGTCGAGACGCTGATGACGCTCGGCGTGCTGCACGAGAGCGAGAGCGACTGGAAGGAGTCGCTCAAGATCTGGCGCACGATGCTGCTGCAGAACGCCGACCAGTCGGGCCTGCTGCGCCGCGGCGACATCTACATCGGCCTCGCGAAGGCCCACGTGATGCTGCAGGAGAAGGCCAAGGCGAAGGCGATGCTCCGCCGCGGCCTCGAAGAGGACGCGCACCACCCGGAGATCGGCCGAGAGCTCGCGGCGCTCGAGGAGTGACGCGAGCGCCGCGGCGGCGACCTTCGTGGCGTCGCGCGCCGCCGCGGGAAGGGGATGCGCATGATCGCGCCCGGGCGACCGGGGAGGCTCCGGGCCGTTCACGTGCTCGTGACCAGGCGGCGCGGCCAGCCGGCACACCGCTCGTGGTAGCGTCTCCTTCTATGTCGCTGCGACTTGGTTTCGGAGGCTCGATTCTTCTCGCACTCGCCTGCGAGTCGTCGACGCCGGCGGCGACCACGTTCGAGGACGCCACGACCGCGGCCGAGACCTCGAGCACGACGGCGCCCGCCGAGACGACGACCGTGGTCGCCGAGAGCAGCAGCTCGACGCAGAGCGTCGAGAGCAGCAGCGAGGGCAGCAGTAGCAGCGAGAGCACGGGCATCAACACGCCGAACCTCGACGTCGGATCGGACGAGACCGGCACCGGGCCGACCGAGATCGCCGAGGTGTTCGGACACAGCGGCCAGACGCTCTATCGCTTGGACGTCGATGCCAACACGGTCGAGACGGTCGGCGACTTCACCGGCGTGCTCTCGGGATCGATCATCGACATCGCGCTCGATGCCGACTCGCAGATGTACGGCACCGCCTTCGGTGCGCTCTACTCGATCGACAAGACCACCGCCGCGTGCACGTTGATCGCCCAGGGCAGCTACCCGACGTCGCTGTCGTTCGTGCCGGCGGGCACCGTCGACCCGCTGGTGGAGGCGATGGTCGGCTACGTCGACGCGGAGTACATCCGCATCGACGTCGACACGGGTGCGATCACGAGCATCGGTGCGCTGGGCGGTGGGCTGGAGTCGAGCGGCGACCTCGTCTCCGTCAAGGACGGCCCCACCTATCTCACCGTCAGGGGCGATACCTGCGTCACCGGCGACTGTCTCGTCGTGGTCGATCCCACGAACGGCGACGTGCTGGTGAGCTACGGCGACCTGGCCTGGGCGGAGGTGTTCGGCCTGGGCTTCTGGGGCGGCACCGTCTACGGCTTCGCGCGCGACGGCACGCTCTTCTCGGTCGAGTTCCTGCCCAACGGCGCGCTCGTCACCACGCCGATCGACCTCCCCGACGGCATGGAGATCGAGTGGTTCGGCGCGGGCTCGACGACCTCGGCTCCGCCCGCCGAGGGCTGAGCCACGGCGGCGATCAGAGCGCCTGGCGGTAGCTCTCGGGCCGCAGTGCGAAGCGCTCGAGCCAGCGCTCGATCTGTTGCGCCGGCCGGTTCATGTCGCGGGCGATGCGGTCCGGGTCGCCGCCCGCGCGGCTCAGCTGCCGCACCAGCTCGTCGCGCAGCGCTCGCACCTCGTCGGGGTTCTGCGGCAGGCCGTCGTCTTGCTCGAGCACCTCGGCCAGCGCGTCGGCGGTGAGCGTGCCGTCGCCGGAGGCGAGCAGCGCGGCGGTCGACAGCGTCTGCTGCACCTGCCGCACGTTGAACGGCCACGCGCAGCGCAGCAGCCGGCGGAACGCATTGCTGGTGATGCGCGTGGGTCGACCCTCGCGCTGCAGCCCGTGCACGAACGCGCGCACGAGCAGGCCCATGTCCTCGCGCCGCGAACGCAGTGGCGGCAGCTCGGCGACGAAGCCGGAGATCCGCGAGTACAGATCCGGCCGGAAGCGTCCGTCCTCGACCATGCGCTGCAGGTCGTGCAGCGTGCTGCAGACCAGCCGTACGTCGAAGCTGCGCGCCGACACCTCGCCTTGCCGGGTCGCGCGCCCCTCGGTGAGCGCGAGCAACAGCTTCGCCTGCACCCTCGCGGACAGCTCACCCAGGTCGTCGAGCAACAGCGTGCCGCCGTCGGCCTCCTCGAACAGCCCCGGACGATCGGGCCCGCCGAACAGCACGAGCTCGAGCCGCTCCTCGGACATCGCGCCGAGATGCGCGACCACCAGCTGCCCGGTCCGTCCGCTCACGCGATGGATCGCGCGCGCGAGGTACTCCTTGCCGGTGCCGGTCTCGCCGCGCAGCACGATGGGGATCGAGCTCTTCGCGAGCCGATGCAGCGTGCGATGGATGTGGTGCAGGTGCGGGCTCGCGGTGCCGGTCGGGTCGAGCTCCGCGAGGCGCGGGCCGCCGAGCTTGCGCAGGCCCATCTCGCGCACCATCCAGAACGAGCGACCGATCTCGAACACCTCGGACGGCCGCAGCCGCACCGTGCCGACGATGCGCTCGGGGCCGACCACCGTGCCGTTGCGACTGTCGAGATCCGACAGCGTGAAGCGCACGCCGGTGGGATCGTCGTGCAGCTCGAGGTGCGCGTGCTCGCTGCTCACCCAGCCGAAGGGGATGCCGACGCGCAGGGTCGCACCGCTCTCCGCCAGCGACAGCCCGTCGGCGGACTCGTCGCGTCCGAAGCGGACGTCGCGGATCCCGTCGAGCTGCAGGATGCGGCCTGCGGTGGAGAAGTTGTCTTCGGGCGAGCCGATGCCGATGAGCCACGCCCGTGGTCGGGCGGGTTCCTCGTCGTGCGGCTCGTCCTCGACCAGCGTGTCGGTCAGCGGATTTCGCGTCATGGGGTCCGTGCGACGAAGAGCTCCCGCCTGGTGCTCGCCTCGCAGCTCAGCACTCTAGACGCCCGCGGCCACGAAGTAAACCGCAGCTCGGTGTGTGATGGTGTGCCGAAGAGCGTCGGCGTTGGCGTGGGGCGTCGGCGTAACGCGTGCACGTGACGGAGCGCGGCCGTTCGGACAGCGCACCGTTTCCGCGCCGCGCCGCCGTTCGATCAGCTGCCTTGCTTCGCCGCCGCCGATGCCGACACACACGCATTGTCGACGCGACCATCGCAGTCGTCGTCGAGCTTGTTGCAGATCTCGGCGCCGGGCTGGACGTTCTGCACGCAGCGCGGCTTGCCGTTGACGCACTTGTTCGAGCCGGCCCCGCACACGCCCGGCTTGCCGGTCGAGCACTCGAGCGCCGCGCCGCCGATGCTGTCCTCGTCGACCGGCCCGTCGCAGTCGTCGTCGATGCCGTTGCAGGTCTCTTCGGAGGGCGCCACGACCGGCGCGTCGCAGCGCGAGCTCTTGCCGTCGTCGGAGCAGTGCCACTTGCCCTGCGTGCGACAAGCTCCCTGCGCGCCCTTGTAGAAGCACAGCGCACCGTCGCGCTCGAAGCCGTTGTCGACGATGCCGTCGCAGTCGTCGTCCTGCTTGTTGCAGCCCTCGGCCGCGGGCAGCGTCTGGCCGGTGCACTCGCTCCACGCGCCGTCCGCATCGCAGGTGCGCACGCCGAGCTTGCACGCGCCGCGCCCCGCGGTGGCCCTCGGCCCCGTGTAGCAGTCCTCGGTCACCTTCGGATGGCAGGCGGAGGCGTCGCCGAGCCCGTGCTCGCGGTTCTTCTTCTCCAGCACCTGGTCCGAGGTGGCGCACCCGAATCCCGCCACCAGCCCGCCCAGGAACCCGCCCAACACGTGGATCAGCACCCTCGGGTGTCCATGATCGGCGAACTGACGCGGCTGCCCAGCAAGCATGGCGCGAGCATACAACGCTTTGGTAGGCTCGGCGCGCAAGCGTGTCGCTGCTCGGCAAGGTCTATCTCGGCGTCAGCTTGGCTCTGCTGCTCGTCGGCGTCGCGTGGGCGAGCAACACGCTGCAAGCCAACGCGGCGTGGGTCGAAATCGTGCTCGCGGTACCGCGCCTCGATCTGCTCGAGCCGCTCGCGCGAATCCGCTACGAGGTCAACCTCGCGGCGTTGCTGGCCGGCTGGGTGTCGGCCATCGGCATCCTCGCGGTGCTGGCCATCCGCGCACCGTTCAAGATCCGCAGCGCTGCCGTCACGCAACGCCGCATCCGCGAGCTCGAGCGCGAGGTGCTCGAGCTGCGCACGCTGCCGCTGCGCCAGCACGAAGAGGACGAGATGCTCGCGGCCGAGGCCCATGTCGACGGCGGTACGCGCAGGGTGATGACCGAGCAGCTGCGGACGCCGGGCAGCACGACCAACGCCGCCGAACGCGAGCTCGACGCGACCGAGGACCTACGATGACGGCGCTGCTGCTCGCACTCGTCGCGGCGATCGCCGGCGCGATCGGTGGCTACCTGTGGGGCGCGCCGAGGCGCCGCGCGCTCGACAGCTTCGCGCGGCGCTCGCGGGTGCTCTACGAGCTCGCCGAGGGCGACCTCGAGAACGTCGCGCTCGAGCTCGAGCAGGTGGCCGAGCACGAGCCCGGCGATTCCACCGTCTTCCTCGCGCTCGGGGCCCTCGATCGTCGCCGCGGCCGCATCGAGCGCGCGAAGGCGATCCATCGCACCGTGCTCGCCTCCGCGACGTTGCCGGCCGAGCAACGCGTCGCCGCACTGGTCGGGCTCGGCCGCGATCTGCTCGCGCAGGGCAACGACCGCGCCGCGATCGGTGCGCTCGTGCGGGCGATCAGCCTCGCGCCGCGCTCGGTCGCGACGCTCGAGTCGCTCGCGATGGCGCTCGAGCAGGCCGGCGCGTGGGAGCGCGCGGCCGCGGCGTGGGAGCGCCACGAGAAGCTGGTCGAGGGCCGTCGCCGCCGCGAGAGCCGACAGGGGCGGGGCCATGCGCTCGCGGGCCAGGCTGCGGCTGCGCTCGCCGAGGGCGACGATCGCAAGGCCCGCAAGCTGGCCGAGCGCGCGATCGAGCTCGCCCCCGACAGTGGGCACGTGTGGACCACGCGTGCGCGCGTCGAGTCCGGCAAGGGCGATCGTCAGCTCGCGCTCGAGGCGTGGCAGCGCGCGTGGGAGACCGCGCCCGCGGCTGCACCGGTCATCGTGCCCGAGGCGTGGCGCTGGGCCAGCGAGCACGCGGCGCTCGAGGATCTGTTGGAGCGGATGCTCGGCACGCTGCGCTCGGCGCAGAGCGTCGAGCTGGTGGTCGCGCTCGCCGAGTACGTCGCGCGCCAGCACCACGACCAGGCCGCGGCTGCGCTCGAGCGCGTCGCGAAGCAGAGCGCCGCGGCTGCGCTCGCGCTCGTGCGACTGCGGCTCGCGCGGGGCCAACGCGAGGGGGCGCGCGACGCCGCGGTGATCGAGCTCGAGCCCGTGGGGCTCGTGTGCGGCCGCTGCGGCGCCCACGCGCCGCGCTTCCGGTTCCGCTGCGATCACTGCGGCGCATGGGACTCGCTGGCCAGCCACGGCACCACGCGACCGGGCTGGACGACGCCCGCATTGGCGAGAGAGAAGCAGCGTAGCGTGGGGGCACCATGAGCGAGCAGCGACCGCCCGGATCGATCGGCTCGGCCGACGAGAGCATTGTCGACGGCCGTCCGCGTCGCGCCGACACCTTGTGGAGCACGGTCCGCAAGCTCGGCCGACTCTGGGGCTACCTGTTCTTCCTCGTCGTCGTGGCGGTGATCTTCCGCGGGATCCTGCTGCCGTTCGTGTTCGCGTTCCTGCTGGTCTATCTGCTCTCGCCGATCGTCGCGCGGCTGCAGCCGAAGATCGGACGCGTGCTGTCGGTCATCCTCTGCTACGTCATCATCCTCGGACTGCTCGCCGGCTTCTTCGGCCTGCTCCTGCCCGCGGTCGTGCGCGACATGGCGCGCCTGCGCGAGACGCTGCCGGCAACGATCAACGAGATCAACGAGGTCTACGTCCCGCGCGCGCAGGCGTGGATCGAAGCGACGTTCGGTGGCGTGCTGCCGGTCGACGAGGGCCCCGTGCCCGCGGTCGAGAACCAGCTCGTGATGCACCAGCAGCTGGACGGCAGCTGGACGGTCGACCTCGACAACGTGCGGCTCACGGCGCGACCTGGGCAGGACGGGAGCTGGGCGATAGGCCCGCCCTCGACGGAGGTCGAGACCGGCACCGACTTCGGCAAGGAGGCACGCGAGCTCCTGGCCCGCCGCGCCGAGGAGCTCACCGGGTTCATCGGCCCCGCCATCCAGGCGGTCGTGAAGGGCGTCGCCGGCTTCCTCACCAGCTTCGTCATCACGTTCATGCTCGCGGGCTTCGTGCTCGTCGATCTCGAGCGCGTCACTCGCTTCGTGCGCTCGCTCGTGCCGCACCAGTCGCGCGGCGGCTTCGACGAGCTGTGGAAGCGCATGGACAAGGGGCTCGGCGGCGTGGTGCGAGGGCAGCTGCTCATCTGCCTCGTCAACGGCGCGCTCACCTTCGTCGGCCTCGTCATCTTCGACATCAAGTACAGCTTCCTGCTCGCCGTGATGGCGGGGATGTTCAGCCTCATCCCGATCTTCGGCACCATCTTGTCGTCGATCCCGATCATCCTCATCGCGATGGTCTCCAACGAGACCGGGCCCAGCGTCGGGCCTGCGCTCGGCATGCTGGCGTGGATCGTCGGCATCCACCTGCTCGAGGCCAACGTGCTGAACCCGAAGATCATCGGCGACAGCGCCGAGATCCACCCGGTCATCGTGGTGTTCGCGTTGCTGGCCGGCGAGCACGTGTTCGGGCTGGTCGGAGCCCTGCTCGCGATCCCGGTCACGAGCATCGTGCAGACCATGTTCCTGCAGGCGCGCCGGCACTCGCCGGTGTTCAGCCGCGATCCGGAGATCCGCGAGTGACGACGCGCCCCGAGGGTGGACCCGGCTCGCTGTTCGTGTTCGACGCGTACAACTTCGCGTTCCGGGCCTATCACGCGCTGCCGATGCTGAACGGGCCAGACGGCACGCCGGTCAACGCCGTGCACGGCTACTGCCGCATGGTGCAGGCGGTGCGCCGCGAGTTCTCGCCGCAGTACGTGCTCGCGGTGTTCGACTCGGGCGGTCACGGTGGCCGCCGCGAGCTGTTCGAGGGCTACAAGGCCAATCGCTCGCCGGCCCCCGAGGACCTGAAGCCGCAGTTCCCGCTCCTGCGGCGCGGCACCGATGCGCTCGGCATCCCGCGCGTCGAGGATCGCGACTACGAGGCCGACGACATCATCGCCAGCTACGCCCACGCCGCGCGCGCGGCGGGGCTGCGCGTCGTCATCGTGTCCTCCGACAAGGACCTCATGCAGATGGTGTCCGACGAGCCGCCGCAAGTGCTGCTCTGGGACACGATGAAGAACGTCGGCATCGGTCCCAGCGAGGTGCGCGAGAAGTTCGGCGTGGGCCCGGACCGGCTCGGCGATCTGCTCGCGCTCGTCGGCGACAGCTCCGACAACATCCCCGGCGTGCCGGGCATCGGGCCCAAGACCGCGTCGGCGCTCTTGCTCGAGTACGGCGACCTCGAGGGCGTGCTCGCCAACGCGCCGAAGATCAAGCAGCAGGCCCGGCGCGAGAAGCTCATCGAGCACACCGAGAACGCGCGGCTGTCCCGGCGGCTCGTCGAGCTGAACGTGCACCTTCCGCTGCCGCGCCCGTTCGAGCAGCTCGAGGATCGCGGCGCCGACGAGGACGAGGTCGTCGCGTTCTTCGAGCCGCTCGGCTTCCGTCAGGTCGTGCGCGAGCTCGGCACCACGTCCCGCAAGTCACCGTCGCGCCAGCCCGGTCCCACCGACGATCCCGGCGCGGTCGAGCTCGGCAAGGCCGGCGACGTCGTGCTCGCGCCGGAGGCCGGCGAGGTGATCGGTGCCGGCGACGAGGCCAGGCTCGAGCAGCTCGTCGCCGCGTGGTCGAGCCAGGACGAGCTCGCGGTCGGCGTGCTGGTCGAGGGCGCCGATCCGATCCGCGCCGAGCTCATCGGCGTCGCGCTCGGCTCCGCCGGCGGCCCCATCGCGTACGTGCCGGTCGGTCACCGCCAGGCCGACCTCGTGGCCGGCCGGCCGCTGCCGCGCGACACCGCGGTGCGCCTGCTCGCGCCACTGCTCGCCGGCGCGCGGCCCAAGAAGCTCGCGCACGATCACAAGGGCACCGCGCACGCGCTCGCGCGCATCGGCCTGCCGTTCGAGCACCTCGCGCTCGATCCGATGCTGGTCAGCTACTCGCTCGATCCGGCGCGGACCGAGCACGACCTCGAGGCGCTCACGCGCGACGTGCTCGGCGCGACGTTGCCGACGCTCGAGGAGAGCCTGGGCAAGGGCCGCGGCAAGCTGCGCCCCGCCGATCTCGAGGTGGGCCAGGCCGCGAAGCTGATGACCGCGCGGCTGCAGGCCGTGCTCGCGCTCGCGCCGGCGTTGCGCGGCGTGCTCGCGGCCGCGGCCCCGGTGTCGCGCAAGCTGCTCGACGAGGTCGAGCTCCCGCTGGCCAACGTGCTGCGCCGCATCGAGCCGCGCGGGATCATGGTCGACGTCGCCGAGCTCGCGCGGCAGTCCGAGCAGATGGTCCAGCAGATCGCCGCGATCCAGGCCGCGATCGATCAGCAGGCCGGGCACCCGGTGCACGTCGACTCGCCGATCCAGCTGCAGAAGCTGCTGTTCGAGGAGCGCGGGCTGCCGGCCACGCGCAAGACCAAGACCGGCTACACGACCGACGCGAAGGCGCTCGAGGAGCTCGCGCTGCTCGATCCGATCGTCGTCGACATCCTGCAGTACCGCAGCCTCACGAAGCTGAAGGGCACGTATCTCGACACGCTGCCGCTGCTCGTCGATCCCGCGACGTCGCGGCTGCGCACGAGCTTCCACCAGGCGGTCGCCGCGACGGGCCGGCTGTCGAGCTCCGATCCGAACCTGCAGAACATCCCGATCCGCACGCCGGAGGGCAAGCGCATCCGCGAGGCGTTCGTGGCTCCGCCGGGCCGCGTGCTCGTGGCGCTCGACTACTCGCAGATCGAGCTGCGGATCCTCGCGCACCTCTCCGGCGATCCGAACCTGGTCTCGGCGTTCGTCGAGGGCGTCGACGTGCACCGCCGGACGGCCGCCGAGGTGTTCGACGTGCGCGAGGGCGAGGTCACCGACGAGCAGCGCCGCATCGCGAAGGCGGTGAACTTCGGCGTGGTGTACGGACAGACGGCGTTCGGGCTCGCGCAGCAGCTCGGCATCCCCCGCGGCAAGGCCGGCAGCTACATCCGGGCCTACTTCGAGCGCGTGCCGGGCGTCGATCGCTACATGCGCGATCTCATCACGATCGCGACGGCGAAGGGCTACGCCGAGACGATCCTCGGGCGGCGACGGCGGATCCCCGAGCTCGCGACGCGGGGCGCGAGCAAGAGCTACGGCGAGCGCATCGCTCGCAACACGCCGATCCAGGGCAGCGCCGCCGACATCCTCAAGATCGCGATGATCCGCGTCGCCGATGCGCTCGGCGACGAGCCCTGGGCCCCGATGCTGCTCACCGTGCACGACGAGCTGATCTTCGAGTGCGACGAAGGTCGCGTCGACGAGCTGGTCGCGATCGCCCGTCCGCTGATGGAGCACGCAGTCGAGCTCTCCGTGCCGCTGCGCGTCGACGCCGGCTCGGGCCGTCGCTGGGCCGACTGCAAGGGCTGAGCACGGGCTCTTCGCACGCGCCTTTCGCTCGTGCCGCGCTCGTGCACGACGAGCGCTACACGAGCGTGCGATGAGCCTCACTGCACCGGCGTGAGCGGATCGCCGACCTCCGGCACCACGTCGCCGCTCCAGGGCATGCTCGCACCGTAGTCGCCGTAGTGGCGGAACGCGGTCATGCGCCAGCTCGCCGACTCCGGCGAGATCTCGTCCTCGTCGACGATGAGCACCACCGCATCGCCGAGGATCACGAAGCGCTCCGACGACGGGACGTTCGCGAAGCCGGCGTCGCCGGAGGACGCCCACGTGTACCAGCCCTCGCCGGCGGGGTGCACGGTGTAGAGCCACAGATCGGTGAACGCGAAGAAGTCCGCGGGGTACTGCGGCAGCGGCTCGTAGTCGTTGCTCGGATCGCCGTCGGTGTCGAACACGAAGCCGAACTGGTAGCTGAGCTCGGGCTCCGCGGGATCGATGTCGCCCGCGACGAGCCCGTAGAAGATCGCGACGGGACCATCGAGCGGCTGGGTCTGCGCCGTGCACAGCACCTCGTAGCCGTCGCCGGGGCCACACGGCACGTCGCCGGGCAGATCGACGCCGAGGATCGTGCCGCGGAACCGCCAGTCGACCTCCTCGGTGGCGATGCTCTTCTTCTGCCCGTCGGAGTGCAGCACCGTGTTGCCCTCCGGCAGCGTCTCGGCGCCGTCGCACACGGACGGGCCCACGTCGGTGCCGAGGATGTCGCCGAGCCGCTGTGCGAGCGCGTCGAGATCCGGATCGTCGCACCCGCTCGGCCCGGTCTCGCCTTCGCTGCTGCTCTCGCCCTCGGTGTCGCTGCTCTGCGTCTCGCTGTGCCCTTCGGTGTCGGTGTCCGTGTCGCCGGGATCGCCGTCGCACATCGGCGGCTTCGGGTCTCCGAT
>CAZFKC010000014.1:114362-131051 GCA_964519175.1 uncultured Nannocystaceae bacterium
GCGATCGACGAGCACGAAGCGCGTCGGATGATCGAAGCGCGCGCCGGGCTCGTCGTCGATCCAGAAGAACCACGACTGCGACTCGATGGCGACGCTCGGGCGCTCGCCGAGCCGCTCGGGCAGACCGACGAGCAAGCTCGAGCCGGTGTCGACGAGCTCGGGGTGCGAGAACACGATCGTGGGGTCGTCGTCCGCGACGAGCTGCTCGACCACCTTGCGGCCCGCGGCCTCGCGCGAGAGTGCGCCGCCCGGATCACCGCACGAGGAGAGGGCGAGGGTGCAGATGCCGGCCAGGAGGAGAACGCTGCGCTTCATGCACGCGTCGATGCGCGCGACGACGCGGCGATTGCAGAAGCGCCGGATTCCCGCGAATTCAGGGTCGAGGCGCGCCGGCTCAGCGTCCGCGTCGCTTGGGCTCGCCGGGGATCGGCGCGATGCGGCGCGCGTGTTCGAGCAGCGCGTCCTTGGTGCGCGTCCATCCGACCGTGCGCGGAGTGTCGCCGCGCCAGCACGCGACGATGCGATCGGGGATCTGCGGCAGGCTGGGATCGAGCACGACGAGCGCACCGTCGTGGCCGTACGCCGCGACGCGCCGCGGCAGGATGCCGACCCCGACCCCTGCGAGCACCAGGCTCTTGGTCAGCTCCAGATCGCCGGTCTCGATGAGTCGACGCGGCAGGAGGTCGAGGCCGCCGAGCGTGTCGACGATCTGGCGGCACTGGTCGACGCGGCTGGCGAACACGAGGGGTCCTGCGCGCAGGAGCTCGAGCGCGCCCTCGGTGCCGCGCGCACGTTCGAGCAGCTCGGCACGACCGACGAGCGCGACGGCATCGCGGAACGCGTCGACCAGCACGAGCTCGTCGTGGGGCAGGGGGTTCACGACGAGCCCGAAGTGCACGTCGCGGCGCAGCACCGCGTCGCGCACGTCGGCGGAGGTGCCGTTCCAGATCGTGAGCTCGATGCTCGGCGCGGCGCCGAGGAACTCGTGCATGAACTCGGGCAGGAAGTAGGCGCCGAGCGACTCGTGGCAGCCGATCGCGAAGCGGCCCTCGTCCTGCTGCTCGAGCCCCCGGATCCGCTCGACGGTCTGGTCGAGCATCGCGAGCACCTCGGAGGCGGTGCGCGCCAGCGCTGCGCCCGTCGGTGTGACGGTGACGCCCCGGGCTCCGCGCAACAGCAGCGTGCTCCCGGTCTGCTCCTCGAGCTTCTTCACCGCGGACGTGAGCGTGGGCTGGGCCACGCCGAGCTTCTTGGCGGCGGCGGTCATGCTGCCGATCTCCGCAATTGTGCGGAAGTAGCGGAGATGGTCGAGATCCATCGCCGGGGATCATGCAGGCAAAGGCTGGGCAGGGCGAGCCGGCGGTGCGAGGATCGCCGGCATGACTGCTTCGCCGCGCGCGTTACCCCTGGTGCTCGTCGCCTCTGCGATCCTGCTCGGCTGCTCGGACGACGGACTCGACGGCGAGCAGGACGGCAGCGGCCCCAGCTCGAGCCCGACGGCGGGGACCAACGGCGGCAGCGAATCGAGCGGTGATCCGTCGACCACGATGCCGGGCTCCGAGTCGCCGGGTACGAGCCTGGAGTCGGGCACGAGCGATCCCTCCGGGTCGCCGACGACGGCCGACTCGGCGACGGCGGGCACCGACGGCGTGGACACGACGGGCACGACCGGCGAGCCGGGGCCGTTCGCGCTGCCGCCTCCGGACGGCGGGCTCGACTACCAGCTGGGTGGTGCGTACGCGCCCGCGGAAGGCGTCGCGATCGTGTCGCGCGATCGCAACGCGTCGCCGGAGCCGGGCCTCTACAACATCTGCTACATCAACGGCTTCCAGGCCCAGCCGGACGAGAACGACTTCTGGCTCGACGAGCACCCCGAGCTCGTCCTGCGCGACGGCAACGGCGATCCGGTGATCGACGAGGACTGGGACGAGATGCTGCTCGACACGAGCACACCGGAGAAGCGCACGGCGCTCGCCGAGATCGTCGGCGGCTGGATCACGACGTGCGGCAGCGACGGCTTCGATGCGATCGAGATCGACAACCTCGACTCGTACTCGCGCAGCGACGGCGCGCTCACCGAGGACAACGCGGTCGACTACATGGTGCTGCTCTCGGCGACGGCCCACGACGCGGGCCTCGCCTTCGCCCAGAAGAACTCCACCGAGCTCGTCGGCCGCAAGGACGAGATGGGCACCGACTTCGTGGTCGCGGAGGAGTGCAACACGTGGGACGAGTGCGGCGATTACATCGATGGCTACGGCGACGCCGTGCTGATGATCGAGTACGTCGAAGGCGACTTCGCGACCGGCTGCGCCGCCTATCCCGGCTACTCGATCGTCCTGCGCGACGTCGAGCTCACGACCCCCGGCGACGGCAGCTACGTCTACGACGGCTGCTGACCAACAGACGCAGGAAGGACGCGCGAGCGCGCGCAGGTGCGTCCGGTCGCAGGAGAACCAACGCCGCAAGAGTCGCTCGCCAGAGGCGAGCGCCTCTTGCGAGCGTCCGCGACACGGTCGCGGCGGCGCATCTTTGCGCCGGGGGTAGCGACAAGCGAGTCGAGCCGCATCGGCTCGACCCGCGCCGGAGCGTAGGGGCGAAGCCCCTGCGAAAACCAACCAACAAAACACCCGGCGGAGGGGTGCATGACCCCCCTCCGCCGGGTTCGCGCTGCTGGCCGATGGGTGCTGTGGTTGGTCTGCTTCGCTACGTCTCTACTGCTCTGCGTCTCTGCTCACTGCGGTACGTTGCTGGGACAGAAGTCCTGCTCGGGGTCGATGGGGAAGGTCTCGGTCGTGTCGTCGATGCTCTGCACGAAGGCGATCAGATCCGCGAGCTCCTGCGCCGACGGCGAGAACACCTGGTTGCCTGCGCGCAGGTGATCCCCGAAGTCGCCGGCCGGATCGAGCAGCTCCTCGAGCGTCTCGGCCGCGCCGTTGTGCAGGAACGGTGCGCCCTTGCCGACGCCGAGCAGCGACGGCACGTTGAACCCGTCGGGGCCCTGCGCGGCCGTCCCGGTCTGGCGCAGCTCGTCGGCACCGTGGCCGCCGGCACCGTCGGCATCGAACGTGCCCACGATGCGGACCGTGCAGGTGTGCCGCGCCGGTGCGCCGTTGGCATCGTTCGCGAGCACGAACAGGTTGCTCGTGTTCGTGGTGGTCACCTGATCGGCCCGCACCTCGCCGAGGTCGGCGATGCCCACGGACGCGAGCGAGGTGGTGCGCTCGTCGATGTCGCTGCCGTCGTTGGGGTTGAACGCCGGCGTGTAGTAGCGCTGCGACAGCGTCCACAGCGGTCCGGCGTGGCACGCGTTACAGCGCCCGTCCTCGAAGACGCCGCGGCCGACACTCGCGTCACCCGCCGTGCGTGTCGAGCCCCGCGGCGAGCGCAGCGAGGCGATGTAGGCCTCGATCGCGTCCCAGTCGTCCGGCAGCGCGCCGGTCTGCGCCGCACCGCGGGCCGAGCCGATGTTGAACCCGTTGATCGGGTTCGCGGTGCTACCGGGCCCCACGAAGTCGATCCGCACCGCCGTGTTCGCGGTGCCGTTGTCGTTCAGCGCCGTGTCGGTGACGATCGCTCCGGTGCCGCCGGCCACGAGCCGCGTGTTGAGCTCGAAGTCGTGCACCTCGTCGAAGATCGAGGTCCAGTTCAGGATGCGCTGCGTGCCGCCGCCCTCGTCGAACGTCGCCGCGGTGTCGACGGTCTGGCGTGGGCCCGCGGGGAACGACCAGGTGACGTTGTCCGTGGTGCCGAACGGATGGCACCCGGCGCACGCGACCCAGCCGTTCGTGGACCAGCGCCCGAGCCCGGTGTTGAAGAACCGCTGCCCGCGGAGCACCTCCTGCTCGGCCGCGCCGCCCGCGGGCGTGCCCGACTCGAGATCCATCACGGCCGTGGTCTGCGTGGCGAGATCGATGTGCGAGACGCTGCGGGCGACCTCGTTCACGACGTATGCGTTGGTCTCGGCGATCGCGATGCCGAGCGGCGACTGACTGGCGGCGAGGAAGCTCGCGCCCGACGGCGAGCCCGCGACCGGCGGATCGACGCTGAAGTCGACGCGCAGGACGCTGTCCGACGTCATCGAAGCGATGTAGCCGAACTCGCTGTTCGGCGCGAACGCGAGGTCGACCGGGATCGGCACGAAGCGCTTCGGCGCGGCGAGGTCGTCGACGAGCGCGTTGAGATCGATCGGCTCCGCGTCGACCGGGGTGAGCCCGTCGAGCTCGAAGCGGTGCACGAGCCCCTGCAGGTTCTGGTGGAAGTCGGTCGCGGTGTTGAACGCCGCCGGCGATGCGCCGACGCTGGTGACGTACAGGCGGTCGGCATTGACCGCGCACGAGTAGAGCTGGTTCGGGTAGGCGCCGGTCGCCTCGAAGCCGTTCGTGCCCGACGCGGTGAGCGGCGCGAGCCGGATGTCGCCGACCGTGCCTTCGCCGTCGATCGTGAACACGCGACCCTCGCGGGCAGCGTCGGTGGCTTCCTTCGCGCCGTCGAGCGCGACGCCGTAGAAGTCGGTGACGAACACGGTCTCGTCGACCTCCTCGAGATCGCCGTCGTTCGTCGCACAGGCCGCGTACGGCGAGCCCCCGGTCGCGATCTCCGAGCGGATCGACATGCTCTCGGTGTCGACCGCGAGCACGTAGCCCTCGCCCCACATCGGTACCCACAGGGTCTGGCCGGTCGACGACATCGCAGCGCGGCCCGGCTCTGCGCCGACCTCGAGCGAGGTGTCGACGCTGGGCTTGCCGGCGATGTCGGCCACGCGGGTGATCGCGCCGTCGCCACGTGCCACGACGTAGATGTCGCTGCCGTCGGAGGAGAACTGGATCGACTCCGGCTCGCTGCCGACGTCGAGGCGTGCACGCTCGGTGAGCTCGGGCAGTGCGAACGTGGTGAGCTCGCCGGTGCCGCGGTTGGCCACGGCCAACAGCGTGCCGTCGGGCGAGACCTGGATCGCGCCGCCCTTGGTGGGCCCGGGGAACGCGGTCACGGGGCCGCCGGTCTCGGTATCGGTGGTGTCGGGGTCGGTCGGATCGGTGTCGGTGGTGTCGGGGTCGGTCGGATCGGTGTCGGTGGTCGGACCGACGGTGGTGGTGGGTCCCGACGTGTCGACGGTCGTCGACATCGTCGTGTCCGCCGAGCTCTCGCCGGTGTCGTTCTGGGGACCGGCATCGTCTCCGCATCCGGCGGAGAGCATCGTGACGTTGGTAGTGAAGACGAGTAGGGGAAGTTTCCAAGCAGTCCAGCGCAGCATTAGCGAAAGCCCTCGGTGCACGCGTGGTGGGGTCGCCGTGCACTGTCACCATCCCCGATCCTCGGCGCGCGGCCAGACGGTTGCGCCAATGGCTGCCATCAACCGATCCGATATGACGGCGAGAAGTCGCCTGCTATCGCGTGACTACGCCGTCATGGCGCGACATCGCTGTCGCATCGCCGCGTCCCATGCGTGCGGGAATTAAGTGGCACGAGCCGCGAAGCCGTCGTCCGCGAAGGCCTCGTGCCGCACGAGCGGCTCGACGGTGAAATCGGTCCACGCCTGCTCGAGCTTCCAGATGCGGTCGTCGTCCTCCCACAGCACGACGTCGTCGTTGTCGCCGTTGGCGTACGCGCCCCAGTGCCACTGGCAGATCGTCGTGGCCGGACGCGAGAAGGTGCCGTGCACGACGCTCTGCCCGTTCTGCCAGACGTGCAACACACCGGCGGAGTCGTCGAGGTAGATCGTGATGCGCGTCCACTCGCCGAACGGGAACGCGGGCGCATCCGGCTCGAGGGTCTGCGTGCCGCCGGTGTTCACGAGATGCGCGGGCATCAGTCGACGTGACGTGTCCTCGAGGCCCAGCGTCAACACCTCGGAGCTCCAGTCACACGCATCGCCCGTCCAGACTGCCGAGGGGGCCCGGCGGATCATGACGTTGGCAGGGCGACAGCTTCGGCGCTCTCCAGCGGATCCGCGGCGGCGAGCGCTACGTAGAGTTGCGGTGCGACAACCGACGCGCTGGGCGAACTGCCCAGCGTTGTGCAGTTCGTGCAGTCCGCGATCGAGATCGCCTCTCGGTGCCGCGATCGGCTTCCGCGATCGCGACCCACATCGACGCCGCAACTTCGGATCAGCGATCACCGATCCGCGATTGCGGATCGTCGTCGCGATGTTCGTCGCGAACACGACGTGATCGAGAAGAGCGTCGATCGCATGTCGCACACTGTCTTGCGCTCGTCACCGCTGTCACCGTGATCTTCACCGACACGCGACGTTTTCCTTTCCACGCTCGCACGAACGAGTATGTTGCAGCTCGGCTGGGGTGGCGTGGTTCGACGTGCGTACGTCGAGCCGAACGGGGGGACCACCATGACGACGATCGACACTTCCACTCACTCGCGCTCTCGCATCCACATCATCACCACCATCGCGCTCGTCACGGTCGGCATCGGCAGCTTCGGTTGTGCCGCCGACGACGGCGGCCGCGACGGCGTCAGCTGGGAAGGCGACGGTCCCGGCGAAGCCGACGAGGACGAGCCGGCCTCGCCCGACGACGCTCCGACGTCGCCGATCTACGGGGGGACCACGGTCGCGGCCTGCGGCTGGCCGAGCACGGTCGAGCTGGGCGGCGCGTGCACGGGCACGCTCGTGCATCCGGAGGTCGTGATCTACGCGCAGCACTGTGGCACCGGCTACACGTCGATCCGCTTCGGCGAGAAGATCTCGGGCGGCGGCGGTCGCAACGTGCCGGTGTCGTTCTGCAAGACGTACTCGGGCGGCGGGCCGGGCACCGGCAACGACTTCGCGTTCTGCAAGCTCGCGCAGCCCGTGAACGACGTGCCGATCGTGCCGATCGCGATGGGCTGCGAGACCCACGAGATCACCTCCGGCAAGGCCGTGACGATGGTCGGCTTCGGCGAGGCCAACAACGGCCCCTACGGCACGAAGCGCCAGGTCAGCTCGACGATCTCGAGCATCTCGAACGCGAACGAGGTGTTCATCGGCGGCGGCGGCAAGGACACCTGCCAGGGCGACTCGGGCGGCCCGGTGTTCATGCAGATCGACGACGGCACGTGGCGCGTCTTCGGCATCACCTCGTACGGTGGAGCGTGCGGTGGCGGTGGCTACTACTCGCAGATGCACCGCGGCATGGCGTGGTTCGAGCAGCAGAGCGGCGTGGATCTCACGCCGTGTCACGACGCCGACGGCACCTGGAACCCCGGTCCGGACTGCGGCGACTTCCCGCTGCATCCCGGCCAGGCCCACGGCACGTGGGCGAACGGGTGCAGCGGCGACACGCTGTCGGGCCCGAGCGCGACGTGTGGCGATGCGTTCGACGACGGCGGTGGCGCCGGCGATGGCGGTGGCGAGCCGCCGCCGCCCGCGTGCGCGGCGTGCCAGGACTACGAAGGCACGCTGTCGGGCAAGGGCGATCGCGACGTGCAGCCGAACGGCAACTACTACTACGCCGCGACGAGCGGCACGCATGCCGGCACGCTCGACGGTCCGGGGGCCGCGGATTTCGATCTGTACCTCATGAAGTGGAACGGCAACGCGTGGTCGACGGTCGCGAGCGCAGCGTCGAGCTCGCCCGACGAGGCGATCAGCTACGCGGGCTCGGCCGGCTACTACGCGTGGATCGTGGAGTCGTACACGGGCTCGGGCGGTTACCGCCTGACGCTCGACGTGCCGGCCCAGTGATCGCCCGCGTCGTCGGGCTGCACCGCGACCCGCGGTGCGGCCCGGAGCGGGAGAACTCGCAGGGCGAGGCGTAACGCACCGGGACGCGTTACGCTCTTCATCGACATGCCGCGCCCGCGAGTGGGAACAGGAAGCTACGCCGAAGGGGCCGCGCTCGCGAGCGGCGCCTCCAGCAGGCTCTCGGCCACGGCAACGCGGGCAGCAGACGAATCTGTGACGACGCAGCCGCTGAGTCTGGAGCGCGCGGTTTCGACGCTGGTCGCCGCGAAGGGCTGGGACTTCGTGTCGATGAGTCGGCGCGGGCCTCGCGGCATCGACGTCGCAGTGCTCGGCCGTTCGGGGTATCGCATCATCAAGCTCGCGGCGCCGGAATCGGTATCCGGCTTCAGCGCGATCGACGACTTTCTCTACGACGAAGCCGTCCGCGAATTGGGCGCGCTCTCGGACACCGTCACCGAGACCAGCGGCTGACCCGTGGGGGTCCTGGAAGACGCGCTCGTGCGGCTGAAGGCCGCGTTGGACGAGGTGGTCGACGCCGCGACGAAGGACGACAAGACGCCGCTCATGAACCAGCCCGCGCTGCGCCAGTTCGGTGAGCGCTTGGTCCAAGGCAAGGGCCTCGATCCGTCGCGCGAAGTGAACGACGAGATCGTCCTGGGGATCGTCGCATACGGCGACGTCAACAACTTCAAAGCGTTCAATGCGAGGCACTCGCATGATGTCGCCGATCTCGCGCTCAATGCCGTCGGTGTACAACTGCACGCGGTCGCCGTCCTTTGCCACGGCAAGGCCTTCCGACGCAGCGGGGACGAGTTCGTCCTGCTGTTGCCGGCCGCAGGAATCGAGATGGCCGTCGCAGAGATTGGTTCGCGGATGAACCGTCTCGAGGTCGATCTCCGTGGCATCTCACCGAGCGGGGATGCCGTCGACTTCGTCACTCTGAGTTTCGGTTACGCCAGGACCGGTGACGAGCTGACCCTCACCGACCTGCTGCAGCGAGCCGAGCAAGCCTGCGACGTGGCAAAACGGCTCGGGCCTGGCGTCATGATCGAGTGGGTGCCGTCGATGGAGCACGAGGCTCCGGTCGATCTCCGGAGCCGTTGCTCGAGCTGCAACACGACGGTCAGCCTGTCGATCCCGACCGACCGCGCCACGCCGCTGACCCAGTATCCTTGCCCAGTCTGCGCTGCGCGGCTGCCGAGATGAGCGGGGCTCACCCCGGTGGGCCCGACGACGACTCGAAGCCCAGTGTGACGCGCAGGCGCTCTGTCGCGCCGATCGTGTTGCCCATCGTGGTGTGGGTCTGCAGGTCGCCGTCGATCGTGTTCTCGACGGTCTCGGGCGCCGCGTTGTCACCGAGCGCGACGTAGCTGGCGACGTAGTTGCCGAACTCGGTGGGCATGCCCTCGTACTCGAGCGCGATGTCGGCGAGGTTGAGCCCACCGCCGGCGGGCAGCGCATACTGGAAGACGCCGGAGATCGTCAGGTAGCGCCCGTCGAGCTCGAAGACGCCGTCCTCGTCCGAGTAGTAGACGTCGTAGAACTCGCTGTCGACGCCCTTGATGTCGCGGCTCGCGTCGCTGAGCGGGTCGGGGAGCTGCGCGGTGAGCTCGGGGCCGTCGACCGTGAACGTGTAGGGCGTGGGCGCGTCGCCGCCCGAGCGCTCGTAGAACGTGATCGAGACGAGCCCGGGGATCATGCGCACGGGGTAGGTGGTCGGGCCGCCGAAGTCGCTGCCCGGCGGCAGATCGAACTTGATGCCGTCGGTGGACTCGCCCGAGCTCGTGTCGGACGGAGGCGAGCTGGTCGCGGAGCCCGAGGCCTCGGCGTCGTCGCTGCCGGAGGAGCCACTGTCTGAGCCGTCGGCGATCGTGGTGCTCGCGACGGTGGTCGACACGCCAGCGGTGGTGTCCTCGCGATCGTCCGAGCTCGCCGCGCACGCGGGCGCGGCAGCGACGAAGAGCAGGGCAGGCGCGCGCATGTGCATGACGGCAATCGTACTCGGTCGTCGGTGGGGACGGTGCGCCCGCGTGAGCGCCCCCTGTACTGGCCGACGTGGGGGCGGATCGATCACGCGGGTCCGGTGCATCGTGGCTCCGTCGAAGAAACGGCAGAACACGCACTTGATTCGGCGATAGTGCGGAGAACCGAATGCCACTCACTCGACTGTCGTTGCGCTGCGATTGCGATCGCGCGCGCGGCCGCGATCGAATTGCATTGCCCGATCTCGGTCCAGTGCTACATCGCCGCGGTGGCAGGGTCGAAGTCGAAGAGCGTCCAGCTCGAGCTGCGGTTGTCGACGCATGGTGGCGCGCGCGAGGGCGCGGGCTGCAAGCGGAAGCGACAGCGGGCGACGGTGAAGCACGTGCGGCGCGCTCCGTTCCGGGCGTGGAAGCCTGTGCTCGTGACGATGCGGATGTGTCGCGGTATCCCGAACCTGCGAGAGCGGTCGGCGTGGGCGGTGATCGTCCGCACCATGCGAGCCGTACGAGCCTCTGCGCCGCTGCGCGTCGTGCAGTACTCCGTGATGTCGAACCACATCCACGCGATCGTCGAGGCCGACGGTCACGCGGCGTTCGTCGCGGGCATGCGCGCGTTGACCATTCGGCTGGCGCGCGCGCTCAACGGTCACTTCGAACGGACGGGGCGCGTGCTCGATCATCGCTACGACGCGCGCTCGCTCGGTTCGCCGAGGGAGGTCCGCCACGCGCTCCAGTACGTGTTGCTGAACGCCCGCAAGCATGCGGCCGAACGGGGCGAAATCCTGGCGAGTGACTGGATCGATCGGCGTAGCACCGCCGCGTGCTTCGACGGCTGGCTCGAGCCGCCCTCCGTCGTCTGCGCGAAGGATTTCGGCATCGCGGCGCCGAAGACGTGGCTCTTGCGGGTCGGCTGGCGCGAGCACGGCTTGCTGCAGCTCGCCGCAGTGCCCGGTCCACTCGCGCCGCAGCGCACCGCTCCGTGACGATGAGACAGCGGTGCAACGGCGGGCTCCGACTCGATTCGGCGATAGTGCGGCCGCGGAGCGCGCGATGGCGATCGCGACGACGTTCACGCTGTCAGTCCGCGGTCGATCGCGGGCTCACGGCCGCCGCACAGTCCGTGACGCGGATCGGGGTGTCGGCGGCGTAGCGCGACAGCGTCGCGCAGATGCCCGCGCGCACCTGTGGATCCGCGGCGACGCGCGGGCCCACGTGCGCGCGGAGGTGCTCCGTTCTCGCCGTGTCGTCGACGAGCGCCGAGTAGGCCGGTTCGGCGCGCACCTCGGCGAAGATCTGCGGCGCGCGCTCGAATAGCGCCTCGGTGTGGAACGCGGCGAGCAGCGCCGCGAAGCGCAGGTCCTCGTCGACGGCGCTCATCCGTTGGATGCCGTTGATCCCGACGCACATGTGCATCGAGTAGCTCGGCTCACCGGTCTTCTTGCCGTCCGCGCTCCGGGGCGTGACCACCGGATCCGGCCACACGTACGCGGCGAGGTACGGCGCGAGCTCGGCCCAGACGATCGCTCGGGGCGTCACGCTGGAGACGAAAGGACAATCGAGGCAGCGCAGTCCTTCGTGCGCGAGCGCGGGCGCGAGCCGACGCATCAGCACCGCGAGCACGCGCTCGCTCAGCAGCGTCGCACGCACCGCAGCGATGCGCGCCTGCGGGTCGTGCTCGCTCCGCACCAGCTCCTGCGCGCGTAGGCTCTCCTCGGGATACGCCATCGTCACCTCGTTCGCCTGCGTGAACGCGGTCGTGGCCGCGCGCGCGAGCGCGGTCGCCGGTCGAGGCAGCTCGCACTCCTCGCGCATCCCCTGGATCGGAACCTCGTAGCTCCCGCCCGCCTCGTCGGGATACCTCCGGATACAGATCGCCGCGTCGAGCTCGGCCCGGACCTCCGACCAGCTCACCGTCTGCAGTGCGGCATCGTCGACCGGTGCGGGGGCCGTCGACGCCGCCGGCCGACATGCCGTCGACGACACGACCAGCGCGAGCACGACTCCGCGCATGCGCCCTGCCGCTAGAAGTCGAAGCCGGCCTGGGCCTGCACCACCACCGCGTCCAGCAGGCCCTTCGTGCGGTCGTAGTTCGGCGAGAAGGTGGGGTTGTTGGTGAGCGAGCGGTAGAACAGCAGGTCGACCTTGCCGGAGAAGACGAACGCGTCGATGAACTTGGCGAACTGCTTGTCCTTCGCGCGCAGGAAGTAGCTGGCCTTGATGCCGTAGACCGAGTTGAACAGCGCCGACAGCTCGCGGTCACCCGTCCAGTAGCTGCCGTTCGGTCCGCCCGACGCGTAGTCGTTGCCGTCACGGTAGAACAGCGCCGAGTCCTGCACGTGCCACCGCGCCCGCGCGCGCAGCACGATCGGCCGCACGATGTACTGGTCCCACGCCAGCTCGGCGGTCAGCGCCTTGAGCGACCACGAGTCGAAGTAGCCGCGCAGATCGACCTCGATCGATCCGCGGATCGGCCGGATCGCGAACTTGCTGTTCGCGTAGAACGCGATGCGGTTGCGGACGTCGGGCAGGTGCTCCTGCACCGCGCGCTCGCCGAGCAGCACCTGGCGGTACGGGTTGGCCTGGAACCCGCGCAGCGACTGCCCGGTCGCGCCGAATTGCAGCAACAGCCACGGCGTCGCCACCTGCGTGAGCGAGAGCTGCACCGTGTCGATCGCCAGCTTGCGCGTCGCGGTGGTGGCCGACGACTTGTCGAAGCACTGCCCCGACGAGTCCAGCGCACGCAGGGCCAGCAGCTCCTGGTTCGCGTCGTTGTCGGCGTCGCACACCCGGTCGAAGTTGTGCGTGTAGTCGATCGCGATCTGCGTGTTGCGATCGAACAGATCCGCGGTGATGCCGGTGTTCACCGTGCCCGAGCGATAGTCGCGCTCGCCCGCGAACCCGCCGCCGACGCGCATCGTCGCGTACTCGGACAGGAACCGCAGGCCGAGCTGCCCGTTGTGGCGCACGTCGCTGAACTTCGTCGCCGCCGACGTCACGTCGACGCCGAAGATCTGCGGGGTCGCGCCCGACACCACGTCGGCGTCGTAGCCCGCGGCCAGCCCGAAGTGGTCGCCGAAGTCCTGCGAGTAGCTCACCTGGGGATGCACGACGGTGAGCTCGGTGTTCGGCGCCGGCTCGACGAAGTAGGTGACCGCCGCGCGCACCTGATCGTCGGCCGAGAGCCGCATCGGCACGCCGCCCACCAGGGCGAGCGCGCCGGCGCACGCGAGCGTGCGCCTCAGTTGCATCCGCAGCCTCCGCCCGCGGTGCCCGTGCCCCCGGCCGCCCCCTCGCGGTTGCTCATCACGTGCGCGTCGGAGCTGGCCTCGAGCGCATCGGAGTCGAACTGCATGATCGGGTCGGCGAGGTAGGCCTTCTCGCTCGGCAACACCGCACGCGCGCAGCCCGACGAGAACGCCGCGGCCGCACACAGCAACAACAGCTCAGAACGTGAACGCCAGTGCACCGGAGTACTCCCTTCGCGAGACCGCGTCGTCGGCACGGAACAGGATGTGGTTGCGGAAGTCGAAGCGGACGCCGATGCCCCGCTTGAAGATGATCCAGACCCCGCCGCCGGGGCTCATCAGGTAGCTCCAGCGCGCGGACGACAGCGTGTCGATCTTGCCCTTCGTGAACACCGCGCCGGCGCCCACGCTGATGAAGAACGTGAACGGGATCCCGGGCGTGAGGTACAGGTTCCCCGCCGCGCCCATGATCCCGCGGCTCGTCTCGCGGCCCGCGGAGGGCCCGACATAGGCCTCGATCGCGGCGTTGGGCGACAGGAACACCTGCGGGCGCACGAGGAACAGCCCCTCGCGTCCGAACGCGCCCGCCGACAGCGTGCCGCCGACGCGCGCGGTGAGCAGGTTCGGCGGACCGAGCACCTTCTCGCGCAGCTTGCGACCGAAGCGGCGGAACGGCCCGACCTTCTCCTCGTCGCCGGTGCCCGCGGTGAGCAGCAGGATCTGCTCGCTCAGGATCCACCCGACGATGCCGCTGTCGAGCTGCACCCGCGTCCACCCGCCACGCTTGCCGCGCTCGATCATCCGCACGGTGTCGTCGCGGCTCACGACCGCGATCGTGCGATAGCCGAAGCCGGCGCCCGAGCGCACCTCGGCGCTCTCCGAGAGCACGCGGGCGATCGGCCCCTCGTGCTTCGTCGTGCTGGGATCGGTGGTCGTCGGCTTGCGCATCGCGCTCGCCTCGCGAATGGGCGCCGCGCTCGCGAGCAACACCCCAGGCAGCAGCCAGCTCGAGAGCACGCGCGCGATCATGTGCCGCCGTCGAGCCACGCTTGGATGAGGTCGAGCTCGTCGCCGTCCGCCTTGAACAGGTCGCCGCCGCCGTGCTCGAGCGTCGCGCCGCCGGCCGGCTCGGAGTAGAGCGGCGCGAGCTCGGCGAGATCGCAGTCGTTGATCTGCGCCGACGCGGCGCGGAAGTTCTCCTGCCACGGCTGCGGCCACGCCGACAGCGGGTCGGTGGGCAGCGGCATCAACGTGCCGCCGGTGTCCTGCAGCCGGAAGATGCTGTTGGCATCGGCTGCGCGGTGGCAGCCGGCTTCGTCGGTGCACCCGTACTTGTCGATGTACTCGGGCACGATCCGCTCGACGAAGAACGAGGCGGTCAGCACGCAGCGGTTGGCGACGCCGACGTCGGGCCCGGGATCGACGATCTCGCAGCCGCCTGCCAGTGGGGCAAGCGTGGCCAGCAGCGATGTGCGGCGGCCCAGCGAGCGGAGCACGTTCGCATCGTAACGCAGCACGGGTCCGCAGTGCGCGGGGGCGTTCGACCACACGCACGCGTGGTAGCGTGCCGCCCGGCGATGGCCGAAGCGTCCGAGTCCCACCCTGGCTTGCCCCGCGATGCGGACGAGGCGAGTGCGCGTCTGCGCGCCGCGACGATCCCGACGCACATCCTCGAGGTCGCGCAGGTGTTGCAGCAGCAAGGCCACGCGGCGGTGATGGTGGGCGGGGCCGTGCGCGACGTGTTGCTCGGCCTGCCGGCCGCCGACTGGGACCTCGCGAGCTCGGCCCGGCCGGAGGAGGTCCAGAGGGCGTTCCGGCGCACGATCCCGACGGGCATCGAGCACGGCACGGTCACGGTGCTCGTCCGTGATCCCAGAGGTGGTCCTGCGATCGGCGTCGAGGTGACCACGTTCCGTGGGGAAGGGGCCTACACCGACGGCCGCCGTCCGAGCGAGGTCACCTTCCTGCGCGACCTCGTCGAGGATCTCGCGCGACGCGACTTCACGGTGAATGCCTTCGCGTGGGATCCGATCGGCGAGGTCTTCAGCGATCCGTTCGGCGGGCTCGCGGATCTCGCGGCCGGGCTCATCCGGGCCGTCGGCGATCCGGCGCGCCGCTTCGGCGAGGATGGACTGCGCACGATGCGAGCGGTGCGGCTGTGCGCGACGCGACGGCTCGCGCTCGAGCCCGCGACCGCCGCGGCGATCCCCGGTGCGCTCGACGTGCTCGGCAAGGTGAGTCGCGAACGCGTGCATGTCGAGCTCGCGAAGCTGCTCGCCGCCCCGGTGCCGTCGCGCGGGCTCGTGCCGATGGCGGAGACCGGCATCTGGCCGCTCGTGCTGCCCGTGCTCTCGCCTGCGGAGCACGACGACGCGGTGCGGGCCGTCGATCTGCTGCCCGCCGATGCCGTGCTGCGCATCGCGAGGCTGCTCTTGCCGATCGCGAAGGCGGGCGATGACGCAGTGGTGCAGGGCACGCTCGACGGGCTCCGCTTCGGACGCAACGAGCGGACGCGGCTCGCCGCCGTGCTCGGCCCCGGCCTGCGTGCGCTCGCGAGCGCGGACGATGCGATCGCGATCCGGCGCGCGTGCGCGACGATCGGCCGCGCGTACGTCGAGGACGTGCTGGCGATCCTCGCGCCGACGCGCACCCGTCGCGAGACGATCGAACGTGCGCTCGAGGGCGCCGCGCTCTCGCAGGCCGAGCTCGCGATCAAGGGGCGCGATCTGATCGAGGCGGGCGTCGCGACGCCCGGCAAGGCGCTCGGCGGGCTGCTCGCACGGCTGTTCGACGCCGTGCTCACCGATCCGCTGTGCAACGAGCGCGCCGTGCTGCTGGCGATGAGTCGGCCAACGAATCCGGGCGACGCGGGCTGACGGTCGCGCGCGCGGGCCGTCCGCGCGTGGTCGGGTGTGGCGAGTTGCAACGCGCGTGCGCGAGGGCGAAGGCCGCCGATCGCGATGTGGTGCCCAGCACTTCGCATTTTCGCGGATCGGAGCAAGCTGTCCAGGCCATGACGCTGCTCCTCGAGCTCACTGCGGTTGCGCTGTTGGTCCCGGTCGCGATCACGCCGCCCGGCACGCTCGCGTGGATGCACGTGCAACCGCCGGAGGCCGTGGCCCCGGCCCCGGTCGTCGCGCCGACGCCGGTCGCGACGCCGCCCGTCGCCGTCGCCGAGCCCGTCGCGAGCTCGACGACCGTCGTCACGCCGGCGCCCACCCCCGACACCGTGCCGACGACGACCGTGACGACGTCGACGACGGACTCGGCGGTCCCGGATCGCGTGGTCACCACGACGACGACCACGACGAGCAAGGTCGTGCCGGTCGTGCCGGCGAAGGTCGCGGTGCGGGACCTGCTGCGCTACGACCCCTACCTCGCGCCGCGCTACCGCTCGGGGCGCAACATGATGATCGGCGGCGGCGTGGCGCTCGGCGTGGGCACGGCGACGCTGCTCAGCACGCTGTCGTGGATGACGGTCTCGCACGCGGAGGCCAACGACTCGAGCGACGCCGACCAGCGCCGCCGCGACGCCGCGGAGCGCGAGCGCTGGCTGCCCACCGCCCGCATCGTCGGTGTGGTCGCGGCCGCGGTCGCGGTCACGGGCGTGGTGTTGCTCGCGACGGGCGGCGTGCGTCGCCGCCGAGCGATCGAAGAGGCCCGCGGTCGCGTGTACATGCAGGCCGGCCCCGGCGGCATGCAGGTCCGCTTCTAGCAGGGTGCGGAAGAGCGCGAAGCGTTCTTCCGGACACCCTGCTCCGTGCCCGTGCCCGTGCCCGTGCCC
>CAZFKC010000015.1:0-122500 GCA_964519175.1 uncultured Nannocystaceae bacterium
GAGCCCGCCGTGGCTTCGCCACGTCCGCCGAGCCCGCCGTGGCTTCGCCACGTCCCCCGAGCCCGCCGTGGCTTCGCCACGTCCGCCGAGCCCGCCGTGGCTTCGCCACGGCGGACAGCGAGCACGACTGCCCGCACCAGGAAGAGCGCCGGACGGCGCGACCAAAACTAGAAGCGCATGCCGCCGCCGAAGGTCAGGCCGCCGCCGTTCGGGGTCATGCCGAAGGTGGGCTTGCGACGGTTCCAGGCGGAGTTGCTGGACTTGCGCTTGTGCACGAAGAGCAGCGTGACGAACACCGCGGTGGCCACCGTGAACACGCCGGTGCCGACCCACGCGGCGACGACGGCCTTCTCGACGCCGTCGGCGGTGTTGCACACGCGGGTGACCTTCGCGTTGGTCACCTTGTTCGGGTTCGGCTCGTTCTCCGGCGTCGCCCGGGCGGCTGCGCAGAGGTTGCCCTCGCTGCGATCGATGTCGTTGTTCGGGTTGTCGTCGTCGTGGCTGGCGTCGACCTCGTCGAGCAGCTTCTTGCGCAGCGTGACGTTGAGCGCGACGGTGAGCCCGATCGCGCTCGCGAGCCCCACCACCAGCAGGCCACCGCTCACGCCGACGCCGACCTTCTTCCACGTGGGCTGCGGCTTCTCGAGCCCCCACTCGTAGCGCTTCTCGGGCTTCGGCTGCACGGGCTCGTCGGGCTGGACCTCGGGATCCGGCTCGACCTCCGGGTCGGTCTCCGGAATCGCCTCGGGATCGCTCTCCTGCGGCATGAGCCCAGAGACGATCTTGGCCGCGGTCGCGTCGATCTTCCCCGGCGACAGATCGCCGGGCGACAGCGGCTCGGTGGAGTCGCGATCGACCGACGCGCTCGCGACGTCGAGCATGTAGATCTTGAGCTGGTACGAGCCGCCGGTCTTGCGCAGGTAGCCGTAGATCAGCCGCCGCGCCTCGATGGCCTTGCCGCCCTCGGCGAGGCACTTCGCGGTGTCGCTCTCGCAGCCCATCGTGAGCCGCAGCTCGAGCAGGCTCATCTCCTGCGAGCTCGACAGCCCGCGCTTCGCGAACGCCTTCCGCAGCGCCTTGGTCAGCGCCTCGCCGGCCGCGGCGTCGTCGCTCTCGAGGCCGAGGACGGCGGCGGAGTCCTCGACGGCTGCGCGGCGCATCGAGAGCGGGATGCCGGCGGGCTCCACCAGCGATCGCGCCGCGACGTGGGCGGGCAACGCCATCGCCGCAGCGACGGCCAGGCTCGGGATCAGCGTGACGATTCGGCGGGGCATCGGGGGCGCGCGAACAACAGTTACATGGTGGGCGGTCCCTGAAAAGGGGGAAGGCCCTGCTAGACTGCATCCCGCGTCCGTGGTCGATGCCAGCGATGCCGGTCCGCGATCACGCGGCGCAAGCGTGGGCCGGGACGACACCGGGCTGGCCGGAAGCGCAGGTGGGACCACGCGAGCCTCGTTGCGTCTGCGTAGCAGCCTCGCAGCACGCATCTCCGCGCTCGTGTTGCTCGTGCTGCTCGTGACGTTCGCGTCGAGCTTCGTGATGCTGCGACAGCTCCGCGAGATGCAGGGCGGCTTCGATCGCTTGGTCGAGGTGTATGCGGTGTTCGACAAGCGGTTGGCCGAGGCGCACGTGCAAGCAGTGCGGATCGGTGAACAGGTGCGCACGCGCCAGCGCAAGCCCGAGGCGCCGATCGAGCCCGCGTTCAAGGCGAACTTCGCGGCCGCGCTCGAGATCCGCGCGCAGCTGGTCAGCCAGGCGCGCGAGCCCATCGACGCGGCGCTGCTCGATCCCGAGCGCTTCGGCGGCGAGGAAGAGCTCGCCGAGCTGCGCCGCATCCAGGAGCTGCTCTCGCAGCTGCAGGTGCTGGTGACCGAGCCCGCGAGCACGCAGGTCGTGCTCGAGGACGTGCGCGCGCAGGGGCAGATCGAGCAGCTCTTCGAGGCGCTGCGCGCCCAGAGCGGGCTCGCGATCGAAGAGCTGCGCGACGAGGTGCTCGACGCCCAGCATCGCACCGAGCGCTGGACGGTGGGGCTCGCGTTCGCAACGCTCGTGATCGGCGTCATCGCGACGCTCGCGGTGTTCTTCACGCTGCGCCCATTGCGACGGCTGACGCAGAGCGTGCGCAAGCTCGGTCGTGGCGACTGGTCGCAGCGCGTGCTCGCCGATCAGGCGCTGCGCGGCGACGAGGTCGGACGGCTCGCGGAGGAGTTCAACCTCATGGCCGAGGCGCTCGAGGAACGCGAGCGCAGGTTGATCCGCGGCGAGCGGCTCGCGGCGGCGGGGCAGCTCGCGGCGCAGATCACCCACGAGATCAGGAATCCCCTGTCGAGCGTGGCGCTGAACGTCGAGCTACTCGAGGACGAGCTGCAAGGCAGCGGCGAAGGGCGACGACTGCTCGGGCAGATCACCAAGGAGGTCGATCGCCTGACCAACATCACCGAGAGCTACCTCGGGTTCGCGCGGCGTCCGAAGCCGGAGCTCGTGTCGCTCGATCTCGGCGACGAGCTGCGGCAGCTGCTCGACTTCCTCGGGCCCGAGCTCGAGCAGGACGGCGTGACGCTCGTGCGCGAGCTGCCCGACGCGCCGGTGATGGTGATGGGCGACGCGAACCAGCTCCGGCAGGCGTTCCTGAACCTGCTGCGCAACGCGAAGGAGGCGGTGCTCGACGAGGAGCACGGGGGGATCGCTCGCCCACCGCGCGTCGGCGTGTCGCTCGTGCGCGAGGAGGGGCGCATCGTCGCGACGGTGTTCGACAACGGCGGCGGCATTCCGCTTCCGCCCGAGCAGCTCGAGCGCATCTTCGAGGCGTTCTACACCCGCAAGGCGCGCGGGACCGGGCTGGGGCTGCCGATGGTGCAGCAGATCCTCGCGGACCACGGGGGCAGCGTGCGCGTCGCACAGACGGGACCCGCGGGCACGCGCTTCGAGGTCGAGCTGCCCGCCCGCGCCGCGCCGGCCGCTGCGCCCGACGCCGCGGTGTAAGCCCCGGCCGCCCGCGGAGGTTGTCAACGCGCGGGCCGGGCCCTACTCTCGCAGCCCGCAGCTTCGCATGAACGCGCACTCTTCGACCTCGTCGGGCCTCCGCGTCGTGGCCCTCCTGCTCGCGACCGGCTCGGTCGTGGCGTGCACTGCGATCCTCAAGCCCCGCGACGAAGTCCAGCGCTGCGGGACCGCGGACGACTGCGATCCGACGGGGGACAACCGGTACGTCCCGCTGTGCCAGTTCGACAAGGAGAACTCGGGCCTGGACAGCACGAAGTACGACAAGATCTGCGTCGCGGACTACAAGCCGATCACGTGCGATCTGATGTCGTTCGCGAACAATCCCGACAGTGCGCCGAGCGTGGCGATCAACAAGTGCGGCGACCTGTCGTGCAGCGAAGATCAGCGCGGCATGGTCGGATGCCAGCCGATGGATGGCGGGGCGTGCCTGAACGGGGCTACCGTCGCCGACTTCAACGGCAGCAGCTTCTGCTCCGACGACGACGACCAGATCCCCGGCTTCGCGCTCGGCAGCAACGAGCTGGACAACCAGCACGTGAAGGACGCGTTCTGTAAGCAGTTCTTCTGCGACGACGACTTCGTGTGCAACGACAACGCGAAGTGCCAGCCGTGTGACCCGGATCTTCCGTACGGGCAAGGCGGCTGCGGCATCGTCGTGAGCGCGGGCGGACCCGCCGCGGTCTACGTGCTCGGCGATCAGCTGAAGGACGAGTGCGCGGGCGAGGACGCCGAGTTCGAAGACCCGCTCTTCGGCGAAGCCTGCCGCTGATGCACATGCGGCATCCGGCACGCTGATTGTCCGCGAACCGGCCAACCCGGCGCACTCGGAGCCGCTGACCCGGCGGTTCTGACCAAGAATGGCCAGCGCACGGGCGCTCGGCCTACGGCAGGAGGCTCGCGACCGGCCAGCGCAGGTCCAGCTCCGGGAGCGCGAGCTCGTCGTCTTCGTCGAGCACGACCACCGTGCGGAAGCGGCCGAGCGCCGCGTCGGGCTCCGAGTAGACCTCGACGATGCGAGCCACCAGGTCGACGAGCCAGTAGATCGGCACACCGCCAGATGCGTAGTCCTGCGCCTTGTCGTGATCGCGGCCCTGTGAGGACTTCGCCAGCTCGATCACCAGCAAGAGGTCTGCGCCACTCGGATGCTGTCCGAGGTAGCGCCGTGCAGCGCCACGCACGACCGCGAGGTCGGGCTCCGGCAGTCCTCGTGCGCCGGCGCGGACCGGACCTTGGTTGAGGATGTGGACGTCGCGACCCGCATAGGCAGTCGCGAGCCGGGCGTGCAGCTCGTCCTTGAGGCTGCCGTGATCCGGGCCTTGTGGGTTGACCGTGAAGATCTCCCCCTGGACGAGCTCGATCCGTTCGTCCTCGCCGAACAACCCATTGGCGATCATCCGCAGCACGTCGTCGACACCGAAGCGTCGGCGCTCCGCGGACGAGTCGCGCTGCGCATGTGTGGCTGCGCCGTGGACCACGAACACAGCATAGCACGGGGGCGCGTTGCGTCCGTCGCGAGAGAGCCCGTCGAGCCCGACGTCGAGCCCGACGTGGCTTCGCCACGGCGAAGAGCGAGCATGACCGCCCGCACCAGGAAGAGCGCCGGACGGCGCGACCAGAACTACAGCGACGCGAGCTTCTTCTTCGCGGGCTCCGGCAGATCGCCGGCCATCGCCTGCTTCGCGAGCTGCTTCGCGCCGTCCTTGTCGCCCGTCGCTGCCTTTGCGAGCGCGACGACGACCGTCGTATCGAGCGGCCCCTTGCCCTGCGCATCCGCCAGCGCCTTGCTCGCGCGCTGCACGAAGGCCTTCGCGTCGGCGGTCTTGCCGGCCTTCTGCAGCTCGAGCCCACGCGCCGCGAGCACCAGCGGATGCAGGGGCGCGAGCGCACCGGCACGACCGCGCGCATAGGCGAGGTTGTCCGCGTCGTCCGTCACGAGCGCGAGCATCACGAGCCGCGCCGCCGGATCGAGCGAGTCGCCGTCGATCGCCAGCGCCGCCCGCAGCACCCGTTTCTCCTCGACGACGTCCTTGCCCTTCCTCGCCAGCTCGGCCATGCGCACGAACGGCTCGATCGACTCGGCGTTGAACTTCGCCGCCGCCTGCAGGTGCCGCTTCGCGAGGCTCGGGTTGTTGCCGGCGAGGATCACCTGCGCGGCGAGCATGCGCGGCGCGAAGCCATCGCCGCCGCGCTGGATCAGCTTCTCGATCGTGCGCAGCGCATCGTCGGGCTTGTCGTTCTGCAGCTGCTCCTGCGCGGCACGCCACAGCGTCTCGCGCGGGTCCTCCTTCTTCTCTGCACCCCCGGGCACCCAGCCGCCGAGCTTCGCGGCGAGCTGCGCGGAGAACCATGTCTCGAACTCGCGCTCGATCGTCGGCAGCGGCTTGCCGAAGTGCTGTTCGAACAGCTCGGGCGTGTCCTTGCCCGCTGCGTAGCCGTCGAGCACACCGATCAGCTTGTCGCGCCCGTAGGTCGTGCCGAGATACCGGATCGCGTACGCGGCGGTCGAGTACGCCGCCTCCATCATCACCGGGCTCTCCGCGCGGATGAACGCGAGCTCGAGCTCGGAGAGCTTGCGCAGCTTGCCGCGCTTCTTGGCCTCGGACAGCAGCACCGCGCTCTCGCGTGCCCACGCCGGATCGGCCTGCTCGGACTCCCACTCGGAGAGCCCCTCGGTGAACCACCGCGGCACACGGCCCTTGCTGCGCCGGATCGCGTACACGTGCGCGAGCTCGTGACGCATCACCATGTCGAGGTTCACCGCGCCGAAGTACGGCCCGATGAACGTGATGACCGGCCCGAAGCACACCGCCACCGCACCGAGGCTCGGCACGCCCACCGTGCGCACCGAGAACTCGTCGGGCGACGCGAAGAACTCCAGCCGCAGCTTGCCGGCCTTCGTCTTGTAGTGCTTGTCGAGCTCGGTGCGCGAGCGCGTGGCCGAGGAGACCAGCCCCGGCTGCACGAACTCGCGGTCGTCGTTGGGCAGCCGCACGACCAGCTCGCCCACCGTCTCGAGCGTATACTTCTTGTCGATGCTCTTCTCGTAGAGATCGAGCGTGTTGCGGGTGCGCTCGTTGAACGGGTCGCCCTTCCACGCCTTGCCCAGCGCCTCGCGCCCGCCCTTCTCGTCGCCGAGCCGCAGCAGGTTCAGTCCGTACGCGCTCTGCACGTAGGGATCGTTCGGGGCCAGCGCGACGCCCTCGCGCAGCACCTCGTCGGCCTCGGGGTAGAGGTGCAGGAAGTTGAGGATGTCCGAGAGGTCCTTGAAGAAGCCGCCGTCCTTCGGGTTCACCGCGAGCCGACGGTCGCGCCACGCCGCGTACGCCTTGCGATCGCCGGTGGCGATCGCCGACGCCGCGAGCACCGCGAGCGAGTGATCGTGGCTCGGGTGCCGCACGAGCGCGCGTTTCTCCGTGTGCGCGCGCGCTTCGTCGCGACGGCCCTCGATGAGCGCGATGCGGGCGATCGCCGAGTGGGCCTCGGGATGCTCGGGGTTCACCGACAACGCCTCGGTGGCCGCGCGCGAGGCCGCCGCGAAGCGCAACCCCTCGAGGTTCACCATCGCCATGCCCGCGAGCGCGTCGGGGTGCCACGGGTCGCGCTCGAGCAGCAGCGCGAACGTGGTCGCCGCCTCGTCGCCCGCGTACTTCTCCAGGAACACCGCGCCTCGCAAGAGCCGCACGCGATCGCCGACCCACTCGCCCGCCGGTACCGGCGCGAGCATCTCGGCCTCCTCGAGCACCATGTTGGCGTCGTGGTAGCCGCCCTTGCCCCCGCGCGCGAGCGCTGCGAGGCCCACCGCCAGCATGTCGGCGGCGGTCTTCACCTTGCCGCCGTCGTACGCGTCGTAGAGCGACTCGATGATCGCCTTCGTGCGCGGATCGTCGCGGCGCCCGGTCTCGATGCGCACCTGCAGCAGATCGCCCGTGAGCGGCAACGAGTCGGGGTGCTTCTTGAGCGCCTCCTCGAGCAGCTTCTCGGCCTCGGCATACTGGCCGCGGCTGCGGTGGATCGACACGCGCAGCTGCACGACGCCGGTGTCGAGCGGCGCACCGCGCTTGTCCTCGAGCACCGCACGCGCTTCGTCGAGCGCGCCGATCGTCGCGTGGGCGCGCGCGAGCGCGAAGCGGGCCTCGAGATCGTCGGGGGTCTTGTCGACGAGTGGAGCGAGTACCGTGATCGCGCCCTCGGGATTCCCGTGGGTCACCGCAGCGAGCGCCGCTTCGCGACCTTCGACGGCCGCGGGGGCTGGACGCTCGCGCAGCTTCTCGCCGGCCTCTGCAGAGGGATCCGCGGGCCCGTCGGCCTCGCCGCTCGTCTCGCGCGGATCGGCGGCTCCGGGATCGACGGACGCGCTCGGCTGCGACGTTACGGGCGGTTTGGACTTCTCCGCCGGTCGACACGCCAGGGTCAGCAGCAGCGCTGCACCGACCACCGACACGCGCCCCTGCGTACGCGGTTCGGACCGCGACAACCACGCTTCGCGGCACCGGATCTGCATCGTCGTCATCGATTGTGGGAGGGCGCCCGGGTGGTGTCAAACCGCGCAGGGGAATGCCCGCGCCAGCGCTGTCAGACCCATGCGGTCGCGGGTGCTATCCTGTTGGTCGATGGCCGACTCGCAGAAAGCCGACTCACCCAAATCCCACACGGCCTACCCCGCGGACGTCTACGAGACGTTCGATGCGTTCATGCAGCAGGTCATCAAGGAGACCTACGACCATGGTGCCAAGCGCGCCGAGTTCGTCGCGCTCGTGATCGCCTCGGGCGAGCTGTTGCCGATGGCGTGGGGTCGCATGAAGAAGACCGGCGTCAAGGAGCTCGCGCTCGGAGCCGCAGGTGTGGTCGCACTGCGCGTCGGGCTGAAGTACCTCATCGGTGGCCCGCTCGGCATGATCCTCACCGGCTTCACCGCCGCGACGCTCATCTCGTTCTTCTGGTCGAACCAGAAGGAAGTCATGCACCGCGTGAAGCCGTACAAGAAGGTCATCCGCGACTCGCACGAGAAGTTCGACGACGTGCAGGCGCGCTACCAGGACGGTCGCTACGACGCGGGCGAGCGCGCGCTGCTCGTCGAGGGTCTGCTGCGTCGCGTGCTCGGCGAGATCGAGGCGCCGCTGCCCGCCGAGGACGAGGCGAAGGCGTCGTCCTGATCGACGCGCACGCACTGTGACATTGCCGTGGCGTGCACGCGGTGATCGTGACGCGGAGACCTCCGCGACACGATCACGTCACCGCCTCGTGCGTTGAAGCGCTGGATCGCCGCTGCTAGCTTCGCCGCGTTGGATGGACTGCGAACCTGGTGGCCGCCCTTCGGACGGCGTGTGGCCGCGCCGTTGGCCGCGAGCGTCTGCGTCGCCGCGCTGGTCTTCCATGCGCTCGAGCTGAACGGGCACTATCCCCTGCGCGAGTGGCTCGTGTGGCGGGTCGCGCTGCTCTGGGCCTACGTCCTCTTGTTCACCGCGGCCTGCGTCGGCATCGGCCAGCTCGTGCTCGTGCGCGTGCTCCGGCTGGCGCAGACGCCCTTGCTCGAGAGCTGGCTGCTCGCGAAGGCGATCGGGCTGGTCGCGTTCGGGCTCGCGCTCTACCTCGCCGGCGCCGTCGGTGCGCTCCACCCCGCGTTCGCCGTCGGGATGCCGGCCCTGTTCGTCGCAGGCACGACGAAGGAGCTACGCGCGCTCGTGCAACGGACGGCGACCGAGCTCCGCGAGGCGCCCACGGGCGATCGCTTCGCGCGGCTCGTGCGTCGCTTCGGCAACGCGTGGGCGCTCCTCGCCCTCGTCGTGCTCTACGCGATCGCGTTCACGCCCGAGGCGATTTCGCTCGACGCGGCCTGGTACCACTACCCCGTCGCGCAGGACTACGCGAACGCCGGCCGACTCGTCGCGTTCCCCTCCGAGTACAACAAGGCGCTGCCCCACCTCGACAGCCTCGTGTACTGCTGGGGCTTCCTGCTGCCCGGCATCGAGCGTCCGTTCGACTGGATGCTCGCGCTGCACCTCGAGTACGCGATCGTGATGTGGAAGCTCGTCGGCGTCGGGGTCGGCGCGCAGTGGCTGCTCGGCGACGTGCGCTCGCGCGGGCTGTGGCTGGGGTTCTTCCTCTCACCGATGATCTTCACGTTCGCGCACAGCGTCACCGGTGGCGCCGAGCACTTCGTCGGGCTGTGGGCGATCCCGATGCTCGTGGCCACGGGCCGCATGCTGCGGGACTTCGATCTGCGCTGCGCCGCGCTGCTCGGGGTGCTCTCGGGCGGGGCGATCCTCTCCAAGTACCAGGCCATCTACATGATCGCGGGCTGCGGCACGCTCATCGTCGCGCGCTGGGGCTGGTGTGTCGCCCTCGCGCTGCGGGGCAAGGCCGCGTTCGCGAACGATCGCCTGTGGCGTGCGCCGCTGCTCGTGCTCGGCATCGGCCTCGCCGTCGCGTCGCCGCACTTCGTGAAGAACCTGGTCTTCTACGGCGATCCGCTCTATCCGTTCCTGCAGTCGAAGCTGCCGGGCGTGCACCCGACGCACGAGCTCGCCGACTACCTGTTCCACGCGAAGCTCGGCGATCCCGACAATCGCCCGAAGCTCGCGGGCCTCGCCCGCCTCACCCAGGCCGTGCGGCTGTTCTTCGACTTCACGTTCTCGCCGCACTATGTGGTCGTGAAGCAGAAGTGGCCCGTCATCGGCAGCCTGTTCACGCTGCTGCTGCCCTGTCTGCTGCTCGTGCGCAGGACCGGCCGGATCTGGATCGCCGTGTGGTGCTCGTTCGTGTCGATCGCGGTCTGGGCGAACACGTACCTGCAGGATCGCTATCTCAACGCCGTCGCCGCGATCTTCTGCGCCGTGACGGTCGCGCTCGTCGTGAAGGTATGGGAGCTCGGCAGGCTCGCCCGCTGCACGCTCGTGCCGCTCGTCGCCCTGCAGGTCGTGTGGGGCGCAGACGCGTTCGTGTACTCGGGCAAGCCGCTGATCGAGAGCACGCTCTCGCTCGTGCGTACCGGCTACGAGGGCGTGCTCGCGCCCGCCGATCGCTATCCCTACTTCCGCACGTTCGCGGAGGTCAACCGGCTCACCTACCCCGACGATCAGGTGCTCGTCCGCGGCACCCGCAAGACGCTCGGCATCGATCGCTACACGCACCGCGACGTACCGTGGCACCAGGCCAACCTCTGGTACGAGCCGATCCACGACGTCGCCGGGCTCTGGCAGCACTACCGCGAGCGCGGCATCACCCACGTCGCGTACCTCCGCAACACACACTGGTCCGGCAACCTGCACTCGACGGTGCTGGTCGATCAGCTGATCGTGCACGGTGGCGGCACGCGACATCCGATCTCCGGTAGCTGGGAGCTGCTCGCGCTGCCGAAGACGGCACCGGAGGGCGACGAGACCATCGAAGTGCTCGTGCTCGACGTACGCCCGCTGTACGACGACGGGCTCTACGCCGCCGAGGATCTGCGGCTCTACGGTCCGGTCGACAAGAAGACGCGCGGCGCCAGCGTGCCGCTCGCGACCTTCGCCGACGAGCGCGGGCTGCTCGGGCTCCTGCGTCGCGCCGACGTCGTCGCGATCGGTGCGGACGAGAAGCTGGCACCGCGCGTGATGGGTGCGCTCGAGCAGGGCTTCGATCGCTTCGAGACGGTCGAGGCGATGGAGATCTGGCTGCGTCCCGCGCCGTGACGCACGGCCTTGTCACACGCGCGTCACACGGCGCCCGCGGAGCACGACGCACCGCCAACGTCGCGTCGGTGCGAGCCCTTGCCCGAACCGCCCCGCGTTTCGCACACTCGGGCTCCTGTGGCCTGGCACGGCGAATACGGCTTCATCGATGCGGTTCCGGCCGCGAGCGAGCGCGTGCAACGACGACGCGCGCTCACGGCCGAGGAGCAGCACCAACGGTTGCGCGAGGAGCTCGCGCGCGCGAGCGGTCCACGGGCCGACGAGCTGCGCCGCGCCGTCGAGGCCGCCGCGCTCGCCCTCCGCGAGACGCAGCTCGAGGCGCGCGCGACGATGCACCGCGACGCCACGCCCGTCATCGACTGGCGTGCGCTCGCTGCGATGCCGCCGCCGATGCTGCCTGCGGTCGATCAGCATCGCTCTGCCGAGGCACGCCATCGCTTGCTGCACCATCGGCCCGAGCCCTACGGCATGGTCGATCGGCGCCGCGCGCTGCAGGCCGAGGTCGAGCGTCTGATCGCGGCCGAGGAAGCCGAGCGCGCGGCCTCGATGGGCACGTGGCGCGAACAGATGGCCGGGTGGTCGGCGTGGTGCTCGCTGTCGGCGCGGATCCTGTGCAACGACGTCGCCGCCTATCACGAGGTGATCGCCGCAAGCCGGGGTTTCGACGAGCTCGGCGAGAGCTTCCCCGACGAGGCGATCCGCATCGAGCTCGGCGCGACGACGGCGGAGGTCGAGCTCGACGCGGACGCCGACCGAGCGATCGAGGAGCTGCGCAGCGCGGCATTGCGGGTCGTGCGAGAGCTACTCGGGCTGTTGCCGATCGCGTCGGCTTCCGTGCGCGTGGTGACGCGCGAACAGAGCGTGGTCGAGCTCGCCGCGAGCCGCGGCGCGCTCGAGAGCATCGACTGGGAGCACGTCACGGCGTCGGAGGCCGCGCGTCGGCTCGAGCCCCCGCAGGGGCGCCAGCGTGCGCCTCGTGCAGAGAACGTGTGATCCGCCGCGCGCGCGGCAAGCGTGGCCGTCAGCGCCGCGACCCGACGGTGAACCCCGCGCGCGGCGCTGCGGGTGCCCCATTTCGGAATGACCGCTGCCCAGCTGCACGTAGCAGTCGTTCGGGTGGGGGTTGGTGTCCGAAATGCCGGCTGGCTGCGCTGCGGGCGACTTCAAACCCGCGGCGACTCCGACGATGCCGGAACGCATGGGCTCGCCGCTGCACGATCATCTCGCGCTCAACCGTTGCGACAGCGACAGCGCACGTCGCTGTGACGCTGCCACGGAGCTCGAGCTGCACGACGACGCGCACCATGCACGCATGCGCGAGATCCTCGGCAGCATCCCCGAGCTCGATGGCGAGGGCCTGCTGCGCCGCGCTGCTCGCAGTGCGTTCGGCACGGCGTTGGACCGGGTGCTCGAGGGCATCGGCGACGAGGGGCACCGCATCGCGCTGACCGAGGCGTACTACGCATACCTCGGGCTCGGCATGGTGTGGCTCGACGCCGTCGAACAGGGGGTCGTGCATGCACCGGTCTCGCACGTCGCGCTCGCGTGGTCGCGCCGCAGCGCAGCGGAGCCCGCCTGCGTCTGCGCGTTGGTCGAGGGCTTCATCGAGGCCGCGCTGCACCGGATCACCGGCCGCACGGCCGAGGTGCGCGAGCTCGAGTGCGTGGCCGCGGGCGCGCAACGCTGCCGGTTCGCGATCGCCTGGTGCGAGCCCAGCGAGCTGCCGCAACGCGACGAGCCGTCGCGCCCTCGCTCCACTTCGATCACGCCCGCGACCTTCGTCGGCGACGTGGACGGGCTCATCTGCGTCGACGGTCAGCAGCTCGCCCATGTTCCGGCGAGCCTGTACGCGCAGGCGCTCGCGGACTGGCTCGCGGCGGCGGCCCGTCGGGGCACGCCGACGCTGGCGCACGCGCTCACGCAGCTCGACCAGGTCAGCGCGCCCGAGGGCGCGCCGCTGCGGCTGGTGGCGGGCTGACGATCAGCCCGGGTGCTCCGCGTGCCACTTGCGCGTGAAGTCGGTGGCCTTGCGGTAGCTCTCGCGGATCTCGTCGACCAGGATCTTCTCGATCTTGCCGCCGATGAGCGCGATGCCGACCTCGCAGTTGCCTTCCCAGATGCGGCGGACGCGTTGCGGTCCGAGCACCTCGAGCCGATAGATGCCGTGCGTGTCGATCTTCTCGGGCATGAAGCTCGGCGTCGTCTTGGTGCGCATCTTGTTCTCGCGCGCCTTGAACTCGTTGCGCTCGGTGTAGCTGAAGCCACCCTTCACGAACTTCTGGATCAGCGCGGGCACCTCGCGCTTCGGGGTCAGCTTCTGCACGCGTGTGATCTCGAGCGCGTCACCCTCGCCTTTGCGATCGAGCGAGATGAGCTCCCAGCCGATGTCGAGCGTCTGCCACAGCGCACGATTGAACGCCTCGTCGAAGAAGGTCTCCCAGTAGTGCGCGGGGGAGACGTCGAAGGTGTCTTCGATGGTGTATTGCATCGTCTGCGGCAGGGTATCACCCTGCCGCAGACCCCGTGCCCGTGCCCGTGCCCGTGCCCGTGCCCGACGCGTTTCCGGGTTCGGAAAACGCCGCCCGCCGCACGGAGGGCTCTCGCAGAAAAACCGCGAGCGCGAGCCCTCCGACGAGCTCACCGAACCAGAGCGTCGCAATCCTCGCGAGCAACGTGGCCGCGAGCGCGATGGGCTCGGTCGCCCCACCCACGAGCCTCATGGTCGCGAGCGTGAGCGACCCCTCCGCCGCGACCAACCCGCCCGGCAGGAAGCTGAGCGCCCCGACGAGCGTGCCGACCGACCACAGGAACGCGCAGAGCGGCAGCGAGGCCTCGACCCCGAAGCCTCCGAGCACGAGCCAGAAGCCGACGCACTCGAGCCCCCAGCCGACAACCGAGATCGCGGAGAGCACGACGAGCGCGCGCAGCCGCAGCACCACCGCGGCGCTGTCGACGAGCAGCTCGCCCTTGCTCGCGACGCGTCCGACGAGCGGCCACGCGCTCATGCGTCGCAGCAGCGGCCGCGAGAGCCGCGGCGTGCCGAGCACGAACACGCCGAGCGCGACCAATACCGCCGTCGCGATCACCACCGGCAGATACTCGCGATAGCGCGAGACCCCGACGAGGCTCAGCACGACGAGCGCGATGAGGTCGGTGATGCGATCGGCGACGACGATCGGCGCGGTGCGACTGAACGCGATGCCGTCGCTGGCCTTGAGCAGCGCGCTGCGCAGCACCTCGCCGAGCTTGCCGGGCGAGATCGACATCGACAGCCCCGCGAGATAGACCACCAGCGAACGCGCGCGCGTCAGGCCGGGCGCATCGTCGCGCACGTGCAACCAGCCCAGCGACAGCTCCCACTTCACGAACCGCAGCAGGTAGTTCGCCGACGACAACGCGAGCGCGGCGACGAAGCGCCACCACGGGAAGTCGGCGAGCGCATCGGCGACCTTCCCCGCATCGAGCCAGATCATCGCCGCGGCGTAGAGCAGCGCGCCGACGACCAGTGCGTAGAGCGTGCGGCGCAGCAGCCGACTCACCCGGGCCTCGCGTCGCGATCCCGCGAGCGGGGATGCGCGGGCCACAGCGGACCGTCGACGCCGATCGGCTCGGCGTCGCCGACCGGCCACGGATCGGCGGCGCACGGACCTTCGAGCACGAGTGCGTCCGCATGCCCGTCGTCGAGGGTGAGCCCCGCGCGCGTCGCCGTGCGCTCGGCCAGCCAGTCGTCGATGCGCAGCGCCAGGTCCCGGCACGCCGTGGCCGATGCGCCGGTCATCGAGCAGACCAGTGCGCGCCCGACCGCGAGCCGGTGCGGACGTCGACCCGCACGGCGCGGACGAACCAGCGCATGGTGAGCGTCGACGACCAGCGTGAACCCGGCGAACACCTCCGCGAGCAGCGACGCCCCGAGCGTGAGCTCGTCGGCGAGCGAGCCCGCACCGGCGGCAGCCGCGACGGCGGCGAGCGCCGCCCCCATCGGTCCCTTGCGCTCGGTCTCGTCGCGCGTGCTGCCGTCGTCCAACACCGTCGGCACCACGAGCACGAGGTGACGCCCGACCCACGCGCGCGACAACACGAGCGGCTTGCGCGTGTGCGGTGACGCGAGCGGCAGCGTGCGCGGATCGGCGCTGCACGGCGCGAGCGTGCGCAGCCCGCCTTCGCTCGCACGCGTGCGCCCGAGCGCGGTCCACCGCGTCGGCACACCTCCGGCGACGAGCGCGTCGACGATCGCATCGACGCCGGCGCGCTCCGGGCACCATGGCGGCGCGGGCCCTCGGCCGTGCAGCGCGAGCACCACACCGCGGCGCCGCGCATGACAGGGCAACACCGCGGCGATCGCGACCCCGATGCGCGCGACCTCGTCGACGAGGACACGCGGCGCCTGCACGGGTGCCCCGACCATTCGCGGCGAGGATAACAAGCAGGGCCGCGCACGTGCTACGCTGCGCGCCGATCGAACGTGGGCGCTGGCACCGAAGACACGCTGTGGATCGGCCGCGTCACCCTGCCGGGTAGCGCTCGTCAACGCTGCGTGCGCGTCACCACCGATGGTCGCGCGCCCACGCCCGACGACGTCGCCGTCGAGATCGACGACCCGTTCCTCGCCGCGCTTCCGAGTCACGGCGCCGAGGGCCCCGGCGATCCGTTCCGACTCGCGCACGAGCTGCCACCGCGGCAGGGCGGCGTGCATGCGCTGCTCGGCGAGCTGCAGCTCGCGCCCCCGGTTCGCCCCGGCAAGATCATCTGCGTCGGCCGCAACTACGCCGCGCACGCACGCGAGCTCGGCAACGAGGTGCCCGAGGAGCCGCTCTTGTTCACCAAGCCGGCCACGGCGCTGCTCGCCGCCGGACAAGCGCTCGAGCTGCCGCGCGGCTACGAGCGCATCGACATGGAAGCCGAGCTCGTCGTCGTCATCGGCCGCGCCGGGCGCAACTTCCCGCGCGAGCGGGCCCTCGAGCACGTCGCGGGCTACACGCTCGGCAACGACGTCTCGAATCGCGATCTGCAGAAGAAGGACAAGCAGTGGACGCGCGCGAAGGGCTTCGACGGCTTCGCGCCGCTGGGCCCGCTCGTGCGGCTCGCAGCACCCGGCGAGGCGCTGGCCGCGACCACGCGGATCCAGGGCTTCGTCGACGGCGAGCGCCGTCAGGACGCGCCGATCGCCGACATGATCTTCGACATCCCCACGGTGCTCGCGTACGTCGCGGCCTGCATGACGCTCGAGCCCGGCGATCTGATCTTCACCGGTACGCCCGAGGGCGTGTCGCAGCTCCTGCCCGGCAGCACCACCTCGGTGGGCTGCGAGGGGCTCGCGCTCGGCCGCCTCGACACGCCGCTGCGTTGACACCGACCTCCGCACGCACGACCATGTGTGCGCGTTCGAGGAGGTCTCGATGACCAGCGTGGCGAAGAAGTGGATCGTCGGTCTCGATCTGGGCGAGCGCAGCCAGGGCGCGCTCTTGTTCGCGGCGTGGCTCGCCCAGCACGGCGGCGACCGGCTCGTCGCGCTGCACGTGCTCGAGGAGGACCACCTGCTCGCGGCGCTGCGCTACCACCACCTCGACGAGGTCCACGCGTTGGCGCGCAAGGCCGCCGAGGCGGCGGTCGATCGCGCCGGAGTCCGCGGCGCGCTCACCTCCGTCGAGGTGCTGGAGGGCCAGCACGCCGAAGACACGCTCGTCGCCGCACGCACCTACCACCGCTGCGACGGCATCATCATCGGGCGCAACGCGCCACGCGATGGCGTCCGCGCCGTGAGGCTCGGCCGGGTCGCGCGCCGCGTGCTGCGGGCCCTGCCCTCGCCGGTCTTCGTCGTGCCGCCGGATCTCGCGACCGTGGGCGCGGGGCCGGTGCTCTGCGGCTGCGACGTCGACGACGAATCGAGCGCGGCCGTCGAGCTCGCGCGCGACTTCGCCGAGCGCTTCGGGCGACCGCTCGAGCTCGTCTACGTCACGGCGGCACAGGGTGTCCACGGCGCGCAGTACTGGCCCGCCGAGACGATCACGAAGATCCGCGACGAGCATGTGAAGACCGGCGAGCAGCGGCTCGCCGCGTGGGCCGCCGCGCGTGGGCTCGGCAGCGCCACACGAACGGTGCGCGCCGGCAGCGTGGGCGACACGCTGGTGCAGCTCGGCCGCGAGCGCGACGCGCTGGCGATCTTCACCGGCTCGCGTCGGCTCTCGACGTTCGAGCGCTGGTTGTTGGCGAGCGCCGGCAGCGAGCTCGCGAGCAACGCGAGCTGCCCGGTCGGCATCGTGCCGCCGGCGTGAGCGGCTCTACTCGAGCAACGCGCGCAGGTCGGCGTCGAGCATCTGCACGACGGGCAAGCTGCGATAGAGGCTGCCCATGTCGCGGCGCGGGCCGTCGGCGTCGTGGGGCTCGTGCGGGATGTCGGCGCGATGCGGTGGCTCGCGCACGAACCCGGCATCCATCGCGATGAGCAGCCGCCCGGTGCAGGTGCACGGGTTCTGGTTGTCGACGTGGGTGCAGCGCGGGGTGAGGTAGTCCTCGACGCGCTTGCGTGCACGGGTGAGCCGCACGCGATAGGCGCTCTCTTTGATCCCGAGCAGGTCGGCGGCCTCGACCGGCCCGTAGCCGAGCAGATCGGTGAGCACGAACGAGACGCGCACGCCGGGCGGCAGGCACGAGAGCGTGGCCGTGAGGCACGTGCGCTTGAGCTCCCACAGCATCACGTGCAATCGCACGGGATCGCCGCCGAGCGGCCCGCCGCCGGTGATGTCGATTGGCCGCGTGATGTCGCTGCGTAGGACCTCGTCGAGGCCCTCGAACGTGTGATCGGACTTGCGGCCGAGCGATTCCTCGAGCGTCCGCGCCATCAGACCGAGAATCGCGTCGGAGGGCTTGTCCGCCCCGAGCAATCGTTGCTCGCCGTGGACGCGCGCATCGGCGACGAGCTGGCGAACCGCCGCGAGCGCTTCTTCGCGGCTGCCGCACATGTGGTACGCGAATGCGTACAACCGCGGCAATTCGTTGCGCATCAACTCTTGGAAGCTCGACGGGCGATCGGGCATGCGTACGAGGCCCCGCTGGGGAAAGGGGCGACGCTCAGAGTGTCACGTCTAGTGGCCCACGCCAAGCCTTCGTTCGAGGCCATCCCAGAAGCGCGCTTGGGTCGTCGCGTCGTCGGTGAGCGCGCCGAGCCGGTTGATCTCCTGCATTCCAGTCGGGCTCGTCACATTGATTTCGGTCAAGCGCCCACCGATGACGTCGAGACCCACGAAGAACTGACCCGCATCCCGCAGGAACGGGCCGACGCGGGAGCAGATCGCGCGATCGTTGGCGTCGAGCTCGCTCGGCGCCGGCGAGCCCCCCGCGTGGAAATTGTTGCGGAGCTCGCCGGCCGCGGGCACGCGCAAGACGGCGCCGATCGGCTCGCCGTCGACGAGCAGGATGCGTTTGTCGCCTTGCTTCGCGTCGGGCAGATACTCCTGCGCGATCGTCCAGCGCGTGCCGTCGGCCGTCGCGAGCTCGAACAAGCTGCCGAGGTTCGGATCGTCGGTGCGCGAGAGCAGGATCTCGCGACCACCGAAGCCGAACACCGGCTTCAGGATCATGTGGCCACCGAGCTCTTCGAGCACGCGACGCAGCTCGACCGGATCGCGAACGACGTACGTGCGCGGGGTGAGCTCCGGGAACCGGGCGATCGCGAGCTTCTCGTTGAGGTCGCGCAGCCCGGCGGGAGCGTTCAGCACCGGGCAGCCCGCGCGATCGAGGATCCACGTCGCGGCGAGGTAGCCCTGATCGAACGGCGGATCCTTGCGCATGAGCACGACGTCGTGCTCGGCCATGCTGCGCCAGCGCTTCGCACCGCGCACCGCCCTCGGCCCGTCGGGCCCACGCGTCACCGTGAGCGGAGCGGCGTGCGACCAGGCCTGCGACTCGCGCAGCGCCAGATCTCCGAGCAGCGCGCAGCTGGCCGTGTGCCCCCGTCGCAGCGCCTCGTCGATCATGACGATCGTGCTGTCGGCGGACGGTGAGAAGGTCTCGGGTGGATCGCTGACGAACAGGACGTCCATGGCGGCGGCCGCAGCATACGGGCCTGTCCGTCCATCGACCCTGCGCGCGCGGAGGTTTCTTGAGCGGGCGCGCCCGGACCCGGTAGGATGTTCGCATACACGTGGCACGCAGCCGGAAGACGCCCCCTGGGCTGGCCCCGACGAAGGTCGGCGGGCCATCGCCCGTCGCCCCGGCGTCGCGTGGCGCAGGCGGGCTCTTGCCGCCGCGCTGGGCTCGCGTGCATCGCATCCGGCTGATCCGCCGTGAGATCCGCGAGTCGCTCTCCGCCGGCGCGCTCGATCTGTTGCTCGAGCACGCCGAGCTCGTCGTCGAGGGCAGCGGCGAGCTGGGCTCGGCGCCCGGCGTCGCGGCCGGCCTGCGCGACCGCCTCTACGCCACCGTGATGCTGACCATCGATCTCACGCGCTGCGCCCACGGCTTCCGCGAGCCCGCCGACGCCGCGACCGCCGAGCGCGTCGCGGAGCTCATGCGCGAGACCACCACCGTGCGCACGCGGCTGCTCGCGCTCGCGCGCGGCCGCCTCGCGCAGCTGGCCGGCGTCGACGAAGACGCGCTGGAGATCTCGCTCGAGCCCCAGGTCCGCGCCGACGGCGTGCGTGTGCTCGTGGACGGTGACGCAGTGGCCTGGCCGCGCGCGCGTCGTAAGGGCTAACCTCGGGAGACCGCGCGATGAGTGCCGACGGACAGCCACACAGCGACGAACGCGACTCGGGGGGCTTCGGCATCCGCGAGGTCGCGCGCCTGTTCGCGTTGCCCGAACACCGACTGCGGTACTGGTCGCAGACCGGCTTCATCGTGCCGTCGGTGCGCGTCGAAGGTCGCTCCTTCTACAGCTTCCGCGATCTGATCGCGCTCAAGGTCGCGAAGGCGCTCGTCGACGACGGCGCGAGCCTGCGTCGCATCCGGCGCTCGCTCACCACGCTGCGCGCGAGCCTGCCCGAGCTCGACGAGCGCGGCCGCGGCCTCGGGGCCTCGCTCGCACGCCTGCGGATCCGCTGCGATCACGAGCGCGTCATCGTCGACGGTGGTGACCATCGCTTCGACGCCGAGAGCGGCCAGCTCGTGCTCGACTTCGACGTCGCCAGCCTGCACGAGCAGGCCGCGAGCGTGCTCGCGCTACCGGTGCCGGAAGACGACGGCGTACCCACCACCGCACACGAGTGGTTCCGCCGCGGCTGCGAGCTCGAGCGCGAGCACGAGGATGCGCCCGCCGATCTCGCCGGCATCGCGGCGGCACGGCACGCCTACGAGACCGCGCTCGGGCTCGATCCAACGCTCGCCGCGGCGTGGACGAACCTCGGCGGCCTGCATGCCGAGCTCGGCGACGCCGAGGCGGCGCGCGAGCACTTCGAGCAATCGCTGCGCTGCGATCCCGATCAACCCGAGGCGCAGTGCAACCTCGCCGAGCTCGCGCTGCAGCACGGCGACACCGAGACGGCGATCTCCAGCTATCGTCACGTGCTGCGCACCACGCCGGACTGGATCGAGGCCCACTACGGCCTGGCCCGCGCGCTCCTGCGGGTCGGGGGCAAGCTGCAGGCGCTCGCCCACCTCGAGCGCTTCTGCGCCGCGGTCAACGGCATCGCCGTCGATCAGCGCGAGCCCGAGCTCGAGGCGCGGCGACAGTGTGCGGAGCGCGTCGCCGCGCAGATGCGCGAGCAGCTCGGCGAAGAGCAGCGCCGGTGACGTTCGCATCGCGCGAGCAGCTGCTCGCGAAGCTGTGCGCGCACCTCGGGCCCTCGCGCGTGGGCCAGCACTTCGGGCTCGCCGAGCTGTCGTCGTTCGAGGACTTCCGCGCGACGGTGCCGGTGCTCGATCGCACGCGCCACGAGCAGGAGGTCGAGAACCCGCTCGGCTTCGGGGTGATCGACGACGCCGACGTCGGCGCACTCGAGCTCGCCGGGGCCACGCGCGAGCGCGCGACCGTCCACGCGATCTGGCGCGCGCGCATCGGCGAGCCGGCGGTGTCCCGCATCGCGCTGCTCTACGGCCAGGGCCACGACGTGCTCGCCGAACGCACGGTGCGCGAGGATCTGCGCGGGCTCGCGGCCGAGCTGTTCCACCTCGACCGCGCCGACACCCCCGAGCACGTGCTCGAACGCCTGCAACCCTTCGATCCCGAGCTGCTCGTCGTACCGAGCGCGCTGTTCTGCGCGTGGCTCGAGCGCGCGCGCCGGCGTCCGCTCGAGCAGGTGCTGCCCGGGCTGCGCGCGGTGCTCTGTCAGCACGATCTCGGGCGACCGATCCGCAGCACCCTGCCGCTCGTCGGTCTGGGCTGGTTCCTCCGTGGCGTCCGCTGCGGGACCCCCACCATGCGCGCGCCGGTCGAAGCGATCACGCTCGCGATCGGCTCGCAGCTGATCGAGCTGCTGCCCTACGGCAATCCCGAGGACGACGGCCGCCGCGTCTACGCGGCGAGCACGATCCTGCCCGAGCACGCGATCGTCGGGCATCGCTATCAAGTCGTGCTGTCGTCGCCACTCGGCGTGCTGCGCCTGCGGACCGGTCACCACGTGCGCGTGGTCGGCTTCGATGCGCCGACCGCCGAGGCCCCGGTGCCGCGTCCGCGGGTGGTGCGGCTCTCCGCGCCGCCGGCCGACATCGCGCTCGAGGGCTGTACGGTCGCCGGCGCGTGGCTCACGGCCTCGGTGCGCCAGGCGCTCGCGCGCGAGGATCCAGCGCTCGTCGCCGCGGAGATCGGCCCCGATCCGCTCAGCTTGCCCAAGGGTCGCACGCGCGCGAGCTCCTCGATGCGCATCGAGCCGTTCGGCGACACCGAGCTCGGCGCTGCGACCACGCGTCCGCACCTCGTGCGCGCCGAGCTGGCCACGCGGCCGCGGGCGCTCGTGTGTCGTGTCGAGCTGCAGGGCTTCGTGCGTCGCGATCTCGCCGGCAAGCTCGCCCGTCGCATCGACGACAACCTGCGGCTGCGCTCGCCGGCGTACGCCTACCTGCGCGAGAAGGCGGAGCTGAAGCCGCCGCGCGTGCTCGTCCTGCCCCCGGGCACGTGCGCCGCCGAGACCGAGCGCCGCATCACCGAGCTGCACGAGGCGGTGTGGCAGCCCGACGTGCGCGTCGTGCTCTGACGTCGCTGCGCGCGCGAGCTACTTGCACCACTTGCGGCCGGGGTGCGGCTGCTTCGCCCACGCCTCGCGACGATCGAGGAACGCGACGACGCTCGCGTGCATCGGCCCCGCCTTCGCACGCGCCTCGGCGACGCTGGTGAGCTTCTTCTTCTTCTTCTTGGTCGGCTTCGCGGGCGGCACGGGGGCCGCGTTCAACGACTTCAAGAGCGCGCGCTGCCAGGGATAGATCGGCGAGACGTCCGTGCAGCCGCCCGCGATGTCCTCGGCGGTGCAGAACACGCGGATGTGCATGTGATCGTCGTGGGGAAAGCGCGGCTGACACGTGACGTCGGCGAAGCGCTGGAGGATCGCCGCGTCCGCGCCGGCCTTCTTGCCGTGCGCGAGCAGCAGCGCGCGCAGGTGCTCGACGATGAAGATCTGCTGGATCTGCACGCGCTCGTCGGCGAGCAGCGCCGCGACGAAGGCCCAGGTGCGCGGCACGTCGATGCGCACCGGGAAGTCGTCGGCCGGATCGGCGAGATCGTTGTAGTCGACGCCTTCGCCGCTCGGCTCGAGCGGCACCGCCTTGCCGTCGGTCGGCTTACCCTCGGCATCGAGCAGATAGAACATCACGTCGGCGTCGCGACCGGCACGGTGCGAGCCGTGGCCCGCGATCTCGCCGCCTTGCGGCATGCCGATGTCGCCGAAGGTCAGCGTCGATCCCGGCAGCGCCTGGTCGACGTGCACCGCGGCGCGCACGAGCGCAGCGACGAGCTCGACGGTGCCGTGGCGGCGCTCGGGCTTCTTGCGCGGCGTGAAGCGGTAGCCCGGCCCGGACAGTGGCAGCGGCACGCCGCCCTGCAGGCTCCCTTCGTTGGGGCTGCCGATCGACGTGGAGTAGGCGGCCTCGAGCGTCAGCGGATCGGGACCACCGCCGGGCACCTCGGGCGGCTTCGGAGGTGGTGTCGGCTCCGGCGCGGGCTCCGGCGTCGCCTTCGCGTCGGTGGTCGCGGCCGTTGGTGCGTTCGAGGGCGGCGGTGCTTCGTGCCGATCGCAGCCGAGCAGCGTGGCGAGTGCAAAGCCGAGGGACGCGCGCGTACGCACCGCCAAGAGGGTGCGGCGAGGACGTCGTGCACGCAAGCAATCGGCTTGTCACAAGCCCGGGCCGCCCTGCGTTGGTCGGTCGCCGCGCGGCACCAACCACCCCCGCAGCGGCCCGGACTCCGCCATGATCGCCCACGCCCACGCCATGACCTCCGCCGACCACGCAGCCACCGGCAACGGAGCGATCGTCGTCGCCACCGATGGCCGCACGCTGCCGCTCGTCGCGACCGAGCTGCACGCCGACGCATGCGGCGGGCTCGCCCGCGTCGTTTTGGTGCAGACGTTCACGAATCCCCACGCCGAGCCGTTGCGCGTCACGTACCAGGTGCCGCTGCCCGCCGATGCGGCGGTGAGCGGCTACCGCTTCCGCATCGGCGAGCGCGAGATCGTCGGCGAGGTCGATCGCAAGGATCGCGCGCGCGAGCGCTTCGAGCAGGCGCTGGTCGAGGGTCACACCGCAGCGCTGCTCGAGGAGGAACGCAGCAGCCTGTTCACCCAGGAGCTGGGCAACATCCCGCCTTCGGCCACGCTGGTGCTCGAGCTGCAGATCGACCAGAAGCTGGCGTGGATCGCCGAGCGCAATGGCGGCTGGGAGTGGCGCTTCCCCACCGTGGTCGCGCCGCGCTACCTCGGCGCGCCGGGTCGCGTCGCCGATGCAGCGGCGGTCACCACCCACACGACGCTCGATGCGCTGCCGGTGAAGACGACGCTGGCGCTGGCGATCAGAGACGGCATCGAGGGCCGTGCGCCCGAGTCCCCTTCGCATGCGCTGAAGGTCGGTCGTGGGCTCGTCGGTACCGCGGTCACGCTCGCCGAAGGCGGCGCCCTGCTCGATCGCGACGTCGTCGTGCGTTGGCCGGTGGCCCAGGCCGCGGCCGGGGCGAGCCTCGATCGCGCCCGGCCCCCCGTGGCGCACGCGCGCACCGATCAGGCGTTCGGGCTGCTGACGCTCGTGCCCCCGAAGGCCGACAGCCCGACGCCTTCGCTGCCGCGCGATCTCGTCGTGCTGCTCGACACCAGCGGCTCGATGCACGGCGAGCCGATCGACCAGGCCAAGCGGCTCGCGACGGCGCTCGTCGATCGGCTCGGCGATCGCGATCGGCTCGAGCTCATCGAGTTCTCCACGGAGCGGCGCGCGTGGAAGTGGGGCGCGGTCGCTGCGACGGCCGCAAACCGCGACGATGCCAAGCGCTGGCTCGCGTCGCTGCGCGCCGGCGGCGGCACCGAGATGAGGAGCGGCATCCTGGCCGCGCTCGCATCGCTGCGCGGCGAGGCGCAGCGGCAGGTGGTGCTCGTCACCGACGGGCTCATCGGCTTCGAGTCGCAGATCGTCGGCGAGATCAGCCAGCGGCTGCCCGCCGGCTGTCGCGTGCACACCGTGGGCATCGGCTCGGCGGTCAACCGCTCGCTCACGATGCCCGCCGCGCGTGCGGGTCGCGGCTGCGAGATCGTGATCGGCATCGGGGAGGATCCCGAGCGCGCGATCGGCCGCATCCTCGCGCACACCAGCGCGCCGATCGTCGTGGACGTCGAGCTCGGCGGTGACGCGCTCGTCGGCCACGCACCGCAGCACCTGCCGGATCTGATGGCGGGCGCGCCGGCGCTCGTCGGCGTGCAGCTGCGACCCGCGGGCGGCACGCTGACGGTGCGCGGTCGCACGCCGGTGGGCAGCTGGGAGCAGCGGCTCACGGTACCTCCGCTCGAGCCCGGCGAAGGCAGCCCCGCGATCACGGCGCTCTTCGGGCGCGAGCGCGTGGAGGATCTCGAGCTGCGCATCGCCGCGGGCGAGGAACAGTCCGCGCTCGATCGCGAGATCGCCGAGTGCGGGCTCGCGTTCCAGATCTCCACGCGACTGACGTCGTGGGTGGCGATCGATCGCGAGGTCACGGTGGATCCGAACGCGCCGACGCGCCACGAGACCATCCCGCACGCGCTGCCGCACGGGATGTCGGCGATCGGGCTGGGGCTGCGCGCGCCGGACGGGAGCGCTGCGATCGGCGCGTTCGCGTCCACGATGGCGGGAGCTCCGGTCGTGTCACCGATGCCGATCGCGGCCGCCCCGAAGACGCACGGGTTCTTGCAGGCCGCCGTGCGAGCCGTGAACAAGGTGCTCGGAGCAGCCGCGCCTCCGCCTCCCGCCGCCGCTGCTCCGACGCAACCGGGACCCGCGATGCCCGGTCGCGCCGCACCACCGGCGGCCGGGGGCGGCGGCGCCGGGGAGGCCCGCAAGAAGAAGGAAGAGCCGCGGCTCATCGCGCGGCAGGCGAGACGCACGCAGCAGTCGAGCACGGGCGAGCGTGCCGAGGCGCAAGGCCGCGGCAGCGCGAACGACGAGCTCGACGACGAGGCGCCGCGCGACGGCATCGCGCGCGAGCTCGCCGCGACGAGCGTGCGCCGGCTCGCGGGTCGCATGCAACGCACCGACGATCGCCTCGTGTTCGAGCTCGAGGTCCCCGCCGAAGGACTGCTCTGGCAGCTCGGCGACGCGCTCGAGCTGCAGCTCGACGACGGCACGCGCGTCCGCGTGGCGGTCGACCACGCCCACTCCACGCGCGACGGCCACTACACGGGCAGCGTGCGCGTGCGGGTGTCCTGCACCGCACCGAGCACGCCGCATGCGATCGTCGCGGTGCACGTGCTGGGCGAGCAACCCCTGGTGATCACGCTGTGACCGAGCTGGACGCACTGGTCCCGGACATCGTCGCCGGCGATGCCGACGCCTTCGGGCGTTGGCTCGCCGGCGCCGAGCCGCGGCTGCGCGCGAGCCTCTCGTCGTTCGCCGAGCAGGTCGACGTCGAGGCGGTACTGCAGGAGTGCATGCTGCGGATCTGGCAGGTCGCGCCGCGCTACGTCGACGACGGTCGACCCGAGGGGCTCGTGCGGCTCGCGATCCGCATCGCCCGCAACCTGGCGATCGGCGAGCTGCGGCGTCGCCGGGTCGAGCCCGCGACGATGGTGCAGCTCGAGGCGGTCGCTCCGCCCGAGGTGATCGCCCCCGGTGATCCGCTGCTGCGCGAGGTGATCGTCGGTTGCCGCGAGCAGCTCCCCGGCAAGCCCGCGGCCGCGCTGCAAGCCCGACTCGACGGCCCGTGGCGCCCCGACGTCGAGCTCGCCGAGGAGCTCGGCATGAAGCTCAACACGTTCTTGCAGAACTTCACGCGCGCACGAAAGCTGCTCGCGCAGTGCCTGTCGGCGCACGGCGTCGACGTGGAGGTCGAGCTCGCATGACCGACGCAGAACGCAGGGAGCTCGTCGAGCAGGCCGCCGCGGCATGGCGACCGACCGCAATCGATGGGACGATCCGTGCGCACCCCGCGTGGCACGATCTCGACGAAGCAGGACGCCGCGAGGCCTTCGCGCTCGCGAGCGCGACGCGCAAGCTGGAGTCGGCACTGGATCCGGAGGGGCTGTCGACGACGGCGAAGGCCGTGCTCGCGAGGATCCGGGGGCTCGTGCGGTGACGCGGATCACCCGCGGACGTCCAGGGATGGTTGGCGGTCACAAACGGAGGCGGAGATGATTCAACCGGGGGCGATGCCGCCCCTGTCGAGCGCCTCCGTCTGCCTCGCCCTGGCCCTCGCGTCCGGGAGCCGGGCCGCTGCAGCCGAGCTCCCCGCCGCGATCCGTGCCGAGCTCGCCGACGCCGAGCGCGAAGGTGTCGAGCTCCGCGCGCGCCCACGAGCTGCGCGCAGCGGCGGCGGCACGGAGATCGTGATGATCGACGGTGAGCTCGACGGCATCCCGTTCGATCGCCCGCTCGGCGCGTGGGTGCGCGGCGTCGCGACGCATCGTGCGATCACGCCGCGTCCGTTCGGCCCGGTGCTGCGCGGCCCGATCGCCGTCGACCGCGGCGACGCGATCGCACGCGTCGCGGCCTCGGGCCTGCCCGGCACGCGCGAGGACGCGAGCGCCACGCTGCTCTGGCGCAGCTCTCCCGAGTCGACGCGCCGCGTGTGGCGGGTCGACGGGCGCTTCGATCCCACGCACATGACCCATCCGGTCTTCGAGGTCGATGCCGAGACGGGCGCGGTGCGACAGGTGCACGAGCACGTGCGCGAGGCCTCGATTCGCACGTATCCGACGAACCCGGTCGTCACGCCCGAGCTCGACGACATCGCGACAATCGATCTGCCCGCTGGCGAGACGACCCTGACGAGCCCGCGGCTGCGCGCGACGAGCTGCAGCGTGGCCGGCGTCGGCACGTGGAGCGGGCTCCCCGGTTGCACCGTCTCCCAGGCCGCGTTAGCGGACGCCGACGGCGACTTCCTGTTCGAGCCCGCGAGCGACGACACGCCGATCTTCGACGACGCGTTCGCCGAGGCCTCGGCGTACTCGCACGCCGATCGCTTCACCGCGGCGATGCTCGAGCACGGCGTCGACGGCTGGGCTTGCCTCGACGACGGCGGCGGCACACCGCCCTTGTCGCTGGTCGCCAACTACCACGAGGACGGGCCCGAGCCGCACCGCAACTCGTACTACACCGCCTGGTGCACGCGCGGCGTACTGATGGGCCAGGGGCCGAGCGCCGACAGCAGCTACGACGGCGACATGATCTACCACGAGCTCGGACACGCGGTCGTGCACGCGACGGTCGACACGTTCCTCGGTCAGCCGCGTCGCCGCGTCGACGGCTATGTCCGCGACGCGGATGCGCTGAACGAAGCCTACGCGGACTTCTTCAGCTCCTCGCACACCGGTGATCCGCTGGTCGGCGAGCACTGGGGTACGATGCGCGACAACGACAACGAGCTCGCCTGTCCGACCTCGTTCATCGGCCAGCAGCACTACGACAGCGAGGCCTTCGCGGGCGCGCTCTGGCAGCTCTACGTGCAGCACGGCGAGGCCTCGATCGACGTCGTGCTCGACAGCATCTCGATGTTGCCGCCGGACGCCACGTTCGAGGAGGCGGCCGCGGCCCTCGTCGCCGTCACGAGCGCGGACCTCGGCGACGCGGCCGGCGATACGATCTCGGACGAGCTCGCCGCCCGCGGCCTGCTCGATTGCCCGCGCCTACGCACGTACGAGCCCTTGCTCGAGCTCATGCTCGCTCCGCGTGGCGAGTTCGTCGCGTGGGCTCCCCCACCCTTCCAGATCGTGATCGACGTGCCCGACGACGCGGGCGAGCTCAGCTTCACGATCGAGTCCTTCGACCTGGCGGAGCTCTCCTTCGTGCCGGTGAACGCGCTCGTGCGCGTCGGCGAGCCGCTCGAGTTCGAGTACAGCGGAGAACGCGAGCCCTACACCGTCGACGCCGTCCACGACCACTCGATCGTCGACGTTCCGTACATGCAGCGCGTCACGATCCCCGTCGTGCCGGGCGAGCCGGTTTACCTCGCGGTCGTCAACCGCGAGCTGTCCGCGCAATCCGTGATCGTCGACGGCGTCCAGTTCGAACCGACGGGCCCGAGCGACGACAGCTCGTCGAGCGCGGGTGCGGGCACGGACTCGGGCAGCGGCACGACCGAGGGGCTCGATGGCTCGACGGGCACGATGGCAGCCGACTCGACCGGCGACGGCACGAGCACGGGCGACACTGCGCCCGCGTCCGACGAAGGCAGCGGCTGCAGCTGCTCGACGCACACCACCACAGCGCCGCTCTTCGGGCTCGTGTTGCTCGCGTTCGTGCGACGCCGGCGTCCGTCCGCGCAGGTGTGAGGATCGCCCGCGCCCGCGCCAATCGGGGTGGATCGATTCGCTCGCGGGGCACACCAAGGCCTCGAGCCCCATGCGCACGCACGCGAGCGACCCCTCGATCCCTGTCGCACCGGATCCTGCGAGGCCCGCCTCGGCGACGCTGCGAGCCCTGCTGCTCGCAGCCCCGTGGATGCTCGTTGCGTCCGGGTGTTACGCGCCGCCACCGATCATGAGGGAGCCCGCGGACACCGGCGACGAAACCAGCTCGGGCACGGAGGCATGTGACGAGACGACCGAGGCGCCGCCGACGACGTCGACGTCGGTGGTGATCACCTCGCCCGCCGACGGGGAGATGTTCGACGTGGGCGCGATGTTCCACATCGCAGTGATGGTCTCCGACGACCTCGTGGTGTCGTCGGTGCAGCTCTACGCCGGGAACAACGCTCTTCAGGCGGATGACACCGAGCCCTACGGCTGGGACGTCGCAGACATCCCGCAGGGCGTGTACGAGCTCACCGTCGTGGCCACCGACTCCAGCGGCAACGAGAGCACGAGCGATCCCGTCACCGTGTACGTCGGTGTCGAGCCGCCCGCGCCCGAAGGCTGCTGAGCCGGCTCGCACCGAGCTTGCTGGCGGAGCTCGAACCGAGCTGGGCGCTCGGCAGACGTGCTACGGGATCGTGAAGGGAACCTCGGAGATGTTGTTCTCGTAGTTCCGCTCGTTGATGTACCGCGTGTTGCTGCCGGGCGGCGGATCGTTCAGCGAGATCCGCAGCGTGTAGTCGCCGGGCGCGACGTCGGTGACGTCGATCCACTGGCACGGCAGGCTCGAGTCGTAGATGTCGGCGAAGCCGCGGCTGATGCCCTGGTTGCCGCAGTCGTAGTTGCCGTTGCCGCCCCACGCGTAGCCGTAGAGATCGAGCAGACAGAACGCCTGCTTGTGCCCGGTCGCCACGACGCCACTGTCGTCACGCAGCTCGTACGCCGCGTAGTTGTCGAAGTGGTAGTGCATGTGGCAGTCGCTGTAGTGGAACAGATCGGGGTGATTGCTGGGCACCCCCATGGCCATGTCGCGCGAGCCGATGTTCGGCGTGTACGTGTTGAAGCGGAGCACGGTGCGGACACCGGTGCCGCCGACGCAGCCTTCGTACAGCGAGCAGCTGTTCATGCCGATGTTGATCTCGTCGAGGTACGCGTCGATCTGCGTCTCGTCGACGAAGATGTCGGGCGCGTCGCAGCCCATCGCGCCGTTGCCCGGATCCGCGGGCGTGGCGGGCGGGTTCGCGTAGTCGATGCCGGCCACCGGGTCCGCGCAGCGGAACACACCGGCGTTCACCGCACCCTGCGAGCAGCAGAGCAGGCCGTCGGCACACGCGGTCTCGCCCATCTCGGGATCGCAGACCGAGCCCGCGCCGCCGTCACACAGCTTGTCGCCGACGTGGGCGATCACCTTCACGCTGTCGATCGCGCCCTCGGTGACGCCCGCGCCGAGATCCGTCGCGGTGATGCGCAGGCGCGCGCCCGCGACCATCGGGAGCCCGCACGCCGCGTACTCGTGCGGCTGCCACGTGTTGGAGCTCGCGACCGACTCCCCGCTCTCCAGCTGCTCGAGCGTGTGGTGGCGATAGCCGTCCGGCTCCTCCGCGTCGGGCGTGAGCAGCTCGATCTTGAGCAGCGTGCCGGTCTCGTCGCCCGACTTGTAGAAGAAGCGCGAGAGCTGCACGGTGGCCGACTCGGCGCCCGAGAGATCGAACTCCGGCGAGGTGAGCGTCGTGCTGCCGCCTTCGACGTCGGCCTCGTCGACGATCGCGTCGGGGTTGTGGCCCGTGAAGTAGCAGCTCGTGCCGCCGTCGCACATGCCGGGCTGCGAGGTCGCGTCGAAGTGGGTGACCGCCTCGGGCTCGCCGCGCACCCACGCGCCGGAGCCGGCGTCGCCGTCGACGTCCCAGCCGAGATCGTCGTCGAACGGATCCTCGAAGACCGTGTTCGTGAAGCCGTCGGTCGCGGTGGTGAAGTGCCACGACTCGCTCAGGTCCGACTCGCTCTCGGGGAAGTCGGGGTTGAACGCGCGCACCTGCCACTCGTAGGTCTGCTCGAAGTTCAGCGTGAGCGGCAGACACGGGCCGTCGTAGCCCTCGTTGCCGAGGCGACCGGCCATGAGCTCGATGCCGTCGACGTAGATCTTGTATCTGACCGGATCGCCGTCGGGATCCTCGACGAGGTTCCAGCACACCTCGGCGCCCTCGACCTCGACGTCGACGGCGTCGTTCTCGGGCGACATCAACGTCGGCGTCGGCGGAGGCGCGCCCGGATCACCCGTCGTCGTGCCGGTGCTGGTGTCCGGATCGACCGTGGTCGACGTCGGCGGCGTGTCGGTCGTGGGATCGCCACCGCTCGAAGAGGTGTCGGTATCGGTGTCGCTACCCGTGCCGGCCGTGTCGTCCTTGCAAGCGGCGACGAAGGCAGCGGCGGACAGCAGGCCGACGAGCGCGTGGGGGGTTCGCGGAGCTCGTTGCGTGCGCATGGAATCCAGTCCTCGGGACGGCATCGTCCCAGGCTCCTGCATGGTAGTCGACAGCTATGTCATCTCGTGGCGCGCAAGGCGTGGCAATTCGAGACAAGCCGTGGGCTGGCGCACGCGGGCCAGCGTACGAAACCTGCAAGAGGCGCCCCGGCCGCTCGGCCGCGCGCGCGGCATTGCGGTCCCGCGATCGGCTCCGCGATCGGCTCCGAGGTCAGGGGACCACGCGGAACTGCATGCCATTTCGCTGGAGTCGCTCGAGCAGCGGCTCGTGCAACGCCGACGCCGGCGTGAGCACGCCGCCGCGATGCGGCAGTCGCTCGCGATCCTGGACGAGCGTGAGCGCGGACTCGGCCACCATGATCGCGGTGAGCCCGTAGCCGGGATCGCGCCCGCTCACCTCGACGCGGACGCTGCGACCCGCCGCGCGCCCGAGGAACGTGACGACGAACTTGCTGCGCGCGCGGTCGTCCTCGGACGGACCCTCGCCGCTTCCGCGCCAGCGCAGCAGCAGCTTGCGCGTCGGCTCGGTCTGGGCGAGCAGTGCGGCGACGCCGAGACCCGCGGCCATTTGCGCGAGCCGGGGCAGCGACTTCACCTGCAGGTAGTGGTGGTAGCGCAGCGAGGTGCCGAACGTCGGACAGAAGCGCGCGCTGCGTTTGACGACGAGCGGATCGACCGTGGGGAACGGCACGACCCACTGTCCGACCGCCGGCTCCTTGTGCACGCGCGGACGCGGGTCCTTCGCGCCACCGCCACCGCCACCGCCACCACGCATCTGTGTGCGGGCCTGGCCGAGCGCGTTGACGAACGATGCCCACGTGCCACCCGACGGCGAGCCGGTGACGCGCACGAAGCCCTCGATCTCGCGCGGCTCGTCGCCGCCGAGCTGCTTCGCGGTGAAGTACGCCCCGAGATCGTGCGGGATGCTGTCGAAGCCGCAACACGGCACGACGAGCACGCCCTTCGCCGCCGCGCGCTCGTGCTGGCGCTCGATCGTGCGCTCCCAGAACGACGGCTCGCCGGTGATGTCGATGTAGTCGGTGCCCTCGTCGACGCAGGCCGCGACGAGCGCGTCGCCGTGCAGATCGTAGGGACCCACCGTGGTCGCGACGACCTTCGTGCGTGCGGCCATCGCTGCGAGCGACTTCGGATCGTCGCTCCTCGCCACGATGATCGCGAGCTCCTCGAGCGCCGGGTCGGCGGCGGCGAGCCGCGTGCGCACGGCCTCGAGCTTCTCGCGATCGCGGCCGGCGATCGCCCAGCGCAGCTCGCCGCCACGCGAGCGTGCCGCGAGCTCCTCGGCGACGAGCGCACCGGTGAACCCGGTCGCACCGAACAAGACGACGTCGAACGGACGCATGCGCGCGCAGCCTAGCCCAGATCGTGGAGTGCCCGTAGACTCCTCGCGGCTCCGAATGGCCGACACGCCGCCGATCCGCCGAGATCCGACCCAGGCCGTGCGGATCGGCGTGCCGGCGACGCCGCTCTCGGACCTCTACTACGAGCTCATGCGGCGGCGCTGGGCGTTCCTCATCGGCGCGCTGACGCTGTCGTACCTGCTCGTCAACGTGCTGTTCGCGCTGCTCTACATGCTCGATCCCGGCGGGCTGGGCAGCTCCGCGAGCAGCGGCTTCGGCTCGGCCTTCGCCTTCAGCGTGCAGACCTTCGCGACGATCGGCTACGGCGCGATCGCACCGCAGACGACCTACGCGAACCTGCTCGTCACGATCGAGGCGCTGTCCGGGATCATCTTCAGCGCGATCGCGACCGGGCTCGTGTTCGCGAAGTTCTCGCGGCCGAGCGCGCGGCTCGTGTTCAGCACGCCGATGGTGGTGACCACCCGCCACGGCAAGCGCTGCCTGCAGTTCCGGGTGGCCAACGCCCGCGGCAACGAGCTCGTCGAGGCCGCGGTGCACATCACCGTGCTGAAGACGGAGACCTCGCCCGAGGGCCACACCATCCGGCGACTGCACGACCTCGCGCTCGAGCGCGCGACCAGCTCGCTGTTCGCGCTGAGCTGGCTCGTGATCCACGTGATCGACGAAGACAGCCCGCTGTGGGGCGAGGACGCCGCCTCGCTCGCCGCCGACGAGGCGCTCTTCATCGTCACGCTCACCGGCATCGACGGCACATTCGCGCAGTCGGTGCACGCGCGGCATCTCTACGAGTTCCACGACATCCGCTGGGATCACCGCTTCGTCGACGTCATCTCGCCGCACTCGCCGGGCCGCGTGCAGCTCGACATGCGCCGCTTCCACGACGTCGAGCCGGATCCGGAGCGCGCCCCGGCGCCGGAGCTCGGCGCGGACGCGATCAGGGGCTGAGCCGCGCGACCCAGATGTCGCGCACGTCGGCACCGGTGTCGAGCGAGCCGGCGACGTAGATCGTGCCCGCCCCGTCGACCATCACGGAGCGGCCGTAGTCCGGACCCATCGCGCCGCCGGGGATGTGCTCGCTCCAGCGCACGTCGCCGTCGGCGGTGTAGCGCCGCACCATCACGTCGCGGATCATCGCGTTCATCACCCCACCGGTGACCACGAGATCGCCCTGGGGCGCCTGCGCGATGCCGAAGCAGTGCGCACCCTCCATCGTCTCGCCGAGGAACTCGTCGGTCCACACGATGTTGCCGTCCTCGTCGTACTTGCGCACGAACGAGTGCCACGGATAGTTGACGCTGCTCTCGTAGCCGCAGACGTACGCGTTGTCGTCGGCGTCGGTGACGACGCTGACGAGGTAGTCGTCGAGGCTCGCGACGCCGTTGTAGCTGCGCGCCCACAGCAGGTTGCCGTCGGTGTCGTACTTGCCGAGCCACATGTTGGTGCCCTCGGCGGCGACGGTCTCGTAGCCCGCGATGTAGAGCGAGCCGGCTTGGGTCACGGCCACACCGGCGCCCACGTCGTTGCCGTTCGCGGCGCCGCCGTAGCTGCGCGTCCACACCGGCATGCCCTCGGGCGTGTACTTGCGCAGGATCAGCTCGAGCCCCGCGGCGGTGCTGTCGGCGTAGCCGACCACGATCACCGAGCCCTCGGCATCGACGGCGACGTGCTGCACCACGGTGTTCGTGCCGGACGGCGCGTCGAACGAGCTCACCCAGAGATCCGCGCCGAAGGTGTCGACCTTGCGCAGCACGCCGTTGTTCGTCATGTCGGCGGCGGACTCGTAGCCGGCGATGTACGCCGCACCGTCGTCGGCCAGCGCGACCCCGAACATGTGATCGTTGCCGCCGCCCGCACCCGCGTGCGCGAGCGTCCAGTACGCCCCGCCCATCGGGCTGTAGCGCCGGATCCAGCCGTCGGTCGGCCCCGCCATCGTCGCGGTGTAGCCGACGACCGTGAAGTTGCCGTCGTCGTCGGCGACGACGTCGAAGGCCTCGTCGACCGCGAGCACGCCGCTGCCGACGACCTGCTCCCACAACACCGCGCCGGACGGCGTGCAGTCGGCGTTGCAGCCGTCGCTGTCCTCGGTGTTGCCGTCGTCGCAGTCCTCGGTGGGCTCGACCTCGCCGTTGCCACACACGACCGGTCCACCACCGTCGTCGTCGTCGGCGTTGGAGAGCGACGACGGCATCGTGCCCTCACCGCTCTCCTCGAGGCTCGTCGCCGGCGAGCTGGGGCTGCTCGGATCGTTGCTGCCCGTCGATCCGACCGACGCCTCGCTCTCCGTCTCCATCTCGGCGCCACGCGTGCCCTCGCCTCCGGCACACGCCGTCCCGCACACGATCGCAAAGACCAAGCCCCGCCTCACCACACCACGATAGCAGGCAGTCGCGCGCGATCGCGATGCATCGCGCGTGCGACGTGCACCCCTGCACGCATGCGCGGGTTCGTCTCGTGGTCTGCCCTACGCTCGGCGCAGCGACATCCACTTGGGGGCAGGCGACGACGGGGGCGAGGTGGTTCTCGCAACGATCCGCTGTGTCGGCGGCCAAAGGCGAGCGGGGACCCCACGCAATGCAGCAGCCCAAGCGCGCGCTCTTGGTCGGAGCGCTGGCGACCGCATGCGCGGGCGAGACCCGCGACGACTCCACCGGCCTGTTCGCCGACGGCACGATGGGGCCCGGTAGCGCGGTTTCGGAGGTGACCGGCGGCGACGACTCCTCGGCCGCCGACGGGGCCGCGGCGTCCTCCGTCGATCCCGCCGACGAGAGCGGCGGCGTGAAGCTCGACGTCGGTGCCGCCGAGGCCGGCGCGACGATGGAGGGCGGCAACGGGGTCGGCTGCGCCAAGGCCGACTTCCTGTTCGTGATCGACAACTCCGGCTCGATGGCCGACGAGCAGGACAACCTGATCGCCAGCTTCCCGGGCTTCATCGACACGATCCAGCAGACGCTGATGGCAGAGGACTACCACGTGATGGTGGTCGACACCGACGCCGGTGGCGGCGGCAGCAGCTCGATCACCTGCATCAACGGCGACTGCAGCTGCTCGCCGTCACCCGGATGTTGCGAGCAGATCTGCAACGGGCTCTCGACCAGCTGCAACGGCGTGCCGTGCGGGATGCTGCCCGGCGACGAGTGCGATCGCACGCTCGGCGCCGGCAAGATCTTCCGCGAGGACGGCATGCAGTGCCTCGACGCGCCGCCGCGGTACATGACCGACGGCGACGCGATGCTGGGCGGCGACTTCTCGTGCGTCGCCGAGGTCGGCACCTACGGCGACGGCAACGAGCAGCCCATGGCGGCGATTCTCGCGGCGACCGGCGATGCGATGACCGGCATGGGCGCGTGCAACGAGGGCTTCCTGCGCGACGACGCGATCCTGGTGGTCACCTTCATCACCGACGAGGAGGACGTCGAGAAGTCGCCGGGCGATCCGGCGAGCTGGTACGCGGACCTCGTCGCGATCAAGAACGGCGACCCCTCGGCCATCGTCGTGCTCGGGCTCATCGGCGACACCGGCCAGCCCGGCGCGGTGTGCCAGCCGTTCGACGACGAGGGCGTCAACGGAGCGGAGGACGGCGTGCGACTGCGGCAGTACGTGCAGCTCTTCGGGGATCACGGCGTGCTCGGCAGCGTGTGCGCCGCCGACTACGCGCCGTTCTTCACCGACGCGGTCGGCATCATCGACCTCGCATGCGACGAGTTCGAGCCACCGGGATAGCTTTCGTCGCGCGCTGTCCGTTCGCACGATGAACGCAGGACAGCCGCAGCGTGCTGCTCGTCGTGGTGGCGTGCCGCGTCCTGGGCTATGAAGCGGCATGCTCCGTGCTGCGCTCGTGACCGCTCTCGCCCTGGCCGCGTGTTCCTCCCAGCCCACGGAGCCCGAGAAGGCCGCGATCACGAAGGCGGCGAAGGTCGAGCCCGCGAAGGCCGAGCCGAAGGTCGACGCGAAGTCGGAGAACCCGCCGCCGGCCAAGTCGACCGCCACCGACGCGAAGGCGGCCCCCGTCGCGGACGCGAAGGCCGATCCCGCCGTCCCTGCCACCGCGCCGTCGGCCACGATCGTCGACGACGTGCTCGCGCAACGCACGATCGCGTACGCGCCGAAGGACGGCGCGATCGCGTATCCGGTCAGCGGCTCCGTCGAGGGCACCGGGCAGCTGCTGACGCTCGTCGTGCGCACGAGCGACGGCAAGAAGTCGGAGCTCGAGATCTGCGACGCGGACCCCGAGTGCGAGGCCACGACGAAGACGAAGCGCGACGCCATCGTCGCGCACATGAAGGATCGCGAGTGGGTTCCACTGCAGCGACTCGAGTGGCCCGACGGCGCCGCGACGCTCGAGGGCGACGGGTTCGCGCTGGCCTGGAAGGGCGGCAAGCTCGAGGGCAAGCGGCCCGACGGCAGCGCGATCGCGTTCCCGGAGATCCCCGCCGAGAAGCCGCACACGCCCAGCCCGAGCGCGGTCTACATCTCGAAGGACCACCCGATCGTCGTCGCCTACTTCGACTTCGATCCGGGCGAGGCCTACGGCGAGGGCTTCAACGTGTTCTCCGACGTGTTCGTCGCGCTTCCGCCCGCGGCGAAGTGAGGGCGCGGCGCGCTCCCGGCCGCCGTGGGCGAGCACACGCCTGCACCCTTCGCGTGCAACAGGGCGGGCGGGCCTGCGTCTTGCTACCGTGAACGCGGTGCCCCGGCTCGCTTGGCTCTCGCTCCTGTTGCCGCTCGCCTGTTTCTCCGAGGGCGACGTCACGCCGGGCGGCAGCGAGTCCTCGGAAGGCGCGAGCAGCACGTTCACCACGACGACCGCGACGACGTCGCCGGAGACGACGGAGTCCGGCCCCGGATCCTCGTCCGAGAGCACGACCGCCACCAGTGCCACGACCGTCGTCGACGAGTCGTCGGGCGAGCCGACCACGGATCCCACGACGACCACCGCGACGGACACGACGGAGACCGGCGACGAGTGCCCGCCCGGCAGCGCACCCATCCCCCCGCTGCCGATCGGCTGGGAGGGCGTCTTCACGCTCTCGCCGGGCGGCACGCCGAAGGAGGTGCTGCAGTGTCCGCCCGAGCTGAGCGCGGTCGGCGAGATCATCCAGGACGCGTTCGCGGCCCCGTGCAGCTGCGAGTGCGATCCGGCGTGCTGGGTCTACACCGACGCCGAAGGCGACTGTCTCTCGTTCGAGGGCGCGTTCGAGACCACCTACGACGAGAACTGCTCGAACGCCGACGTCGTCCCGGCGTTCGTCTCGTTCGACACCGACCTCGCGCAAGACGGCGGCTGCGACTTCCCGCAGACGCTCGCGGTGATCGAGGGCACGCGACGCAACGCGTGCGAGCACACCGACGGCACGCCGTGCGTGCCCGCGCCCCCGGGCTTCCTCGCCCCCTGCATCCGCCACGCCGGCGACCTCGCCTGTCCCGCCGGTCCGTTCACGAATCGCGTGCTCACCGTCGAGTCGCTCGACGTGGACTGTGCGCCCTGCGACTCGTGCGAGTCGGCCGCGATCGACGCGTGCCTCGCCGGTAGCGCGACGTTGTTCAGCGAGGCCGATTGTGGCGGCGACGAAGTCGCGGTGAGCAGCTTCGCATGCAGCCCCGAGAGCGGCGCTTCGATCATGGTGGACTTCGAGCTGGCCTGCCCGAGCTCGAACGCGCGCCAGCAGGGCAGCCACGGCGAGCGCACCTACTGCTGCGTCGAGTGATCGCAGGAGCGCATCCCGCGGTCGCCCCGCGGATCCATCGTTCGTTCAGGGCCAGCAGGTGTTGCCGAAGAAGTCGTCGCAGTGCATGCCGGGGCAGCAGTCGGCGTCGCTCGTGCAGTCCTCGGTGAACTGCTGGCAGACGAGGCACGCGCTCGTGTCGAAGGTGCAGTCGTCGGTGCAGCCGAGCTCGCCGTCGTCGAAGCCCGCGTCCGTGCAGTCGGCGCCCCCGAAGTCGGCGCCCTCGCACTCCTCGTCGCCGTTCTGGCTGCCGTCGCCGCATACGGGGGCCACGCACGCTTCCGTGACGATCTCGCTGCAGTCGTCGCTGCACGACAGCTCGCCCGACGCGAAGCCGAGCGACAGGCACGTCGCCCCGCCGACGTCGTCCGCATCGCAGACCTCGTCGCCGTTCTGCTCGCCGTCGCCGCACACCGGCACCGTGCACGCGTCGGTGACGATCTCGCTGCAATCGTCGCTGCACGACAGCTCCCCGCCCTCGAAGCCGAGCGACGCACAGCTCGCGCCGCCGAGCGCCGCGCCGTCGCACGCCTCGCCGTCGTCGACGTTGCCGTTGCCACAGCCGACGCACGCGTCGGTCACCAGGTGGCAGGCGGCGTCGCACGACAACGCACCGCCGTCGAAGCCCAGCGACTCGCAGCTCGCACCGCCGAGATCGTTGCCGTCGCACACCTCGTCGTCGTCGATGCTGCCGTTGCCGCACGGCGAGGGCGGGCCGCCGTCGTCGTCCGCCGGTGCGCCGTCGTCGTCCGCGGGCGCACCGTCGTCGTCCGCCGGCGTGCCGTCGTCGTCCGCCGGCGTGCCGTCGTCGTCCGCGACGCCCGAGCTCTCGTCACCCGCCCCGTCGGACTCGCCCGCCTCGGACGCGGCCGAGCCCGCGCCCATCGTCGGGTCGTCGAAGCCCAGCGGGTCCGGGGTGACCGTGCAGGCAGCGACGAAGACGACGACGAGCGCGGGACGGCGCAGCATGAGGGGTCATTGGCCGCCGCCGCGCCGGATCGTTGCGCGAATCCGGATCAGCGCCCGAGCGCCCCCGAACGGTAGTCCGCGAAGGCTTGCTCGAGCTCCTCGCGCGTGTTCATCACGAACGGGCCATAGCGCGCGACCGGCTCCTCGATCGGGCGACCGGCCAGCAGCAGGGCCTTGCCGGGCGCGTCGGCGACGAGCCGGGCGACGTCGCCCGCCCCGAGCACCGCGATGTTGCCCCGCTGCACTCGCGTGCCCGACTCGCCGATCGCGAGCTCGCCTTCGTACACGTAGACGAACGCGTTGTGTCCCGGCGGCAACGCGTGCTCGAGCGTGCCCGCGCGATCGAAGCGCACGTCGAGCAGCACCGGCGCGGTCGCGACCGACGAGATCGGTCCGCGCACGTCACCGATCGCACCGGCGATGACGCGCACGCTCGCGCCGTCCTTCGTGTCGACCGTGGGGATCTCCGCGGCCTGGATGTCCTGGTAGCGGGGATCGTCGAGCTTGTGCTTCGCCGGCAGGTTGACCCACAGCTGGAAGCCCCACATGAGCCCGTTCTCCTGCTGCGGCATCTCCGAGTGGATGATGCCGCGCCCCGCGGTCATCCACTGCACGCTGCCCGGACCGAGATCGCCGGTGTTGCCGACGCTGTCCTTGTGCTGCATGCGCCCGGCCAACATGATCGTCACCGTCTCGAACCCGCGGTGCGGATGCGCGGGGAACCCGGCGATGTAGTCCTTCGCGTCGTCCGAGCGGAACTCGTCGAGCATCAGGAAGGGATCGAGCGCCGGCAACGCGGGCGTGCCGAGGCTACGGAGCAGACGAACGCCCGCGCCGTCGGATGCGGGCTGGCCCTTCACGGTGCGGAGGACGGAACGGATGGTGGCGGCGGTCATCGTGCAGACTCCCTGGTGTGCTGCGGCTCGCAGCGCGTCGACGAGCATGGGGCTGCCGGGCCGCCTGACGATACCCGCCGGCGTGTCTACACTGTTGCCCACCGGCAACGATGCACGACCTCGAGCAGCTCCAGATCTTCGTGCACGTGGTCCGGGACGGCGGATTCACCCAGGCGGCGCAGAGCCTCGGGGTCTCGAAGTCGTTCGCGAGCCGCCAGGTCGGCGCGCTCGAGGATCGCCTCGGCGCGCGCCTGCTCAACCGCACCACCCGCAAGCTGACGCTCACCGACGTCGGCGCCGTGTTCTACGAGACCTGTCGGCGCGTGCTCGACGAGCTCGCCGAGGCCGAGGCCTCGGTCACCGATCTGCAGACCGCGCCGCGGGGCACGCTGCGCGTCGCGGCGCCGATGTCGTTCGGGGTCCGCTACGTCGCGCCCGAGATCGCGACGTTCCTCGCGCGCCACGACGAGCTCGCGATCCACCTCGACCTCGCCGATCGCCGCGTCGATCTGCTCGACGAGGGCTTCGATCTCGCGATCCGCATCGGCAAGCTCGCCGACTCGAGCCTCGTCGCCCGCAAGCTCGGCGTCACCGACGTGCTGCTCGTGGCGAGCACCGCGTATCTCGACGCGCGCGGGCGACCGAAGGTGCCCGACGATCTCCGCGAGCACGAGTGCCTGCACTACGCGTACAGCGCGAGCACCCAGGTCTGGACGCTCACCAGCGAAGGCGACTCGGTCACGGTGCCGGTGCGCGGGCGCGTGGCCGCGAACAACGGCGACGCGATCGCGGCCGCCGTGCGCGGTGGGCTCGGCATCGCGCAGCTCCCCGACTTCCTCGCCGCGCCGTTGGTGCGCGAGGGCGGCGTGGAGATCGTGCTACCGAAGTGGGTCGACACGCTCGGCATCTGGGCGATCTACCCGCACAACCGCCACCTGTCCGCGAAGCTGCGGCTGTTCGTCGACTTCCTCGCCGAGCGCTGGGCCGAGCCCGCATGGCGTTGCGCGCCCGTGCGCAAGCCGACGCCCCCGAAGCCGCGCGGCCGTCGCTAGCTCTGGTCGCGCCGTCCGGCGCTCTTCCTGGCGCGCGCAGTCGTACTCGCGCTCCGCCGTGGCGAAGCCACGGCGGGCTCGATGGCGGCCGTCGCCGAGCTCTGGTCGCCGTCTCAGCGACCGCGACGTGCATCGCCCGGATGCGGCGCGGTCGCGCGCGTCCGATCGGTGTCGCTGCGGCCCTCGTCGCTCGTCGGCTTGTCCTCGTCGCGCAGCGTCGCCTCGGGCGACACGCAGCGGACGAAGCCCTCGTGCATCCGCCCGGCCGTCTTGCCCCCCGACGAGCGGATCGCCGCGTTCTCCGAGAGCACGACGTAGTCGCCGTCGCACGCCTGCAGGGCCTCACGGCGCCAGCGATGACGCACCGACGTCGGCGGCGGGTTGCCCTCGGTGATCACCGACACGTACTGCGCACCATCGCCGGTCGGGACCGCAGCCACCTGCGTCGCGTCGTTCGGCGACGCCGCGCGCGCGAGCAACGGCGCCAACGCGGCCGGCGAGCAACCGGCGGTCGCCCCGGCGACGAGCACGAGCGCGAGGCGGATCTGCACCGGGCCACGCTGCCAGCTCGCCGTCATGCGGGCAAAATAGCGTCGAGATCGGCGCCGCCGCCGTTGCGGTGGGGGCGACAACCGGAGAAGATCCGATCGAGTGACGAAGGGCGACGCGAAGGTCCCCGCACCTGCCGCGCTCCGGGCGAATCCGGGCGCGGTGGCCGACGACGAGCGATTCATGCGCGAGGCGCTGGCGGTCGCCGAGCAGGCTGCACGCGCCGGGGACGTCCCGGTCGGCGCGATCGTGGTGCAGGACGGCCGCATCGTCGGCATCGGGCGCAACCGTCGGGAGTGCGACGCGGATCCGGCGGCGCACGCCGAGATCGTCGCGCTGCGCGACGCCTGCCGTGGCGCGGGACGCTGGCGCGTCGACGGGGCGAGCCTCTACGTGACGCTCGAGCCCTGCCCGATGTGTGCGGGCGCGATCGTCAACGCACGCGTCGCGCGGCTCGTCTACGGCGCCGACGATCCGAAGGCGGGCGCGGTCCGATCGCTCTACTCGATCTGCGACGACGTGCGGCTCAACCACCGCGTCGACGTGCACCGCGGCGTGCTGGCCGAGCCGTGCGCGGAGATCCTCTCGTCCTTCTTCCGACGCGCGCGTCAGCGGCCCCGTGCCGAGGCTGCCCGCGGGGCCGGCGGGCTGCGGTGACGAAGAAGACGCCGCGTCAGGGCAACCGCGCCGACGAGCTGCTCGCGGTGCAGCGCATGCTCGCGCGCGAGCGCCTCAGCATCGACGACCCGCAGCTCGGTCGCACGTGCTTCCTCTCGCACCTCGGCGCGCAGACGAAGCTCGTGCCGTGTCCGTGGGTGGGCCATCGCGATCTGCTCTACGCGCTCGCGCTCGCGAACCTCAACCCCGCGCAGCGCACGAGCCTGGCGCGCGCATTGTTGGTCGAGCACGATCGCGAGCTCGGCATCGGGCATCTCTTGCTCGAAGCGATCTCGTCGGGCCTGCCCTTCGGCGGCTCCTCGCTGCGGCTGCGCGATCGCAGCGGTGGTCCGGTGTGCCTCTACACCTGGGCGCTCGGTACCCACGCGAAGCCGGCGCCGTGCGACTGGCTGCTGCTCCGCGCGCAGCCCGAGTGGGCCGCCGACGTCGCACCGCCGACGCTCAAGGTCGAGGGCCTCGAGCTGCTCGCCGCGCTCGGCGGCGAAGTGCTGGTGCTCGTGCCCACCGCGGTCGGGGCCGTGCAGATCGCGAAGGTGTGCGCGGGTCGGATCGCGATCGCGGCCCACCCCCGCTTCGCGCCGCACATCGAGGGCCACGACCCCGAAGCACCCGTGCTGCTCTGGCCGCACGACTCGCTCGACGGCGCGGGCCTGCGGCGGCACGAGATCGCAGCGCTCGTGCTGGTCGACGCGCCCGAGCCGGTGCGCAAGGACGCCCTCGCCTGGCGCACGCGGCTGGGCCCCCGTGGCGAACGCATCGAGATCGTCGACGTCACCTGCCCGGACCGCTCGCGGCGCGAGGGGTTGCTCGCGTTCTGGGAGGCCTGCGGGCGCCCCAACGTGCTGCTGCGCGGCGATCCGACGTGGGTCGCGAGCGGGTCCCGAGCGCTCGCCGAAGCGGGTGCGGCGGTCGAGATCCAGCCCGAGGCCACGCAGCTCGAATTGCTGTGACTTCGCGGTTGTTGTGGCGAAAGGGAGCCCTCCCGTAGAATCCCGGGCGACTTGGCCGAGCCCAGCGACAGCCCACGCGTTCCACCCTGGGTCCCCGCGTTGCTCGGCATCGCTGGGCTCGCGGCGGGCTTCACCTCCGTCGATCGTCTCGCCGTCGGCGCGCTCGCGCTGCTCGCGGGCCTCGCGGGTTGGTTCCTCGGCACCGAAGCCCAGTCGTACGCGCGCACGGCCGAGCGCCTGCAGCAGCGCATCGACACCAGCGACGCGGCGCTCGCGGCCATGCGCGCGCAGCCGGCCATCGCGGCCGCGGATCACGAGCGCATGCGCGAGGAGCTGCAGGCGGCGCGCAGCAAGGCCGACAGTGCGGCGGCCGAGCTGCAGTCGCGCATCGCCGAGCTGACCCGCCGAAACGGCGAGCTCGAGCAGCAGCTCGACGCGCGCGCGAGCACGCCGGCCCCGGCCGCGCCGGTCAACGGCGCACTGCCGCGCATGCTCGAGGATCTCGGCCGCGAGCTCGATGCCGAGCTGCACAAGGTCGACGAGACCCGGCAGGCGCTCACCACGATGAGCGAGAGCCTGCAGGGCATCAGCGGCAGCGTCGAGTCGCTCGCGAGCAACGCCGAGGAGAGCAGCAGCTCGATCCTCGAGATGGCGGCGGCGAACGACGAGGTGGCCGAGAGCATGCTCAACCTCGCGGCCTCGGTGCAGGAGACCGCCACGTCGATCGAGGAGATGACCTTCAGCGTCAAGGAGGTCGCCAAGAACATCGAGGCGCTCTCGTCGACCGCCGAAGAGACCTCGTCGGCGATGAACGAGATGGACATCTCGATCCAGCAGGTCGAGAACAACGCGAACGAGACCGCGCAGCTGTCCGAGGAGGTGGTCTGGGCCGCCGAAGGTGGCGTCGATGCCATCAACCAGACCATCGAGGTGATCAACATGATCAAGAAGTCGGCCGCGGACGCGGTCGGCGTCATCGGTCGCCTCGGCGAGCGCATCGACGAGATCGGCAAGATCCTCTCGGTCATCGACGACGTGTCCGAGCAGACCAACCTGCTGGCCCTGAACGCCGCGATCATCGCCGCGCAGGCGGGCGAGCACGGCAAGGGCTTCGCGGTCGTGGCCGACGAGATCAAGGATCTCGCCGAGCGCTCGGCCACGAGCACCAAGGAGATCGCCGAGATCATCAAGGCGGTGCAGCGCGAGTCCAAGAACGCGGTCGCGGCCGTGCAGCGCTCGAGCAAGAGCGTCGACGACGGCGTGCGGGTCAGCCATCAGGCCGAGGACGCGCTCAAGCGCATCAGCGACGCGGCGCGCCGCTCGACCCAGATGGTCCGGGAGATCGCCCGCGCGACGGTCGAGCAGACCAAGGGCAGCAAGCAGGTGACCGACGCGATCAACGTGGTGGCGACCACCGTTCAGCAGGTCGCCACGGCGACGGCGGAGCAGGCCCGCGGCGCCGAACAGATCATGCGTTCGGCCGAGAAGATGAAGACGATCACCCGCCACGTGGAGCGCTCGACGCAGGAGCAAACCCGTGGAAGCCGACAAATCACCCGCGCGGTCGAGACCATCAGCGACATGGTCAACCAGCTCGGCGATGCCCATCGAACGCAGGTCGAGAACGTCATGCGCATCATTGCGCGGCTCGATGCGCTCGAGACGGCGACGCGGCGGCAGGTCGAGCGCTTGGTGAAGCTGCGCAGCGGCCAGCCCGCCGCCTGATCACGCGCGCCCGACCGAGGCGCCCATCACCAGGCGCCCACGACACCGATCGTTTTCGCGCCTGCGACACTGCGCGCCGCGTGGCTTGGCGTGCCGTCGCGGCTGGGATAAGAACGTGCTCGCCTGCCCCCAGGAGACATTCGAATGACTCGCATTGGACTTGCCCCGTTCATCGGTGCTCTTTCACTCGTGCTCGCGTGTGGCGACGATGGCAACGCCATCGATCCCAGCGAATCGAGCAGTGGCGGTGAGGAGAGCACGACTGGCGTCTCGCCCACGACCACCGCGACGACGACGCTCTCGACGAGCGCCGATACGACCGACGGCGAGACCACGGTCGTCGATCCGACGGAGACGCCGACCACCGAGAGCGGCAGCAGCGAGGACTCGAGCTCCTCGCAGGGCAGCAGCGAGACCGGCCCCGATCTCTGCGGCAACGACATGATCGACGGCGACGAGGTGTGCGACGGCACCGACCTCGGCGGCGCCGACTGTGTCTCGCGGGGCTTCGACGGCGGCACGCTGGGCTGCAATGCGAGCTGCGCGTCGTTCGACGAGACCGCGTGCACGATGGAGGACTGCGGCAACAACACCGTCGAGGGCCGCGAGGTCTGCGACGGCACCGACCTCGGCGGTGAGGACTGCGCGTCGCAGGGCTACGACGCGGGCACGCTGGGCTGTTCGCCGAGCTGCATGGTCTACAATTTCAGTGGCTGCTCCATCTGCGGCGACAACGACCAGGACGGCGACGAGCTGTGCGACGGCAACGACGTCGCGGGCGAGAGCTGCGTGACGCAGGGCTTCCAGGGCGGCACGCTCGGATGCAGCGCCGACTGCAGCACGTTGGATCTCGCGCTCTGCAACGACATCCCGCCGTGTACCGAGCTCGACATCGGCAGCGCCGTGGGTACGGCCGTCGCGAGCGGCAACCTGACCGGCGGCGACGACGACCTCGGACAGTCGTGCAGCTTCGGCACCGGCATCGACACGGTGGTGCAGTGGGTCGCACCTGCCGCCGGCACCTACCGCTTCGACACCGTGGACTCGACGGTCGACACGGTGCTCACGATCTTCGACTCCTGCTTCGGAGCCGAGCTCGCCTGCAACGATCAGCTCGGGTTCAACAACGACTCCCGCGTCGTGCTCGACGTCGCCGCCGGCGATCTGCTGTTGATCGCCGTGAGCGGCTACAACGGCGGCGTCGGCCCGTGGGAGCTCAACATCAACATCGACGCTCCTGGTGGCCCCTGCTGCACCTCGCACGGCTCCTATGGCTGCGACAGCGAGGTCGGCTGCGAGGACACCGTCTGCGCGCTCGACTCCTCGTGCTGCGACCCGACCCAGAGCTGGACGCTCCAGTGCGCCACGTTGGCGGCGTCGAACTGTGCCTCGTGCGCCGACGTGTGCGGCAACTACGTCACCGACGGTGCCGAGGCCTGCGACAACTTCGACCTCGCCGGCCAGAGCTGCAACTCGCTGGGCTTCGACTTCGGCACGCTGACCTGCGCCAACGACTGCACGTTCGACACCACCGCCTGCGGCGACTTCACGGGCGATTGTTGCTCCGCGCACGTCGGGCAGCCCGGATGCGACGACGACAACTGCGTCGCGTACATCTGCGGCAACGACTCGTTCTGCTGCAACACGAACTGGGACGCAATGTGTGCGGCCGCGGCCGCGACCGGCTGCGCGAACTGCAACCCGGACGTTTGCGGCAACAACCTCATCGACGTCGCGGGCGAGGTCTGCGACGGCGTCGACCTGGCGGGCGAAGACTGCTCGACGCAGGGCTTCGACGCGGGCACGCTCGGCTGCGCGGACGACTGCACGGGGCTCGACACCTCGGGCTGCTTCGACGCCGGTGACTGCTGCTCGGCGCAGGCGACCGCCGACTGCAACGACGCGGCGTGCAGCGATGCGGTGTGCTCGGCGGACGCGTTCTGCTGCGCCACCGCGTGGGACAGCGCATGCGCGAACGAGGCGCTCGGGCTCTGCACCGTCTGCGACGGCGGGGCGGGCGACTGCTGCAACGACACGGGCGACGTCGGCTGCAACGACGCGCTGTGCGTCGAGACGATCTGTGGCTTCGGCGGGCTGGATCCCACGTGCTGCAGCGTCAGCTGGACCGCGGCCTGTACCGCGCTCGCGGGGGCCAACTGCGCGAACTGTTGATCGGCTGATCACGAGCGCGGTGCGGGTACGACGCCGCGCTCGTGATCGCTATCGCGCATGCGCATGCGATCGAACTTGCGCATGCGCGTCAAGTCTCGTCGCGCGCACCACGAGTGTGCTTGGCCTGCGCGAGCGGCTGCGATACCTAGACGCTCGGAGAACGTGTTGATGCAGCGACGTGGATTGGGACTGCTCGGAGTGCTGTGCCTGGTGACTGCGTGCCCGGACGACGGCACGCCCGTGACGACGGAGGCCGACAGCAGCAGCAGCGGCGGCGAGAGCTCGACCACTGCGCCTCCCACCACGACGGCCACGACGACGCTCGACCCCACGGGTGAGACGTCGAGCGCCGACACCACGACGCTCGACACCCTCGATCCCGACAGCAGCTCGAGCGAGTCCAGCTCGGAGGGCGAGAGCAGCAGCAGCTCGGGCGTCGTCGATCTCTGCGGCAACGACATGATCGATGCCGGCGAGATCTGCGACGGCACGGATCTCGGCGGCAGCGACTGCGTCATGCAGGGCTACGACGGCGGCACGCTCGGGTGTGCGGCCAACTGCAACGCGTTCGACGAGACCGCGTGCACCATGGCCGACTGCGGCAACGGCACGCTCGAAGGGCGCGAGCTCTGCGACGGCGCCGACCTCGGTGGCGCGACGTGTGTATCCGAGGGCTTCGACGGCGGCACGCTCGCGTGCTCGCCGACGTGCATGGTCTACAACTTCGCGAGCTGCAGCAACTGCGGCGACAACGACCAGGACGGCGACGAGGCCTGCGACGGCACCGACTTCGGCGGCGAGACCTGCCTGAGCCAGGGCTTCCAGGGCGGCGAGCTCTCGTGCACTGCCGACTGCGCCACGCTGGTCACCGACGGCTGCAACGACGAGCCGCCCTGCGCCGAGGAGGACATCGGCAGCGCGGTCGGCCAAGGCGTCGCCAGCGGCAACACCGCGATGGACGACGACGACCTCGACCAGGTGTGCGCGTCGGGGGGCGGCAACGATCACATCATCCGCTGGGTGGCCCCGGCGGACGGCACGTACCGCTTCGACACCGTCGACTCCGGTTACGACACGTCGCTCGCGCTCTACACCGACTGCGTGACGCCAGAGTTCGCGTGCAACGACGATCTCGGCTTCGACGCCAACCGAGACTCGCGCATCGTCACCGACGTCTCGGCCGGTGATCTCGTGCTGATCTCCGTGAGCGGCTTCGGGGCGGCGACCGGCAACTGGGTGCTCAACATCAACCTCGACGGCCCGGGCGGCCCGTGCTGCTCGCCGCACGGCTCGTACGGCTGCGACAGCGACGACGGCAGCTGCGACGACACGGTCTGCGCGATCGATCCCGACTGCTGCAACCCGGCCGCGCTGTGGAGCGCCGAGTGCGTGGCGCTGGCGGTCGCGAACTGTGCATCGTGCCAGGGCGTGTGCGGCAACGGAGCGGTCGACGACGACGCCGAGGTGTGCGACGGCGCCGACCTCGACGCGCAGACCTGCATCACGCAGGGCTTCGACTACGGCACGATCTCCTGCGAGGGCGACTGCACGTTCGACACCTCGCTGTGCGGCAACTACGAGGGTGATTGCTGCTCCGACAACGGGGCCGGATCGCCCGGCTGCGGCGACCACGACTGCAACGTCATCGTCTGCGGCGAGGATCCGACCTGCTGCGGCGACACCTGGGACGCCGCGTGCGCGACGCTCGCGTCCACCGAGTGCGCCGTGTGCAACCCGGATGCGTGCGGCAACAACCTCATCGACGGCGCCGGCGAGGTCTGCGACGGCATCGATCTCGGCGGCGACGACTGCGTGTCGCAGGGCTTCCTCTACGGCGAGCTCGCCTGCGCGGACGACTGCAGCGCGCTCGACGTGTCCGACTGCAACGACTTCGGCGACTGCGTCGAAGACAACCTCGGCAGCGCCGTCGGCAACGGTGTCGCCACCGGGACCACCGTCGGCGAGGACGAAGACCTCTTGCAGACCTGTGGTGGCAGCGGTGCGGTCGACTTCGTGCTCGCCTGGACGGCTCCGGCCGCCGGCACCTACCGCTTCGACACCGTCGACTCGGCCTACGACACCGTGCTCTCGCTGCACTCCGCGTGCGGCGGCGCCGCGACGGACTGCAACGACGACGTCGGGTTCAACTCGCTGCGCGACTCGAGGATCGTCACCGACGTCGCCGCGGGCGAGCTCGTGTTCATCGCGGTCAGCGGCTTCTCGGGCGTGACCGGCACCTGGGTGCTGAACATCAACCTCGATGTGCCGGGCACCGGCGACTGCTGCGTGCCGCACGGCACGTACTCCTGCGACTCCGAGGCGGGCTGCTCCGCGGCGGTCTGCGCCATCAGTGCCGACTGCTGCAACATCGCGGCACCGTGGACGCAGGCCTGCGTCGACATCGCGGAGACGAGCTGCGCGAGCTGCATGTAGCTGCTACGCTCCCGGCGTGCTCGACCTGAAGGCGAAGCTGGCGGCGGCCGGCGTTGTCAGCCAAGCGGATGTCGAGCGCGTCGAGGCCGAGCGGCGCGCGAAGGCCGAGCGCAAGCAGGCCGCGAAGCACGGCAAGCCCAGCGGCGGACCCAAGCCGCCGGGCCTCGCCGTCGCCTCGCTGCGCGGACGACCGAAGGGCGAGATCTACGATGCCGTGCGCCGCTTCGTCGAGCGCGTGCGGCTCGATCCGCCGGTCGCGGCGCCCACCGAGACCGCGCGGGCGTTCCACTTCCCGACCCCGGCCGGCAAGATCGGCCGCCTCGTGATCGAGCCGGAGCTGGCCACCGAGCTCGAGGCCGGTCGCGCCGCGCTCGTGGCCTTCATGTCGAACCATGGGCTCGCGCACGCGGTCGTGCCCGCCGAGGCCGGACGCGCGATCGTCGAGCTCATGCCCAAGTGGCTGCGCGTGCTGGTCGGCGACGCGCGTGCTGGGCTGCTCGACGAGCCGACGCCTCCGCCCGCGGGTGAGCCGGATGCGTCGTCGTCGACCTGAGCCGAACGCCCCCTACGTGCGCAACGCGGTCGTCGATCCGGCCGACCTGCTGCCCGACGCGCGCGACGGGCTCACCCGCATCGAGCGCATCGTGCTGTTCACGCTCGCCGAGACGCAGCGCGAGCTCGGCGATCGCAACGTCCCCACCGCGATGCTCTACGGACGCGTGGTCGAGCGCATCGACATCTCGGTGGAAGAGCTGCAGCGCGTGCTGCAGCGCATGATCGGCGTGCGCTAGCTCTGGTCGCGCCGTCCGGCGCTCTTCCTGGCGCGAGCGGTCATGCTCGCTGTCCGCCGTGGCGAAGCCACGGCGGGCTCGATCGCCTACTGCATCGAGAACTCGAACGGCTGCGAGACGATCGCGTCCTTGCCACCGCCGGGCTTCGGCAGCTTGGCCTTCTTCGCGGCCGTGATCACGCAGTCGGCGAGCTTGTTGTCGGAGACCGGCTCGGCGAGATCCGCCGAGAGGGTCTTGCCGCTCTTGCCCACGATGAAGCGCACCACCACGCGACCCGTCCAGCCGGGCGTGCGCGTGAGCGTGTCGTTGTAGCAGGTGAGCAGCTGGGGCTCGAGCGACGTCGCGGCGGCGCGCATCTTCTCCGCATCGACCGTGCCCTTGATCTCCGCATCGGCCTGCTTCACCGCCGGCGTGCCGGTGGCTGCGGGCGGCGGCGTGGTCGAGGTGCCCGTGGTGGTGCCGGGCGTGCCGCCACCCGGGTCGGTGGTGGGCTCGGGGGTGGTGGTCGGCGTCGTCGTGGGCGGCGTCGAGGTCGGCACCGTCGTGCTCGCGCTGTTCCCGTTGGACGACGCGCTGAGCGTGACGCCATCGGGCGAGTTGGTGGCCTTCTTCTCGCACGCCGGAAGCGCGAACAGGATCGCCGCTGCGATGAGCTCGTGTCGCATGCCCGGGTTCTACACCAAAGCGCCGAGCCTGTACCGAACCCCGCGATCCCGGGCGAGAAAGTCGTTCAACGGACGCGACGAGCCGTCACTCGTAGAACATCTCGCCCGGCGTGAGATCCACGTGGAAGTGGTCGTTGTGGTCGGCGTTGTACTCGGGCGTGAGGATGATGTGCCACGTCGACGTGTCCCATAGCTCGTCGGCGAAGCTGCGCAGCCACTGGCCGGCCGGCGTCACGGGACTCGCGACCCCGTCCTCCCAGTCCGCGTACACGCTCCACTCCTCGCCACCGTCGAACCTGAACGCGGCGAGATCGATCGCGCGTCCTTCGGCGTGGTTCGACAGCGTGCTCGTGCCCGCGATGGTGCGGCAGTTGTAGGTCCCGTAGTGCATGATCTCGACCGCGGCCGGGTCCTTGCTCGCGGCGATGACTGCCGTGTCGGCGATCGCGATCGCGGTCTCGCACGCGACCAGCACCGGACCCTCGTCGCCGTTGCCGTCGACGAGCCCGACGCCCTCGACCGGTCCGTAGAGCAGGACCGGATCGATGATCACGCAGTCGAGCTCGGGATGCCCGTCGGGGTGATCGAGCTCGTGCGTCGTCGGCACGAACGCGACCCCGCGCTCCACGAGCTGGGCCTGGCAGTCGCTCATCGGATCGGCGGCATCGAACGGCACGCACACGCCCGTGGTCACGCCCGGATCGGCGAAGCGCGACAGCGCCGCGCACGTGTAGCCGTCGCGACACCCGTTGCCGCCGAGGATCCCCGGATCGCACTGCGACACGCACCAACCGGTCGCGGCGATGTCGACGTCGGCGCCGTCGATGCAGAACGTCTCGGGCGCGCCGTCGAGATCTGGGCAGAGCGCGTCGCAGGCCTGCGAGCAGGTGCCGCACGGGAAGCCCTGATCCTCGCGCAGGCACACGCCGCCGTCGTAGCTGCAGTCGCCGTCGGCCATGCACGGCCCGCCGATCCACTGCGTCGACCACGGCGTGCAGTCGAATCCACCGCTGCTGCTCGACGCCTCCTGCCCGCCGCTCTCGTCGGGATCCGGGTCGCTCTCGGCACTGCTGGCCGACGACGACACCGCGCCGGTGCTGGAGCCCTCGGCCCCGCTGCTCTCCGCGGATCCGATGCTCGCGTCGCCCGCGGTGCCGTCGCTCTCCGGGTCCCACGCATTCGTGTCGCCCGCGGCATCACCACAGGCGCCGAGGATCGCGAGCACGGCGAGGGGACCACGGCGCTGCATCACCCGCGATGCTACGCCGGCGCCGCGGTCCGCGGGCAGGTCGACGCGTCGGCTACGTAGAGCCTACCGGACGCGCTACTCGACCAGCCAGATCGCCTCCGCGCGCGCACGCACGCGGTGGCGCATCGCGGGGTACTCCGGACGCGCACGTACGCAGTCGAGCACGGGGCAGTGCTCGAGCCAGTCGATGTCGACCAGCGCATCGTCGACCGCTCGCTGCACCATCCTCGTCGCGAGATCCACGTCGCCGAGGACCGCCATGCCTTCGGCGCAGACCTGCGAGATGAGCGAGCGGAAGCGCGGGCTCAGGTTCGCGTGCACGATCACGCCGAACATGGTCTCGATCTGTTCCGCCGAGATCTCGCCGAGATAGCCGGCGAACAGCAGGTCGAAGATCTGCGCAGCACCTTCGATGCGGATCGCCCGGCCCCGCGCACGCACGACCCGCTCGCGGTCGCCACGCCATGCGCCGATGCGTGCGTCCATGCCCACGAGCCCGACTTCCCAGCCACCACAGCGACTCTGCACCTGCTCGAGCGCGCGGTCGGACCCGGCCCTGTCGCCGCGCAGCTCGTAGGCGCGCACCTCGTACACCAGCGACGGCGCGCAGCTCGGGTCGAGCTCCGCCGCGAGTCGCAGGTGTCGCACACCCTCGTTCGCGCGGCCCGCCTCGCACTGCAGCCCGCCGAGCGCATCGTGGGCCGCGGGGAACGTCGGCGCGATCGAGAGCGCCGTCGCGAGCTCGCGCGCGGAGACGCCGTAGTCGGCGCTCTGCATCGCGAGCCGAGCCGCCGCGAGGTGCGACTCGGCGAGCTCCGGCGCGAGCGCGAGCGCGCGAGCGACCGCTGCCTCTGCGGCTTCGCGGCGACTGACGTCGGCCTTGTTGCCGGGGATGAACCACAGGCGCTCGCTGGCCATGGCGTGCGCCGCGATCGCGGGCCGGAACTCGGGCGCGAGCTCGAGGCAGCGCTCGAGCAGCCCGACCGCGCCGTCGGGTCCGTCGCCGCCGAGCGTCAGCGTCCGCATCGCCTTGCGTGCGCGCAGGTACAGCTCGATCGCCTCCGCGGGCGCGCCCGCCCGGAACGTGTCGGTCTGCAGCTCGGCGCGCAGCGCCTCGGCGACCCGCTTCGCGATGCGATCCTGCAGCTCGAACACGTCGGCGAGCCGACCATCGAAGCGTTCGCTCCACGTCTGGAAGCCGGTCGCGACCGTGACGAGCCGCGCCGAGATGCGGATGTCCTCGCCGGCGCGCTGGATCGCACCCTCCACCACCGCATCGACGCCGAGCTCGCTGCCGACCGTGCGCGGATCGACGTTGCCGGTGAAGCGCGCCGTGGCACCGCGCGCCGTGACGCGCAGCCCCTTCGTCATCGACAGCAGATCGATGAGCTCGTCGGTGAGCGCATCGGCCATGTACTCCTCGGCCGCTGGCCCGCGGTAGCGGAACGGCAGCACCGCGACGCTGCGATCGCCGACCGCCGTCGCCGCGAACGTCAGCGCCCCCGCGACGGTCGGAGTCGTCGCGCGGTGGGACGTGCTCGTGCGCGGCACGGGCGTGATCGGGCCGGCGGAGGTCGACGCGCCCGCGAGCGCGAGCGCGGCCAGTCGCTCGGCCAGCTCCTCGGCGCTGGCCGGGCGTGCGCTCGGATCGACGGCGAGGCACTCGAGCACGAGCGAGGCGAGCTCGTCGTCGACGGCGACCAACGTGCGCGGATCGATCGGCGCGCCCGTCAGCCGGGCCAGCGCGACCTGCAGCGCACCACCGCCGGGAAACGGCAGCTTGCCGGTGAGCAGCTCGAAGAGCATCACGCCGAGCGCGTAGAGGTCGCTGCGGCCGTCGATCGCCTCGCCGCGCAGCTGCTCGGGCGACATGTACGCGGGCGTGCCGATCCACGCCCCGGCGTCGACGGTGAGCCGGACCTCGCCCGTGAGCGCGCACGCGATGCCGAAGTCGGTGATGACGGCGCGCCCGTTGCCGGCCTCGATGAGCACGTTGCCGGGCTTGAGATCGCGATGCACGACGCCGGTGGCGTGCGCGGCCGCGAGCCCGCGCGCGACCTCGGCCGCGATCGCACACGCGCGCGCCGGCGAGGGCCGCTCGCCCCGCGCGAGCTGGTCGGCGAGCGACTCGCCCGCGACGAGCTCCATCGTGAGGTAGTGCGCGCCGGCGTGCTCGCCGATGTCGAAGATGCGGGCGACGTTGCGGTGGGTGATCCGCCGCGCCAGCCTCACCTCGCGACGGAAGCGCTCGACCGCCGCACCCGAGCTCGACGGCCCGTCGAGCACCTTGAGCGCGACCTCCTCGCCGAGCTGCGTGTCGGCGACGGCGAACACCGAGCCCATGCCGCCGCGACCGAGCAAGCGCAGCACGAGGTAGCGCGCGCCGAACCGGCTGCCCTCGGACGGGCGATCGGTGCCTTCGGCGAACGCCGTCGGCGCGAAGCTGCCTTCCTCGCTGGCCAAACGTCTCGCATGATAGCAGAGCGGCCCGGCTACATCAGGATCCCGCGCTCGGTCGGCTGCAACATGGGGGGCAGATCACGCTCGCCGAGTCGCTGGCGCAGGTTGACCTCGATGGTGCGCGACAGCGCCGACAGCGGCAACGCCGGCCAGAACATGGTGAACGGATCCTCGAGCACGCGGCCGACCTCGCTGATCAGCGTGAATCCGATGCACACCAACATCGTGAGCGGGATCGTGGCCCAGCCGACGTCCGCGACGATGCCGAGCGGCATCAACACCGCGTACGCGAAGATGAGCCGCGAGGCCAGGAAGCCGTAGCCGGGCGGGAACGGGGTCTTCTTGATGCGCTCGCAGCCACCCTGCACGTCGAGCAAGGTGGCGATGCTGCGGTCGAGCGACTGCAGGCGGAACGTGTCCAGCTTGCCGGCATCGGCGAGCTGCACCAGCGTCTCGCTCTGCCGGTGTAACAGCGCGTGGTTGAGATTCGATTCCCCCCGGAGGGCGGTGCGCTCGTCCTCGTCGAGGAAGCGCAGCACCTCTTCGTCTGCGAACGGGTCCTGGTTGCGCAGCGCACAACGCAGCACGTGCACGTAGGCGATGTGGCGGCGGACGAGCACATGCTCGAGCTCCACCGACGCGGCATCGGTGTGCTTGGAGTCGACGAACGTGAGCACCTGCGTCGCGAAGTGCCGCGACGTGTTGATGAGCTGGCCCCAGAGTCGACGGCCCTCCCACCAGCGGTCGTAGGCCGAGTTCGTGCGGAACGAGACGAAGATGCCGATCGCGCCGCCGAGCACCCCGAGCGGGAGCGTGGTCACCTCGAACCAGTGCCAGCCGAGCACGCGATCCATCGCGACGATCGCAGTGGCGAGCACGCCGTAGATGATGAGTGAGCGCCACTGCCAGCCCAGCAGGCTGGCGACCGAGCCCTGGTAGGAGACGAACATCGCGCGGGAGCTTTGCGCGCTCGCGCGGGCTGCACAAGCTCGCCGAACGGACAGGGGTCGGGCTCACGGCGTCTGGGCGTGGATCGCCAGATCGAAGCCGTCGGACGTGACGATGTCGAGCCGCCCATCGCCCGTGATGTCGCCGACGGCGAGCTGGCGCACCTCGAACATCGTCGGGAACGTCGCGACGCACTCGACGAGATCGGAGGGCGCGAGCGGCTCGCCGCCGCGTGCGACGACGAGCTGGGCCTCCTCGCCCGCGCTCACGATGTCCGCGCGGCCGTCGTCGTCGAAATCCGCCTGCACCGCCACGGTGGTGTTGCCGATCCAGAAGCTCTTGTGCGGCGCGTAGCCGAGCGTCGGGTCCTGCCACTTCACCGCCATCGTGGTGCCGGCGATCGCCTGCAACGCGATCACATCGCCGTCACCGTCGCCGTCGAAGTCGCCCACCTCCACGAGGCGGAAGCCAGCGCCGTGGTCCGACCCGGCCAACATCATCGGCCCGAGCATCGCGTTGGACGCCAGCAACCACTCGAAGTGTTGGTGCAGCACGACGTCGGGCAGCTCGTCGCCGTCGATGCGGCCCGCGGAGATCGAGGTCGCCACGTCGAAGAGCGGCATGGGCACGTCGAACATCGCCCCGCCGAGGTTGTGCAGGAACAGCGTGCCATAGCCCTCGTCGACCACGAGCACGTCGAGCAAGCCGTCACCCTCGACGTCGACGAGCGCGATGTCGAGGACGCTCTGCAGGTCCGCGAGCGGCAGCGGCGAGAACGCGAGCGGTGCGTCCTGCAGGAGCACGCGCAGATCGCCGTCGACGAAGCGATCGCCGATCACGATGTCCTCGTCCTGGTCACCGTCGAGATCGCCGACCGCGATCACGCTGGCCTCGAGCCCGATCTCGAGCTCGATCGGCATCGGATCGGTCCCCCGCAGCAGGCGGGTGCTGCTGCCCTCGCCGATCACGACGTCGCGTTGCTCGTCGCCGTCGGCGTCGATGAACGCCAGCGCGCGCACGTCGCCCGCGAGCGGGATCTGGATCTGGAACTCGAGCGAGAACGAGGGCATGCAGTAGGGCTCGAGCTCGATGGCCGCGCACACGTCGTCGGTGCACTCGGCCCCGGCACCGCAGTCCTCGTCGTAGTAGCAGTCGTAGGGGCTGCACGTGCCGGCACAGCAGTCGTAGAACGTGCAGCTCGGCGGGCACTCGCTCTCGAGCGGCATGCAGATCTGGTCGATGCAACACAGGCCTTGCTGCGCGCAGACCTCCGGCGAGCAGTCGCTGCCGGTCGCCTCGCTGGTGACGGGCTCGAACGTCGTCGCCGCCGACGTGCTCGGATCGGGCAGGCTCGGATCGCTCGGCGAGGTGGTGGCGCCCGTCGTGGTGGCGTCGCTCGTCGACGTGCCGTCGTCGTCGGCGACGACCTCGTCGGGCAGTGCTTGGATGCGGGTGCACCCGCCGAGCAGCGCGAGCGGCAGCCCGAGGTTCCACACCGACGTGTCCAACCGCGCCATCCCCTTCGAGCAGGATAGCGCGCGTCGCCGCGCCGTGCCGCTACTGCAGCGACGTGCGCCAGAGCGCGGCCCCGGCGACGTGGATCAGCTCGGCCCGACCATCGCCGTCGAAGTCGTCGATCACGATGCGGTCGACCTGGCCGCCGCCGAGCGCACCGTAGCGCACGCAGCCGAGCGGATCGCCATCCGCCGACAGGCCGCCGAGCCGCAGCGCGAGCTCGCCGGTCGACGTCGAGAGCACGAGGTCGTCGCGTCCGTCGCCGTCGAGATCGCCGGTCGCCGCGTGCGCGAAGGGCAGCTCGGGCGCCCACTCCACGCTCGTCGCAGGTGACGACGGGACGTCGCGCCAGGTGCGGATCACCGGCGCGACCCCGGTTTCGTCGATGATCGTCGCGTCGATCTTGCCGTCGCCGTCGTAGTCACCGGCCGCGAGCCCGTGCGGCGAGCCGAGCGTGAGCGCGCCGGTCCACGGCTGTGGCGTGAAGCCGAGCGCACCGGCGGCGAACCAGAGCTGGTGGGTGTCGTGGAAGATCGCATCGGCGCTGCCCCCACCGGACGGCGGCAGCACGACCAGCGCGGAGATCGGGCCGAAGTAGACCGCCTGCAGCGGATCGAACGCGCCGGTGCCGAGCCCGGGCTGGAAGCCCACCGATCCGTCGGCGTCGCTGATCAGATCGGCGCGCCCGTCACCGTCGACGTCGCCGAGCCCGATGCGCAGGGCCGTGGTGTCGAACGCGGGCGCCTCGGTGAACAGGCCGGTGCCGTCGGCGACGAACGGGCGCAGCACTCGCGGCACGCCGCCGTCGTCGAGCAACACGAGGTCCTCGTCGCCGTCGCCGTCGAGATCGCCGATCGCGAGCTCGGCCGCACGTCCGCTGGTGACGCCCACACCGGAGCCGTCCGCCGCGACGACGCTGACCCCGGTCTCGTTGGCGACGACGAGCTCGCGGCCCGGTGCGGGCACGTGCTCGATGAACGCGAGCGAGAGCACCGCGCCCTCACCCTCGAAGAACGGGATCGAGTCGGCGAGCTGCTGCGCGCACTCGGGCGGGCCGGGATCCGGCTGACAGTAGTTGTACTCGCACGCGTAGCCGGACGGGCAGTCCTCGTCGACGTAGCACTCGGGGTACCAGCAGCCGTCGTAACAGCACTCGTCGTAACAACACCCGCCGTCGGAGCAGTAGTCGTTGGTGTAGATGCACTGGCCGTCGATACACTCCCAGCCGTAGTCCCCACAGTCGGAGGCGACGCTGCATTCGCCCGGGTCGACCGTCGTGCCGACCGTCGTGGTGTGGGTCGTGCCGATCGTCTCCTCCTCGGTGTCGCTCGTGGGCTCGTCGAACGGGATCACCGGTCCACACGCGGTGAGCACCGCGAGCGGCAGACCGAGGTTCCAGGCGGAGATGTCGAGCGGCTTGGTGGTCATGGCGCGGCTCACGGCGTGCGGAGATGGACGACGGTGTTGGCCCCGTCGGAGAGCGCGACGTCGGGCGCGCCCTGCCCGTCGTAGTCACCGAGCGCGAGCGACACGGGCCCACCGACGCCGCTCTCGTAGAGGCCGACACATGCGAACGGATCCGGGTAGTCCCAGAGCTTGCCGGGCAGCACCGCGAACACGCCCTCGCTGCCGGCGAGCACGAGATCGTCGCGGCCGTCGCCGTCGAGATCCGCGGCCTCCGCCCGGTCGAAGCTCCCGACGATCGCCTGGCTGTACGAGCTCTCGAGCCCGCCGGCGCCGAGGCTGTGGAACACGTCGATGTTCGTCCAGCCCGACCAGTTCGTGACGCGAGCGACGTCGCGCAGACCGTCGCCGTCGAAGTCGCCGATCGCGAGCGCACCGCCGACGCCCCCGCTGCCGCCGAACCAGTAGTCGGCGCTGCCGTCGAGCGGGCCGCCCATCCACACCGCCGTCGACTCGCCGTCGAACACCACGAGCTCGGCACCCACGTCGCCGAACAGCTCGCCGACCTCGAGGTCGCGCGGCTCGCCGTCGGGCGAGTGGAGGTAGGGCGCATCGTACTCGCCACCGCCGAGCCCGCGCAGGATCGCGGCCTGCTGCTGCGGCGAGCCGACGTCGAACACACCGACGAGATCGGCGATCGCGTCGCCGTCGACGTCCGCGATCTCGATGCGGCTCGCGTCCCTCGGCTGGCTCGCGCCCGCCACGAACGCACCGAGCCCGTCGTTGAGGAACGGCACGAGTGCGGGGCCGGCGGTCGCGATCACGAGATCGAGGTCGCCGTCGCCATCGAGATCGCCGGCGCCGATGTCCTGCGCCGCGGCGCCGTCGATCGGCAGCACGGTCGCGGCCGCGGCATCCACCGCGGTGAGCCCGGCCCCGAGGCTCGTGCCCACCGCGAGCTCGCGCGCCGGATCACCATCGGCCTCGACGAACGTCAGCGACACGACCACGCCGTCGGGCAGGAGCGGCACCTGGGCCGCGAATGCGAGCGGCGCACACTCGCTGGGCATGTTCGCGGGCTCGCACTCGTAGCCGTTGCAGAACTCGCCGCCTTCGCAGTCGGTGAGCAGCGAGCAGTAGTCGTACCAGCACCCGTCGTCGCCGTAGCAGCAGCCGTCGTAGTAGCAACAGCCGCCGTCGTCGTAGTAGCAACAGCCGCCGTCCGAGCAGTACGTCGGCATGCAGTAGCCGCCGATGCACTCGTAGCCGTAGTCGCAGCCGACCTCGTAGCAGCTCTGCGTCGACGTCGTCGTCGTCGGCAGCGTCGGATCGCTGGGGTCGGTGACGCTCGACGGATCGCTCGGATCCGACGGGTTCGTCGACGCCGTCGGGTCGACGTCGGTGTCGGTGCCGGTCTCGTCGATCGGGACGACGGGCCCGCAGGCCGCGAGCACCACCATCGACAGCGGCAGACCGAGATTCCACGGCGATACATCCAAGCGCTTCATCCACCCACCTCGCGCGAACGCAGGCTCCCGGCATGCACCCCGGCGGCCGACTGCGACAGAGTGTCGCACCCGAGGAGATTGCGCAAGGATCCCCCACACATCGCCTCCTGCGCGGGCCCCCGCGACGCTCCGGACGGGGCTATCGACCGCGACAGGCCTGTCGCGCGCCCGGCCGCGACGGCGACGCGTCGATCATGCCGGGAGCACGATGCTCGGCCGCTTCGGATCGGGCTTCTTGCGCGGACGGTAGAGCACGATCACGCGCCCGATCACCTGCACGAGATCGGCGTGCACGGCATCGGCGAGCTCACGCGCTGCGTCGCGGCGCTTGCCCTCGAAGGCCGGGCCGAGCCGCACCTTGATGAGCTCGTGTTGATCGAGCGCGACGACGACGGCCTCGCGCAGCGACTCGCTCAGCCCCTCGCCGCCGACCTGCACGACCGGCTCGAGGTGATGGGCGAGCGCACGCAGGTGCGCGCGGGCGCGGGTGGAGACGACGGGCGCGGCGGTCAAGGCCGCGATGCTACACGAGACCGCCGCGGCTACGCATCGGGTCCGCGCGGCGGCACGGCGCCGGTCCAGCGCAGCCACAGGAACAGCTCGCGGTTGCCCTGGCTGCCGGCGATCGTGGAGTCGCAGCTGTCCAGCCGCCGCAGCCCGCAGGCCTCGGCGACCGCGGTCGCACGCGCGAGCGCTTCGGCGCGATCGTCGTCGTCGCGCACGATGCCGCCCTTGCCGATCCGCCCGGGATCGAGCTCGAACTGCGGCTTCACGAGCGCGACGACGTCGGCGTCGTCGCCGAGGAAGCGCGGCACGTGGGGCAGCACCTTCGCGACCGCGATGAACGAGCAGTCGATCACCGCGAGCTGCACCGGCTCGCCGATCGTCGCGGCCGGCAGCGTGCGGACGTTGGTGCGATCGTGCACGCGCACGCGCGCGTCGCTGGCGAGCGACCACGCGAGCTGTCCGTAGCCGACGTCGACCGCGTGCACGCGGACGACCCCGTGCTGCAGCAGGCAGTCGGTGAAGCCGCCGGTCGACGCCCCGATGTCGATCGCGACCTTGCCCGCGACCACGAGCGGCTCGGGCTGCGCACCGAAGCGCGCGAGCGCACCCGCCAGCTTCACCCCACCGCGCGACACGTAGGGATGATCCGCACCGCGGACGACCACCTCCGCGTCCTTCGCGATCATCGTGCCGGGCTTGTCGACGCGCTGGCCGGCGACGATCACCTTGCCGGCGACGACCAGCGCCTGCGCGCGGGTGCGCGTCGGCGCCAGGCCGCGCGCCACCAGCACTCGATCGATGCGCTCGCGCTCGGCCACGTGCCCGTCGTGCTACCTTCGCACGGCCCGCCTCCGGCAGTCGTCGGCGCCGCGGCCGGAGCCCCCCTTTGTCGGAGCTGCTGCAGCGACTGGCTGCCCCCGAGGACCGCGTGCTGTTCGCACTGCTGGCGGCGATCGTCGGCTACGCGCTGCTCGGCGCCTACCTCCGGACACGCTTGCGCGACGCATGAGCATCGGCTACGTTCCCGCGACCTTTTCGCCCACCCAGGGGCCAAACGGGACGATTCGGGGCTGTAGCTCAGCTGGGAGAGCGGTGCGTTCGCAATGCACAGGTCAGGGGTTCGATCCCCCTCAGCTCCACCAACCTCCGCCGCATGTACAAGCTGTTCAAGCGCACGCATGTTCCGGGGATCTTCGAGGTCCAGATGTCCGGTGCGTGCGACACCGGCATCGCGCGTGACCACAACGAAGATGCGATCGCGATCCAAGAGGACGACGGCCGCGGCTATCACCTCGCGATCGTGTGCGACGGCATGGGTGGCCACAGCGCCGGCGAGATCGCCTCGGCGATCGCGGTGACGGTCATCGGCGAGTACCTCGGCGAGTACTTCGGCCAGCGCGAGCCCGCCGAGCTGCTGCGCGACGCGTTCACGCTCGCCAACGAGCGCATCGACGACCACGCCGCGGTGAACCCGAACGCGCAGGGCATGGGCTGTACGTGCGTCGCGGTGCTCGGCATCCGCGATCACTTCTGGGTCGCGCACGCGGGCGACAGCCGGGCCTATCGCGTGCGCGCCGGCAACGTCGAGCAGCTCACCACCGATCACACGATGGTGCAGGAGCTGGTCTCGCAGGGCCTGCTCAAGCCCGAGCAGGCCGCGGTGCACCCGTATCGCGGGCGCATCAGCCGTTGCCTGGGCCACGGCCAGCAGAAGTGCGACGCCGACATCAGCGAGCACACGCTCGAAAAAGGCGACAACCTGCTGCTCTGCAGCGACGGGCTCTCCGACGTCGTCACGTCGGTCGAGATCGTCGCGCTCGTCGGGCAGCGCGACGTCCGTGACGCGTCGCGACGCCTCATCGAGGCCGCGAACAAGGCCGGCGGCCCCGACAACATCTCCGCGATCGTCATGCGTCGCGTGGTGTGAGCCCATGACCGCGCCGCACGACACCGACACGCCGCGCCGCTATGCCGCGTCGTTGCCGTGGGTCGCGCGCCGTACGCTCGAGCACGACGAGCGTCCCCGCCTGCTGCGGTGCTTCGGCATGCAGTGGCGACGCTCGCTCGGCACGCTCGCGCTCGTCGCTGCGATCGCGACCGCCGGCTCGGCGCTCGTCGACGCGCGCATGCCCGAGGTGAGCGAGCAGCTCGGCGGCGTCGCCGGTCTCGCGCTCGCGCTCGTCGGCCTCACCGGCGTCGTCGCGTGGGCGATCGCGGCGAAGCGATGGATCCGCTGGGGCCTCGCGCTCGCGGCGATCGCCACCGTCGCGTGCACGCTGGTCGCACCCGATGCGCTCGCGACTCCGTGGCTGCGCACGCCCTGGGCGCTCGTCGTGCTGACCGGCTGCGGCGGGCTCGCGATGGCGGCATGGCAGCGCGGCCGCGTGCTCGTGCGGCTGCCGCGGATCCTCGCCGATCTCTCGGCCGGCGAGCTCGAGGTGTTCGAAGGTCCGGGCACGCCCGGCAACCACGCGCTGCGTCATGTGCTCGGCCGCGTGCCGGCCTCGCGCACGATCCGACTCGAGGTGCTGCCGCGCGCACAGCTCGTGGTCGGCATCGATCGCGGCTTCGTGCGCCGCTGGCAGCTCGCGCACGTCGCCGAGATCGCACCCGCGCGCCCGCACGCCTACCGCACGGCGCTGCCGGACGGTGTGCTGCGCGTCGGCAACGACGCCAAGATGCGGCTCGAGCGACGCAGCCTCACGCCCGACGAGCGCGCCGAGCTCACCCTCCACGTGCGACGGCTGCGGCGTGCCGCTTGGCCGGCGCTCGCGGCCACGCTCGCGGTGGCCCTCGTGCTGGGCGTGCGCATGTCGATCGAGCCGGACTGGCACAACCTCGTCGATGCCGTCGCGCTCGGCTGGTACGTGCTCGCGGGCATCGCCTACTTCGGCTACGCGCGTCGCATCGCGGCGGCGCGCAAGCTCGAGTCCGATCGTGAGCTGCGGTGGGTCGTCACGGTCGACGATGCCGCCGCGGCCACGGTGGCGACCCCGGGTGCGCCACGGCTCGAGGTGCTCCCGATCTCGCACCTCGCGTGGACCGAGAACGCCTCGCCCGCGGCCTGGCGACTCTGCCGGCTCTGACGAGAACGTCGCTCCGCGCCCGGGTACGTGCCGTGTGCACGGCCGGGTACGTAGGCGACGGGCCTGGGCCCTCGACACGGCCGAAAAGCGGTGCTCCCATGCGGTCATGGGTGATCTCGCCGTACGCCCCTCCGTGCATCCCCTGGTGCTGCTCGCGGTGATCACCGGGGGCTGCGGTGGCTCCGAACGCGAGCGCGACGACGCCAGCGGCAGCGCGAGCGTCAGCATCAGCATCTCGGTCGGCGGCACCGACGGCCTGACCAGCCCGATGGGCAGCGCCGACGGCACCGCCGATGGCGAAGGCGTAGGCGACGACGAGACCCCGGTGTTCGACATCGGTGGCGGCAACGACTACGGCGCGGGCAACGGCGGCGACTGTCCGGGCGCCGGCGGCATGCCGGGCGAGGACGTCGAGTTCAGCTACATCTGGATCGCGAACAGCCCCGCGGGCACCGTCTCGAAGATCGACACGTTCACGGGCATGGAAGTCGGTCGCTACATCACCGGCCCCGCGACGCAGGCCGAGCCGTCACGCACGTCGGTCAACCTCTACGGCGACGTCGCAGTGAGCAACCGCGGCTCGATGATCGGTGGCGCGGGCGGGGTCACCAAGATCGCCGCGCGCGTCGAGGACTGCGTCGACACGAACGGCAATGGCACGATCGAGACCTCGATCGGCGCCGCGGACGTGAAGCCGTGGGGCATGGACGAGTGCGTGATCTGGAACGTCGAGATCCCCTCCGACATCTACCAGCACGGTCCGCGTCCGACGGCGTGGGAAGGCGCGGTCGAGAACGGTGGCTGCGCAGCACCGAACCCGCGGCTATGGAGCGGCTACTACGACTACGCGGCGAACACCGGCAAGTTCCGCCGCATGGACGGCGCTACCGGTGCGACGCTCGACTCGGTCGACGTCCCGGCGTGGAAGGGGCTCGACTACGGGCCGTACGGCGGCGCGGTCAACAAGGACGGCGATCTGTTCGCGATCGGCTGGCAGCAGGGCCCGCTCATCCGTATCGACGCCGACACGCTGCAGGTCGATCGCTGGGAGATGCCGGTGCCACCGGAGGACCAGCAGTGGAGCTACGGCATGTCGCTCGATCAGTACGGCAATCCGTGGGTCGCGAGCGCGGGCGCAGCGGCCGGCTTCGACGTCGCGACGCAGCAATGGACGTTCGTGCACACCGGCAACCAGTCGATGCGCGGCGTGATGGTCGACAAGGAAGACCGCGCGTGGTTCGCGGTCGATGCGAGCGGCGCGTTCGGATGTGGGCTCGGCGTGGTCGACGTGAAGACGAAGACGCTGCTCGCGCCCGCGATCGCACTCGCCGGCTGCGCCACGCCGGTCGGGGTCAGCATCGACGTCGAGGGCTTCGTGTGGGTGGTCGACCAGGGCGCGAACGCGGCGTTCAAGGTCGACCCCGAGACGTACCAGATCCAGCTCATGGTCGCCGGGCTCACGCAGCCGTACACGTACTCGGACATGACCGGCGCGGGGCTGAACCTGGTGGTCAACCCGCCGGCGGGATGACGCGCAGCGTCGTGGTAGGCTCGACGACGTGGATCGATCGTCGTTGGGTCTGTTGATCGTGCTCGCTGCGTGCGGGCCGAGCGTGGGCACGGATGGAGGCTCGGCCGAGGGCGACTCGAGCTCGACGAGCAGCACCACGACCGGTGCGACGCTCGGCACCACGACGACGACGACGAGCACCACGACCACGTCGGCCGACACGAGCGGCAGCTCGAGCAGCGAGGGCTCCTCGAGCGAGGGCGGCTCGTTCATCCAAGATCCCGACGGCGGCGTCTGTGCGTGCTGCGACGTGCTCGCGCAGGACTGCAAGGACGGCAGCAAGTGCGTGCCGTTCTTCGACGACGAGCTGGGCGGCTGCTGTCCGACCGCGTGCGTGGAGATCGTCGCCGACCCGGTCGAGCTCGGCGAGCCGTGTACGCTCGCCTCACCCGGGCACGACGACTGCGGCGCGGGTGCAATGTGCTGGACCGCGTCGGCCGGCGCGACCGAGGGCGTCTGCGTCGCGATGTGCACCGGCTCGCGCAGCGACCTCGAGTGCGACGGCGAGTGCACGTCGTGCTGGGTGGACGACGACCTGTGGACGTACGCGTGCCTGCCGAGCTGCGATCCGCTCGCGCCCGACTGCCCCGAAGGCAGCGGCTGCGCCCTCGGCGGACAGACCTTCGCGTGCGCGAAGGACAGCTCGGCCGACGAGGGTGCGATCTGGACCAGCTGCTCCAACGAGATCGAGTGCGATGCGGGGCTGTCGTGCGCGGACGCAGCCACGGTGACGGGTTGCGAGGTCGGCCGTTGTTGCGTGCCGGCCTGCGATCCGCTCGATCCGATGGCGTGCAGCGATGCACCCGGCGGCGCCGCGACCTGCACCGAGGTCGAGCTCGCCGACGACGTCGCAGCGTGCCTGCCCGGCGCACGCGGGCTCTGCGGTTGATCCACGGTTGACAGCTCGCGCCGCGGCGCGCTTCGATCGGCGACCTCTCGAAGGAGTCGAGTCGATGTTCAAGGTCTTCCATCACACCTCCCAGTTCCGCGGCACGAAGGGCGGTCCGGCGATCCTGCGCAAGGCAGTCGACGGGCTCGCACTGCAGCCCAACGAATCCGTGTTCACGGTGCTCCGTGGCTTCGACGTCGGCTACGACGGCGGCGACCATCACCTGCGCCAGCTGTCGATCCACTCGCGCGTATCGGCCCCCGACACCGCGGGACGCTCGGAACTCTGGGTCGAAGCGGGGCTGCGCGACGCCAGCGGCAACTGGGACGACGCGTACTCGGGCAAGGTCGACGTCGACATCGTCGTCGCACCGTCGTCGGCCGTGGTGCTGAAGAGCTCGATCCCGATCGATGCGCCGGCGGGCACGAAGGGCCCGAAGTACGTCGCCGACGACGTGAACAACAGCTGGGACATGCAGACCGGTGCGACCGCGGTGTTCCTCTCGGGCTTCCAGGTCGGCTACACGAGCGGCGATCACCATGTCTTGCGCATGCACGTTGCCGCGCACTGGCAGCTGCGGCACATCGGCAATCAGTACCTCCGGCTCGCGCACGCGATGCTCGGGCTGCGCGATTCCTCGGGCAACTGGGACGACGGCTACGGCGGCGTCGTCGAGTCGACGCTCGTGCACATGATCTCACCCGCAGAGGTGACGCAGGTCGGGCCGAACAGGAGCTACGTGATCGACAGCAAGGAGGACCCGCTCGGGACGCCGCCGACCTCGGTCGGCAACGGGCCGCAGCGCCCAGTCGAGCGCGTCGGGATCCCGAGCGCGCGGCGCGGTGAGCCCGTCGTCGGCCTGCGCGCGTTCGCGGCCGGGTTCGGCAACGGCGACCATCACTTCGGGCAGCTGTTCTGTCGACTGACGCGCACGACAATCGCGCCCGACGGGAAGCTCGAGACGCAGTGGGAGCAAGGCCTGCGCGATCGCAGCGGCAACTGGGACGATCCGTACTGGTACGCCGCGGCGGCCGAGGTGCTGACCCCGACGGGATGACCGCGCGCGGCAAGCGGGGATCTGTGGGAACCTCGCGTCCGTGGCTCGAGGCTCCGTAGCCGTGCTCGCGATCGGCGTGCTCGCGATCGGCGTGCTCGCGAGCGGCGTGCTCGCGAGCGGTGACTGCCTGAGGGCGCGCACGACGTCGTTCGAGCGCTGCGAGCCGAGTGCGCCGATCTGTCGATGAGAGCGCGCAGGCTCAAGGCGCGCGCACGTCGAGATCCGGATAGTGCTCGTGCATGAAGCCGAGCGCGAGCGCCGTGTGGCAGCGGCGCACGTCCGGGTTCTTCGCGGTCGGGCAGCTGCAGCCCAGCCACACGTCGCTCGCGCGCGCGAGCTCGGCCAGCGCGTCGAACGGGGAGCGGTCGGCGGCGAAGCGCTGCTCGAGCAGCCCGCGGTACTCGCGAGCGAACGCGCGCCACGTGGCGTCGTCGGCGTCGTCGGCGAGCACGCGCGTCACGAGCTCTGCGGTGGGCCGCAGGCAGTGCCGCGTATGCTTGCGGGTGTCCTGCCGGATCCCGCGCGGCAACGTCGCCGCCTTCGCGCCGCGGACCATCGAGTAGCGCCCGAGCATCGCGATCACGCTGCCGAGGTCGCCGCGGGTTCGTAGCCGAGGTTCGGCGACAGCCAGCGCTCGACCTCCGCGACCGACAGGCCCTTGCGCCTCGCGTAGTCGGCCACCTGGTCCGGGCCGATTCGTCCGAGCGTGAAGTAGCGCGCCGCCGGATGGCCGAGGTAGATGCCGGACACCGAGGCCGCCGGGCTCATCGCGTAGCTCTCGGTCAGCGTGATGCCGACCTTCGGGGCCTCGAGCAGCTCGAAGAGCTTGCCCTTCTCGGTGTGATCGGGACACGCGGGATAGCCGAACGCCGGACGAATCCCGCGGTACTTCTCCTCGAGCAGCTCCTCGGGCGTGTACTGCTCGGTCGCGCCGTAGCCCCACTCGCGCCGCGCTCGCTCGTGCAACAGCTCGGCGAACGCCTCGGCGAGCCGATCGGCGAGCGCCTTCACGATGATCGCCTGGTAGTCGTCGTGCTCGCGCTCGTAGCGGGCCGCGAGCGCGTCGGCGCCGATGCCCGCCGTCACCGCGAACGCACCGATGTGATCCGAGAGTCCCGTGCGCGCGGGCGCGACGAAGTCCGCGAGCGACAGATACGCCTCGTCGCTCGCGCGGTGCTGCTGCTGGCGCAGCATCGCGAAGCGCAGGCGCTCCGACCCGCGGTCCTCGTCGAGCACCACGATGTCGTCGCCGTCGCCGTACGCCGGCCAGAACCCGTACACGCCCTTGGCCACGAAGCTGCGGTCCGCAACGATGCGGTCGAGCAGCGCGCGACCATGGTCGAACAGCTCGCGCGCCGCCGCGCCGTAGCGCGGATGTTCGAGGATCCCCGGGAACCGCCCCCGCAGCTCCCACGCGGTGAAGAAGAACGTCCAGTCGATGTAGCGCACCAGCTCGCCGAGCGGTAGCTCGAGCTCGCGGCGGCCGAGGAACGACGGCTGCGAGATGTCGGCCGCGCGCCAGTCGATGGGCGTGCGGCCGCGACGGGCCTGCTCGATCGGTACGAGCGGCTTCGCGTGCTTGCTCGCGTGCAGCTCGCGGAGCTCGGTCTGCTCCTCGCGGTTCTTGTGATCGAGCTGCGCGCGCCGTTCGGGGTCGAGCAGCCGCCCGACCACGTCGGTGACGCGCGATGCGTCCTGCACGTGCACCGTGGGCCCGTGGTACGCCGGAGCGATCTTCACCGCGGTGTGCTGGCGACTCGTCGTCGCGCCGCCGATCAGGAGCGGCAGCTCGACGCCTTGCCGCTTCATCTCGGCGGCGACCTGCACCATCTCGTCGAGCGACGGCGTGATCAGCCCCGACAGCCCGATGATGTCGCAGTCGCGCTCCTTCGCCGTCTCGAGGATCTTCTGCATCGGCACCATGACGCCGAGATCGACGACGTCGTAGTTGTTGCAGCCCAGCACGACGCCGACGATGTTCTTGCCGATGTCGTGCACGTCGCCCTTCACCGTGGCGAGCAGCACACGTCCGCGGTGCCGCGACGCACCCTCGGCCTTCTCGGCCGCCATGAACGGCTCGAGATAGGCGACCGCCCGCTTCATCGCGCGCGCCGACTTCACCACCTGGGGCAGGAACATCTTGCCGTCGCCGAACAGATCGCCGACGACCTTCATGCCGTCCATCAGCGGGCCTTCGATCACGTCGAGCGGGCGCGCCAGTTGCTGCCGCGCCTCCTCGGTGTCGGCCTCGATGAAATCGACGACCCCGTGCACGAGCGCGTAGACGAGCCGGTCGCGCACCGGCTGCTCGCGCCAACCGAGGTCGGCGACCTTCTTGGTGCCCTGCCCGCGGATCTGCTCGGCGAATGTGACCAGGCGTTCGGTCGCATCGGGGCGGCGATCGAGGATGACGTCCTCGACGTGCTCGAGCAGATCGGGCGCGATGTCCTCGTACACCACGAGCTGTCCCGCGTTGACGATGCCCATGTCGAGGCCCGCGCGGATCGCATGGAAGAGGAACGCCGAGTGCATCGCCTCGCGCACGCGATCGTTGCCGCGGAACGCGAACGAGAGGTTGCTGATGCCGCCGCTCGTGCGCGCGCCCGGACAGCGCTGCTTGATGATGCGCACCGCCTCGATGAACGCGATGCCATACTGCGCGTGCTCCTCGAGGCCGGTGGCGATCGCGAGCACGTTGGGATCGAAGATGATGTCGCCGGGCGCGAAGCCGGCCTTGTCGACCAGCAGCCGGTACGCGCGCTCGCAGATCTCGACCTTGCGCGCGACGGTGTCGGCCTGGCCCTGCTCGTCGAACGCCATCACGACCGCGGCGGCGCCGAAGCGCTGCACGGTGCGGGCCTTCGCCAGGAAATCCGCCTCGCCTTCCTTGAGCGAGATCGAGTTCACCACCGCCTTGCCTTGCACACAGCGCAGCCCGGCCTCGATGACCGACCACTTCGAGCTGTCGATCATGATCGGCACGCGCGAGATCTCGGGCTCGCTCGCGATGAGCTTGAGGAAGTGCTCCATCGCCGCCTCGGACTCGAGCATGCCCTCGTCCATGTTGACGTCGATGATGTTCGCGCCGTTGCGGACCTGATCGAGCGCGACCTCGAGTGCGGTGTTGTAGTCACCGGCTTTGATCAGGTTCGCGAACTTCTTGCTGCCGGTGACGTTGGTGCGCTCGCCGATCATCACGAAGTTCGAGCCGGGGCCGAGCGTCAGCGGCTCGAGCCCGGCGAAGCGCGCGAGCGTGGGAGTCGGCGCCGGTGGCTGGCGCGGGGGCAGGTCGGCGACCGCGGCCGCGATCGCACGGATGTGATCGGGGGTCGTGCCACAGCAACCACCCACGACGTTGACGAGATCGGCGCGCGCGAATTCCTCGAGCGCCGCCGCGGTGGCCGGCGGCGTCTCGTCGTACTCGCCGAACGCGTTCGGCAGGCCCGCGTTCGGGTAGCAGGTGACGAACACCGGGGCGATGCGGGCGAGATCGGCGACGTACGGCCGCATCTCGCGGGCCCCCAGCGCGCAGTTGATGCCGACCGACAGCGGGTGCGCGTGCGCGACCGACACCCAGAAGGCCTCGATCGTCTGCCCCGACAGCGTGCGCCCGCTCTTGTCGGTGATTGTCACCGAGAGCATGAGCGGGAGCGTGACGCCGGTCTCCGCGAACGCGTCCTGGATCGCCACGATCGCGGCCTTGAGGTTGAGCGTGTCGAACACCGTCTCGGCGAGGATCAGGTCGACGCCGCCGTCGATGAGCCCACGCACCTGCTCGGCGTACGATCGGCGCACTTCGTCGAAGCTCACCGCACGGAAGGCCGGATCCTCGACCTTCGGCGAGAGCGACAGCGTGCGATTGGTGGGCCCGACCGCGCCCGCGACGAAGCGCGGCCGCTCCGGTGTGGAGTACGCATCGGCGGCCGCGCGGGCGATGCGGGCCGAGGCCACGTTCATCTCGTAGGCGAGGTGCTCGAGCCCGTAGTCGGCCTGGGCGATCGACGTCGACGTGAACGTGTTCGTCTCGATGATGTCGCTACCGGCCTCGAGGTACGCGTCGTGGGCCGCACGCACGACGTCGGGGCGCGTGAGCGCGAGGATGTCGTGGTTGCCCTTGAGGTCGCCTTCGTGATCGACGAAGCGATCGCCGCGGTAGTCGGCCTCGGTGAGCCGGTATTGTTGCAGCAGCGTGCCCATCGCACCGTCGAGCACGACGATGCGACGACGGAGGATCTGCTCGAGCTCGGCGTGGCGATGCGGGGCGTTCACGGGGTCTCCGAGGTGCGCGGCTGGGCGGCGCGGCGGGTGGCAGTGCGACGGCGCGAGCGGCTGGGCGCGGCGCGCTGGGCATGCAGGGGTCGACGCGCGAAGGCGCAGACGACGTCGAAGTACGGCTTGCGCTTCTCGCGAGCGCTCACGTCGCAGCGCTCGACCTCGAAGCCGACCTCTTCGAGCAGCGCCTGCAGATCGTCGGGTGCGAACCCGTCGTTGACGTGGTGGTACGCGCTCGAGATCTCGCGATGGCGGTGCTCGTGCAGCGTGACGAGGATGAGCGTGCCACCGGGCCGGAGCACGCGCAGGCTCTCGCGCAGGGCCGCGCGCGGATCCTCGGCGTAGGTCAGCACCGAGAACGACAGCACCTGATCGAACGAGGCGTCGGCGAGCGGGAGCGCATGCATGTCGCCACACAGCAGCTCGACGTTCGGCGAGGAGCGCAGGCGTGCGCGTGCGGCCTCGATGACCTTCGCGCTGCGATCGATGCAGGTGTACGTGCGCGCGCGCGGCGAGAGCAGCTGCGCGATGACACCGTCCCCCGAGCCGATGTCGAGCACGTCGCCGAGCTGGATGAGCCCGACGAACGCGCGCGCGGTCGCTTCCCACGTGCGCCCGGGCGAGTAGTGGTGCTCCATGCGGCCGGCGACCGTGTCGGGCCACTCCGCCTCGCGCGAGCGCGCCTGCAGCACCTCGTCGCAGCGCTCGCGATCGTCGTGCAGCACCGCGTCGTCGAGGCCCGCGGCGATCGTGTTCCACGCAGCGCGCGCCGCCGCCGGCGTTCGAGCTTCGTCGACCCGATAGAAGATCGAGGTGCCGACGCGACGGTCGCGGATGAACCCGGCGTCCTTGAGCTTGCCGAGATGCGTCGACACCCGTGGCTGCGGGACCCCGGTGATGCGGGTCAGCTCCGCGACCGAGAGCTCGTGCTCGTCGAGCAGCGCCAGCAGTCGCATGCGCGTCGGGTCGGCCAGGAGCCCGAGCAACGTCGCGGTATCGCCGAGCGACGCCGCCGATCGATCGGCCGCGCTGCGCTTCGCGAGCTTGCCGGGGGTCGAGCCGGGCGAGGCGCCGGAGCCGGAGCCGAAGATGGGGGCCGAGGAAGACACTCTATCCGTACATCCGTATCGGGAGATATTAGGCCCAGCCCGGTGTCCAGGCAAGCCCTGGCGTGTTCTACTGGTTCGTCGTGGGAATCTGGCGGATCTCGGCGTGGATGGCCGCACGGCTCGCGCCGTACGCCTTCTTGGTGCTGGTCGCGCTCGTCGCGAGCGAGCTCCGGGCCGAGCCGACCGTGACGATCGCCACCCCGATGGGCTGGTCGACGCGCGATCCGGGCAACCGCGCGCGCGAGCTGGTCTCGACCTGGACGATGCACCGCGCCGACGCGCAGACGCGCACGGTGCTGACCACCGGCAACCCCGACGACTTCGCCGAGGTCATCGCGGTGATCGAGCTCGATGCGCCCTATGACGAGCGCAACACCGAGCTCGCCGAGCTCGAGCGCGCGATCGATCGCATGCTGCCGTACGAGGCCGGCAGTGCGGCGCTCGAGATCGTGCCGCCGCACGAAGGGGCGCCGGCGTTCGTGATCGGGCACTGGTCGCAGGCGGAGCTCACCTACCGCGTCGCATTGGTGCCGACGGGTCGCACACGCGCGCTCGTCGTGCTCGCGACGCTGTCGAGCGAGGCGCCGCTCTACGAGCGTGCGTTCGACGATGCGCTCGCAGGGCTGAGCGGCAGCGCGGCGCCGGTGCGGCCCTTCGATCACGGTCGCTGGCGCATGTTCGCGCTGGTGGGCTGGTGCTTGCCGGCGGCGCTGCTGCTCGCGTTGATGCTGTGGCGCCGCCCATTCGGGATCCAGTACGCGTGGATCGGTCGCGGCCTCGGGTTGTTCCTCTTCACCGCGGCGATCGTCGCCGCGTGGATCGTGAATGGTCGCATGGAGGGTCGCGATGGCGAGCTGCGGATGGCCGGCATCTCGGCCGAGACGTTGACGGCCGAGACGGTCACCTACGGTGTTGCTGTGGCGATCGTGTGCTGGATCGTCGGCGCAGCGATGGCCCGCCGCGACCTGCCCGTCGACAGCGCACCGATGACCGGCGCATTCGCGGGACGTTCGAGCAGCAGCATGTCGCAGGTGCAGATTCCGGTGGTGATGCGCGTGGCGAAGCAGGCTCGCATGCGCCATCCCGACGGACCGAGCCGCCTCGATCCGGCGACCGATCCTCCGGGCGGGCGCCTGCGTGCGGTCGATCCGGGTGTCGAGCCGCGCGACGTCGATTGATCACGGCAGCGGCAGCCGCACGAGCGCCTCGGCACCCCTGCCGTCCTCGCGGTTCTTCAGCGCCACGCTGCCGCCGTGGGACTCCGCGATCCGGCGGCTGAGCACGAGGCCGATGCCGCTGCCGCCGGGCTTCGTCGAGAAGAACGGGACGAAGAGGTTCGCCGTCTCGCCGACGCCCGGGCCTTCGTCGCGCACGCGCACCCACGCGTGGCGGCCCTCGCGGCCCCACGCGATCACCACCTTGCCGTGCTCGGGCAAGGTCGCGTCGACCGCGTTCGCGCACAGGTTGATGAGCAGCTGCTCGAGCTGATCGCGATCCGCACGCACGCCGAGCTCCGGGCCGGGCTCGAGCTCGATCGGCATCCGGCGCTCGAGCGCGGCGACGCGACCGACGAGCGCACCGAGCTCGACCTCGGCGAGCTCCGGCGGCGGCAGCCGAGCGAGCCGTGCGTACGCACCCATGAAGCGACGCAGCGCGGTGGCCCTGCCCTCGATGAGCTCGAGCCCGCCCTTCAGATCGTCGTCGCGATCCTCGGGCGGCGGCTCACGCTCCATCAACTTCCGCATGCTGCTCGCGACCGAGGCGATCGGCGCGAGCGAGTTGTTGATCTCGTGGCTGAGCACGCGCACGAGGCTGCGCCACGCCGCGAGCTCCTCCTGCCGCAACGCCTGGCTCAGATCCGCGAGCACGAGCAGCACGTGCGGCTGGCCGTGCTGCCGGAACGCGGTGCGGCGCAGCTCGCCGCGGCCCTCGATGCCGGCGAACCCGAGCTCCACCAGCCGTGGGCTCGGTCCGACGAGCAGCTCCGCGAGCCCGAGCTCGCTCGCGGAAGCCCCCTCGATGCGCTCGCGCGTGCGCCCGAGCAAGCGCTCGCCGGCGCGATTCACCAGGCGCAGGCGCTCGTGCTCGTCGAACGCGAATACGGCGACCTCGATCTCCGACATCACCTTGCGCAGGAGCGCCGTGGCCTCGAGCGCACCGAGCCGCTGCTCGGTGAGCGTGTCGGCGAGCGCGTTGGCCTCGAGCATCACGAGCCCGAGCGCATCGTCGGGCCGCGCACGCGCGGATCGCATCGAGAAGTCGCCGCGCCGCAGCCCGCCGAGCAGGCTCGCGAGCGTGCGCAGCGGCGCGACCGCGGCCTGTCGCGCTGCGACGATGCCGAGCAGCCACAGCATCACCGCGATGCCGAGCAGCACCCATGCGATCGGCGGCGGGAGCGTGGGGTGCACGACCAGCAGCACCCCGACGAGGGCGAGTGGCAGGCCGCCCGTCACCAGCCGCACGAGCAACGCGCGACCGAAGCGGGGCCGCGTGCTCATGGCCCGAGCCCGTGGCGCTGCAGCCGACGATAGAGCGCGCTGCGACTCACGCCGAGCTCGCCCGCGGCCTGGCTGACGTTGCCGTCGTTGCGCTCGAGCGCGCGCTTGATGAGATGCGCCTCGGCGTCGTCGAGCGTCATGCCCTCGAGGCCCGGAGCGTCGTCCTGCGCGCGCGCGAGCCCGAGATCGCCGAGCTGCACGCGCGCACCTTCGCTGAGCAAGACGGCGCGCTCGATCGCGTGCTCGAGCTCGCGCACGTTGCCCGGCCAGGGATGCTGCAACAGCGCGCGCTCGGCCTCGGGCGTGAAGCCCTCGACCACCTTGCCGTAGCGGGTCGCGCCACGCCGCAGGAAGCGGTGCGCGAGCGGCAACAGGTCTTCGGTGCGCTCGCGCAGCGGCGGCACCACGATCTCGACGGTGTTGAGCCGGTACAGCAGATCCTCGCGGAAGCGGCCGGCCTTGACCTCGGCGCGCAGATCCGCGTTGGTCGCCGCGATCACGCGCACGTCGACGCGACGCACGCGCGACGAACCGACCGGGTGGAATTCGCCGGTCTGCAGCACGCGTAAGAGCTTGCCCTGCTGCCCGATCGGCATGTTGCCGATCTCGTCGAGGAACAGCGTGCCGCCATCGGCGAGCTCGAAGCAACCGATGCGTGCGCCCTTGGCATCCGTGAACGCGCCGCGCGTGTGGCCGAAGAGCTCGCTCTCGAAGACGCCGTCGGGCAGCCCACCGGCGTTGATCGTGACGAGCGGACGCTCGGCCCGCGTCGACGCCGCGTGCAGCAGACGCGCGACCAGCTCCTTGCCGGTGCCGTGCTCACCGCTGACGAGCACGCTGGCGTCCGAGGGCCCCACACGCTCGATCAGCTTCAGCACGGGCTCCATCGCCCGCGCGTTCGCGACGAGCTCGGGCAGCTCGGCGGCGCGCAGTCGCCGGTTGTCCTGCTCGAGCAGGCGACCGCGTCGCAGCGCACGACCGAGCTCGATCTGCGTGCGCAGCGTGGCGACGAGCCGCTCGTTGTCCCACGGCTTCTCGAGGTAGTCGCGCGCGCCGGCGCGCACCGCCGCGACCGCGCCCTCGACACTGCCCCACGCCGTCATGACCACGACGGGCAGCAGCGGATCGATGCGCTGCAGCTCGCCGAGCAGATCGATCCCTTCGCTGCCCGAGGTCGTGTCGCGCGAGTAGTTGAGATCGACGAGCGCAACGTCGAGCTCGCCGCTCGCCACCGTCGCGATCACGTCTGCAGGCGAGCCGACGCTCTCGCAGACCCAGCCCTCGGCCTTGCACACCAGGCGCAGGGCTTCGCGGATGTCGGCCTGATCGTCGGCGACCAGCACGCGCGCGGATTGGAGGGCACCCAACGACGGGATTCTACGCATCGGAAACGGCTCGCTGCTCAGTGGAGAAACAGGTGTCCGCTTCCGGGATTCACGATCCCGCAGACGAACACACGCCCCTGCCGCGGGTCCGCGCAACCGAGCGTTCCGTCATGGTCGACGCCGGGGCACGCATCTTGCGGATGGGACGGTTCGCGATGGACATCCCACGCAAGCCACGTGCTCGGGGCCGACGCGCAGCCCTCGTGCTCGCACTCGGCGCCGGCCTGGGCGGGGTCGCGCTCTGGGCCGGCAGCCTGCGCGCGCGCACGTCGGGGGTCACCAAGATCGAGGCGCGTACGATCCGGACCGCGACCGTCGAGCACGGCGCGCTCGTGCGCGAGGTCGAAGCTCCGGGGACGTTGGCCGCGGAGCACGTGCGCTGGGTGACCGCGAGCGCGCGCGGTCGCGTGGATCGGATCAGCGTCGAGCCCGGCGCGCCGGTCGAGGCCGACACCGTGCTCTTCCAGCTCGTGAACCCGGATCTCGAGCTCGCCGCGCTCGAGTCCGAGGGCGAGCTCGCGGCCGCGAAGGCCGAGCTCGCGAACCTCGAGGCCCAGCTCGAGACCGACAAGCTCTCCCAGCGTGCGACCGTCGCGACCGTCGCGGCCGACCACGCCGAGGCGCGCCGCACCGCGGACGCGAACCAGCAGCTGGCCGAGACGAAGAGCATCGCGATGGCCGAGCTCGAGCGCGGCCGCGATCGCAGGAACGAGCTCGATGCCCGGCTGTCGCTCGAGCAACGTCGCCTCGCGGTGATCGGGCGCGCGCGGCGGGCCCAGATCGACGCCCAGGCCGCGCGCGTCGATCGCCTCGCCGCCGTCGTCGAGTTCCGCCATCGTCAGCTCGCGGCGCTCGCCGTGACCGCGGGCCAGGCCGGCGTGCTGCAGGAGGTGCCGGTCGAGCTCGGGCAGTGGGTCGATCCGGGCGCGACGCTCGCGACGGTGGTCCAGCCCGATCAGCTCGAGGCCGAGCTGAAGGTCCCGGAGATCCGTGCGAAGGACCTCCGGCTCGGTCAGCTCGCGCGCATCGACATGCGCACGGCGTCGATCGCCGGCGAGATCGCACGCATCGATCCGTCGCCGCGCGACGGCAGCGTGCTGGTCGACGTGCGGCTGCTCGACCCGCTCCCGGAAGGCGCGCGCCCCGATCTCACCGTCGACGGCGTCATCGAGATCGAGCGCATCGACAATGCGCTACAGGTGCGCCGCCCCCCGAACGTCGAGGCCGGCAGCCGCGTCGGCCTGTTCCGCCTCGACGGCGACGGCTTCGCCGAGCGCGTGCCCGTCACGCTCGGCCGCTCGTCCATGAACGCGATCGAGATCGTCGACGGCCTGTCACCGGGAGACGTCGTGATCGTATCCGATACCACCGCGTGGGACGACCTCGCTCGCCTGCGCATCGAGCCATGAAACGAGCCGCATGACCGCCGCCCAGACCACGCTGATCCGCATGCGCGACGTCGGCAAGGTGTACCTCACCGAAGAGGTCGAGACGCACGCGCTCGCCGGCGTGCAGCTCGACATCGCCGCCGGGGAGTTCGTCGCGATCTCCGGACCCTCGGGCTCCGGCAAGACCACGCTGCTGTCGATGCTGGGGTTGCTCGACGTGCCGAGCACCGGCAGCTACGACCTCGGCGGTCGGCCGGTACAGCAGCTGGATGCGAGCGAGCGCGCCGACCTGCGCAACCGCGAGATCGGCTTCATCTTCCAGAGCTTCAACCTCATCGGCGATCTATCGGTGTTCGAGAACGTCGAGCTGCCGCTGGTCTACCGCGGCATGCCGCCCGCCGAACGGCGCAAGCGGGTGCACGAGGTGCTCGAGCGCGTCGACATCGTGAACCGCATGAACCACGCGCCGGCGCAGCTCTCCGGCGGCCAGCAGCAGCGCGTCGCAGTCGCGCGTGCGGTGGTGGGCAAGCCGCTCGTCCTGCTCGCCGACGAGCCCACCGGCAACCTCGACTCGGCGAACGCCGAGGGCGTGATGGAGCTGCTGCGCGAGCTCAACCGCGGGGGCTCGACGATCTGCATGGTCACGCACGATCCGCAGCTCACCCGCTGGGCCGGACGCGTCATCCGGCTCTTCGACGGGCGCATCGTCGACGACGCGGAGGCGGCCGAATGAGCGGACTGGTCGGCGGCTTGCTCATCGACCTCGGCTACGCGGCGCGACTCCTGCGTCGCCGGCTCGGCATCACGATCGCGATCGTGCTGACGCTCGCGGTGGCGATCGGTGCGAACACGGCGGTGTTCTCGATCGTCGATGCGGTGCTGTTCGGGCGTCTGCCCGTGCGCGAGCCCGACCGCGTGGTGGCGCTGTTCACCATCGACGTGAAGAACCCGGGGCATCTGCCGGTTTCCAACCTCAACCGTCGCGACCTCGGCTCGCTCGCGCGTGACAGCCTCGAGGTGGGCTCGTTTGCGTTCGTCGGCGCAGAGATCGGCGACGGCGACGACATCCAGCAGACGGGCGGCATGCTCGTCACCGCGAACTACTTCCGACTGCTCGGCGTCGAGCCCGTGCTCGGTCGCGCGTTCGAGCACGACGACGACGAGCTCGGTGCGCACCCCGAGCTGGTGATGGCGCACGACTGGTGGCAGGCGCGTTTCGCCGGCGATCCGAGCGTGGTGGGTCGCACGCTGCGCGTCGACGGCCATCCGATGACGGTGATCGGCGTCGCGCCGCCCGGCTTCCACGGCACCACTCTGTTCAAGCCCAGCTTCTTCGCACCGTTCTCCAGCCATCGCGAGCTGATGCCGGAGAACGAGATCTGGTTCACCTCGCGGCGCTGGCTGACGTTCCAGCCGATCGGTCGGCTCGCGCCCGGCGTCACGCTCGAGCAGGCCAACGATGCCCTGGCCGCGGCAGGTGCCCAGCTCGCGGCCGCGTGGCCCGAGGAGAACGCGGGCCGCAGCTTCGTCGCGTTGCCCGTGACGCACGCGATGATGGGCGCCGATCAGCGCGACGATCTCGTCGCCGCGTCGACGTTGCTGATGACGATGGCCGGCTTCGTGCTGCTCATCGCGTGCGCGAACGCGGCGAACCTCATGCTCGCGCGCGCGGCCACACGACAGCGCGAGATCGCGATCCGTGGGGTGCTCGGGGCCCGGCCGTCGCGGCTGGTGCGGCAGCTGCTCACCGAGAGCCTGTTGCTCGCGAGCATCGCGGCGTCGGCGGGCCTGGTGCTGACCTTCGTCATCCGCGACTTCGTGTGGGCGATGCGGCCGCCCGGGCTCGAGCTGCCCGGGATCGAGCCCACCACCGACGGTCGTGTGCTCGCGTTCACGCTGCTGCTCACGCTGTTCACCGGCGTCGCGTTCGGGCTCGTGCCCGCGCTGCGGGCGGCGCGGGTCGATCTCACCACGCCGATGAAGGGCACGACGGAGGCGGGCACGATCCGACGCGTCGGCCTGCGCGGCGCGCTCGTCATCGTGCAGGTCGCGTTGTCGATGGTGGCGCTCGTCGGCGCCGCGCTGTTCGTGCGCAGCATGCAGAACGTGCGCGCGGTCGATCCCGGCTTCGTGGCCGACCGGCTGGTCGTCGCGAACCTCGACTTCTCGAGGTCGGGGAGCACGCCGGAGCAAGAGGTGGTGAGGCGTGCCGAGCTGCTGCGGGCCGCACGCGCGTTGCCGGAGATCAGGGACGCGGCGATCGGCGTGCGCGTGCCGTTCGCCGGCGGACAGATGCGTCGCACGGTGTTCGTCGACGGCCGCGACATCCCCGACGCCGAGGACGGCGTGCTCTTCGACGTCGATGCCATCGGGCCGCACTACTTCGAGACGCTCGGCGTGCCGCTACGCGCCGGCCGCACGTTCACCGACGACGATCGCATGAAGCGTCCGCGCGTGGCGCTGGTCAACGAGACCTTCGCGCGCCGGTTCTGGAGCGCTCGCGATCCGCTCGGCGAGCGCATGCGCTTCCTCGGCGAGGACGAGCAGCTCACGATCGTCGGCGTGGTGGGCGATCACAAGTCGAACCAGCTCACCGAGGAGCCCCAGCCGCGCGTGTACGTGCCGTTCGAGCAGTGGCCGGCTCCGTTCGCGATACTCGTCGCGCGGGTCGACGACCCGGCCACCGCCGCGGCGTCGATCGAGGCGGCGCTCACCGGGCTCGACGACGGTCCGCGCGTCGCGGGGGTGCAGCCGCTGTCGGAGCTGCTCGAGGGCGCGCTGTTCGGACCACGGCTCGGTGCGACGCTGCTCGGCACGTTCGGGGGGCTCGCGCTGCTGTTGGCCGCGATCGGCCTGCACGGTGTGATGGCCTACAATGTCCGGCTGCGCACGCGCGAGCTGGGCATCCGCATGGCGCTCGGCGCCCGCGCGTCGCACCTGTTCCGCCAGGTGCTGACCGACGCGCTGAGCCTCGCGCTCGTGGGCGTGGGGCTCGGCATCGTCGGCGGCATCGTGCTCGAGACCTTGCTCGACGACCTGCTGTTCGAGGTCCCGCTCGTCGATCCGCTCGCCTTCGGCGGTGCGGCGATTGGGCTCTTGGCCATGGCCGCGCTCGCGGCCTGGCTGCCCGCGCGCGAAGCCACGCGCGTCGATCCCACGGTGGCGATGCGCCATGGTTGAACGCACCGAGCTCCCCGTCCGAATCCCCCGCCGCTCGGGCGTGCTCGCGCTGTCGGTGCTGGCGGCGCTGGCCGCCTCGCTGGCGGCGACGATCATCGAGCCGGCGCTGCTCCTGGGCATCGTGCTGGCGGCGGCGTTGCTCGTGCTGGACTAGCGAGGGCCGATCCGGGAGGCGAGCCGACGTGCGGGGTGCTGCCGCGCGGAGGATCGCCCAATCGAGACCGCTGCGCCGCCCGTGCGGAGGAGCGCCCAATCGAGACTGCTGCGCCGCAGCGCTCCGCTCGCACGCCGCGACGAAGCCAGGCTCCGACGACGCGCGCGCGCGACGGAGCTGCGCTCGTGGTCTCGAGATCCGTGGTCGGTGTCGTCTCGCGCAGGTGCGCGCCGCTTCAGCTCGCCATCTTCATCGCATCCGCGCCCGCGGCCTGCCGCGAAGGCGGCCACGTTCCGCCGGGCACTTCGTCCGGATCGAGCAAGCCGTGCGTGCGCACGGGCAACGCGAGCTGACGCGGACGCGCGAGCTTGCGTTGCCTGCGTTGACGTGCACGTGTCTTCTTGCTCGCCGTCGGTGGACGCTTCATCGGCGAGGATTTGCGATCGATCGCGAACGTGCACAAGCTGGCCACTACGGCCACTGTCCGCGCGGTACAGGTGCTCCGGGCGGGCGCCGAGCTTGGGCGATCCTCTGCACGGAAGCGGATGCCGAGCTTGGTTGGGCGATCCTCTGCACGGAGCGGATGCCGAGCTTGGTTGGGCGATCCTCTGCACGGAAGCGGGCGCCGAGCTTGGTTGGGCGATCCTCCGCACGGAGCGGGCGCCGAGCTTGGTTGGGCGATCCTCCGCCGGACGGCCTCCGGCGTTGGTTGGGCGATCCTTCGCCCAAGCCGCCGACCACGATCCTCCGGCGGGCTCCCGCGGTGCTGCGCTCCGCGGTGCTGCGCTCCGCCGGAACTGGCTCCGGCGGTGCGGCTCGTGCGATGCTCTCGTCGTGCGCGTGGTCGCGATCCTCGTCGTGGTGCTCTGCGGTTGCGGTGCACCGAGCAAGCCCGGCGCGGCTCCGATCGCCGGGACGCAGGGCATGGTCGCGCAGGGCGCTCCGCACGGCGACAACGCGGATACCGGCGACGACGACAGCGGCAGCTCGTCCGCGCAGGGCTCGAGCTCCACCGGCGCCTCGACCGGCGACTCCGGCAACGGCACCGCCGACTCGAGCAGCTCGGGCGGCGCGCTCGCGTGCATGATGGACGGCGAGCCGTGCGACACCGACGGCGTCTGCATCGGCCTCGATCAGGGCTGGGGTTGCGGGCACGGCATGCCCGGTGATCCGTGCGCGGAGCCACCGGACTGTCCGGACGGAACGTGCAACCTCGTGCCCGCATCGCTCGGGGTCCCCGGCGTTTGCACGGGTCAGATCTGCGACGCGACGGGCATCCCGTGCGAAGACGACGGAACGTGCGTGGATCTCCCGGACGGCATGCTGCTCTGCTCGCACGGCCAAGCCGGCGAGCCGTGCATGGCGGACGGCAGCTGCGCGAGCGGCACGTGCGAGAACTACGCGGGCGGCGTCTCGCTCTGCATGTGATCACCCCACGCGCGCGGGCTCGTCGACCGCTTCGGTCGCCGGCATCCGGCCGTGCTCGACCCAGTCGGAGATGATCGTGTGCACGCGCTCCGCGAGCTCGTCGAGCTCGTCGTCGGTCATGCCCGCGGTCTCGATCTCCGCGCCCATGTAGATCTCGACGTTGCCCGGGCGCACGAGGAAGCGGCCCTTCGGCAGCACCTCGAACATCCCGCGCACCGCGAGCGGCACCACCGGGATCCCGGCATCGCGGGCGATCTGGAACACGCCGCGCTTGAACGGCTTCACCTTGCCGTCCTTCGTGCGCGTGCCCTCGGGGAACGTCAGCACCGAGATCCCCCGCGACACCCGCTCGCGCATCAGCTCGGCGATCTTGCGATAGCGACCGCTGCCCTTGCCCACCGGCACCGCGTTCGCGAGCCGCATCATCCACCCATAGCCGGGCAGCTTGAGGTGCGCCTCGTTCTCGAGCCCCGACAGCGGCACGCGGATCGCGTGGCATCCGATGTACCCGTCGTACACGCTGACGTGGTTCTGCACGAACACCACGCCCTTCTTCTTGCGGTAGCGCGGGTCGTAGATCACGCGCACGCGGCTGAACGTCAGGTACAGCGTCCAGCCGATCTGCGGCATCGGCCACACCGTCTGGAAGCGCTCGAACGGCATGAAGATCGTGATCGGCAGCGCGACCGCGACCAGGAAGATCATCCACACGATGCCGCCGACCCACACGACGACGGACCACGGATAGAAGAACAGATCCGAGATCCGGAAATCGGCTCCGCGCTTGTCCTCGGCGCTCACCCTACGCCCCGGCCGGATGATGCCAGCGTCGGCCGGCCGCGCGGTCCCCCTCGGCAGTGAGGCAGCCCACTTGGCTCCGCACGGCCCCGGGGAGCAGGCGTGGCCGGAGGTTCCCGCGGCGCGCTGCACCGGCGCGCCGGCGTCGGCCGAGCGGTCGCGCGGCGCACGGTTGCGCGGGATCGGAAGGCCACCGAGCCTGGATCCGATGAGTTGCGACGACGTCACGGTCGCGGTCGTCGGGGGCTTGGCCGAGCTCATGGAGGAGCTGGCCCCGAGTCGCGCGCCACCGCTGCCCGTCGGCACGATGCTCGGTCGCTACGTCATCGCCGGCGTGATCGGCAGCGGCGGCATGGGCACGGTGTACGCCGCGTACGATCCGGAGCTCGATCGCAAGGTCGCGCTCAAGCTGATCCGCCGCGACGTCGCCGACGATTTCGACGCGCGCGCTCGGCTCGTCCGCGAGGCCAACGCGCTCGCGCGCGTCTCCCATCCCAACGTGGTCGTGATCTACGACGCGTGTGTGAAGCGGGGCGAGCTCGTGCTCGCGATGGAGCTGCTCGAGGGCATCACGCTCGCACAGTGGTTGGCCGCCGAGCCCCGCAGCGCCCGCGAGATCCTCGAGGTGTTCGAGCTCGCCGGGCGTGGGCTCGCGGCCGCCCACGCCGCGGAGATCGTGCATCGCGACTTCAAGCCCGGCAACGTGATCATCGAGACCTCCGCGAGCGCACCACCGCGCGTGCGCGTGCTCGACTTCGGGCTCGCACAGCCGGGTGGCGGACCATGGTCGTCGGAGCGCAGCGCCAATGCGCCGCCGCCGAGCCACGAGTGGAACGTCGACGATCGCGTCACGCGTCCCGGATACGCCGTCGGCACGCCGCGCTACATGTCGCCCGAGCAGCGGCTCGCATGGAAGCTCGATGCGCGCAGCGATCAGTACTCGTTCTGTGTGGCGCTCTGGGAAGCGCTGTTCGGCATGCTGCCCGCGGGCCACGTCCACGTCGTGACGCCGGCCCATCGCAGCGCGGACTCGCAGCCGGCGCAGCCGTCCGTCTCGGCGCCGCGGCGACACAAGGTGTCGCGACGGCTGCGCGCGGCGCTGGACCGCGGCATGGCCGGCGATGCCGACCGGCGCTTTCCCACGATGGAGGCGCTGCTCGACGTGCTCGCGCGCGAGCGCAGCGACGGCCGCATGCGCACGTGGATCGCCGCGGCCGCGATCGGCTGCGCTGCGATCGGTGCGGTCACGATCGCCGCCGTGCGGGCCGACGAGAGCGAGCGCTGTGCCGCGGGCGCCGAGCGCTGGGAACAGGCCTGGTCCGACGAGCGCCGCGACGCCGCGGCCGCTGCGTTCGCTGCGCTCGGCGATCACGCGACCACGAGCTGGCAGCGTACGAGCACCGCGCTCGACGAGTACGGCGCACACTGGCAGACGAGCCATCGCGAGGTCTGTCTGGCCGCGCACGAGCGCGCGCAGCTCGACGCATCCTCGCTCGACGCGCGCATGGGCTGCCTGCAACGCGCGCATCGGTCCGCGGCTGCGCTCGGTGAGCTGCTCGTGGTGGCCGACGACGCGATCGCCCGCAATGCCGTGCGCGCGATCGAGGGGCTGCCGGATCTGGGGCGCTGCGATCGCCTCGCCGCCGACGCGCCCGATCCGTTCGCGCCGACCGATCCAGCGCAGCAGACCGAGCTGCGCGAGCGGCTCGACGAGCTCGCGCGCATCGAGGCCGAGCTCGCCGCGGGCCGCCACGCCGCCGCGCTCGAGCCGGCCGAGGCGCTGGTCGCCGAGGCGCGCGCGCTCGAGCACGGGCCACTGCTCGCCGAGAGCCTGTTTGCCCACGGCCGCGCGCTCGCAGACGCCGAGCAGTTCGACCACGCGCTCGCGGTGCTCGAGGACGCCGAGCACGTCGCGCTGGCCCACGGCCACGACGAGATCGTGCCGCTCGTCATCAACCAGCTCGTCTACCTGCTCGGCTACAAGCTCGGTCGCCACGACGATGCGCTCGCATGGGGACGCCACGGGCTCGCCTCGGCGGAGCGCGTCGCGGTGCCCGAAGGACCCCGCGGGCGCCTGTTGGTCAGCATCGGCAACGCGCACGAGGGCATGGGCGAGACCGAGCTCGCGAAGCAGCACTACACGCAGGCGATCGAGCTGCTCGAAGTGGCGTACGGCGACGACAGTCCCTACGTCGCGCGCGCGATCAACAGCCTCGGCAACTCGCACTACGGGCTCGGCGAGCTCGACGAGGCCGACGCGGCGTATCGCCGGGCCCACGCGATCTGGAGCGCGGCGCTCGGCGACCAGCACCCCGACGCGGTGATCCCGTTGACCGCGCTCGGCCGCATCGAGATGCGCGAGGGTCGGCTCCAAGAGGGCAAGCGCATGGTCGAGCGCGTGCTCGCGGTGTGGAGGCAGGCATACGGCGAGCGCCACTCGCTGCTCACGATCCCGCTGTCGACGCTCGCCGAGGTCTCGCGCGACTTGGGCGACTGGGACGCCGCGATTGCGTACGACATGCACGCGCTCGCGATCTACGAGGCCACGCTCGGACCCGATCACCCCAACGCCGCGTTCCCGCTCTATGGGCTCGGCATGGCGCACTACGAGATCGGGCGGTTCGACGAGGCCGAGCCCTACTTCCGTCGCGCGCTCGCCATTCGCGAGCGCGCGTTCGGTCCCCACGATCCGCGCATGTGCCTGACGCTCGCCAAGCTCGCGCTCGTCGCGACGGCCCGGGAGCAGCACGCCGATGCGATCGCGTTCGCCGAGCGTGCGCTCGCGATCGGGCAGCGGGCGTATCCGCCGGAGAACCCGAACCTCGCACGGCTGCACCACACGCTCGGCGAGGTGCTGATCGGCGCGGGCGAGCTCGAGAAAGCGGTGCCGCAGCTCGAGCGCACGATCGCGCTGCGGCCCGGCCCCACGGTCTACCACCCCGACGAGATCCCGCTCTTCGACCTCGCGAAGGCCTACCACGCGCTCGGTCGCGATCCGTTGCTGGTCGCAGCGCTCGCCGAGGCCGGTGCGATGCGCTATGCGGCGTGGCCCGAGCCCGAGACGGCGGCCGAGATCCGCCGCTGGGCCGCGGCGAACCGACGGGGCGATTGACCCACGTGAAGCCGGACTGGATCGCTCCCGTGCTCGCGCTCGCCTGGTCGGCGATCGCGTTCGGCGTGCTGTGGTCGACGGAGCGCTACGACGACTTCGCGGGGTGGGCCGCCGTCGTCGCCGTCTCGCACGCGCTGATGTGGCTGGGCCTGCGCGGCGATCCGAGCGCCACACCGAGCCGTGGCGAGCGCGTCGCGATCGGGCTCGGCGGCGCAATGCCGACGGCGGCCTGGATCGCCACGCTCATCCCGTGGTTCGCCGGCGACGGCGGCATGTCGTCGCTCGGCATCGTGGTGATGATGATCGTCTTCGGCATCCCGCTCGGCGTCGTCGTGACGGCGGTGGTGCTGTTCCGCCTCGCACGCACGTCGCGACGCGTCGCGCTGCAGCGCATCGTCGCGATCGTCGGCGCGACGGTGGTGGTCGCATGGGCGCTCGCGATCGCGTGGGGCCAGACCGGCGCGCGCGATGCGGAACAGGCGCTCGTGCTGCTGGTCTTCCCCGGCCTCGCGACCTGGTGGCTCGTCCCACCGATCGTCTGGCTGCTCGCGCGCCGGTAGTGCATCGGCGCGTGGGGCACTTCAACGGGTAGCGGCGGCCGAGCCTTCGACGGCCGCACGGGCGCGCGACTGCAGGCCAGCCAACTCGCGCGTCAGCTGGATCGTTCGCGCCGTCGCATACGCCATCGTCAAGCTGGAGATGAGCATGTACGCGAACCCGATCGAGTAGCCGAGGGTACTGAAGGTGCGGATGATTGGACTCATCGCGAGCGAGCCGAGTGCGGGCACGCCCCCGGTGAACACCGCGAGCAGCCACGCGAGCCACCACGCGTTCACCGGCGCACGCCGTGCGGCCTCACCTGCGGCGGCCGCCGATGCGCTCCACATCTCGGCGACGCTCTCGCGCGGCTTCCACAGGTTCGCGATCGGAATCAGGAACCACGTCACCGTGGCCGCCGGGGAGTGTGCGAGCCGACGCCCCGCGAGGACGGCCGCGTTCTGACTCGCGTGCGCAACGAACGACAGGAACACCACCGCGCAGACCGCGAAGAGGGCCATGTACACGTTGTAGTAGTAGCCGACCCACTGAGCGCGCCCTCCGGTCGCCCACTCGACGACGGTCGTCGACAGCTCGACCGCGAGGAACAGACCGAGCAAGCCGGTCAACGCGCGAGCGCGAGAGGTCTGATCGACGTAGCCGGCCGGCAGCGGCTCGCCGGCGCTCGGCGGTCGATATGGATCTTGTCCCACACGGTAGAGTGTGGCCTCGGCACCGATCGATCCCACCTTCCTACGTGAGCATGCGCGCCGACGGCCGAGACGCCGCACGACCATCGGCGCGTGACCGTCGTCAGAGCGCTTCGAGCAGCGCCTTCGAGAAGGCCGGCAGGTCGGCGGGCTTGCGCGACGTGATCAGGTTGCCGTCGACGACGACCTCGCGGTCGACCCAGCGGGCGCCGGCGTTCTCGAGATCCTTGCGCACCGATGCCCACGACGTCATCGTGCGGCCCGCCACCGCGTCGGCTTCGATGAGCAGCTGCGGCCCGTGGCACACCGCGGCGATCGGCTTGCCGGTCTTCACGAACGCGCGCACGAAGTCGACGACGTTCTTCTCGGTGCGCAGATGATCGGGCGAAGCCCCGCCCGGGATCGCCATCGCGTCGTAGCCCGCGGCGTCCTTGCCATCCGCGGCGACGTCGACCTTCGCGCTCTCCTTGCCCTTCTTCCCCTCGACCTTCTCGCCGGCCTTGACGCCGACCAGCGTGACCTCGTGCCCCGCCTCGCGCAGCGCGTCGTACGGCACGCGGAACTCGGAGTCCTCGAACTCGGGACCGATCACCATCGCGATCTTCGCCATGCGGACACGATGAACGGCCCCAGCGCGCGCGCAACCCCATGCCGCGGCCCGAACCGAGTTCAGCCGCCGGCGCTGCGAGCGACGCTCAGTACTCGATCACCGTGCGGATCGACGCGCCCGAGTGCATGAGCTCGAACGCCTCGTTGATCCGATCGAGCGGGAGCTTGTGGGTGATGAGCTCGTCGATCCGGATCTTGCCGTCCATGTACCAGTCGACGATCTTCGGCACGTCGGTGCGGCCGCGCGCGCCACCGAAGGCGCTGCCCTTCCACACCCGTCCCGTGACGAGCTGGAACGGGCGCGTCGCGATCTCCTGACCCGCGCCTGCGACCCCGATGATCACCGAGACGCCCCAGCCGCGGTGGCAGCACTCGAGCGCCTGGCGCATCAGGTCGACCTTGCCGACGCACTCGAAGCTGTAGTCCGCGCCGCCCTTCGTGAGCTCGACCAGATACGGCACCAGATCGTTGGGGTGCTCCTTCGGGTTCACGAAGTGCGTCATCCCGAACTCGCGCCCGAGCGCCTCGCGGGCCGGGTTGATGTCGACGCCCACGATCATGTCGGCGCCAGCCAGCTTCGCGCCCTGCACGACGTTGAGCCCGATGCCGCCGAGCCCGAACACCACCACGTTCGCACCGGGCTCGACCCCCGCGGTGAAGATCACCGCACCGATGCCGGTCGTGACGCCGCAGCCGATGTAGCAGATCTTGTCGAACGGCGCGTCCTCGCGGACCTTCGCGACCGCGATCTCCGGCAGCACCGTGTGGTTCGCGAACGTCGAGCAGCCCATGTAGTGGTGGATCGGCCGCCCACCGATCGAGAAGCGGCTCGTGCCGTCGGGCATCAGCCCCTTGCCCTGCGTCGCACGGATCGCGGTGCACAGGTTCGTCTTGCGCGACAGACACGACTTGCAGCCGCGACACTCGGGTGTGTAGAGCGGGATCACGTGATCGCCGGGCTTCACCGACGTGACGCCGGGACCGACCTCGACGACGACGCCCGCGCCTTCGTGCCCGAAGATCGCCGGGAACAACCCCTCGGGATCGCCACCCGAGCGCGTGAACTCGTCGGTGTGGCACACGCCGGTCGCCTTCAGCTCGACCAGCACCTCCCCGGCGCGCGGCCCCTCGAGATCGACCTCTTCGACGACGAGGGGCTTTCCGGCTTCGTATGCGACTGCAGCGCGTGTCTTCATGATCGGGTTCCTCGAGAAGGGCCGAGAGCTTACCGCAAAGCCGCGGCTCACTGGGCGACGAGCAGCCACACCGCCGGTATCGCGGCTGCGATCGCGGCGATGACCAGACAGATCACCAGGTTCGTGCGTGACTCGGCCGCGACCGCGCGTCGTTTCTCGAGCAGCTCGGCGAGCGTGCGCCGCTGCTCGCCCACGCTCGCCTGCCAGCGCCGAAGATCATGGCCGAGCAGGTTCTCGCAGTCGCAGTAGACGCAACGCACCAGCATCGTGCCGTCGGGCAACAATCCGCCGCACGCGCGACAGTGCGGACGATCGTCGTCGGCCCCACGACGCGCGCCGAGCTCGACCAGGCACGAACGCAGCGCGATCCGCCGGGTGAACACGTGCGAGGTCAGCGCGGCCGCGGCCCCCACGAGCGCCATCGCGAGCAGCGCGACCGGGATCGTCCACCCGAGCCCGCCGCCGCGCTCGTGCACCGCGGCGTACAAGAGCCCGCACGGCATCGGCACGACGAAGATCAGCGCGAGCGCCAGCACGAGCCAGCGATTCGCCGCAGCTGCACCGCGTTGCTCGAGGATCGTCCGCAGCATCTCGCTCGCGTGCTTCCGATCGCGCTCGATCGTCTGGTGCTGCTCCAGCCGGGTGCGCATCGCCGGCGCCACGGCCGTGGTCACGCCACAGCGCTCGCACGCGATCGCGACGGCGTCGCGCGGCCGCAGCCCGGCACCGCAAGCACTGCAGCGCAGCTGCTCGACCACCTCGCCCGTGGGCAGCGCGGGCGCGGGCTCGACGGCCTGCGGTGCCGACGTGCGCTCGTCCTCGGGCAGCGGCGGCAGCCCGTATACGGCCCTGATCTCGTCGATCACCACGTAGAACGCCGGGGCGTCGTCGCTCTGCCACACCTCGGCGAGCAGCGTGTCCTTGCCGTCCGTGGTGCCGACGATCAGCTGACGTCCGCGCAGCTTCCCGGCCTTGTCCTGCACCTTGTCGTTCTCGACCCGGCAACGCAGCGGATCGATCTGCGTCCATGCGAGCGCGAGCCCGTGGCGCGGCCCACCCTCGACGCGCACGCCGTCGGCGCCGAGCACCAGGTCGCTCGCGCGGCTGCCGACGAGCCCGGTGCGCGAGATCGCCAGCAAGCCCACGAGCACGATCACGCCGCCGAGCGGCGCGAGCAGGCCGGACACCCCCTCGTCACCCGCGTGCACGAAGCACAGCACCGCGACCGTCATCCCGCCGCCGCTGTCGATCGCGCCCTCGACGAGCGAGCTGATGCCGATCTGCAGCGGGATCCGCAGCTCGCGGGCGAGCGGCCAGTGCGGCGCCTGCATCACCAGTCCCGCATCCACGGCTGCGCACGGTAGCGATCCCAGCCGTCGGGCAGCACCGTCACGACCGGCCCGTCGATGTCGTCGCGCATCGCGACGCGCAGCGCGGCGACCACGTTGGTGCCGGCCGAGCCGCCGACCATGAGCCCCTCTTCGCGCACGAGCCGGCGCACCATCGCGAACGACTCGGCATCGGACACGCGCTCGGCGAAGTCGACCAGCGTGCGGTCGAGGTTGCCGGGGGGCAGCGCGCCGCCGATGCCTTCGACGAGGTACGTGCCGTCGGGCCCCGGCGTGCCGGTCTCGATCCAGTCGGCCAGCCCCGAGCCGATCGGATCGGCGAGCACGATCTTCGCGCGCACGCCCTCGCGCGCGAACGCCCGCGCCACCCCGGTGATCGTGCCGCCCGTGCCCGCACCCGCGACGAACGCACCGACCTTGCCGCGGGTCTGCGCGAGGATCTCGACCGCCGTGGTGCGCTCGTGCACCCGCGGGTTCGCGGGGTTCTCGAACTGATCGCAGGCGAACCACCCGCGCTCGCGCGCGAGTCGAGCCGCCACGTTGCGGAAGTTCTCCGGCGAGTCCGGCGGCGCGTTCTCCACCACGATCACCTCGGCGCCGAGCATCCGTAGCGCCTCGACCTTGTCGACCGACATCTTGCGCGGCAGCACGCACGCGAGTCGGTAGCCGCGGGCCGCGGCGACGAGCGCGAGCCCGACCCCGGTGTTGCCCGCGGTGGCCTCGACGAGCGTCGCGCCGGGCGCGAGCACACCGCGCGCCTCGGCGTCGTCGACGATCGCCTTCGCCATCCGATCCTTCACGCTGCCGCCCGGGTTCAGCTGCTCGCACTTCACGAGCACCGGCACGCGTGCCTCGGCCCCGATGCGCACGAGCGGCACGAGCGGCGTGCCTCCGATGTGCCCGAGCAACGCCTCGGACATCGGCGTCGCTACTCCACGGACGCGCCCGAAGGGGGCTCGCGATCGAAGCCGCGCGGTGGTGCGATCGCGATGCCGTCGAGCAGCCCGCGCGAGCGCACCAGCTCGACGTAGTACTCGGCCGGCTGCCCGCCCTGGATCTCGCCGGCGGCGTAGAGCGCCTCGAGTCGCGCCCGCAGCTCGCCGATGTGCTTGCCCGGCGGCAACGCGAGCGCGGTCATGAGCAGATTGCCGAGCCCGGGCGGCAGCGGCTTCACCACCGCGTCCGCGGCCTCGAGCTCGCGCATGCGCTTCGCCAGCTCGCTGATGCCCCGCAGACAGCGCATGCGCTTGCCGGGCCGCTTGCTGGTCACGTCGGCGCGCGACAGATCCATCAGATCACGCAGCCACGGCTCCATCTCGCGATGGAAGCGACGCACCGCGGTGTCCGTCCAGGTGTCGTCGTACTGGCCCGGCCGCAGGTGGTGCCGGATGAGGTGCTCGATGGTCTTGCCGACCTCGTCCGGGAATCCGATGCGCCGCAACGGTCCGCGCCTGAACATGCGCACGCCCTCGTCGGCGTGGCCGTGGAAGCTGACCTTGCCGTCCTTGCCGAAGCGACGCGTGGTGACCTTGCCGATGTCGTGCAGCACCGCGGCCCAGCGCACGGTGGGCCGCGGCACCGCCTGCCACACGACCGCCTTCGTGTGCTCCCAGACGTCCTTGTGCTTGCGATCGGCCTCCTGCGAGAACGCGACCGTCGCGTCGAGCTCGGGCAGCAGCTTCACCAAGAGGCCGGTGTCGCGCATCCACTGGAGCACCAGGTGCGGCACCTTGCTGCAGAGCGGCGGCGTGAGCAGCTCGTAGATCCGCCGCGGCTCGATCTCGATCACGCGATCGACGTTCGCCGCGACCTGCGCCGTGACGGTCTTCGCGGGATAGGTCTGCGTCGCTGCGATCACGCCGAGTGGCGCGAGCAGGTCTTCGGGGACCCAGGCGTCGGTGCTCGGCGACTCCACGGCGGACTGCCCGAGGGGCGTACGGCCGAGGGGACTACCATGAAACCACTCCGCGGGCCACGGCGTGTTACGCTCTCGCCTACCCCGCCCCGCCGCCGATGAAGGCGCAGTCGCCCCAGCTCGGATACAACCACAACATCCCGCACCGCGGGCGGCTGTATCACGTCCAGACCGAAGACTCGGGCATCGACAAGGCCCACATCTTCACCCACGTCTTCTACGACGGCACGATCATCGCCAGTCGCAAGACGGAGTACCGCGACCGTCTGAACGAGCCCGAGCTGTCGCCGCTCATCATCGGGCTGATGCAGGAGTCGCACAAGGCGATCATCCGCGCGCTCAGAAACGGCGACTTCGACGAGAAGATCGAGCGCACGATCGGCCAGCACCCGGTCGAGGACAACCGCGAGCTCACCGAGCTGCCCGCCGACAACGCGGTGCAGCGGCCCGAGCGTCGCGAGCCGCCCGAGCCGCGCGACGTCGAGCCGCAGGGGCCGCCGCTCACGCCGGGCCGCCCCGGGCCCACCGTCGATCCGAGCCTCACGCATCCCGTGTTCGCCGCCGCCGAGGCGCGCGCCCAGGTCGCCGCGGCCGCGGCGGGCCACGGGCAATCGCGGCCCAGCCCGGGCCCCAGTCGCATCAAGCGGCGTGCCGTCGGAGGCATCGGCGGCGCCGGCGTGAAGGTCGGCACGCCGATCACGCAGCGACGCGACATCATCGTGGGCAAGTACGCGAGCGAGCACCAGGCCCAGCTCGACGAGGAGATCCTCGCGCTCCTGCGCGACGAGGTCTGATTGCGCTCGGCCGTTGCCGACGCACGCTGTGCAGGTCATGGAATCCTCGTTCGCAAACGAGCGCGCCGATCGGGGTGACGTTCCGGCACCGTCGGAGATCACCGCGCCCGTCGTCGCGTACACGACTCGCTGGTGCGGGTACTGCCATCTCGCGCTGCGGCTGTTGAAGAAGCGCAACATCGAGTTCGAGCAGATCGACGTCGACGGCAACACGGCCGCGCGACGGTGGCTGGTGCAGGAAACCGGTCGCCACACCGTCCCGCAGATCTTCGTGCACGGCCGCAGCATCGGGGGCTACACCGACCTGGCCGCGCTCGACGACTCGGGCGAGCTCGCGCGGCTGCTCGCGCAGCGCTGACGCGTGGCGCCGGGCGCGGCTGCCTGTTATCCTCCGCGCGACTGCGGAGGATTCGCTCATGAGCTCGAGATCCAGGTTGCTGTTCTGCTCGCTCGCCATCGGCGCGACGCTCTCGATCGCCGGCACCGCCTACGCAGGCGAGGTGAAGGTCGGCAAGAGCAAGCTCGAGGTCGGCGAGGACGGCAACATCACCGATGCCGGACGCAAGGCCGCGACCGAAGAGCTGACGAACGAGCCCGGCGACGAAGAGGTCTGGATCGCGCACATCTGGGCCAAGCTCGACAAGGGCGCCCCCGGAGCGCTCAACGTCGAGTTCTACGGCACGCTGCCCGACGGCAAGTCGTACCTCACCTATCGCAAGGTCGAAGACGACTACGACGGTGGCAAGTACGTCAGCCTCGAGCTCGAGCTCGAGGGCGACGACGGCTTCAACAAGAACAAGCAGTACAAGATCGAGATCACCCAGCTCGACGACAAGGGCAAGGAGTTCAAGCTCGCCAGCGGCAAGGTGAAGCTCGCCTGGGTCGATCACAAGGAAGAGGGCGAGGGTGGCAAGGCCGAGGGCGGCGAGGGCAAGCCCGAGAAGGATCCGCAGGACGAGCTCGACTCGATCTCCGGTGGCGACGACGGCGACGCCAAGTCCGAAGGTGGCCCGCCGCCGGTCGAGCCCAGCAAGAAGAAGGGCTGCGCGATCGAGCCCGAGGGCGGCGCGTTCGGGCTGGTGGTGTTGTTCGCGCTCGGTGCGGTCACCCGCCGCCGTCGCGCTTGAGGCCGATCATCCCGCGGGTGCGGGTACCGTCTCGCACCCGAGCGTGATCTCGATCGTCGCGTTCTCGAAGCTCTGCATCTTCGCGCAGGTCTGCTCGCACGCGAAGATCTTCGTGGGCGCCGCGGGGTTGTCGTAGTACCAGCCGTCGATCACGGCGCCACAGTCGTCCACCGACTCGACGTAGCCGATGTCGAACCCGCCACCTTCGCCGTCGTCGAACGACACGTTGACCTTGGCGGGGTCGAACTCCTCGCCGGGCGGCGGCGCGGGCACGTCCCACTCGCACGCGATCTGGGCACCCGCGATCACCTCGGTCGCGAGCTGGTCGAACACCGGCTGGAAGTCCTGCAGGCACAGATCCGCGATGATGCCTCCGGTGAGCTGACCGAGCGCGATGTAGACCCCGCCGATGTCGGCAGTCTCCTCGCACTCGGTCGTGCACACGATCCCGTTGAACACGTAGTCGGCGTAGCCGGGATCGAACGCCTTCAGCTGCATGTCGAAGCTGACCGCGTCGAGATCGGACTCGTCGTCGGTCACCATCATGAAGTGCAGCGCCGCATCGGGCCGCAGCACCGGGGCCCAGTCGGGTTGGTTCCCGAGGATGCGCTCGAGCCCGTCGTTGCTGCCGACCTCTTCGTTGAGGTGGGTGAACAGCACCGGGTTGTTGTCGTTGTCGGGACAGCCACCGGATCCGAGCGGCGGATCGATGCAGATGCCGTTGCCTTCGCCGGGATAGCTGGAGATCAACACCACGTGGACGTCGATGCCGCTGTCGACGATCTGCTGCGAGAACGAGTTGAGGTTGTTCTGTACGGCGGCCGCCTCGAAATCCATGCTGCCGGAGTTGTCGACGACGACGATGATGTCGGCCGGCTGCTTCTTGTTCTCCGCCGGCGTCACCTGCGATGCACACTCCTCCTCGCCGCCGCCCGGGCCCGCCTCCATCGCGTCGCCGACGTCGGGGAACGGATCGAGCGAGTCGTCGATGTCGCCGGTGTCGACGCCCTCGGTGCCACCACCGCTGCCCGGCGTCGTGCCGATGCCGGTCGCGTTCGTGCCCGCGGACTCGCGACTGTCGTCGGCACCGCCGCAGGCCCCGAGCGCCCATGCCAGTCCGAGCACCCCCAGCTGCCGCTTCGTCGTCATCGCCATCGTCCACCTCCGAGGACGCGCGTCCGCGCCCTCTCGTAGCTCTGACACCATGGTGCCCTGGCCGTTCCGGGCCTGCGAGCGCACGATGACGATCGCATCGACGCCCATTCGTGGAGCGCGTCGCACCCCGTGTCGAGCTCGCGAAATCCGGACTACGCTCTGCGCACGCTCCGTCCGATGAGCCCGAGCTATCGCAGGATCTACCAGGCAGTCGCGCGGATCCCCAAGGGACGCGTCGCGAGCTATGGGCAGATTGCCCAGATCGCCGGGCTGCCCGGACGCGCTCGTCAGGTCGGCTACGCGCTGCATGCGATTCCCGGGGACACGACGTTGCCCTGGCATCGCGTCGTCAACGCGCGGGGCGAAATCAGCCTCGGCGGAGATTCGGCGCGCATCCAGATCCAACGGTTGCTCGCCGAGGGCGTACGGTTCGATGCGCGTGGGCGGATCGATCTCCGCACCCATGGTTGGGATCCTAGCGCGCGGGTTCCCGCGCGAGCTCGACGAGCGCGGCAGTAGCCGCTTCGCGCAGCGCCGCATCGAGGGGCTCGCGGGCGAGCACGCGCTCGAGCAGCGCGCGGGCCTCGGCCGGACGCTGCAACCCCGCGAGCGCGCGCGCGTGGTGCAACCACACCGCCGGCAGCGCCGGGTGCTCGGCTCCGGCGCTCGCGACCCAGCTCGACTCGGCACGACGCGCGTGCTCCAGCGCTTCGTCGAAGCGACCGAGTCCGACGAGCGCACCGGCGAGCGCATCGTGGGCCGCTCCGACGAGCTCGGGCTGCTCGCCGAGCCGCTCGAGCTCCGCGAGCGCGAGGCTGCCGTAGAAGTGGGCCTCGAGCTCGTCGCGATCGCCGGAGACGGCCCGCGCGAGCGCGATCCACAGCTCGGCCGCGAGCCGGGGCTCGGCCTGCGCATCGATCGTCGCGAGCGCTGCTTCGACGAGCGCGCGCGCGCTCGCCCCGTCGACCAGCTGCGCTCGCAGCAGCGAGAGCTCGGCGAGCAATCGCGGCGCACCGAGCTCGCGCCCGCGCGCGAGCAGGACCGCCGTGTCGACGTCGCCGTCTCGTCCAGCGCGCACTCGCACGCGCGCTTCGACGAGGTCGCGCTCGAGCGCCGCGATCGCAGCCACGTGGTCCGCATCGACCACGGTGCCCGACGTGGGCACGCTCCGCCTGCACTCCGCCGCGCGCGGCAGCGCCACGATCGAGGTCGGTGCGTGATCGACCACGGAGGCGTCGGCCTGGCCCAGCACCGTCGCCGTCGCGACGATCTCGGTCCACACGCGCTGCATGCAGGCCATCCGCACGTCGAGCAGCTCGGGGGATTGCTCGCCGTGGATCCAGGTCGCAGCGCACAGCTCGCGGTGCACGCTCGCCCATTCCGTCGCGGCATCGTCGAGCTTCGCCACCGCCCAGCTCGACAGCGCATCCGCGCGGGCCCGATCGCTCGCGACGAAGGTGCGCGTGATCGCGGCGCGGGCGTCGGGACCCCAGCCACCGGGGAGCTGCCCCGCCTCGGCGCACGGCGTCTCGCGACCGCCGAGCGCGAACGCCACGAGCACCGCGATCGCGACCGACGCGACGACCGCAACTACGAGCTGCCGTCGTCGACGACCGTCGTGATCACGCGCGAGCGCGGCGAGCAGCGCGTCCATGTCCGCGAAGCGATCCGCAGGATCGATCGCGAGGCCGCGGCGCACGATCGCGCGCAGCCACGACGGCACCGGCCACGTGCGTCCCGCGGGATCGGGAACGATCGAACGGTCGGCGGGGCGCAGATCGCCGGCATGCTTCGCGAGCGACAGCTCGGCTGCACCTTCGCCCGTGAAGGGACGCTGGCCGTAGATCGCCTCGTAGAGGACGACGCAGAACGCGTACTGATCCGCGCGCGCGTCGGCGCACGCACCCACGTGCTGCTCGGGCGCCATGTAGGCCGGCGTGCCGATGGTGTCGCCCTCGCGGGTGAGCGTCATCGCCAGCGCGCCGCCACCGGCGTCCGAGCTCGCACCGGCCTCGGCGCGCGCGAGCCCGAAATCCGTCACGCAGACGCGCGACGGCTCGCTGCGATCGGAGTCGTGGTCGCCGATGATCACGTTCTCGGGCTTGAAGTCGCGGTGCACGAGCCCATGGGCGTGCGCCGCGGCGAGGCCGCGCCCTGCCGCGAGCAGCACGGGCAAGACCTCGCTCCAGGGCCGGGGCCGGAGGCCGAGCCAGTGGCGCAGGTTGCCGCCGCGCACGAGCTCCATCGCGAGGTACACGCGACCGCGGTCGTTGCCGACGTCGTACACCGCGACGACGTTGCGGTGGGACAGCTTGGCCAGCGCCTGCGCCTCGCGTTGCAAGCGCGCACCCGCAGCGGCGGGATCCTGGACGAGGGCGACGCGCGGATGCAGCACCTTCAGCGCGACCTGCCGCATCAGCTCGGGGTCGTACGCCGCGTACACCACCCCCATCGCGCCCGCGCCGAGCACATCGACGACGACATAGCGGCCCACCATGGTACCGCGCGGCACTTCAGCCGCAGGCTGCGGCTCATCGGAGTCGAGCGCGGCGCCCCCCTCGCCCGCACCCGTCGGCGCCCCACCGCTGGCGAGCTCGTCGACCACCGCGTCGTACGCTTGGGGCATGTTGCCACACCGCTGCGTGCGTCGCGATGCCGCAGCCGACGATCACGATCGCGCAAGTGGCCCCGGACACGTGCGAGCACCCGCTCGGCTTGATATCCTCGTTGACGGAGGGTTGTCTTATCTCATGCGCTTGACCCAGCCTGTAGCCGCTACGCTCGTTGCCCTCACCTGCTTCGGCTGCCGCGACAATCGCGACGAAGCCATCGACACGCAGGGATCGACATCCGATCCCACGATCGATCCGACGACCGGCATGGTCGACTCGTCGTCCAGCAGCAGCGGCACCACCGATCCCACCATCGATCCCGACAGCAGCGGGAGCAGCACGACCGAAGGGCCGGTGATCGGCTGCGAGTTCGTGCAGTGCGGCGCCGGGTGCTGCGACGACGACGAAGAGTGCGTGTTGCAGGTGTGCCAGCCGGCCTGCGATTCCGGCATCCGCTGCGGCACGGACCTCACCACGTGCTGCGACGCGGGCGACGTGTGCCTGCAGCCCGAGTGCGTCACGCCCGGGGCGCCGTGCCTCGACAGCTACGACTGTCCGGAGGGCGAGTTCTGCGAGCCGACGCTGCAGCAGTGCTTGCCGAGCCAGGATCCGGTGACCTGCGAGCTCGTGCCCGAGTTCGGCGATCTCGAGCTCGTGCTCGAGTGGTCGTGGGAGACCGACCCGACCAACACGATGCCGGCGATCGGCGACATCGACGGCGATCAGCTCGCCGACGTCATCGTCAACACGCGCGACACCGGCGGCTCCGCGTTCGCGGGCGAGATCGTCGTGCTCGAAGGCGCGAGCGGCATCGAGAAGCTGCGCATCGAGGAGAACCCCGGTGCCGACAGCTACGGCTCGTACATGCGCTCGACGCCGGCACTCGCCGACGTCGACGGCAACGGGCTGGCCGACATCGTGTACTCGGGCCTGCCGATGGGCGGCGCGATGTACTTCAACCACTCCGAGATCCACGCGATCAACGGGCTCGGCGTCCACCTCTGGCAGTCGCACAACGCCGACGCCAGCATCCACCCGATCTACACGCGCAGCGGTGCGGTGCTCGCGACGAACCTCGACGACGATCCCGAGTCGGAGATCGCGTACGGCATCGCGGTGATCGACAACGACGGGCTCGTCGTCTCCGATGCCTTCCAGAACGAGCTCATGCTCGGCTCCGGCGTGTTCGGCAGCCCGATCGGCTACACGGGCAGCATCGCCACTGCGGCCGATCTGAACGCCGACGGTGTGATGGAGATCGTGACCGGCCGTGAGGCGTTCGCGATCGACTGGAACCAGCCGCCGATCGGCAATCCCACGGTGGTCGTCAGCCAGCTCTGGACCGCCGGCGGCGACGACGGCTACCCGGCGATCGCCGATCTCGATCAGAACGGCACCCCCGAGGTCGCGCTCGTCAGCAACGGCGTGCTGCGCATCCTCGACTCCGCCACGGGCCAGCTCTGGTGCGGTCGCGATCCGACGGGAGCCATGTGCGCGGGCAACGATGCCGCGCGCACCCAGCCGATCGCGCTCGCCACCGACGGCCTCGGCGGCGTGACCGGTCGTGGCGGCCCCGCCACCATCGCGGACTTCGACGGCGACGGCCGACCCGAGGTCGCGGTCGCCGGCGCATCGGCCTATGCGGTCTACGACTTCGCGCGCGAGGGCGAGGACATCGTGCAGCCGGTCGGCTCGCTGCCGCCCGGTCCCGGCGACGTCTACGTGCGCTGGTTCGCGATCACGCAGGACGAGTCCAGCAACGTCACCGGCTCGTCCGTGTTCGACTTCCAGGGCGACGGCGCGGCCGAGGTGATGTACCAGGACGAGTGCTACGCGCGCGTGTTCGACGGCGCCACCGGTGAAGTGCTCGTCGAGATCGAGAACTCGACCCCGACGATCCACGAGTACCCGATCCTCGCGGACGTCGACGGCGACGGGAACAGCGAGTTCGTCATCGTCGCCGCCGACAGCAACCCCGAGCTCTGCGAGGCGATCGAGGGCTACACGCCGCGGCGTGGCGTGTTCGTCTACGGCGACGCGAACGACCAGTGGGTGCGCACGCGGCAGGTCTGGACGCAGCACACGTACCACGTGACCAACGCGACCTCGAGCGCGCTCACCCCGGACACCGAGGATCGCAACTGGGAGAACGCGAACCTCAACAACTTCCGGCAGAACGTGCAGGGCGAGGGCATCTTCAACGCGTCGGATCTGTCGGTCGACATCTCGGTCGGCACGCAGACCTGTCTCGACGAGACGTTCGAGATCTACGTGACGGTGCGCAACCAGGGCTCGCTCGGCATCCCCTCGGGTGTCACGGTCAGCCTGTGGGAGGGCACCGACGCGACCGGCATGCTCGTCGGCACGCAGGAGACCAACGGCGCGCTCTTGCCCGGCGGCTTCGAGCAGTTCATCTGGCTGGTCGAGGCGCCCGCCGAGGTGCCGAAGAACTACTACACGGCGGTCGACGGCGCGGAGGACAGCACCGGTGTGATCCTCGAGTGCAACGAGGACAACAACACCGGCGCGACCGAGACCGTCGCCTGCCCGACGCAGGGCTGAGCGGGATCACTTCGCTGCGCCGTCTCCGAAGCGGAGCACGGCGCAGCGCGTGCGATGGCGGAAGATCTCCTCGAGCTGGGGCTTCACCCACAGCGCGTGCGCGATGCTGCCGGCCGGGCCGAACGGCACGGCGTACCACACGCGATCGGTCATGATGGTGTGGGCACCGTCGGCCACGAAGCCATGCTCGTGGTACCAGGCGCGATAGGGCCCGCGCAGCTGCGCGTCGGCGAAGCCCTGCGCGTCCACCCGATCGATGCGCGTACGCCACTTCAGCGCGATGCGACCGACGTGCACGCGATGATCGATCACGTCGCCGGCGTGCACCGTCTCGGGCGGGTCGCCGAGGATGGCGAAGCGCATTCCGGCCGGGGTCATCGCGCCCAGGTTCTTCGAGCGCGAGAAGAACGCGAGCACCTCGTCGAGCGGACTCGCCAGCCGCAGCGTGGTCTCCAGGCGATGCCGCGGATGTCGCTCGTCGAGGTACGCCGTCTTGGGCCACTCGTGCACGCGCTCGATGACCGGCGGTGCGCGCCCGTGCAAGAGCTCCTCGAGGGCCGAGCCCAGCTCGGCGTGACGGAACTGGAACCCGAGCGCGAGCGCGCGCTTGGGCTGGACGCGCTGCCCGTCGAGCACGATCTGCGCGGCCTCGCCGAGCGCGAGCCGCAGCGCGAAGCCCGGCGCGAAGAACAGCCGCGGACGATGCAGCGCATGGGCGAGCCCGTCGACCAGCTCGCGGTTGCGCACGGGCGTGGGTGCGGTGCCGTTGAAGACACCCTCGTAGCGTCCGTCGACGAGCGCGGTCGCGAACAGCTCGACGAGATCGTGCAGCTCGATCCAGGGCATGTACTGGCGTCCGTTGCCGAGCACCGCACCGAGCCCCAGCTTCGTCGTGGGCAGCAGGGCCGCGAGCGCGCCGCCGTCGGTGGCCAGCACCACGCCGATGCGGATGCAGGCCACACGCACGTCGTGCTGCGTGGCGCCTTGCGCCGCGGCCTCCCAGTCGCGGCAGAGCCCTGCGAGCCAGTCGCCGCCGAGCGTCGACTCTTCGTCCAGCCATTCGTCGCCGCGATCGCCGTAGATGCCCACCGCGCTGGCGGCCACGAGCACACGCGGACGCGGATCGGCGCGGCCGATCGCGTCGACGACTCGGCGCGTGAGCTCGACGCGACTGGCGATCGCCTCCGCACGCACGGCCGCGCTCCACCGCCGCGCGATGGGGGCGCCTGCGAGGTTGATGACACCGTCGCAGCCGGCCACCGCGTCGCGCAGCGCCGCATCACCGCCGGCCGAATCGCGCAGCTCGACGTCCGCGCCGAGCAGCCCACGCGCCGCTCCGACGTCGCGGACCCACGCGGTCACATGGTGGTGATCCCGCGCGAGCCGCAGACACAACGCGCGACCGAGCAGACCCGTCGCACCGAGTACGAGCACCTTCATCGTTGGACCTCCTCGTAGCTGCCCAGCGCGCGCGCCAGGCCACAGGTTCGCCATACCGCGAGCACCGCGGCCAGCGGGGTCTCGCGCAGCGTGACGTCGGCGTCTTCGCCGACGAATGCCGGCAGCGCGCGGGCGATCCACAGCTGCATCGCGAGCTCGGCCAGACGCGTGGCCAACGGACCACGCTCGAGCCAGGCGCGCACGAACGCCGCGGCCCGGACCACCCGCGCCTCGAGCTCCGGGTCGGCCGCGCGCAGCTCGACGAGCGCGCCCGCGGCGGTGGGCGAGCCGAGCACGCTCGCCGCCGTCGCGATCGCGCGCAGCCGCGTGCAGACCGGATGGTCCGCGGCGCGCCACAACGCCTCCGCGCTCGCCCTCGCGGACGCGCGCGCGGCGATGAGCCCCGCGATGCTCGAGATGCGGGCGACCGCGACCGCGCTCGGCGGCCGCCCGTGCTCGACGAGCTGCTGCGCATCGCCCAGCGCGATGGACCAGCCCCAGAGCGCGCGCGCGACATCCACGTCGTCGAGCGTCGCCACGAAGCGGTCGATCGCGGCGCACGCGGGTGCGCGATCGCCTTCGACATCGTCGACGATCCGCACGCGCTCGGGCACGCGGCCGATCACCACGCCGGTCGGCAACGCGGCGGGCGTGCGCATCGTCTCCGGCACGAGCGGCGCGCCGGAGGGGTGCGGCCGCGCCGGGCACACGCACTCGATCGAAGGCGCCGCGCGGATCGCCTCGCCGTCGTCGACCAGCTGGGCGGGGAACCAGCGGCAGCCGACCGGCTTGTTGTCGATGCCGCCGATGCGATGCAGCTCGCACGCGCCGTCCGCCTCGAGGTACGCACACGCGCCGTCGACGAGCGTGACCGCGCGGATCGGCGTGGGCGCCGAGCCCGTGATCGGCAGGAACATGCGCGTGGGATCGTGCGCCGCGTTGCCCCGCAGCGGCGCGCTCGCGCAAGCCCGGTGCACGTCCGCGGGCACGAACGCGATGGTGGCGTAGCTCCGGCAACAGCCGCCGCGTCCGTCGCAGACGTACTCGGAGCCCGGCATCACCACGATCGGACGCGTGTCGTCCGCATGCCGCGGAGCGGCCTCGCCCGCGACGAGCGACGCCGGCGCACCGTCGACGAGCAGGCGCTGCGCGTCGAGATCCGCGAAGAAACGCTCGACCTGCGTCGCCGTCCACGTCGCGCCGCGGCGCCGTGCTGCGGCGACGATGCCGGGGAGATCGCGCGTGCCGTCGGCCTCGCCGAGCACCCACCACGCTCGTCCGTCGATCACGAGCACGCGCTCGCGCTCGGTGTCGAACAGCACCAGCTCGTCGCGTCCTCCGCGGAGGTGACGGCGGGCGACGACCCAGTCGCCGAGGCGTGGTCGTGATGGCAACGCGCCCACGCTACACTACGCCGATGTCCCGTGTGCTCATCCTCGGCGCCACTTCTGCGATCGCCTCCGAGATCGCGGTTCGCTACGCGCAACGCGGTGCATCGCTCTACCTGGTGGGCCGCAACCCCGAGAAGCTGGCCGTCTCGTGCATGCGGCTCGGCAACGCGGTGGTGGGCTCGGAGCTCGCGGACCTCGACGACACCGCCGGCAACGCCGCGGTCGTGCAGCGGGGCATCCTCGCGCTGGGCGGCCTCGACGTCGCGCTCATCGCCCACGGGCTCCTCGGTGATCAGCGCGCGACCGAGGAAGACTGGGCCGCCGCCGAGCAGGTGTTGCGCACGAACCTCGCCTCGCCCGTCTCGCTCCTGTTGCCGCTCGCGGATCACTTCGAAGCGGCGCGGGCCGGGCACATCGCGGTGTTGTCGTCGGTCGCCGGCGATCGCGGCCGCCCGCGCAACTACACGTACGGCGCGGCGAAGGCCGGGCTCACCGTCTACTTGCAGGGCGTGCGCAGCCGTCTGTGGCCCGCGGGCGTCCAGGTCCACACGTTCAAGCTCGGCCCCGTCGATACGCCGATGACCGTCGATCACCCGAAGAACCTCTTGTTCGCACGCGCCGACTCGGTGGCGAAGACGATCGTGGCGGGGATCGATCGTGGCGTGCCCGAGGCCTATGTGCCCGGCTATTGGCGGCCGATCCTCGGCATCGTGCGGCGACTTCCCGAGCCGCTCTTCCAACGCTTCGCGTCCCTCGCGGGACGTTGATCGCCCACGCCGCGTCACGCTGCGCGAGCGCGACCGACCTGGGCGATCAGCTCCGCGACGACCTCGGCGCGGCGCTGGTTCCGACGCATCCGGTGCAGCCACTGGCCCTGCTTCAGCGCGTCGACGCCGGCCTCGATCCGACCCGCACGCAGCAGCATCGCACCCAGGCGCACCCAGGTGGCGGGGTCCTGCTCGCGGTGCGCGAGCTCGGCGAGCGCGATGGCGGCCTTGCGGTACTGCCCGCTCTTGGCGAGCCGCACACAACGACGGCGCAGCGGATCGAAGTCGATGCAGGTGGTCGCTTGGCGGTGGAAGCTCATGGCGACCACCATTTCAGCAATCGGCGTGCCAGAGGCGGACGCGTCGCCGGCCCATGGGATCGTCGAGGTCTCCGTCCGATCATCGGGAGTCCGCCGTGCGTCGGCGACACGGTTCCGACGGCAGCGTCAGCACCGTACCGCCACGATGCCGTGGCCCGCGGGTGGGAGCATCGCCTTCAGCGGAGGCGATTGAGCACGTGCTCGCCGAACGAGGCCCGGCGACGCCGCGCCTCCTTGGGCTCGCCGTCGGTCTGCGCATCGGCGGCCGCGGGCTGGGGCGCCGCGGCGGCGGGCACGGGCGCGGCCGCATCCGCATCGCGTCGCTTGCGAGCACCCTTCGGCGCAGGCCGTGGCCCGGCTTCCTCGGCGGCACGATACGGGGCGGGCGGCTGCAGGGCATCGACGACGACCGTCGCACCACCGCGACCCGGCGCGGCTGCGGCGGCTGCACGCGCGGCTTCGACACGCTGCGACGTCCGCTTGGCTCGTTCGGCAGCACGCGCTGCCTCGGCACGTTCGGCCGCTCGAGCTTCGCGCGCGCGCTCGGCTGCGGCGCGCTCGGCCGCTTCACGCTCGGCATGCGCCGCTTCGACGCGCGCAGCCTCGGCCGCGCGGGCCTCGGTGACGGTGCGGGGCGGCTCGACGGTGCGATAGATCCGCGTGCGCTCGCGCGGCGGCGCGGGCTCTTGCGCGCTCGCTTCGCCGCGCGGCGGATTCGTGCGCGGCCGCGGCTGCGGCCCGGTCTTGCCCGCCGCGCGCTGCGATCCGGTGGCCTTGCCGGTCGCACGCTGCGAACCGGTGGCACTCCGCGAGCTGGTCGCGCTCGTTGCTCGTTGCGAGCCGGTGCCACGCGATGCCGGGTTCGGTCCGGTCTTGCCGCTGCGACCCTCGCGATGCGTCGGCACGTCGTCGTCCGCGGACGCCACCTCGTGGACGCCGGTGCGCGGAGCTCCCGGCGCAGCGGAACCCTTCCAGCGAGGCGCGGCACGCCGCGGCATCTTGCCCATCAGGCTCGCCGAGTCGGCGAGCACGCTGTCCACGAGCGCGAGCACGTCGGTGTCGACGCGCCGCGTGGGCTTGGGACGATGCGCGAGCTCGGCGAGCTGCGGATGACCCGGGTGTCGCTTCTGGATGATCGACAGCAGCTCGTACGCGTCGTCGAACAGCCCCTGCTGCAGGTAGAAGCGCACCTCGACCAGCTCGCTGGTGAGATTCGGCCAGCCGCCGGGCGGGGCCGCGAGCTCGGAGATCCGCGCGCGCATCTCGGTGGTCTCCATCGGCGATGCACACCAGCCGCAGTAGCTGAACCCCGCGGGGTTGCTGCGGTGACATGCACTGCACGTCCGCATCGCGGGACGCGTCTGCGATGCACCCAACTTCGTGCCACAACTCGGACAGATCTCGTTGCGACTCATGGAGTCCCGCGAGTGTGCTCATCGAGCCCGGACCGGATCAAGCGGATTCGGCCGCCTGCGCCGTCCTGCGGGCCCGACCCGCACGACGCGAGCCAGGGGAACCCATGCCGAGGCGACGCAGCTTCGTCAGGGCGGTTTCGCACCATGACGGAGCTGGTGCCCTGCTCACACGATATCGATCACCTTCGTCGCGCGCACGCCGGCGCGCTCGTACACGACGGTGAAGCGCGTCGCGGAGCGCAGCTGCAGAACGATCTGCGGGACGGATTGCATCGACTGCACGGCGAGACCATTGATGGACACGATCACGTCGCGATCGCGGAAGCCGAGCAGGCGCGGAAGCTCCTGCACCTCGGAGAGCATCAACCCCACGGCTCGGCCGTCGCGCCGCTCGGGATCCACCTTGGCCTGCGTCGCGAACATCGTCGGCTGCGCGCGCATGCGATCGGCCATCGCCTTCTCGATCGTGCACGCCTCTTCCGTGCAGGAGATCGCACTCGAGGCGTCGCGCAGGATGTCGGCGGCCGCCTCGCCGTCCGCCACGGGAATCGTGTCGGCGGCGACCTCACCGACCTTGGTCTGCACCTGCTCCGCAGCCTTGCCGAGATCCTCGCCGACCTCGACCACGCGCTCGCGGGTCTCGCGGAGGCCGTGCTCGACCTGCTTCTGGGCGTCGTCCACCGCCCGCTCGGCCTGCTTCACGTCGACCTGCGGAGTGCCCTCGGTGCACCCGAGCAACAGCACCGCGAGTGTGCTGATGCGACGCACTGCGGCAGGGATGTCGGATCGCGTCGTCACCTCGTCCCCAAACTAGCACACGCTCCGGCACATTCCGCCACCCTTGCGATGTGGAAGAACGACGCGGAGCTCAGAATGGCTTCGGAGTCGCCGTGCCCGTGGTCTCGCCCTGCCGAATCGGCGCGCGCACGTAGAGCGTCGTCAGCGGGACCTCGCTCGTGTACGCGTGGCAGACCACGCAGTTGCCCACGTCGCTCGGCCACGGCGGCATCAGCTCCATGCGTCCGGCATAGTGCTCCACCGAGCGCATGCGCTCGGTCGCGACGTCGGCGATCTGCTGCTTCGCGCGCGTGACCGGAGGCCGCACCTCCGCGAGCTCGGCGTAGATCGTCCGCGCCGCCTCGACGCGCTCGAGCACGAGGTAGCCCTCGGCCAGCTCGAACATGAAGTTCTCGCGGGTGTTCGGGCACTCCACTGCATCGCGCGCGCCCGCGCGCAGCTCGTCCCACCGTGCACGGAGCACCTCGAAGTGCGCGACCGCCTGCTCGACCCGGCGCTGCTTCCCGAACGGGATGTTGCCGGCGAAGAAGAACGCGAAGTTGCCCGCGAGCGCCCGCATCTCGATGTCGTCGGGATACGCAGCGACACGCGCGGCGAGCCGCTCCTCGAGCGCTTCGATCGTCCGCAGCGTCTCGAGCAGCTTGCCGCGATTGCGTTGCGCGAGGATCGCACCGAGCTGCGAGAACGACCACGCCGCGAAGTCGCGGGCGTCCATCGCTTCGACCGCGGTGTCGCCGAGATGGGCGCGATAGACCTCGACCTGGCGCTCGGCCTTGCTCGCATCGCCCGCCACCGCACGCAGGTTGTAGAAGCGTCCGAGCGAGCGCGTGACGTCACGATCGGAGGGGTCGAGCGCGAACGCGGCCTCGAGATCGAGCTCGGCGCGGTCGCGCAGCGAGAGCACGCCGCTGAGACAGAAGCGCATGTGGGCGAGCCCCGAAGCCTTGCGCGCGGCGACGTCGCCCGGATGCGCGTCGGCGGTCGCGGCGAGGCCACGCAGCCACGCCGCTTGCTCGTCGGTGAGCTCGAGGTCGCGACGCAGCTCCTGCGCCGCGACTCGGGGCTGCTCGGGCGCGCGTCGGCAGCCGCTCGCGAGCGCGAGCAGCAGCAGCACGCGGCTCACCCGGCGTTGCGCTGCGCGTCGGCCCACGTCGCGACCTCGGCGAGCCACGTGCGCACCTGGGCATCCGAGGGCATGCGCCAGTCGCCGCGGGGCGACAGCGCGACCTGCCCGACCTTGGGCCCGTCGGCGGTGCACGAGCGCTTGAACTGGTTGTGGAAGAAGCGGCGCAGGAAGACGCCGAGCCAGCTCGCGAGCGTCGCCGCGTCGTAGTCGCCACCGAACGCGATGCGGGCGAGCTCGAGGATCCGCGTGGGTCGCTCGCCGTGACGCACCAGGTGATAGAGGAAGAAGTCGTGCAGCTCGTAGGGCCCGATCGCCGACTCGGTGAGCTGCGCGATGGCCCCGTTCGGATCGGCCGGCAGCAGCTCCGGCGAGATCGGCGTGTCGAGGATCGCGAACAGCGTCGCGCGCAGCTCGGCCACGCTCGCGCTCCAGCTCGCCGCGCGCTCGTTCGCGACCCAGCGGATCACCGACTGGATGAGCGTCTTCGGCACGCCGGCGTTCACGTCGTACATCGCGATGTGATCGCCGGAGTACGTCGACCAGCCGAGCGCCTTCTCGGACAGATCGCCGGTGCCGACCACGATGCCGCCGACCCGGTTCGCCACCGTCATCAGCACGAGCGTCCGCACGCGCGCCTGCACGTTCTCGAGCGTGACGTCGCCGAGCGCAGGTGACTGGCGCACGCTCGCGAGCAGCTCGTCGACGCTGTCCACACCGTCGGCCGCGGGATGACCCACGAGCCCGAGCACGCGCCGCGAGACGTCGGAGATGTCGGCGACGTCGAGCTGGCCGCCGAGCGCTTCGACGAGGTCCGCGGCGTTCGAGCGCGTGCCGGCGGTCGTGCCGAACCCCGGCATCGTGACGCAGCGCAGATCGCTGCGGGGTTGTCCGAGCAGCTCGAGCGCACCGGTGCACACCAGCGCCGCGTGCGTGGAGTCGAGCCCGCCCGAGACGCCGAGCACCAGCTTGGGCTTGCCGATCGCGCGCATGCGAGTGGCGAGCGCATTGGTCTGGATCTCGAAGATCTCCCAGCAGCGATCGCCGAGCGTGCGCGGGTCGCTGGGCACGAACGGATGGCGCGCGACGCTGCGGCGCAGCGGCATCGTGATCGCCTGCGGAGCGGCGAAGGGTACGCGGCGATGCGGCCGACGATGCGCGCGGCTGCACTCGGCGAACGTGGTGGTGGTGAAGCGTTCGCGCACGAGCAGCTCGAGGTCGACGTCGACGACGACGAGCTGCGGCTCGCGGGAGAAGCGACGAGAGCTCGCGAGCTCGTGCCCGTTCTCGCACACGAATGCGTCGGCATCGAACGCGAGATCGGTGGACGACTCGCCCGGCCCGGCCGCGGTGTAGAGGTAGGCACACTTGCCGCGGTCGGAGGCCGAGCGACCGAGCAGTCGCCGCAGCTCGGCCTTGCCCACGGTGAAGTTCGATGCGGACAGGTTGCAGACGACGGTCGCGCCGGCGGAGATGGCGTAGACCGACGGCGGCACGTGCACCCACAGGTCCTCGCAGAGCTCGACGCCGACGACGAGCTCCGACAGCGGTGCGGCTGCGAGCAGCACGTCCGTGCCGAACGGCACCTCGACGCCCGCGATCGTGCAGCTCGCACCGGGGGCAAGCTCGTGGCCGGCGCGGAACCAGCGGTGCTCCTCGAACTCGCGGTAGTTCGGCAGGTAGACCTTGGGCACGGCGGCGAGCGGGCGGCCGCCCTGGATCGCGATCGCGGCGTTGTAGATCGCATCGTGGGTGCGCAGCGGCGCGCCGACGATCGCCATGGGCGCGAGCTCGCGCGAAGCCTGGGCGAGCCGCGCGAGCCCGGCCTGCACCGCATCGAGCAGGTGCCGGTCGTGGAAGAGGTCGCGCACCGTGTAGCCGGACAGGCCCAGCTCGGGGAACACCACGAGCGCGCAGCCCTCGTCGTGGGCGCGCTGCCACAGCTCGAGCGTGCCGTCGACGTTGCGCTCGACGTCCGCCACGAAGCAGGGCGGCACCGCGGCCGCGACGCGCGCGAATCCTCGCATGCCGGTCAGCGTGCCCCCTGCCGGCCGGGCATTCAAGCGCCCGATGTCGCTTCGCCGTCGCCGGTGAGCGGCGCGAACAGGTCGTCGACGTCGCGCTCGCTCCACCCGGCTTCGCCGCCGTCGTTGCGGGCGAGCAACGCGTCGGCGAGCGACTGCTTGCGTTGCTGCAGCGCGAGCATGCGCTCTTCCACGCTGCCGGCGACGATCATCTTGTAGACGAACACCGGGTTCTTCTGCCCGATGCGGTAGGCGCGATCGGTGGCCTGGTTCTGCGCGGCGGGGTTCCACCACGGGTCGTAGTGGATCACGGTGTCGGCGTTGGTGAGGTTCAGCCCGGTGCCACCGGCCTTGAGGCTGATGAGGAACACGTCGGCGAGCCCGCGCTGGAAGGTCTCGATGGGTCGCTCGCGATCGACGGTGGCGCCGGTGAGCACGACGTGGCTGATGCTGCGCGCGCGCAACGCGTCGGCGATGATGCCGAGCATCGTCGCGAACTGCGAGAACACCAGGATGCGCCGGCCCTCGGAGCGTGCGCGCTCGATCATCTCGACCAGCGCCTCGAGCTTCGCCGAGCCGCCCACCTCGCGTGCGCTGCCGATGCGCACGAGTCGTGGGTCGCAGCAGGCCTGGCGCAGCTTCATCAGCGCGCCGAGGATGTCGATGGTCGCGCCACGGATGCCGCGCTCGCGCACCGCCTTGCGCACGGCCGCGTGCCCGGCGATGCGGATCGCCTCGTAGAGATCGCGCTGCGGACCGTGCAGCTCGATCGCCCGCACGATCTCCGTCTTGGGCGGCAGCTCGGTGGCCACCTCCTGCTTCATGCGCCGCAGCACGTAGGGCGAGATGCGCTCGCGCAGGCTGGCCAGCCGCGCCGCATTGCCGTCCCGCTCGATGGGCTGGCGGAAGACCGCGCGGAACGTGGTCGCGTCGCCGAGCAGACCCGGCATCGCGAGGTCGAACAGCGCCCACAGCTCCTCGGTGTTGTTCTCGATCGGGGTGCCGGTGAGCAGCACGCGATGCCCGGCATCGAGCGAGCGCACCGCCTGGTGCACCTGACTGCGCGGGTTCTTGAGCGCCTGCGCCTCGTCGGCGACGAGCATGTGGAACTTCGTGCCTGCGAACGAAGCGCTGTCGCGGATGAGCAGGGGATAGCTGGTCAGCACCACGTCGTGATCGGGCACGTCGATGCGCCGACGGTGGCGATCGGGACCGGTCAGCTGCAGCACGCGCAGCCGCGGCGCGAACTTCTTGAGCTCGCGGCGCCAGTTGCCGACGAGGCTGGTGGGCGTGACGATGAGCGTGGGCGTGCGCTGGCGGCCGCTCTCGCGCTCGGTGAAGATGTGCGCGATGGTCTGCAGCGTCTTGCCGAGCCCCATGTCGTCGGCGAGCACGCCACCGATCTCGCGCTCGGCGATCCACTGCAGGAAGGCCAGCCCGACGCGCTGGTACGGGCGCAGCTCGGCGCAGAGCCCGGACGGCGGATCGGCGGGCTGACGCTCGCGTGGCCGCACGCCAGCGTGCACGGTCGCACCGCGCCAGCGCGGGGCCGAGTCACCGAGCGCCTCGTCGATGCGATCGGTCCAGCCGAGCACGGCCGGGTTCATGCGCAGGTTGCCGCGCGCCGACGCACCTTCGATGCCGTAGAGCTCGGCGAGCACGTCGAGCAACGTGCGCAGGCGATCGGCCGGGACCGCGAGATGGTGGCGATCGTCGAGCGGGATCAACACCGGACGCCGCCCGGCGGTGAAGTTGGTGCGCGCCTCGATGAGCTCGAGCAGCACCGGCAGCACGTCGATGCGTCGACCTTCGATCTCGACGCCGAGATCGAGCTCGAACCATCCGCGATCGTCGAGCCCGACGTCCGCGACGAGGTTCTTCACGTCGATCACCTCGGCCTGCAGCGCGTGATCGACTTCGACCGACCACCCGAGCGCGCGCAGCCGCGGCACCGCCTGTGCGTTGAACGTGCACAGCCGGAACGTGTCGCCGTTCGGATCGAGCACGTAGTCGAGATCGCAGTCGGGCGGCAGCGCGCAGTCCTCGAGCGCATCGATCTCGATGGGCCCGAAGCCCTCGAGCACGCGACGTGCGTCGGCTTCGGCGCGGAGGTTGCGGGGGATCCACTGCGTGTCGGTCCACACCCGGTCACCCGGCGTCGATGCCCGCACGCGCGCGCCGCGGTAGTCGAACGAGAGCTCGATCCCCGCGGCCTTCACCTCGAGGTAGCGATCGCCCTGATCGACCATCAGCGTCTCGGGCACCAGCCGGACGATGGGAACGCAGTCGGCGCAGCTGTCGTCGGACTCGGCTTGGTCTCGCACCCGGGCCGCATTATGAAATAGGATCGATCCCTGTAAAGTATCCGGAGCGTTCTCGATCTTGGAGGCACTTCCAACCGCACGCGGGATCGGATTGGGCCATCGGCCCGAGCTCGCCGGCGATCTCCTGGCGGGGCCCGAGGCGGTGGACTTCGTCGAAGTGGTCGCGGAGGCGTGCATGGCCAACCGGTCGGCGCTCCGCGAAGCCAACGCATGTCGCGCACTCTGGCCGGTGATTCCCCACGGGGTGAAGCTCTCGCTCGGCAGCGCGGACGGCATCGACCTCGATCATGCGCGGCGCCTCGGCCGACTCGCGCGCGACCTGCAGGCGCCGTTCGTCAGCGAGCACGCGTCGTTCACGCGTGGCGGCAGCCGGGAGATCGGGCACCTCACCGCGCTGCCGCGCACGCGCGCGGCGATCGACGTGCTCGCCCGCAACGTCGCGGCGGCGCGACGCGTGCTGCCGGACATCCCGCTGCTGCTCGAGAACGTCGCGGCCACCATCGCGTGGCCGGACGACCAGATGGACGAGCCCGCGTTCTACAGCGAGCTCGTGCGCGCGACCGGCTGTCCGCTGCTGCTCGACGTCGGCAATCTCTACGCGAATGCGGTGAACGCCGGTCTCGATCCGCAGCGCGAGCTCGAGCGCTTCCCGCTCGAGCACGTCGCGATGCTGCACGTCGCCGGCGGTGCATGGGAGGCGGGGTTCTACTTCGACACCCACGCCGATCCGATCCCCGAGCCGGTGTTCGAGCTCGTGCACGCCGCGGTGCGGCGGGTCGGCGCGGTGCCGATCCTGCTCGAGCGCGACGCCGGCTTCGGGCCGTTCGGTGACCTGCGCGCGGAGCTGGCTCGGCTGCGCGCGCTCGTCGACGACGCGCACGCTGCGGTGCCCGTGCTCGGTCGCGCCGCACCGGCCGCGCCGGAGCTCGACCCGCGGAGCGCAGCAGCGCTCGCCGACGCACAGCACGGGCTCGCCGAGGGCCTCGTCGCCGTCGAGCCCCCGTCGGCCGCGCTCGTGGATCGCTTCGGCCGCGAAGCGCTCGCACGCACGCGCGAGATCCTGCAGCGCAAGCGCGTCGACGATGCGCTGCCCCACCTGCCCCACGTCGCCGCGCACCGCGAGGCGAGCCGGGCCGTGGCCGAGCAGGCGCTGGCCGGCACGCGCCGTGCCCCCGTGCGTGCGAGCACCACCGACGCATGGCGCGTGCTCGAGCGCGCGCTGCGGGATCCGCTGCTGCACGACGATGCGGAGCACGACGCGCTCGTCCTGCGGGCGAGGTTCCGCGCGCCCGACGAGCACGGCGCGGTGCGTCCGCGTCGCGCTCCCTTCGTGGGTCGCATCCGCAGCGGCCGTCGATCGATCTGGGCGGTCAAGGGCCCCGGGAGCGCCTCCGCCGTCCACCTGCTCCACACCGCTCCCCGTCGAGGACCCGCGCCATGACCGATCCCCGCATCGCCGCACTACCGGCACGCACGCGTCAGCATCTCGATCGTCTGTGCGACTCGCTGCGCGAGACGCTGGGCGAGCGCCTGCGGAGCATCCTCGCCTACGGCAGCCTCGCGCGCGGCGGTTGGGCCGAGGAGCGCAGCGACATCGACCTCGTGGTGGTGCTCACCGACGATCGACGCGAGCTCCTGGGCAGCATCGGCCCGGCGCTCGAGCTCGCCCGCCATGCCGCGCGCATCGAGGCGATCCTGTTGCGGGCCGACGAGCTACAGAGCGCGGCCGACGTGTTCCCGCTGCTCTACGACGACATCGGCGGCTGTCATGTCGTGCTGCACGGCGACAACCCGTTCGCGTCGCTGAAGATCCTCGACGAGCACCGGCGCCTGCGCATAGAGCAGGAGCTGCGCGAGGCGAAGATCCGGATGCGGCGCGCCACCACCGAGGCCACGACGCCGCGGCTGCTCGCGGGGAGCACGGAGCGCAAGCTCAAGCAGATCCGCGGGCCGTTGCACGCGCTGCTGCGCCTGCGCGGCGTCGCGCTCGACTCCGACACGCTCCCGGCCGTGCTGGCCGGCTGCGCGACCCGCTATCGACTCGAGCTCGGCGCACTCTCGCGAACGCGCGAGGAAGCCGAAGCTGCCCATGATGCGCTGACACGACTGCTCGACGCGGCGATCGCCGACGTCGACCACACGGAGCAAGCGAGCAAGTCATGAACGTGCTGCACGACATGTTCCCGTTCAACCTGCCCCCGGGCATGGCGTTCTTCGGCTTCTATCTCGTGTTCGGCATCGCGGTCGCGATCGCGATCAAGGTGTTGCGCGACGCGATCGGCAACGGGCTCGATCGCGCCGAAGCGAGCACCGCAGGCCGACTCGCCGGTCACGTCGGCGGCTATCGATCCGAAGCGACGAGCATGGTCGAGACGCTGGGGATCGGACGCATCCCCCGCGGCAGCCAGCTCTGGGCCGTGGCGTACCTGCGCGGCGGCACCTCGGCGGTCGCCGACGCGCTCATCGGCGCCGCGGTGGCGCGTGGGCTCTTGCAGCCCACCCCGGACGGCGCGGTGACGCCGGTGCCGAGCAACTACACCGACGACGCGATGCTCGGCGAGCTGCTGACCGAGGTCGCCGGCGTCGCAGCGGGCAGCGGCGGCTCGGCCCGCTCGACGCAGGTGTGGGCGGCGGCGTCGTCGGTCGCGACGCGCAACGAAGCCTCGCTCTCGGCCATGTGCGAGCGCTCGTCGCTCGTGCGCAGCGAGAAGACCCGCCGCACGATGACGATCATCGCGGCGCTCGGCGGTGCGTTCTTGATCGGCACCGGTGTGCTGCGCCTCGTCGTGCGCTCGGACATCTACGGTGGCTCCGCTCCGTTCCCGCTCTACCTGACGCTCGAGCTGCTCGTGTTCGGCGCCATCGCGCTCAAGCTGATGTTCCCCCCGCGTCGTTCGGTGGCGGCCGCCGACTACCTGAAGTGGCTCGACGACGCGACCATGTCGCTGCGCGCGGACGTGACCAGCGGTCGCCGACGCGAGCCCGACGAGGTCGCGATGGCGGTCGTGCTGGGCGGAGCTGCGGTGGCGCTCACGATCCCCGCGCTCGCGTACTGCAACACGTTCTTCATGGAGCACCAGGCGGCGATCGCCGTGAGCACCGCGGCCGCGAGCTCCGGCGGATCGAGCTGCAGCGGCGGCTCGTCGTGCGGTGGCGGTGGTGGCTGTGGCGGCGGCGGTGGCTGCGGGGGTGGAGGCGGCTGCTCTTGAGCTCCGCGCCGTTCGAGGTCCAGGACGCGCTCGGGCTCTGCGGGCTCCGTCGACGCAGCGCCGACCTCGACGGATCGATCCCGCTGCGAGCGGCGCGGGCGTGCGTGCCGCTGCTCGAGGGCAATGCGTTCGGCTGGATCCTCGAGTTGCGCGCTCCGCTCGTGCTGCGACGCCGCCGTTCGAGCTGGTGGCTCGACGACGAAGCGACCGTTCGGCGCGCACGCGCCAGCGTGCCGTACCTGCTGGCCGAAGGCTGGCTGTCGCCGGGGGCCTGGGCGCTCGCGCTCGCGCGCGGGCCCGTGACCGAGCTCGACGGGCGCATCTGCATCTGGACCGGCCTGCTCGTGCGGGTGGCCGCGGGCCTCGTGCTGCGGATCCAGCACGCGGGCAACCGCCGCAACCGCGACCTCGCGATCGGCGAGGCGGTGGTGCTCGGCGGCGAGTCCTGGGTACCCCTCGTGCTCGAGGTGCAGCCGCAGCGCGGCCTCGATCGCATCGAGCTGTCCGGCGAGCTCGCCACGCTCGCCGCGATCGATCCGTCGCTGCCGCGGCGCATCGTCGCGCTGGCCGAGGCGCCGGAGATCGGCGCGGCCCACCTCGCGTTCTACGACGCGGAGTACTTCGCCGAGAAGCGCGAAGGCCCGACGAAGAAGTACCGGAGGCTGCTCGCGACGCCGCCGGTCGACACGGGGCGCGACGCGGCGACGTTCGTCGAGTGCGGACCGCCGAGCGTTCGACTCGAGCCCTGCCCGCGCGAGCACACTGCGATCGGCCCGCGCGCCGGCACGTCGTTGCTGCGCTTCGTGTTCACGAACGCGATCGCCTTCGAGGCCCGCTACGACGGACTGCGCGTGCACATCGAGGCCGACCAACCCGGGCTCGCGCGCGCCGCCGCAGCGATCCAGGCCCAGTGGACCGCCGCACTCGGCCCGATCGACGCGCACAAGGGCGCGCTCTGGTACCTCAGCAAGTACTTCACGCCCCACGTCCCCGGCGAGCCGCACTTCTTCGTCAAGCCGTGGGCGCTCTGCGCCACGCCGCCCGGCGTCTCGCTGCTCGTCGACGGCATCGCGGGTCCCGGCTACGACGTGCTGCGCGGCGTGATCCGCAGCGACCGCTTCGGAGCCGCGCCCGCCGTCTTCGCGCTGTGGGGCTCCGATGCGACGATCGAGGTCCCGAGCGGGCGACCGCTGACCACGATGCTGCCGTTCGTGCACGACGAGGACCTGCGCGCGCCGACGTGGCACGAGCCGCTGCCGACCGCGGCGAGGGGCCTGTGACCGAGCTGCTCGCCACGATCCGCAGCCGCGGCTGGGCGGTCGTCTCGCTCGGCGACGCGCCGATGGATCGCCTCGCGCGCCCGTGGGCGCTGGTCGACGCGTTGCTCGGCGCCCCGGCGGTGCTGCTCGAGGTGCAGCCGATTCGCGCAGTGCCGGGTGGCCGCTCGTTCGCGTCGTCGATGGTCGACACGCCGCTGCACACCGACAGCCAGCACTGGCGCGGGCGCCCGCCGGAGCTCCAGCTCACCGCGTGCGTGCGCGCTGCAGACACGCGCGGCGAGAGCCTGTTGCTCGACGGACACGCGCTGCTCGCCACGATCGCGCGCGACGATCCCCAGCTCCACGAGGAGCTGCTCTGCACGCCACGTTGTCAGCCGTTCGTGTTCGGCGAGGTGCTCGGACCCACGGCCGCCCTGCGCGGCGGACGGTTCGTGGTCACGCACACGCCACGTCCGCGCGAAGACGACGTGATCGCGGTGCGGCTCGCGGCCGCGATCGCCCGCTGTCCTCCCGACGTCGTGGCGCTGCGCGCCGGCGAGGCGCTGCTCCTGGACAACCATCGCGTGTTGCACGGACGCCGCGGCTTCGACGATCCCCGCCGCGAGCTGCTGCGCGTGCTGGCGTGGCTCGACGTCCCGCTCGGGCCCCCGCCGTCGTGGGCCGCGCGCGCGCACGACGTGCAGGCGACACTCGACGCCGCGTTGCGCGACGAGCCCGCGGAGGTCCGGCGCAGCTTCGGGCTCGAGGATCGCGGCGAGCCCGACCTCCGCACGCGTGCGGTCGCGGCGATGCTGGCCGGTGCGGCGCCGGGGCTGCTCGCGCAGCGCTTCGCGGTGCCGGAGCCCGAGCTCTACCGCTGGCGCGATGCGATGCTGGAGAGCACGCGGGTGAGCGCGCTGCTCGAGCCGCCGAGCCACCGCGACGCGTGCGCGAGCGCGCTGGCCCGCCTCGCGGCCAAGTCGGCGCGCAGCTGAGCGGCCTTCGCCGCGAGCAGCTGCTCGAGAACCGTGCGCTGCCGGCCGCGCGCGACGAGCACCAGCGTGCGCGCGAGTCGTTGCGGCCGACGCAGGTACTGCAGCGCGAAGAACCCACCGAGCAATCCGAGCTGCAGCGCGAGGAGGCGACGCATGCTCCACCGCTCGTGGTGGCTGCGTGCGCCGCCGGCGGAGCGCAGGAGCGAGCCGTAGATCCAGCGCTCGTCGTGCTGCAGACGCCCGGTGGCCGCGAGCTGCTCGTAGAGCGCGCTGCCGGGATACGGCGCGAACACCAGCACGGAGAGCGTGTGAAGGCCCGCGCGCGCGAGCTTCGCGACGAAGCGCGCAGTGGCCACGACGTCGCGACCGCGCTGGCCCGGCGTACCGATCATGATGCTCGCGTGCGTGATCATGCCCGCCGACACGGCGCCCTCGAGCGAGGACAGCAGCCGGGGCGGTACCACGCGCTTGCGCATGCGCGCGAGCTCGGGCTCGGAGCCGCTCTCGGGTGCGTAGCAGAAGTTGCGACAGCCCGCGGCGACCATGCGCTCGGCGGCCTCGCGATCGATGGCCTCGGAGCGCGTCCCCGAGGGCAGCTGCCACGTGAAGCGCAGTCCCCGGCGCTCGATCGCGTCGCAGAGCTCGAGGATCCACTCCTTGGTGAGCAGCGCGGTGAGATCGTTGATGTTGACGTTCTCGACGCGGTGCTCTGCGACGAGGTGCTCGACCTCGTCGAGCACGCGCTCCGGATCGCGCCGGACGTAGCGGGTGGTCCACATCTGCGGCGACGAGCAGAACGTGCACTGGTACGGACAGCCGCGGCTGGTGAGGATCGGCATCGCGCGGCCGAGATCGACGCCGCTGCCGTAGCCGCGATCGAGGTAGCTCGCGACCGGGAAGAGGTCCCACGCCGGCCACGGCAATGCGTCGAGCTCACGCAGTCGCGGCCAGCTCGGGTTCGCGTGGGCGACACCGCCGCGGCGCAGGGCGAGCGACGGCAGCTCGGCGATCGAGCCGCCCTCGGCGAGGCGCGCCAGCAGGTGCTGCAACGCGAGCTCACCCTCACCACGGACCACCGCGTCGAGCCCCGGCACGCTGTCGAGCAGCAGCTTCCACATCGCGGTCGCGTTCTCACCACCGGCGATCACGAACGCGCGGGGCCGCGCACGACGGATCGCGGCGACCAGCGCGCGCAGCATCGGCCACTCGTGCAGGAACATGTGGGCGATGCCGACCACGTCGGCGTCCTCGGGCACGCGATCGGCGATCTCGGCGAGCGTCAGTCCCCGTGCACGCAGCGAGCCGACGCCGGTCGACCAGACCCAGCTGCGCTCGATCGCGGCCCCCGGCGCGTCCACGACCGTGACGCGATGGCCGCCCGCACGCGCGGCCGCAGCGACATACGCGAGCCCGAGGTCTGGAACCGCACCGTAGTAGCTCAGCGTGCGCGGGGCCGTGATCGCGGGCGGCCGCACCAGGCAGACCTGCAGCCCACGGGTGGCCGGCACGATCGCGCCGCCGACGAGCTCGCCGAGGGCGGCGGAACGCCGCGACATCGACCCGAGGCTACCACGCGGCGCGCGAGCCATGCGCGCGGCCGGGTGCATCGACTCGGACAACGGCGCGCGAGCGGGTACTAAAGGGACGATGACCTTCGCCTCGACATCGTGTGTGCGTCGGCAGCTCGAGCTCGGGCTGGCGGCAGTGGGTTGCGCGGGAGCGTGGGGCTGCAGCTCCGACGGCGCCCCCCACCAGGAGGGCAGCGAGGCCGGCAGCATCAGCCTCTCGCTCTCGGGCCCGGATACGGACGCCACTTCGATGGACGGGACGCTCGAGGGCAACGAGACCGCCGACGGCACGGTCGACGGCACGACGGGCGCGTGCCCGGAGGCGCAGATCTGCGGCGAGGCGGGCTGTTGCGCGGCCGACGAGCTCTGCCAGGACGGTGCGTGCGTCAAGGACTGCGGCGAGGGCGATCCGTGCGGGCCCGATCAGGTGTGCTGTGGGGAGGGCGAGCTCTGCTACGCGGGCTCGTGCGTCGTTCCCGGTGACCCGTGCCGTGGGCTCGCGTGCGCGACGAACACGACGTCGGAGTGCGAGGCGAACGAGATCTGCGACGCCGAGCTCGGGCTGTGCGTGCCGAACCTCGCGGATCCGGAGTGCGCGTTCGAGCCCACGCCGGGTGTGTTCGATCCGGTGCCGCGCTTCAGCTGGGGCGTGCGACAGCAACGCGCGTGCAGCGAAGGCTGTCAGACCGAGGAGAGCTGCGTGAACGACGTCTGCACGCCGTCGTGGACGCACCTCGAGATCGCGATGGACGACTTCCCGGAGTACCACCAGGTCGTGATGACGCCGATGGTCGCCGATCTCGACGGCGACTGCGTGCCGGAGATCGTCTTCGACACGTACCGAGACTCGACCTACACGAACGACGGCATCCTGCGCGCGATTCGGGGCGACACCGGCGCGACGGTGTGGACGCTCGGCGACACGGCGTACCGCACCGACCCGAGCGCCCATCCGGCGATCGGTGACATCGACATGGACGGCTTGCCCGAGGTGATCACGCCGGGCGAGGGCGACAACCTGCTCGCGGTGCGTGGCGACGGCACGCCGCTGTGGGTCTCCGACGACTACAACTTCGCGGGCGGCAAGAGCGGTGCGCCGGCGATCGCGAACTTCGACGGCGTGGGCGCGCCGGAGATCGGGTTCGGACGCGCGGTCTACGACAACGCCGGTGCGATCGCGTGGCAGGCGAACACCGGTGCCACGGGGACCACCGGCGGCTTCGGTCCGCTCGCCTGCGTCGCCGACCTCGACGACGATGCGCGCCCCGAGCTCGTGGCCGGCGGCACGGCCTACACGTTCACCGGCACGGTGGGGGTCGACTTCGCGGGCTCGGTGCTGTGGACGGCATCGCCTGCGGACGGCTACTGCGGCATCGCGGACTTCGATCTCGACGGCAGCCCCGAGGTCGCGATGGTCGCTTCGGGGAGCATCTATCTGTTCGACGGTCAGAGCGGCGCGACGCTGGCCGAGATCGCGATCCCCGGCGGCGGCGCGGGTGGTCCGCCGAACATCGCGGACTTCGACGGCGACGGGTATCCCGATCTCGGCACGGCGGCCGCGGATCACTACCTCGTCGTGCAGTACGACGGCGCGTCGGCGTGGACGATCCTCTGGCAGGCCGACACGAAGGACGGCTCGTCGCAACGCACCGGCTCGTCGGTGTTCGACTTCGACGGCGACGGGCGCTCGGAGGTGATCTACGACGACGAGTGGTACCTGCGCATCTATCCGGGCACCGAGCCGTCGTGCCCGGGCGGCGTGGACTGCGACGGGCTGATGACCGACGCCGAGATCCTCTTCATCGACATCAACTCGTCGCGCACGCGCACCGAGAATCCGGTCATCGCCGACGTCGATGGCGACTTCAAGGCCGAGCTCGTGATCAGCACGAACAACGAGTCGTCGCAGGGCGACATCGGCGACGCGGGCATCGAGGTGTTCGAGGACCGACTCGACAACTGGGTGGCGACGCTGCCGATCTGGAATCAGCACACGTATCACGTGACCAACACCCTGGCGGACGCGAGCATCCCCCCGGTGGAGCCGGCGAACTGGTCCACGCCGGCGGGCGCGCCGTACAACAGTTACCGCCGCAACACGCAGGGCGAGCTGCAGGCACTGTGCGCGCCGGACCTCGTGCCGTCGGACTTCATGCTCGACTTGCTGCAGTGCCCGGTGCTCGACATGAGCGTGCGCGTGCTGAACATCGGGTGCCTCGGCGTGGGACCGGGGGTGAGCGTCGCGTTCTACGACGAGGACACGCTGCTCGGCGTCGTGCAGACCACCGGCGCGATTCCGGCAGGCGCGGCCGAGACCGTCGAGCTGCTCGTCATGGACGCCGCGAATCCGCCCTTCGACATCCGCGTGGTCGTCGACGACGACGGCACGGGCAACGGCGCGCTCAACGAATGCAACGAAGACAACAACGCGACGGTGCCCGGCGAGGTGTGCACGCAGGTCGGCTGACGCGGAGCTCGGGTGTGCACGCAGGTCGGCGGATGCGGAGCTCGGGTGTGCACGCAGGTCGGCGGATGCGGAGCTCGGGTGTGCACGCAGGTCGGCGGATGCGGAGGTCCGCACGCGTGCGCGGCTCACCGCGCGACGTGGCGCTGGAGTAGACTTCGCGGGTGCAGGCCGCCGCCTCGTCGCACGACGCGTATCTCGCGCGACGCACGTTCTCCGCCCTCGATGGTCTGCGCTGCTTCAGCATTGCGACCGTCGTCTGGCACCACTCCGACGTACCGGCGCTCGTGTACCGGTC
>CAZFKC010000016.1:0-120311 GCA_964519175.1 uncultured Nannocystaceae bacterium
TCGAAATCAGCGGAATCGTGGCCTCCGGGCCCGTCCCGAAGCGGCCCAACCATTGACCCACCCCCCACCCACGGCTATCCTGCGATCAACCGGCGAAAGCGCGTGAAACAGCAGACGAAGACACTTCTCGTGTGGCTCGGCCTGATCGTGGCGGTGCTCGCGCTCGCCAACCTGTTCAACACCAGTCAACAGGTCAAGACGATCAGCTACGCGAAGTTCGTCGAGCAGGTGGACCAGGAGTGGAACACGTTCGATGCGACGACGCTCGCGATCGAGGTCCATCCGAGTCACGTCGGCATCACCTACGAGCTCGACGGGCAGGCGATCGAGGTCGTCGGTCCGGTGACCGACGAGCTGTACGCGAAGCTCAACGCCCACCAGATCGACTACAAGATCGAGCCCGAAGACGACAGCAGCCTGCTGCAGTTCGCCATCATGTGGCTGCCCATGATCCTGATCGTGATCATCATGATCATGTTCATGCGGCAGATGCAGGCCGGCGGCGGCAAGGCGATGAGCTTCGGCAAGTCGAAGGCCCGCCTGCTCACCGAGCACCAGGGCAAGGTGACGTTCAAGGACGTCGCCGGCATCGACGAGGCGCGCGAAGAGGTCGAGGAGATCATCGACTTCCTGCGCGACACCCGGAAGTACATGCGCGTCGGCGGGCGCATCCCGAAGGGCGTGCTGCTGATGGGCCCGCCCGGCACCGGCAAGACGCTGCTCGCCCGCGCGATCGCGGGTGAGGCCGGGGTGTCGTTCTTCTCGATCTCTGGCTCCGACTTCGTCGAGATGTTCGTCGGCGTCGGTGCGAGCCGCGTGCGCGACCTGTTCGAGCAGGGCAAGAAGAACGCGCCCTGCATCATCTTCATCGACGAGATCGACGCGGTCGGCCGCCATCGTGGCGCGGGCCTCGGCGGCGGTCACGACGAGCGCGAGCAGACCCTCAACCAGCTGCTCGTCGAGATGGACGGGTTCGAGAGCAACGACGGCGTCATCCTCGTCGCGGCCACCAACCGCCCCGACGTGCTCGACCCGGCGCTCTTGCGTCCCGGTCGCTTCGATCGTCGCATCGTCGTGGGCCTGCCCGACGTGCGCGGCCGCGAGATGATCCTGAAGGTGCACACCCGCAAGGTGCCCACCGAGGATCGCGTGGACATGTCCGTCATCGCCCGTGGCACGCCCGGCTTCTCCGGTGCGGACCTCGAGAACCTCGTCAACGAGGCGGCGCTCCTGGCCGCCCGCGAGAACCGCGACCGCGTGGGGCTCCGCGACTTCGAGCGCGCGAAGGACAAGGTCCTCATGGGCGCCGAGCGCAAGAGCGTGATGATCTCCGAGGAGGAGAAGCGCACCACGGCGTGGCACGAGGCCGGCCACACGCTGGTCGCGATGAAGCTGCCCGGCGAGCACGTCGATCCGATCCACAAGGTGACGATCATCCCGCGCGGTCAGGCGCTCGGCGTCACCCAGCAGCTGCCGGTCGAGGATCGCCACAACCTCGAGCGTCGCTACGCCGAGGCCCGCATCGCGATCCTCATGGGCGGACGCATCGCCGAGGAGATCGCCCTCGGTGGGCAGCAGACCACCGGGGCCGGCAACGACATCGAGGTCGCGACCTCGCTGGCGCGCAAGATGGTCTGCGAGTGGGGCATGAGCGACCGGCTCGGCCCGATCTCGTACGGCAAGAACGACAGCGAGCCGTTCCTCGGTCGCGAGATTTCTCGGCCGCAGAACTACTCGGAGGCGACGGCGCAGGAGATCGACCAGGAGGTCCGCGCGACGATCCTGGCGCAGTACGAGCGCGCGAAGTCGCTGCTCGTCGGGCACCGCGACGCGCTCGAGCGGCTCGCGATGGCGCTCATCGAGCGCGAGTCGCTGGGGCTCGAAGAGGTCGAGGCGGCGATCGACGGCCGTCCGCTTCCGGCGGTCGAAGAGCACCGCGTGCCCGCGAAGCCCGCGACGGTGGTGAAGCCGACGGACGACAAGAAGGTTCGCGGCGGTGGTGTGATCGCGCCGGAGCCTACTTAGTTTTTGGGAGGGGGGAGGGGCTGCGCCCCTCCGGCACTCGACACACTCGGGCCCTGGGCCCGAGTGTGTCGGCGCCTCTCCCCCGCGCGCATGAGCGCGCGCCGCCGCTGTGCGGCGGGCCCTCACGAGAGGGCGACGCCCTTGGCGTCGTCCTCCCGTGGGGCTGGTTGTCTCCGATCGGGGGCTGCCCCAGCGCCGTGCGATCGGAGGCTGCCCCTCGCGTGCGATCGGACGGATGCGTCCTTCTCGTCGGCTACTTCGGGGCGTCGAGGGTCAGCTTCAGGATTGCGGCCAGCTCCGGGTCGCTCGGGCGGACGATGCCGTCGCGGCGCCAGCGGACGTTGCCGCTGCGGTCGACCAGGAAGGAGGTCGGGTAGCCCTTGATGTCCCACGCCGCGATCGCCTGGCTCAGCGGATCGAAGACGATGGGGTAGGGCAGCGCGAAGCTGTCGACCATCTGCCGCACGGCCATCAGCTGGCTCGCTCGATCGATGCTCACACCGACGACCGTGAAGCCCTTGCCCGCATGGGTCTCGTGCAGCGTCTTCAGCTCGGGCAGCTCCTCGCGGCACGGAGCGCACCACGTCGCCCACACGTTGACGAGCACCACGGTGCCGCGCAACGCCGCGAGCTCGAAGGGCTCGCCGTCGATCGTCTTGCCCACCATCGCCGGTGCGGGCTTCGGCGTGATCCCGACCGCGCCCGTCGAGCCGTGGCCACCTTCGCACGCGCCGACGAAGAGCCCCAGCGCCACCGCGAGCACACGCAACGACTCGCTCTGCCAGCAGCGCGCCACGGATCCACGAGGACCATGTCGCGCGCGCGCTTCGGCGTCAACCCGGGCGCTCGGGCCGGCGATCAGGCGGCGTGGGCGAGCGCGTCGCCGTAGCCGAAGTCGCGGGCGTAGCCGCCGAGGTGCTCGCGCATGATGCGACGCGCGCGGTGGAGCCGGCTCATCACCGTGCCCAGCGGGATCGCGAGCCGCTGCGCCGCGTCCTTGTAGGGCATCCCGCCGATGTCGACGAGCTCCACGACGGTGCGGTAGTGCGGCGGCAGCACGTCGAGTGCCGCGATCACCTCGTCGGACAGGTCGTTCGCGTGCAGCGTCAGCTGCGGATCCTCGGCGGCCGAGATCCGTGCACCGTCGAACATGTGCGAGACGAGATCGCAGCGCGCCTCGACCGTCTGCACCACCCGCATGTGGCGGTGCCGCGAGATGAACGTGTTGACCAGGATGCGCGAGAGATAGGCGCCCACGCTGCCGCCGCGCTCGAAGCGGGTCCAGCTCGCCCACGCGCGACACAGGGCCTCTTGCACGAGATCGGCCGCGTCGCTCGGCTGCCGGGTCAGGCGCAGGCCGAGGCGATAGAGGCGTGCAGCGTGCGGGGCAGTCGCGAGGGTGAAGTCGGCGGCGGCGGTCATGCCTCCGCACATGAGCAAGGAACCGACCGATGCCCCGAGCCCCATCATCCCGAGCACTTGCGCCGTGACGCGCGGAAGCGGCTCCTGGGCCAGTCGCGGAGCTGCGATCCGTTGCAATGAATTGTCGCGAAAACCGGGCTGGGTCCAAGAGTTCGCGCGCGATCGCATCACTCCGCGGGGACCCGGGCGAGATCGCCTCCGGGAATCCACGCGAACCGCCGCCCGCCGAGCGCGAGCGCAGGCACGAGCAGACGCGCACCGCCGAGCTCGACCTCGACCCAGGCCGCATCGCGGTCCGCCCACGCATGGGGGCGCGCCGGACCCTCGACCCAGCCCGTGCCGCGTCGTGGCTTCGCAGTCGCGAGCGCGAGCCGAGCCGCGCGTCGCACCGCGCGATGCGGATCGCCGTTGGCGAGCGCAGCGATGCGGCGGCGCTCGGGCCGAGTCATCCCGGCCGCGCGCGCGGCCAGCACGGCGATCACCCGCACGCGCGGATCCGGATCGACGAGCGCACGATCGTCGGCCCCGCGCGCGAGCGAGCGCCAGGTCCCGGCCGCGCACGCGCGCACCAGCGGATCGCGATCCTCGAGCAACGCCTCGCCGGCGCGACGGGCCTCGCGGAGCGCACGCGCATCGCGATCGACCCCCGCGATCGCCAACGTCGCGAGGCAGCGATCGCTGCTCCCGACGGCCTCGTCGCTCGCCCAGCCGACGAGCCGTGCGATCGCGAGCCGACTGTCGCGGCCGAGCCGCGCCCGACGTCCGAGCACGGCGGCCAGCCCCAGCTCGGTGCGGCGCGTGGTCACCGGGCCGTCCTCGGCGATGCGGGCATCGAGCTCACGGCTCCAGTCGCGCTTCTTCGCGAGCGTGGGGATCGCCGCGAGCGCATCGCCCACCGTCGCGGCGTGGGTCTGCGCGAGATCGTCGAGCGTGGGCACCACGTCGGGCGCCCGCGCGACCCCGCCGCCCGGGCGGACGTCGACGTCCCACGCCGCGAGCGTGCGCTCGAGCTCGAGGGCGATCTCCGGCGCTGCTCCGCGGCGCAGGGCCTCGCGCAGCGTGGGCGCGGCGACCTCGCCCAGGAGCGCGAGCGTGCGCAGTGCCGGGCGAGCCGCGCCCGGATCGCGCAGCCGCGACGCGAGCGCCTCGAGCAGCTCGGGCTCCGGATCGGCGCGCACGCCCAGCAGCTCCGCGAACTCCACGGTCGAGAGCCCGGCCGGCGGATCGTCGAAGATCTCGATGAGCGCGGCGGCATCGTGCTCGCCGTGGAGCCCGACGAGCGCCGTGGCGATCGCCCGCACGACCGGGGGCTCGTTCGCGGCCCGCAGCGCGCGCTGCAAGGCCGCCACGGCCCGCGGGTCGCCGATCTGCCCCAGCGCGCGCGCGGCCGAGAGCCGCACCTGCGGCTCGGCATCGTCGAGCAATCGCGTCACCGCGAGCGTGGCGTCGTGCGACGCGAGCAACCCCAGGCTCTCCGCCGCGTACTGCCGCACCATCGCCGAGAGATCGGCGAGCTTCGCCGAGAGCGCTGCGGTCGCCCGCGCATGTCCGTCGGCGTCGGTGCGCGCCCAGCCGAGCACCTGCGCGGCCTGGGCCCGCATGATGTCGCTGTCCTCGCGCAGCGCACCGAGCAACGTCTCGAGCCCCGCGCTGCTGGGCTCGAGCGCGATGACGCGGAGCGCCGACACCCGCAGCGTCTGCTCCGAGGCCGACGACCACAGCGACAGCGCCGCGGGCACGCAGCTGGTCAGCTCGCGCTCGTAGCAGATCCGCAGCGCCTCGCGCTTCACCGCGGTCGACGGATCGCCGAGCGCGTCGAGCACCCACGGCTCGATGACCTCGCTCGCGTAGCCGTCGAGCTGCAAGAGCGCGTCGACGCGCTCGTGATCCTGCACCGCGCGCTCGCCCGTGCGCTCGGCGAGCGGGGCCGCGACGCGATCGATCTCCGACGGCCAGCGCGGCCAACGATGCCGGCCGTCCGCCGCCGCGGGGGCGGCGAGCGCCAGCCCGAGGAGGGCCACGAGCGCGGTGGTGCGCAGCATCGCCGCGAGCCTACCGCCGTTCGCCCGCCGGCACATCCTGCAGCTTCGCCGCGTGCGAGCGGCCGGCGCCGTGCGAGGCTCGACCCTCGATGCGCTTCTACTTCGACGTCATCTCGCCCTACGCCTACCTCGCCTGGCGCCGCATCGACGCGCTCGCGGAGCGCACGGGCCGGGCGGTCGAGCCGGTGCCGATCCTGTTCGCGGCGCTCCTGTCCCACTACGGTCACCGTGGGCCCGCCGAGATCGCACCGAAGAAGCTCTACACGTTCAAGCACTGCGTGCGCATCGCCCACGAGCTCGGCGTGCCGATCGAGCCGCCGCCGCACCATCCGTTCAACCCGTTGCTCGCGCTGCGGGTCGCCACTGCGGCGCTCGGGCAGGCCCATGCGCGTGCGACGATCGACGCGCTGTTCGACGCGGTGTGGAACGGCGGTGGAGGTTGCGAGCAGCCCGAGGCGCTCGCGCGCTGGCTCGACGCGCGCGGGCTGCCGGGCCGCGAGCTGCTGGCCGCCGCCGGGACGTCCGAGATGAAGCTCGCGCTGCGGCGCGCGACCGAGGACGCGATCGCGGCCGGCGTGTTCGGTGTGCCGACGATCGAGGTCGACGGCGAGCTGTTCTGGGGGCAGGACAGCCTCGCGCACGTCGAGGCCTTCGTCCGTGGTCACGATCCCGCGCGGGCTGCCGAAGCGCGCTGGGCCGGCATCACCGCGAGCGCGGTGCGACCCGGCAGCGCCTGAACGAGCCGGATCAGCGCGCCGCGAGCCGATCGGCGAGCGAGCGCAGCCCGTCGTGCTCGGGAAACCGCCGGCGCGAACGCTGCACGCTGCGGCGAGCTTCTTCGTCGCGTCCGCTCGCCAGCAGGATCACCGCGAGCGTGTAGTTCACGTCCGCACGGTCCTTGCCCTCGAGCTCGACTGCCGCGCGCGCGTCGACGAGCGCCGCCTCGTGATCGCCGAGCTCGTGCTCGACGAGCGCGAGCGCGAGGTGGACGAGGCCCGGCCGCGCATGCAGGCGCACGAGCTCGCGGTAGGCCTTCCGCGCGCCCTCGAGCTCGCCGCGCGCCAGCAGGAACGCGGCCTCGGTCTCGCGCAGCTCGACGTCGCGCGGGTGCCGGGCCCGACCCTCCGAGAGCGCCGCCCTCGCTTCGTCGAAGCGACGCAGCTCGACCGCGAGCACGGCGAGGTTGCCGTAGGCGTCGGCCGCTCCGCCGCTGCGCTCGACCGCGCGCCGGGCCGACGCGAGCGCTTCGTCGGCGGCACCGAGCCGAACGAGGAGCACCGCGAGCCGCTCGAGATCGCCGGCGTCGGAAAGCCGCGGCAGCAGCCAGCGCGCGTCGGAGCGCGCACCGTCGCGATCGTCGCGGGCGAAGCGGACCTGCGCACGCGTGAGCACGATCGACGGCTCCTCCGGCGCACGCCGGGCCGCCTCGACGATCGCCACGTGCGCGCCGTCGAGATCGCCGCTGCGTTGACGAGCGCGCGCGAGGTCGCGCCACAGCAGCGCATCGTCGTCCCGCTGGAGTGCACGCTCGAGCTGTCGCGCCGCTTCGCGATCGTCACCCCGCGCGAGGGCGAGCGTGCCGAGCTCGCGCGCATCGTGGGCGCACGCGCCGAGGCCCACGAGGGCGACGCTCAGCCACCACCGGCGCGCAACCACAGCCAGACCCCGATCCCGCCGAAGACGGCGAACGCGGCGACGATCCACAGCAGCGTGCCACCCATCGGCGAGCGCGAGGTGTGCAGCATCATCGGACGCTGCGCGACCGGGGTCGTGGGCGGCGGCACCACGGGCGCGCTGGCCCGCCCGGTCAGCTCGCGCCGCAGCTCGGGCACGTCGGCGACCTTGAGCCGGCGCTGCGTCAGCGGATGCACCAACGTGTCCATCGGCGAGAGCCGGCCGGCGGCGAGCTGCTCGCGAAGCTCGGTCAGCGTCAGCTCCCCGTAGTCCTGCGCGTCGCGGATCAGTCGGTACGTGCGCGTGGCCTGCTCGACGTCCTCGTCGTCGATCGCCACCGTGCCGCGCTGCGCCCCCGGTACCTTCTCGCGCTGCGCCCCCGCGATCGCGGTGTCGACCGTCGAGTCGCTGAACGAGCCGAAGTAGCCGCCGCTGCCCGAGGCCGGCGGCTCGGCGTGCTCGGGCACCGCCTCGCCGTCGACGGTCTCGAGCCGCTCGGCCGCATCGTCGAAGCTCGCCAGCTGCAATCGCAGCGATGCGCTCGCGGAGGCCTCGGCGTGCGGCTCGGCGGCGAGGCGCGTGGAGCTCTCCGCGACGTCCTCGGTGAGCTCGAGCACCGCGGCCTTCGAGCTGGCCTCGGCGATGCGTCGCGTCGCGACCTCGAGCTGGCGCATCGCTTCGGGATCGACGGTCGGCGGCGTGCGTGCCGGTGGACCCGGCTGCGGCGCCGCGGGCATCGGCATGCCCATGATGACCGGCACCACCGTGGGCACACCGCCCGGACCCGCGACGACCATGCCGACCTGCGGATACCCGGGCGGCATCATCATCGGCATGCCCTGCGGCGGCATCCCCGGGGGCATGCCCTGCGGCGGCATCGCGCCGGGCACGGGCGCGTGCATGCCGGGCGGCGGTGGAGGTGGCAGCGGCGGCGGCGAAGCTCCGCGCGCACCGGCGAGGTTCGGCATCACCATGCCCGCCGGCAGCACCGGTGCGGCCGGCATCGCGGGCGTGTAGCCGCGACCGGGCGCGCGCAGATCGATCTTCGCGCCCGAGCCGAGCGCATCGGCGAGCTCGGCCTTGAAGGTGAGCACGTCGGGCGGGCGCGCGTTCACGTCCGGCGCCGTCGCGCGCTCGAGACACATCATGAGATCGGGCGGACCGAAGATGCCGAGCTCCTCGAGCGGCATCCCGGCCTCGCGCATCGCCCGGCCGGTCAGCAGCTCGATGAGCAGGGTGGCGACGCCGAACACGTCGCTGCCCCGCGCGAGCTGAGGCGGTGCCAGCAGCTGCTCGGGCGCGACGCTGGCCAGTCGACCTTCGGCGCGCAGCCGCTCGAACCGACGCGTGCGCGGCAGCAACGGACCGACGCCGGGATCGCCGAGCGACACGCGACCGGAGGTCGAGATCCAGACGGCATCGGCGTTGACGTAGCCGTGCACCATCACCGCGTGCAGGGCCGCGAGCGCGTTGCACACGTGTCCGACGATCGTCTGCGCCGTCTCGGGATCGACGTTGCGTCCCTTCGCCGAGCGATCGACGACGAGCTGGCGCGCGCTCTGCCCACCTGGGTTGCCCTGCACGAGGAGCAGGCGCTGCTCGTGCTCGACGGGCCCGTACTGTGCGAGCAGGTTGCGGTGCTCCACCGCGGCCGCGCGCGCGACGTTGCGCAAGAGCCACGCGCGCACGTCGGCCTGGGCCGCGAGCGCCGGATCGACGTATGTGACCAGCACCGGCAGCCCACCGACGCTGCCGCGGTAGCTGTCGCCGTGCGGCACGTCGGCGAGCCGCTGCTCGATCCGCAGGCGGGTCGGTCGCGCCGCGCCCGGCAGCTGCAGCCGGTCGGCCTCGATCTCCGTGCCTGCTGCGAGCAGCTCCACGGCCCCGACGATAACAGTTGTCGCTCGCGCGGTCGCGTCGGCGGCACGCGCGACCGCGCCCGGTCACATGTCGAAGGCTTCTTCGACCGTGGGCTTCTTGCTGTCGTCCTGGCCCTCGCGGATGCCCTTCAGCAGCGCGCGCGCACCCTCTTGGATGAACAGTGTGGCGTCCGGATCGACGATGCGGCGCTCGAGCCACGGCTCCACCACGCCGCGCACATCGGGGCTGGTGGCCCGCATCTGCCCCATGCTCGCGATGATCTTGAGCGCGAGCACGTCGTCCGGCATGAACAGCTCCTCGCCGTCCTCGGCACGATCGGGGCTCATCATGATGGTCATGCGCGGGCAGACGAACGCGAGCTCCTCGGAGGTCGAGTCGTCGTAGGCGCGGACGAGCGCGAGGTTCGCCCGCTCGTGCGCGAAGATCCCCATCGCGTGGGCGATGGCGCAGCGGAGCTCGACGTTCGCGGTGGGCAGGCGGTCCTCGAGGATGCGGATGAGCTTCGCGCCGCCGCGCTGATCGCGATGCTGTGCGACCGCCCAGGCCGCGATCCGCTGCGCGACCGGGTCGCCGCGCTGCAGCACCGCCTCGAGCACCTCGGCCGAGCTCGTGACCTGCGTGGCCCCGAGCGCGTAGAGCAGCCGCGTGTCGATCAGCGTGCCGTGCTGCTCGTAGGCGGCGAGATCGGCGGCCAGCTCCTCCTGGATCGTCGACACCATCGAGCGCTGCTGCAGCCGACCGAGCGCGATGGCGGCCTCGCGGCGCAGCGGCGCGTCACCGGTGCGCACGGCCGCGACGAGCGGCGAGATGAGCGGGTTGCGGCTGGGCAGGTCGCGATGGCGACCGAGTGCCCAGGCGGCCCACGGCGCGGCCGGCCCGCCTTGTTGCATGCGCCAGCGCAGCGCAGGCACGATCTCGGGCGCGCGGCGATAGGAGAGCTGGCGCACCGCCTCGATCTGCGCATCGGGCTCGCCGCGGTGCAGCGGCCCCAGGTAGATGCCGAGCTGCTTGTAGTAGCCGTCGAAGTCGCGGTCGACGAGGTTGAAGAGCATGTTGCTGACGAGCCCGCAGACGATCAGCACGACCGGGAACGTGAGCATCGTGCGTTGCATCGAGCCCGCCACGAGCTCGACGTCCTCGTCGCGCTTGAGCACCGCGGGCACGCGACCGGCGAGGTGCGTGCGCCGGAACGCGCCGCCGAAGGCCAGCTCGTCGACGAGCAGCGCGTCGAAGATCGCCGCCAGCGCGATCGCCCCGTAGTAGGCGGCGCGCAGCCACTGCTCCTCGGCGTCGGTCTCGGGGATCATCCGCACGAGCCGCGAGACCCAGACCGAGACCGCGATGCCGAGCGCGTTGAAGATGACGGCGAGCGAGAACAGCTTCGGCCACATCGGCCCGCGTCGTGTGGCGGTCACGTGCACCGCGGGGGACGGCTCGGAGCTCGACACGGAAACCTTCATAACGTGGAAGCTGACGCCTGGGCAGGCCCGGAGTTCCCGGCGCCAGCCCCCGCTGCCGGCCGTTTTCTTGCGGCCCTCGCCCCCCGGCCCCTAGGGTCGCCTTCGCATGGTCGAGATCGCGTTGCCGCAGCAGGTGCGAGAGCCCCCTGCAGGCGCGGGTGCGCCGTCGCCTCCGCGACCGGACGAGCCCCGCGCGGAGGCGACCGCCGAGCCCGTGGCCGTCGGGCGGTTCGCCGGCGTGCTGCGGGTCGCGGCCCGTCTCGAGGCGCTGGCGATGGTCGGGGCCACCTTGCTCGCGTGCTCCGAGGTCGCGACGAGCTACGCGGCGAGCCTGGCGGACACGCGCCCGATCCCCGGTGTGCGGCTCGGCGGCTATGCGGTCGGCGAGCTCGACGACGCGGCGCTGCACGGTGTCGCGCACGGCGCCGTCACGGCCGCGCTCGAGCGACCGCTCGTGCTGCGCGCCGCGGAGGCCGAGACCACGAGCTCGGCGCGTGCGCTCGGCGCGGTGCCCGAGCCCGAGCACGCGATCGCGGACGTGCGCGCCGTCGGTCGCACCGGCGAGCCGCTCGCCGATCTGCAGATCCGGATCCAGGCCCAGCGCTCGGGCATCGACGTGCCGGTCAGCTATCGCTTCGAGGAATCGAAGGCGCTCGGTGAGCTGCTCGCGCTCGCACCCGCGGTGGAGCGGCCGTCCCTGCCGACGACGCTCGACCTCGAGCGGCGCAGGGTCGAGCCGGCGCGCCGCGGCACCGCGTTGCTCGCCCACGACGCGCTGTCGGCCGTGGCGATCGGGCTCGCGGCCGGCAAGGACACCATCGAGCTGCCGGTCGCACTGAAGCCGCCGGTCGCCGACGATCCGCTCGCGGCCTACGCCGAGCTCGACATCGGCACGATGCTGGGCTCGTTCGACACGCCGTACTCGACCGAGGCGAAGGAAGCCGATCGCAGCTTCAACGTGAAGGTCGGCGCGACCAAGGTCTCGGGCATGGTGCTCCTGCCGGGCGAGACCTTCTCGTTCAACGATCGCGTGGGGCCGCGCACGCAGGAGAACGGCTTCCGCTACGGCGGCGGCATCACGGCGGGCGAGCTCGTCGACGTGCTCGGCGGCGGCATCTGTCAGGTGAGCTCCACGCTCTACGGCGCGGCGTTCTTCGCCGGGCTCGAGATCGTCTCGCATCGTCCGCACAGCCGGCCGAGCAACTACGTCGACATGGGGCTCGACGCGACGGTGGTGTGGCCCGACGTCGACCTGCGTCTGCGCAACCCCTACGACTTCCCGGTCGTGCTGCACATGGTCGCGCGCCAGGGCAAGGTGCACGCCGAGGTGCTCGGCGCCCGACGGCCGTACCAGATCGCCTTCGAGCGCGACCTCGTGGAAGCGATTCCGCATCGAACAATCTACAGGGATGACGCGAGCTTGCGCGCAGGAACGCAAGTGACCTCTCAACGCGGCATGCGGGGCTTCAAGGTCAAGCGCACGCGCAAGATCTACCAGGCCGGCGAGCTCGTCCGCGAAGAGCCCGTCGAGCTCTCCTATCCCTCGACCAGCGAAATCATCCGCCGAGGCACGAACCCCGCCGGCGCCGCCCCCGAGTCGAAGCAGCTCCCACCACTGCGCGACCCGGCAGCCCACCTCCGCATCGTGCAGTGAGTGCGTGAGCGAGCGAGCGCGCGAGCGCGCGAGTGACGAGATCGCGCAAGCGAGGACGCTCGCGGCAGCAAGGAATTCGCGGAAGAAGTGGACGCCAAGGGCGGCCAGTTCTTGCAGCGAACCGCCACACGGTGGCGGCGGCCGCTCATGCGGCCGGGGGTAGCGACAAGCGAGCCGAGCCCATAGGGCTCGACTCGCGCCGGAGCGTAGGGGCGAAGCCCCTGTTTCAAACCAACCCGAACCACCTCGGACCGAACAACCTCGGACCAAACAACCTCGGACCGAACCACCTCCGGCCTCGGCTCACCCGCCGTTTTCTTGCGCACGAGTCTGCTTTCCGACAAGCGTGTCCTCGCACCACGAGGTCGTCATGCGAGAGATGCACAAGTGGAAAGACAAGGTCGAGCTCAGCCTCGACAATCGCCAGATCTTCTTCCTTTTCTTCGGGCTTTCGGTGGTCGGCTGCTTCGTGTTCGCGCTCGGAGTGATGGTCGGCCGTCGTGTCGACTTCGACTCCGTCGCGCAAGCCGAGGGGCAGCCGGGCACGGAGCTCGCGGTGCTGGACACTGCGAGCGAGCCCTCCACCTACGCCGCCGCGCTGCGCAGCGCCGAGCCGCAGGACGCTCCGATCGCGGAGCCCATGGCCGCGGCGGGTGCCGAGGCCGACGAGGGTGACGATGCGTCGGCGGAGCCGGACAAGCCGGGGCAGGGCAAGGGCGCCAAGCCCGGCGTCGCGAAGCCCGGCAAGCCCGGCGCTGCGAAGCCGGAAGCGGCCGCGGCCGACAAGGGCGTGCTCGCGTCCGCGGCCAAGCCCGCTGCGCCGGTCGCCGGGGACGGCCGCCGCTTCACGCTGCAGATGAAGGCGTTCGCGAAGCCCGAGGAGGCCGAGGCCTTCGCCGCGCCGCTGCGCGGCAACGGCCACGACGTGCGCGTCGAGGCCCACGAGATCAAGGGCCGGATCTGGCACCGCGTGCGCATGGGCGAGTTCGACAACTGGGAAGACGGGCTCGCCGCCAAGACCGAGTTCGAGAAGTCCGAGAAGATGATCGCCTACGTGGTCCGCCTGTAGCGCCCACGCGATCGACGAGCAGACGACGCGAAAGCGGCGGGATCCCGAGGGGACCCGCCGCTTCTGCAATTCCGGGGTACAACGCGGCCACCGATGCCCGCTCCGCACAGCTCGGCGGACACGCCGGTGATGCGCCAGTTCCTCGAGATCAAGGCGCAGCACCCCGATGCGATCCTGATGTTTCGCATGGGCGACTTCTACGAGCTGTTCTTCGAGGACGCCGTCACCGTCGCGCCGATCCTCGACATCGCGCTGACCACCCGCGACAAGCAGGTCGAGGACGCGGTGCCGATGTGCGGAGTGCCGTACCACGCGCTCGGCGGCTACCTGCGCACCCTGGTCGAGCGCGGCTTCAAGGTCGCGATCTGCGAGCAGATGGAGAGCCCCGAGGACGCGCGCCGTCGCAAGGGGCCCAGCAAGATCGTGCGGCGCGAGGTCGTGCGCGTCGTGACCCCCGGCGCGCTGCTCGACGACGAGCACCTGCGCGGCAGCGAGCCCAACTACCTCGCCGCGCTCGTGGCCGAGGACGAGCTGCCGGGGCGCTGCAGCATCGCCTGCTACGATCTCTCCACCTCGGAGTTCGTGGTGGTCCGGGCCGACACCGCCGATGCGGTGCGGGCCGAGCTCGCCCGCCTGTCGCCGCGCGAGCTGCTCGCCGAGCCGAGCACCCATGCGTGGATCGGGCAGCTCGCGCTCGCCGACACGCCCCGGCTCGAGCCGCTGCCCGAGCTGCCGCCCGAGAGCATCCGACGCGTCGAGACGCTCGCGGCCGAAGGCGGCACCGCGAAGCTCGACGCGACCAGCCTGCGCGCCGCGGCGGCGGTGCTGGTCTACGCCGAGGCCACGCAGCCGGGCCAGACGCTGCTCGTGCACCGGCTGCGGCACCACGAGCCCGCGGCGCACGTCGTGCTCGACGAGACCTCGCTGCGCAACCTCGAGGTGTTCCGCACGATGCGCGACGGTGAGCGTAAGGGCAGCCTCCTGTGGGCCGTCGACGCCACGCGCACCGCGATGGGGGCCCGCGAGCTGCGGGCGTGGCTCGGCGCACCCACGCGCGACCGCTCGATCATCGCGCAAAGGCAGGAGGCGATCGCGGCGCTCGTCGCCGAGCCGCGGGTCCGCACCGCGCTGCAGAACCAGCTCCGCGAGGTCCGCGACATCATCCGGCTCACCGCGCGTGCGCGGCTCGGCACCGCGAACCCGCGCGAGCTCGCGGCGCTGCGGGCCTCGCTGGCCGCGCTGCCCGAGCTGTACGCGCGGCTCGGCGAGCTCGCGAAGCGGCGCACCGATCGCAAGGTGCCGCCCGGGCTCGAGCTCGGCGACGATCGGCTGCGCGACGTCCACGACGATCTCGCGCACACGCTCGTGCCCGACCCGCCGGCGCACCTGCGCGAGGGCGGGGTGATCGCCCCCGGGGCCGACGCGGAGCTCGACGGCCAACGGGGCCTGCGCGACGGCGGCCGCGATGCGCTGGCGGCCATCGAGGCGCGCGAGCGCGAGCGCATCCAGATCCCCAACCTGAAGGTCCAGCACAACCGGATCTTCGGCTACTTCCTCGAGGTCCCGCGCGCGCACCTCTCGAAGGTGCCGTCCGACTGGGTGCGCAAGCAGACCGTCGCCGGGGCCGAGCGCTACGTGACCGAGGAGCTCGCCGGCCACGAGGCCAAGGTGCTCGCGGCCGACGAGCGCGCGCTCGTGCGCGAGCAGAAGCTCTACGCCGAGCTGCGCGCGCGGGTGAGCGCGCAGGCCGAGCGGCTGGTCGCGCTCGGCGAGCGCATCGCGGCGATCGACGTGCTCGCGGGGCTCGCCGAGATCGCCGAGCGCCACGACTACTGCTGTCCGACGATCGTAGAGGAGCCGGTGCTCGACATCGAGGGCGGTCGGCATCCGGTGGTCGAGCGCATGCTCGAGACCGGTCGCTTCGTGCCCAACGACACGCACGTGCGGGCGGGCGCAGGTGGAGCCGACGCGCGGCTGTGGGTGCTCACGGGCCCCAACATGGGCGGCAAGAGCACGGTGATCCGCCAGGCTGCGCTCATCACCGTGCTCGCGCACATGGGCAGCTGGGTGCCGGCCTCGCAGGCGACGGTGGGGCTCGTCGACCGCGTGTTCACGCGGGTGGGGGCCGCCGACGATCTCGGCCGCGGCGAGAGCACGTTCATGGTCGAGATGCGCGAGACGGCGCAGATCCTCGCGCATGCGTCACCGTCGAGCCTCGTGCTGCTCGACGAGGTCGGCCGCGGCACCGCGACGTTCGACGGGCTCGCGCTCGCGTGGGCGATCGTCGAGCACCTGCACGATCAGATCGGCTGCCGCACGCTGTTCGCGACCCACTACCACGAGCTCTGCGCGCTCGAGGGCGTGCTCGCCGGCGTCCGCAACATGCACGTGCGCGTGCACGAGGATCGCGGGCGCATCGTCTTCCTCCACCAGCTGGGCACGGGGGCCGCGGGGCGCAGCTACGGCATCGCGGTGGGGCGGCTCGCGGGCATGCCCACGCGGGTGCTGCGGAGAGCGACGCGGATCCTCGAGCGCCTCGAGGCCGACACCGGCGGCGGCGCGCGGCCGCAGCTCGAGCTCTTCTTGCACGGCAGCACGGAGGTGCAGCCGGAGGCCGGCGAGCGCAACGGGGTCGCCCGCGACGTGCTCGACGAGCTCGAGCAGATCGACCCCGACGCGCTCTCCCCGAGACAGGCACTCGCGACGATCACCGCGTGGGTCGAGCGCCTGCGCGGCGGTTGATCCTCGCGTAGCCCCTCGGCATTGCCGAGTGGGAGGCACGCCAGGCTCTGCGAGACGCGCGGCCCGAAGATCGGGAGTTCGCGGAGGTGGCTACCTAACGCCGTTCGGCGGCTCGTGCCACTTGGATCACACGAGCGGCGTCGGTTCCGGGTGACTGAACCTCCTTTCGGTTTCACTGCCAGTCCTAGTGTCGAACGAGGGCGAGCTCGCTCTTGGAGAGCGCTCCGGGTAGGAGGCATCACCGTGACGAAGACAGCTACCACGACCAGCATCCGGATCCTGGCCACCGCGATTCTCGGCGTCTTGATCGGCTTCGCCTGCTCGTCGCGCGTCGACGGACGAGATCCAGAGTACCAGAAGAGGATCGACGCGCATTGCCGCCACCACTGCGACAAGGAGGCCGAGTGCACCCCGGGGGACCAGAGCCCGTTCTCGTCGGTCTCGGACTGCTTCGACGAGTGCTCGCAGGGCGACTACTGGTGGGAGGGCGATGACGCGTGTCGTGATGCGCGCTGGGCGTTCAACGACTGCCTCGACACGATCACGGCCTGCGAGGTGTGGAACCAGCCTGCCACGCCGCCGAGCCCTTGCGAGAGTCTCTACGCCCCTTACGGCGGAGCGTGTTCGAAGTTTGCCGATGGTGGTTGAACGTCACGGAGGACAGACCGATGAAGCGACGCGCTCGACATCTTCATCGAGCTGCGCCAGTCGGGAACCGCGAAGGTCAAGACCAAGCGAGGCTCGAACACGCTCACGCTGCAGTTCAAGCGCGACACGTGGCCATGAGCGAGTCATCGACCGCCGCGACTGGCGTCGTCGTGCTGTTGGCAGCAGTCTCGTCGAAGATCGCGTGTCCGTGCCATCGATGTCGACGACCCTGAAGCCCTGGGTCGTCGACATCAGCATCCCTCCGTTCGCGTTGTTCGCCCGGCCGTGAGCCTTCACGGCGGACTTGAACGGTGGGCGAAAGCAGAGGTGCGGCGCCGGTGAGTGAGCCGCGCACCGGGGGGCCATGGCCGCAGCGGCCGAGCAGCCGGTTCGCGATCGCGCATGCGATCGCGGCCAGCCTCCCCCGCGTTCTGCGGCGATCGTTGTCGGCGAGCACCGATCACGACCCGCACGCGTGCGCGGCTCTCCGACACTTCACGAAGTCGCGTACGCAATCGCGGCGAAGCGCGCACGAAAAAGCCGGAGATCGTCGCCGCGTGACCCGCCAGTCGGCGCCCTTTCGCGCTACGATGGGCCCGTTCCCGGGTGCCTTTCGGATCTTTGGGGGCCCTGGCCCCACCGATTCGGCGAGAACGGGGTGCGCCTGGCCGCCGAGCGGCGCACTGTTGACCGGAATCCTTGCGGATTTTCGCGAGCACGGAACCTGCTCTTGTAGCCATCGGAACTGAGGAGTTGGACGCAATGCGACGGACAGGAATCCTGGCGAGCTCGTGCGTGGCGTTGATGCTGGCGATGACGGCGAGCTGCGGCACCGAGCCCGACTCACCGGACGACGAGGGGCTGCGCGTGCTCTCGGACGGCGGCATCTCCGAGATCGCGTTCATCTCGCGCAGCAAGGACCGCAGCGTCGGCGACGTCTTCCAGTACACGTCGTTCTCGGTCTCGCCGAAGAGCGCACAGATCATGCGCATGAAGACCGTGTCGGGCGGCGGCAAGGCCGAGCCGATCACGCCGTTCGGCACCGGCGAGTGGCCGGCGGCCGACATCATGGCGATGGACGTGTCGTTCGACGGGCAGGAGATCGTGTTCTCCGCGCGGCTCGAGGGCGACAGCACGTTCGGCCTCTACCGCATCAAGATCGACGGCACGAACCCCAACGAGCCCGGCAAGAAGGGCCCCGAGGAGATCCATCGCGCCGAGGCGTACGACTCGGTCTATCCGGTGTACCTGCCCAACGATCGCATCTTCTTCATGACCAACGAGACCAAGCTCGCCGCCGACGGCGGGGTGGTCAAGCAGTTCCAGGACGAGTACGAGCGCGGCACCACGGCGCAGGCCGCCACCGTCGACATCCACGGCGGCAACCTGCAGTTCGGTCCGCGCAACCTCTCGCACCGCGTCTCGCCGACGCTCGTCACGACCGAGGACGGTCGCGGCCAGATCCTCCACACCAACTGGGACCATCTCACCAACGTCAACGAGGGCAACCTCATGGTGATGAACCCGGACATGACGGGTGGCGCCGAGTTCTTCGGCAAGGAGGGCAAGGGCACCAACAACAGCTACCTGAAGGCGCGGCAGGTCAACGGCGACCAGTTCCTCGCGATCGGCACGAGTCGTGAGCGCACGTTCCAGGCCGGGCAGCTGCTGCTCATCACCCGCGGCAAGAACGAGTCGACCTCGTCGGCCGAGGTGCTCACCCCCGACGTGCCGCCCGATCGCGAGCCGTCCTACGATCGCGTCGGTCGCTACTACGACGCGTACCCGGTCGTCGACTCCGGCGGCAAGCTCACCCACGTGCTCACGTCGTGGGCCAACGGTCCGGTGCAGACCGACGTCGCCGCCGGCGGCATGAACGAAGAGGGCGTCGACTACGGTGAGGGCGCGGGCCCGCCGGACTTCGGCATCTACGTGCTCGACCCGAAGACGAACGCGCGCCTGCCGATCTACAACGACCCGGAGATGTGGGACGTGCTGCCGATGTCGATCGGCAGCAAGCGCCCCGTACCCACCGCGCCGGCCGGTGCCACCGCCGACACCCCCGACGGCACCGCGCTCATCGGTGCGCTCGACGTGCGCACGAGCAGCCTCGCCAACGCGCCGAAGGACGGCATCTTCCGCGTCCGCGTCATCGAGGGCTTCTCGGCCGAGGAGGGCATCCCCGACGACTTCGGGCTCACCGAGTCCGACGGCGCCATCTTGCTCGGCGAGGCGCCGGTCGTGCACGACGGCGACCACTCCTTCGCGGCGTTCGTGCCCGAGGATCGCCCGATGCACCTGCAGAGCCTCGACGCGTTCGGCATGTCGATGCTCAACGAGGACCGCTGGTTCTCGGCCGCGGCCGGCGAGCAGCGCTTCTGCGGCGGCTGCCACGAGGAGCGCGGCGGCACGCAGGCCACCTCGCCCGGCCTCACCGATGCGATGGGCATGGGCCCCTCGAACTTCGCGCTCGCGTACGCCGAGCGCGGCCTGCCGGACGCCGGCAACGCCGACTATGCGGCGATGATCGGCAAGCTCATCGACCCCGCCGACGAAGCGTTCGCCGACGCTCCGCGCGTGCGCGGCATCCCGTGGGACCTGTCGGTGCAGAAGGTGCTCGACGAGGCCGGCTGCGGCACGAACGGCTGCCACGACGGGGCCCAGAGCGCGGCGAACCCCTGCGTCAGCATCACCAACGAGATGCCCGCAGGCGAGCCGCCCGCGGAGCCCGTCACCTGGTGTCTCGATCTGCGCGGCGAGAAGATCGACTTCCAGTACGGCATGATGACCGGCAACTACAGCCGCAGTCACATCTCGATGCTGCTGATGGCGGGCATGGCCGGCGAAGAGGACGTCGAGGTCACCAACCTCGACGAGAACCATCCCTACCAGGCGTACATGGTGCCGCAGTCGGCGCGCGACTCGATCCTCATCAAGATGATCCAGCCGGAGCAGGTGTACCCGACCAAGGATCCCGCGCGGCTCGCCTTCGCCGGCGAGATGCGGTTCGACGGTCAGCCCTACGCGGCCCAGCACCCGAGCCCCGACACGCCCGGCTTCGTCGAGGGCACGCATCGGCCGCTCACGACCGAGGAGAAGTACCTGCTCATCGTCGCTGCGGATCTCGGCGGCCAGTACTACAGCCTCGAGAACGCGCCTGGCGGGAGCTACGGCGAGTGATGCCGCGAGGAAACGGAGACAACGCCATGGCACACACGACCAAGACCCGCTTCGCGATCACCCTCGCTCTCGCCGGCATCCTCGCGGTGCCGGCCACCGCGCTCGCCGGCAAGGGCGCCAGCTATGCCTCGATCAGGAACGCCATCGCCACCAACAACCGCGACTCGATCGTGGCCGAGGTGGAGCGCGCGGAGAAGCTGCCGTGCGGCCCGTGCTTCGAGCTGATCATGCCGCTCGTCGACCACGACGACGCCGCGGTGCGCGACGTCGCCGCGTGGTGGATCTCGAAGCGGGCGATCCGCGACAAGGTGCGCGACGACATGTTCGCGCGGCTCACCTCGGGCAACTCGATCGCGGCGCGCAACGCCGCCGAGGTGCTGGGCCGCTTCAAGCACCCCGACGCGATCATGCCGCTCCAGCTGGCGATCCACGACGATGCGCTGTCCGACGACGCGCGAGCCGCCGCCGCGACCGCGGTCGCCACCATCGGCGACATCCGCGGCAAGGACGTGCTCGAGGGCGCGATCACCTCGGAGTCGGCGGCCGTGCGCGCCGCCGCGGCCAAGGGCCTCCGCGGCATCCGCGGCAATGCCGATGCGATCGCGGTCGTCGACCTGCTCGCCGACGACGACGAGCTCGTCGTGCGCGAGGCCGCCGTCACCGTCGGTGCGCTGCGCGAGACGGGCGGCATCGCCGATCTCGCGAAGGTGGTCACCGATGGCGCGTGGTCGGTGGCGGTGCGCAAGGATGCTGCATGGGCGCTCGGCAAGATCGGCGACGGTGCGGCGCGCGACGTGCTGAAGCAGGTCGCCGACGACGATCCGAGCATGCTCGTGCGCGGCGCGGCTCGTGCTGCGCTCGCGAACCTGCGATGATGCACCGATGCATGCGAGAGACATCGCCGCCGTCGGCTTGCTGCTGACGGCGGCGTGCGCCGATCCGCACGTCGAGAGCTCGACGTTCTTCGATCAGCGCATCCAGCCGATCCTCGAGGAGAACTGCGTGCGCGGCACGGCCGACGGCCTGTGCCACACCGAGTCGACCCAGCTGCCCGGACAGGCGCTCGGCAACCTCGACCTCTCCACCTACGAGTCGATCCATCGCCGGCCCGAGCTGCTCGCCGCCTACGGCAGCTACCCCGAGCCGGTGCTGCTGATGAAGGCGGTGAAGCCCAGCGAGCTCACGCTCACGTACGCGGGGCAGCCGTATCCCTCCGAGATCTTCCACGCCGGCGGCGGCATCCTCTCGCTGTCGTCCGAGGCGTTCATCGAGCTGCAGCAGTGGCTGCGCGACGGCGCGACGCGGGACGGCGTGCGCCCCGGTGCGTCGACGCCGGACGGCCATGGCCCGTGCGCGACCCCGCTGCGCACGGAGGTGCTGCCGTATCTCGCCATGGCCACCGGCCCGGCCTACGACGCGTTCGTGCGCGACGTGCAGCCCGTCTTGTCCGCGACCTGTGCCTTCGGCAGCTGCCACGGCTCGTCGCAGAGCGACTTCTACCTGACCTGCGGCACGACCGAAGAGCAGAAGCAGCACAACTTCATCGTGGCGCAGTCGTTCGTGTCGGCGGAGACCGACCGCAGCGAGCTCCTGCTGCGTCCGCTCGCGGTGCAGGCCGGCGGCGTCAACCACTCGGGCGGCGACATCTGGTCGTCCACCGACGAGTCCGGCTTCGCGACGCTGCGCGAGTGGGCGAAGAGCGTCGGGCCGCTCGTGCTCGGCGGCGAGACCCCGGAGTTCGACTACTTCGCGAGCCACGTGATGCCGGCGCTCATCAAGCGCGGCTGCGCGATGCCGCAGTGCCACAGCCCGCAGGGCTTCAACGACTACCGACTGCGTGCCGGCTCGCGTGGCTTCTTCAGCCCGCTGGCGCTGCGCCGCAACTACGACACCACGCTGCACGAGTTCGTCAGCCTCGATGCGAAGGACCCCAACGAGTCGCGCATCCTCAAGAAGAACGTCACGGCCGCGCATGGCGGCATCGATCACCGCGCCGGCATCACGCTGCTCGACCAGCTCGGTGGCGACGACGGCGGCAACCCGGCCGTCTGTGTCGAGGGCACCGACCTCCAACCCACGTCGTACTGCACGATCGTCGAGTGGATCCGGCGCGAGCGAACAGCGGCCGTGGCTGCGGGCCTCGTCTCCGAGCTCGCCGACGGCGACACCGTGCCGGTCGTCTACGTCGATCGCCCCGCCGACAGCGACCGCGTGATCGACTTCGCGACCTACCGCGGAGGCGCTCGGCTCATGCGCGTCGACGTGCCGGTCGGTCCGCTCGGCGTGCTCGCGCCGACCGGCGATGCCGGCACCGCGATCGATCTCTCGTCCTGCGGCGTCGGTGCGGACGTCGACGTGCGCGGCCCGGAGATCTCCTACGACGCGACGCGCATGGTGTTCGCGCTGCGCAACGGTGCGGACGACGGGCTCGACATCTACGAGTCGGATCTCGACGGGGCGAACTGCGTCGCGCTCACCACCGACGGCACCGGCAGCGCCGACGGCGTGCCGATCCACAACCTCGACCCGGTGTACGTGCCGGCCGATCCCGAGGCGAACCCCGACGGCGCGATCGCCTACGCGTCCACGCGGGCCGGCGGCTCGGGCCGCGCGAACGTCTCGCCGCGCTACCGGCTGCCGGCGACGAACATCTGGCGGATGACCCCCGATGGCACCGACCTCGGGCAGATGACGTTCCTGAACGGCTCGGAGCTCTCGCCCGCGATGATGCACAACGGGCAGCTCACGATGACCACCGAGAAGGCGAGCCCGGGCTTCTACCAGCTCGCCGGACGGCGCATCAACTGGGACCTCACCGACTACCACCCACTGCTCGCGCAGCGCGAGTCGATCGGCTTCGGGCAGGCGACGTTCGTGCGCGAGGCCAACGATCGCAACTTCCTCATCATCCTCTCGGATCCCGCCGCGCGCTTCTCCGGTGGCGCGCTCGTCAGCTTCAACCGCAGCATCGGACCGTTCGAGATCACGCGACTCGGCTCGACCGGCTACGTCCCGGCGGTGACCTTCCTCGATCCGAACGCCGCGAACGCGGGCAAGGGCGTGGCCGAAGGCGCGTACCGCTCGCCGTTCGACGCGCCCGACGGCAGCGTGCTCGTCAGCTACGCCGCGGGGCAGCTCGATCTCACCGATGCGAGCGCGCCGGTCGACTACGATCTCGTGCTGCTCGATCCGGTGAGCGGCCAGCGCGTCACGGTCGCGGGCGGTGCGGGCTTCCAGGTCGATGGCGTCGTCGCGTACCGGCGATCGCTGCGGCGCGTGTTCACCGACTTCCCGCAGCTCGTGTTCGGCGGCACCTCGGTGGGGGATGCCGCAGGGCCGGGCGAGGCGTGGGCGCACTTCCCCGACCTGCCGATGCTCGCGACCTTGCTGACCAAGAACAACCGCGGCGGCCGCGGCCTCGACGAGCTCGAGGCCGGCGACACGCTCGCGATCTACCGCTCCGCGGCGCCACCTCCGGGCGACGTCGACTCCGGGGATGCGTTCCAGTCGCTCGAGCTCGTCGGCACGCACGCGCTCGCCGCCGATGGCTCGGTGTTCGCGAAGGTGCCGGCCGGTGAGCCGCTCGTGCTCGAGCTGCGTCGCGGCAGCACGCCGCTGCTCACCATGACCGAGGAGCACCAGTTCGGGCAGAGCGAGCAGACCAGCCTGGGGATCAGCCGGGATCTGTTCGACGGGGTCTGCGGTGGCTGCCACGGATCCATCGAGGGGCCCGAGCTCGACGTGGTCGTGAATCCCGATGCGCTCACGGCTGCGAGCGTGTCGCTGTCGCGCCCGCAACCCGGCGCGGTGCCGCAGGACTGACGCATCCCGGGCGCTTCAGGCCGCTCGGGCGCCGTGGTAGGCTCTCGCCTCCGAGCCCCTCCGCGGGGCCGCCGAGGAGTCTCCGATGACGCGAAGCACCGCATTCCTGCTGGCCCTGGGTCTGTGCACGGCCCTGTCCTGCGACAAGAACAAGGGCGAGACCGAAGAGCCGGGCTCGGAGCACGACCACCTGCTCGGACCGAAGATCGACAACGGCGACGACACGGCCGACTTCGTGAACGAAGAGAAGACGGGCGAGTCGGAGGACGTGGAGGCCGAGGTCGACAAGGAGATCACCGAGGCCGAGAAGCTCGCGCAGGCCGACAAGGGCGTGAAGTGCAAGGCGCCGCCCAAGACCAAGCCGGTGCAGAAGTGCACGGGCAAGGGCAAGAAGCGCGTGTGCAAGGAGGTCGACCCGAAGCCCGAGGCGTCGGCCGCGTTCGGTGTCTGCACGCTGATGGCCCACTTCAAGTGGGGCCAGACCCCCGACGAGGTGTTCAAGTTCGTCACCGAGGACATCGAGAAGGAATACGAGGCGCGCCAGGCCAAGACCAAGGACCCGGTCGATCAGGACAACAACCACAAGTGGCGGCGTGACCAGTTCAAGCAGGCCAAGCAGAACCACGTGAAGTTCGTGAAGGCGAGCAGCCACCGCTGGGGCGTCTCGCTGATCCAGTTCGACTACGAGGACGACAACAACGAGGAGATGATCTGGGTCAAGAACGAGAGCGGCCTGCGGAAGTTCTACTTCTTCAAGGACAACGCGCTCTGGAAGATCCTGTACGCGTACTCCACCGACAACTTCCCCGGCAAGACCTACGACCAGGTCGTCGAGGAGAAGTTCAAGAAGTGGTTCGGCGCGAGCCCCGTCGCCAAGTCGAAGGTGGACCCGAAGACCAAGACGCCGCTCGTCTCCTACTACGAGTGGAAGTCGTCCGGCGGCGAGGTGATCCGCTCGTTCGACATGATGTCGGTGCACGGCGTGATCGTGCTGGCCGTCGTCGACGGCGGCGTCGAGAAGAGCATGGGCGAGCGCCTGCCCAACGTCGGTGCCGACGACAAGGTCACCGACGTGGTGAGCGACGTGCTCGGCGGCAGCGACGTCTGCTACGACAAGTCGGGCAACATCAGCGAATGCCCCAAGTAGTTTTCTCCCCCCGAGACCGTCACGGGCGCAACGGTACGCGCTGACGCGCGGATTGCCCCCCGCAAGCGGGGGGCGATTCTGGTCGTGATCGGAGGCCGCCCCGCCCGCACCGCAGCGGAGGCGCGGCTCGGCCGCCCTGATCGGCGGCACCTCGATCCCACGGCCGTGCGAAGATGGGATCGTGGGGGAGCGGACCACGTCGGCAGTGCGCGGGGTCGACGAGGCCGTCGACACGCTCGCGCTCGGCGAGGCCGCGGGCACGGCGGTGCCCGAGCCGGGCATGCGAATCGGGCGCTATCGGCTGCTCGAGCACCTCGGCAGCGGAGGGATGGGCAGCGTGTTCGCGGCGCACGACGCCGAGCTCGGCCGAAGGATCGCGCTGAAGGTGCTGCGGACGCCGAGCTCCTCGCTGTCGGCCCGCGCCGAGCTGCTGCGCGAGGCCCAGGCGCTCGCGACCGTCTCGCACCCGAATGTCGTACCGATCTACGACGTCGGCAGCGAGGGTGAGCTGGTGTGGATCGCGATGGCCGAGCTGCGCGGGCCCTCGCTCGCGCAGTGGCTCGAGGACGGAGCGCACGACTGGCGCGAGGTCGTCGAGATCTTCCTGGGCGCCGCCGCGGGGCTCGCCGCCGCGCACCGCGATCAGCTCGTGCACGGCGACTTCAAGCCCGCGAACGTCATCGTCGAGCAACCCAGCGGTCGCGCCATCGTGGTCGACTTCGGGCTCGCGCGGCGCATCGGCAGCGAGCCGGCCGTCGATGGTTTCGTCTCGTACGACGCGCTGCCTCGCCACGACGAGGCCACGACCGACGGCGTCGTGCACGGCACGCCCGCGTACATGGCTCCCGAGCAGCTGCGGGGCCAGCCCCTCGACGCGCGCACCGATCAGTACGCGTTCTGCGTCGCACTGTTCCGCGCGCTGCATCGCCGTCACCCGTTCCTCGACGACGACGGCGTCGCCGACCGCCCGATGGTGCGGCGCCTGCTCGCGCGCATCGACAGCGGGGCCATCGCCCGCACGGTCGACGCGGTGCCGCGCGCGATCGATCGCGTGCTCGCGCGCGGGCTCTCGGCCAGCCCGGACCGGCGCTGGCCGGGCATGGACGCGCTCGCATCGCGACTCGAAGCGGTGCTGCGACCGCGCGCGGGCTGGCGGGTGCCGCTCGTGCTCGCGGCGCTCGGCAGCGCGGCCGCGATCGGGTGGCAGGCGCCCAGCGCCGCACGTCCGTGCCCGGAAGACACGCTCGAGGCGCTCTGGAACGACGAGCGGGCCGCGAGCGTGACGGCGCAGCTCGGCGGCTTCGATGCGCCGTACGCCGCCGACACGGCCGAGCGCGTGCGCGCCGGGCTCGACGACTACGCGCTGCGCTGGCGCGAGACGCTCGTGGCGAGCTGCGCCGCAGCCGACGATGCGTTCGATCGCCGCATGCGCTGCCTCGCCGACCGCAAGGTCGCGCTCGCGACCACCATCGACGTGCTCGAGCACGCCGACGCGCGCACGCTCGTGCGGGCGGTGAGCGCGGTGCAATCGCTCGCCGATCCCACCGCGTGTGCCGACCCGCAGGGCGAGCTCGCGCCGCCCGAGCTCGCCGCGCTCGAGGACAGCCTCGCCGAGATCGACGCGCTCGATGCCGCCGGTCGCTACGACGCCGCGCTCGTCGCTGCGAAGACCGCCGTGGCCGAGGCCGACGCGCACGGCGAGGGCCGCCTGCAGGGCGAGGCCTACCACCGGCTGGGCTCGAGCTACGACCGCCTCGGGCGCTACGGCGAGGCCGAGCCGGCGCTCGATCGCGCGGTGTGGCTCGCGCTCGAGGCCGGCGACGACGACACCGCGGTCGGGGCGATGGCGGATCTCGTGAAGGTGGTCGGCCACGATCTGCTGCGGCTCGACGACGCGCGCGCGTGGGAGCGCCATGCCGAGGCGACGCTGTCGCGCACCACGTTGCGTCCTGCGCTCGTCGCCGCACTGCGCAACAGCGAGGGGCTGCTGCGGCTGGCGGCCGGCGAGCCCGACCTCGCGATCGCGCGCTTCGCCGACGCGCTCGACATCACCGACAAGGACGGCGGCGATCCGCTGCGGATGGCGAGCGCGCTCAACAACTACGGCAACGCGCTCGCGGCCGCCGGTCGCTACGCCGAGGCCCGCAGCGCGCTCGAGCGCGCGGTGGTGCTGCTGGAGGGCGTGCTCGGCCCGAATCACCCCGCGATCGCCGGCGATCTCAGCAACCTCGGCTTCATCGCCGACCGCCAGGGCCAGCTCGCGGATGCGCGGGCCTACCTCGAGCGCGGCGTCGCGATCGCGGAGCAGGCCGGCGGCGACGACCAGCCGGGGCTGCACGAGGCCACCAACAACCTCGCGGTGTTCTACTACTCGATCGGCGAGCTCGAGGAAGCCGAGCGACTGTTCCGTCGCGTGCGCGTGCTCGCCGAGCGCCACCTCGGTGCCGAGCACCCGGCGATCGCGAAGGTCATCGGCAACCTCGCGCTCTGCGTGAAGGAGCGCGGCGACCCGGAGGGTGCGCTCGTGCTCTACGAGCAGGCGATCGCGATGCAGGAGCGTGCGCTCGGGCCCGACCACCTCGATCTGGCGCTGACGCTCAACAACCGCGGCAGTGCGCTGCGCGAGCTGGGCCGCTTCGACGAGGCGCGGGCGAGCTATCGGCACGCGCTGGAGATCCGCGAAGCGCGGCTCGATCCGCACCATCCCGACATCGCGACGACGGTCGACAACCTGGGCTTGCTCGCGCGTGCCGAGGGCCGGCCTGCCGACGCCGTGCCATTGCACGAGCGCGCGCTCGCGATCTGGACGCGCGCCCACGGCGAGCAGCACGAGAAGATCGGCCGCGCCCTGACCCACCTCGGCATCGCGCTGGAGGCGACGGGGGAGCACACGCGCGCGCTCGGTGTGCTCGAGCGCGCGCGGGCGGTGTACCAGTCGCTGCCGATCAAAGACCCCACCGCGGTCGCGGACAACGAGCTCGCGCTCGCGGAGGCGATCCGTGACGACCACGAGCGTGCGCGCGGCCTGGCCCGCGCGGCGCTGACGGCCTACGAAGGGGCAGGGGCGGGCTACACGGACGAGGTCGCGGCGACGCGCGCACTGCTCTCGCGCATCGGCGGGTGACGCTCACGTCCCCACGTGGAAGTAGAGCATCGCGGTGCGCATGGCCTCGCCGCCCTCCCACTGCACCATCCGCGGGCGGATGCCCTCGGGGCGGCGCACCGGCACCATGCGGTGCGGGATCCCGGCCGCCATGCGTCGCATGAAGTCGGTCCACATCGGCGTCGCCGTCGTGTAGCTCGCGTCCTCGTCGCCGAGCGAGCGCTCGTAGGTGTCGTCCCCGACCCACGCCGCGGTGACCCAGCGCGAGGTGAAGCCCACGAACCACGTGTCGGTGGTCCAGCGGCCCTTGCTCGCGGTGCCGCTCTTGCCACCGGCCGGCACACCGGCCTTGCTGGCCTTCTTCGCGATGCCGTTCGTGACCACGTCGCGCATCATCTTCGCGGTGAGGAACGCCGTGCCGATGTCGATGATCTGCTTCGGCGGCTCGAGCCCGAGCCGCGCCATCGCGTCGATGCGCCCGCCGACATCCATCGCGTCGTCCCAGGGATGGCGATCGTCCACCAGCACCACGCCGTTCTTGTCGACCACGCGGCGCACGTAGACCGGGTCGACCCACTTGCCCTCGCGCACGAACACCCCGAACGCGCGCGACAGCTCGTCCATGCGCACGCAGGAGGCCCCGAGCGACAGCGCCTTGTCGGCGATGAGCTCGGTGGAGAAGCCCAGCCGCCGCGCCCACTTCACCACTCGCTCGGCGCCGAGTCGGTTGAACAGCCGGATCGACGGCAGGTTCAGCGAGTGGATGAACGCGTTGCGCAGGATCACCTCGCCGGACAGCGAGCCGTGCAGGTTCTGCGGGTTCCACTCCTCGCCGGGCTCGGGCTCGTACGCGCGATCCTCGAGCACCGTGCCCATCGTGAAGTCGCGGGTGTCGAGCGCGAGCGAGTAGTAGATGGCCTTGAACACGCTGCCGGGCTGCCGACAGCCCTGGATCGCGCGGTTGAACTGCGAGCGATCGTAGTCGTGCCCGCCCTGCAGCGCCTGCACGTAGCCGGTCTGGTGATCGAACGTGTAGATCGCCGCCTCGACGCGCGGCGTCTGCCCGAGCTCGACCTCCGGCAGCGTCACGTCTTCGTTGCCGTTCTGCGGGCGCTTCTGCGGCGGCGCGCGGCGGACCCACACGACGTCGCCGGCCTCGAGCGCGTCGCGGACGTCGTCGATGCGCTTGTCGTTGACGCCGGTGTTGCGATCGTAGCGCGACGCCCAGGCCATCTGCCGCAGCGGCAGGATCGCCTCGGTCGCGCCGACCTTGACCCACGCGTTGTACTTGTTCGTGCGCTCGACCAGCGCGAGTCGCCAGCGCGGCGTGCAGTCGGGCGCGCTCGGCATCGGCTGCGCCTCGGGGCTGCACATCGCGCCCTCTTCGTTGGGGCAGTCGAGCTCGAGGCGCTCGTCGGGCGCCGCGGGCACGCAATCGTCGGCGGCGAGCGGGTCGGCCCCGTACTCCGCGGTCGTGCGCCGGAGCAGCTCGGCCTGCGGCTCGGGCCGCGAGATGTGCGTGACCGGGCCGCGGAAGCCCTGGCGCTCGTCGATGTCGCGCAGCGCGTTGTCGGCCGCGCGATCGGCCATCGCCTGCGCCGGCAGCTCGAGCGCCGTCTCGATGCGGAGGCCGCCTTGCAGGAGCGCGTCCTCGCCGAGCCGCTCGGTGACGGCCTGGCGCACGTGCTCGGCGTAGAACGGCGCGCGCGCGCGGAACACCTCGGGCGCGTGCGCGAGCACGATGGGCTCTTCGCTCGCGGCGTCGCGCTCGGCCGCCGTGATCGCGCCGGCCTCGACCATGTCCTGCAGCACGACGGCGCGGCGGGCCTTCGCGCGCTCGAGGCTGACGAACGGGCTGTCGCGACCCGGCGTGCGCGCGAGCCCGGCGATGAGCGCACACTCGGCCAGCGTGAGCTCGCCGAGCTCCTTGCCGAAGTAGCGGCTCGCCGCCGACGCGACGCCGTAGGCGTTGTGGCCGAAGAAGGTCTTGTTCAGATAGATCTCGAGGATCTGTTCCTTCTTCAGGCGCGACTCGATGCGCACCGAGAGGATCGCCTCGCGGAGCTTTCGCAGGATCGTCTGCTCGTGGGAGAGGAAGCCCTTCGCGACCTGCTGCGTGATCGTGCTGCCGCCCTGGCTCACCGTGCCCGAGCGCAGGTTGGCCAGCGCCGCGCGGGCGAGGCCACGGACGTCGAGGCCGCCGTGCTCGAAGAAGCGCCGGTCCTCGCTCGCCGTGATCGCGGCGACGAGCGCCGGCGGGATGTCGCCGTAGCTCGCGTAGGCCCGGTGCTCGCGCGCGAGCTCGACGAGCAGCGTGCCGTCGGCCGCGTAGATCCGCGTGACGCCCGGCGCCGACGATGCGTAGTCCTCGATCGTGTCGAGCTCGGGGAGGTCCTCGGCGATCGTGCGGTACGCGACGACGATCGCGACGGTCGCGACCACGAGCAGCACCGCGATCGCGAACAGGTAGTAGCGCAAGAGCCAGCCGAACCAGCTCGAGCGCGACGGGTTGACCACCCACACGCGCCCGCCGGGGCGCACCGGCGGTGGGCCCGGGGGTCCGCCACCACCGCCTCCCGGCTTCGGCGGCGGCGGTGCGGGTGGCTCGACGGCGCCCGGCCGCGGGGGCAGGGCACCGCCCTCCGGCGCGACGGGTCCGGTCGTGGCGACGGGGGCCGCGCCGGGCACGGGCTCGGGCGACGCTGGCGGAGGCGGCCGCGATGGCGCCGCGATGGAGCTGTCCTCGACCCGATCGCTACGGCTCGGGCTGGGGATTCGAGCCATCGACGTCCGGGTTGTCCGAGTAGTTCTGCATCGCCTTGATGGCGGTCGTCTCGGCCTGGTTCATCTCCTTCAGGCCCTCGGCGACGCGCGACATCATGAAGTCGCGGACCTTCTCGGCGTTCTTCGCGGGATCGAGCGCGACCGCCGACTGGAACACCTGCCCCTCGGGGAGCATGAACATCACCTGATCGACGGCGGTGCCCTTCGGCACCACCTTCTCGGCGCCACCGACCTGCTCGCGGATCTTGAGCGCGAGCGCCTTGCCGAGATCGTCGCACGGCTGCAGCGCGTCGAGCTTCTCGAGGCTCTCGCCGCACATCGCGGCGGTGACCTCGACCATCACCACGCCCTTGTCGGTGAACTTCACGCCGAACGAGACCGGCTTGCCGGTCGCGCCCTTGAGCTCCGCGGCGTTCTCGTTGAGGAAGCCGGCGAGCGCGGCGAGATCGCTGCGCACGCTGTTGCTCTGCTCGTAGAGCTCGAAGGTCTTCTTGATGCCGGTCGGGTGGATGCCGCCGAGCTGCCAGCCGAACAGGTTCTCGACGCGCGGGAACTTGTCGAAGCTCTCCTGCAGGAGCGCGATGATCGCGTTGCTGCCCTCGGTGGGATCGCTGACGACCTTCGCCTGGATCTCCTCGAGCTTCAGCGACACGCCCTTGCGGACGTCGGCGACCTTCTGCACCTCGGCGAGCATCTCCTGGCCCTTCGCCTTGGCGGCGTCGAGCTTCTCGCGGCCGGACATGATCTTGTGCCCGATCCAGCCCGCGCCGAGGCCCACCGCGAGGAAGATCGCGGAGGCGAAGAGCACGACGCCGATGCTGCTGCGCGACGGCACGTCGCCGCCGCTGTCGTACGACGGCGTCGGCTCGTACATCGCGGGACCGCCGAACGGATCGTCGGTGGTCGCCTGCGCGGGCGCGGAGTAGCCGGGCACGGCGGGCTGCGAGACCTGGCCGGGCGCGGGCACGTCGACGGGCGCGAACGCGGCCGGCGCGGGCTCGTAGTGCTGCGGCTCGGGCTCGTCGTAGCTCTGCTGCGGGACCGAGACCTCGCCCGGCGGCGGCACGTGCTCGATCGGAGCTGCGGTGGCGGCGGGCGGAGCCGCCGGCTCTTCGCCGTCCTTGCTCTTCTTGGCCAGGCGCGCCTTCAGGGCGGCGAGATCGGTTCCTGGTTTCTTCGGTGCGTTCAAGGCCGAATCCCCTTCTCGTCGAGGGCGTAGCTGGCGTTCGCCGGAAGCGGCGACGGTCGTCGACCACAGCAGGGCTGTCCGACGTACTGGGCGGCACAATAGGGATAGAGCCCAGGGTGTGTCAATCGGCTCGCGACGCGCAGCCGCGCGGGGGGCCGGCCTCGGTGCTCGGCCGCGAACGGCTATGGCGCAGGGGCTTTGGTGCGGCGCCGGCGGGGCTTCGGCTTGGTCGGAGCGCCACGCGGGGCGGGCTCGGCCAGTCCAGCCGCTCGGGGCGCCGCGATGGCGAAGGGCGGTGTGAGCAACGTGCGCAGCGTCGCGAGCTCCGCATCGGCGAGCGCGATCCCCAGGACCTGCGGCCGTGGATCGGCGAGCGGCGCGAGCGTGCCGACGAGCTGCGGCATCGCTGGATCGGGGCGGGCCGGTGCGCTGCCGTGCCAGCCGAGCGGCACGAGCACGACCTGCGGCGTCTCGACGTGCCCACGCAGGGCGGCGCGTCGCGAGAGCTCGGCGACGAGCGCAGGCGCCTGCACGCAGCAGCTCGACAGCCAGAGCGGCGACGGCACGCGCTGGGGATCGGCACACCGCGCGAGCCGCATCCACACCGAGCTCGCGACGCGGTCGCGCGGGTCGAGCTCGGGATCGGTGGTGTCGAGCAGATGCACGAGCACGCCGGCGGGGCCGATCGACAGCCCCTTCACGAGCGCCCAGCGGCCGTGCACGCCGAGCCCGAGCACGAGCGGCAGCGGGCGGTGCGTCGCGGCGGTGAAGCGATCGACGAGCGGGGGGCGATCGCCATGGCGTGGCCCACCACGGCGATCGAGCGCGAGGCCTTCGGGCGCCAGGCGGAGCGTCGCTGCGGGCTCGCGCGGTGGCGGCGTCGCGACGACGACACGGGGAGTCGGCACCGGCGGCGGGCCGGGCTCGCTGCCGCCGCCGGCGAGGATCGGACGCACGTGGGCAAGCATCGACGGCATGACTGCACGCGTCGGCCCGGCGCACAAGAAATCGGCGAGGACGAGGGTGCGCACGAGTCTGCCGCGCCGCGCGTGCACGGCCACCGTGGTGCGCATCGACGTGCATTCGCGGGCCAGTCGTTTCGCGGGCTTGGCACCCGTTCTATCGTGCAGCACGTGAGCCCCGCTCCCGTCCTCGGCGTCTTCGGCGGCGCATTCGATCCTCCGCATCTCGGGCACACGCTCTTGCCCGGCTGGCTGCGCGCGCGCGGCTCGGTCGATCGACTGCTGGTGGCGCCGTGCGCCGATCATCCCTTCGGCAAGTCGATGCATCCGTTCGACGCGCGGCTGGAGTGGACGCGCGAGGCGATGTCGATCTGGCCGAGCTGGGTCGAGGTCACCGCGCTCGAGGCCGAGCTCGCCCGCGATCACGGCAGCCCGAGCTACACGATCCGGCTGCTCGAGGCCGTCGCCGCGCGCCACCCGGATGCGCAGGTGCGGCTCGTCGTCGGCTCGGACATCGTGGCCTCGGGCGACACCGCCAGCTGGCACCGCTGGTCGGAGATCGAGGAGCGCTTCACGCCGATCGTCGTGCCGCGGATGGGCTTCGCCGAGCCGGGCGAGTGCGCGCTGCCGCAGGTCAGCAGCTCCGAGGTCCGGCAGTGGCTGGCCGAGGACACCGCGGAGGCGCGCGCGAAGCTCGAGGCCCACGTGCCGAAGCGGGTGCTCGCGGCGATGCGGGCGAGCGCGGGGCCGACGATGTGGCTGGTCGGGCAGGGCCACGTCGGCGCGCACGCGGGGCCGTGGCTGCGCGCGAAGGGCTGGAACGTGGTCGAGCTCGGGGCGCGGGCGCTCGTCGCCGGCGCGGCGCTGCCGGAGGGCAAGCCGCGTGCGGTGTGGATCGTGGTGCGGGATCCGGCGGTGCCCGAGGTGGCGAAGGCGCTGGTCGCCGCGGGGCTGCCGACCGACGTGCCGGTGCTGCACGCGGCGGGCTCGCGGCGTGCGATCGATCTGCTGGGGCCGCTCGCGGAGGCCGGGCATCCGATCGGATCGCTGCATCCGGCGGTCGCGATGCGACGCGAGCGGCCGGATCCGACGGCGCTCGCCCGGGCGAGCTTCGGCATCGAGGGCGACGCGGCCGCGCAGGCGATCGCGCGGCAGTGGGTCGGCGACGCGCCGGTCTCCGAGCTGGATGGTCTGAGCGCGGACGACCGCATGGCCTACCACGCGGCGTGTGCCTTGGTGGCGAACCACCTCGCGCCGATCGACTGCGCCGCCGACGAGACCTGGGCGCGGCTCGGGATCCCGGAGGCGGTGCGCGAAGTGACGCGCGCGACCTTGTGGTGGAGCGCGATGGCGAACCTGCAGGTGCTCGGGGTGCCCGCGGGGATCACCGGACCGGCGGTGCGCGGCGATCAGGCCACCATCGAGCTGCACGCGCGTGCGCTGGGCGGCGAGGCAGGCGAGCTGTATCGACTGCTGTCGGCACGGCTGGTGGCGCTGATCCAGCGCCGCAAGGGCGCGGGCTGAGGCGCGCGCGAGCACCCGCGGTCGGGCTAGCGCAGGACGAAGCGATCGCGATCCACGTCCACCACCAGCGCTCCACCTGCGCGCACCGTCCCGCGCAGCACCGCGTCCGCCACCAGCGGATCGATCTCCCGCGTCACGAGGTGACGCAGCGGGCGCGCGCCGAGGTTCGGGTCACACCCCGCGCGCTCGACCAGGCGCTCGCACGCTGTCGGCGACAGCTCGTAGCGGACCCCGCGTTCGTGCAGCAGACGATCGCTCGAGCTGCGCACCAGCCTCCGGCAGATCCTCCGCAGCTCGTCCTTGCCGAGCGGCTGCATCACGAGCGGGGCCTCGATGCGATTCCACAGCTCGATCGGGAACGCCGCGCGCGCACGAGCGAGCACCGCGGTTTCGTCGACCCGCGCGCGATCGCCATGGCGCACCACCAGCTCCGCGCCGAGGTTCGAGGTCATCAGGATCGCCGCGTGCCGGAAGTCGACCACGCGACCACGCCCGTCGGTGAGCCGGCCCTCGTCGAGCACCTGCAGCAGCAGCTGGTGCACGTCGCGGTGGGCCTTCTCGATCTCGTCGAGCAGCACCACCACGTGGGGCCGACGTGCGAGCGGCTCGGTCAGCGCGCCGCCTTGCTCGTGGCCGAGATATCCGGGCGGCGCACCGACGATGCGCGCGACCGCGTGCGGCTCGGAGTACTCGCTCATGTCGAGCCGCACGAGCGCGTCGTCACGCTCGAACAGCGCCCGTGCGAGCGCCTTGGCCAGCTCGGTCTTGCCCACGCCCGAGGGGCCCAGGAGCAGCGCTCCGAGGATCGGCCGCGCGCCGCCGAAGCCCGCCCGGTTGCGCCGCACCAGCTCGCCGAGCGCCGCGATCGCGTGCGCGTGGCCGACCACGTGCTCCGCGATCCGCTGCTCGAGCTCGATCACGTCCTGATCCCCGCGCGCCTCGATGCGCGCGCGCGGCAGCCCGCTGCGCTCGGCCACCAGCTCGTGCACGAGCGCCCGCGTCAGCACCGACTCGCCGCAGCGACGCGCGCGTGCACAGGCGAGATCGAGCAGATCGAGCGCGCGCGCGGGCAGGGCGAGCCCCACGAGGTAGCGATCGGCCAGGCGCGCGAGCTCGGCCGGGCGTAGATCCGGCGCGAGCGTGAGACCGTGGGCCGCGAGCACGCCGGCCGCACCGGCGGCCACCGCCTCGCCGAGCGCCGCGCCCTCGAGCGACTCGATGCGCACGAGATCGCTGGCCTCGACGAGCCCGGGCATCCACTGCGCGAGCCGGGCCAGTCCCTCGGGGCCGACGATCGGGAGCACGCGCGGCTCGTCGCGGTGCCACGCGTGGGCGAGCACCGACAGCCACGCGGGCGCGGCCTCGAGCGCGATGCGATCGAGATCGTCGAAGAGCGCGAGCCCGGAGCACGCCGCGATCGCCTGCAGATCGGCGCGCAGGAGCTCGTCGTCGTCGGCGTGGTAGTCGATCGCGGAGAGCACGAACACCTTGCGGCTGCGATCGGCGGCGAGCTGGTGCGCGAGCGCGGTGCGCCCGCTGCCGGTCGGACCGACGAGGGCGACGGTGCGCGTGCCCCTGCGTGCGAGCGCGTCGCGCAGGCGCGCGAGCACCTCGTCGCGCCCGAAGAGCGGCGGCAGCCGATCGGGATCGATCGCGACGGGCCCCGGTCGCCGCTCCTCGGCGGGCGCGCTCGCGACGGGGGCGGGCACCGGGATCGCGACCGGGCTGGGCAGGGCGGCCTCGACGACCGCGGCGGTGGGCGTCGCCTCGACGGGCCGCCGGCGCACCGACGGCTTGGGCTCCGCGGGCCGCGGGGTGGGGACCGGCGCGGCGACGCGACCACGCCCACGGATCGCGGGGATCGGTCCGCGCTCGCGCGTCCGTGGCGTGCGGGTGGCGACACGCGTGCCGCTCACCGCCCGCGCATTGCGGGTGGACGCGCGCTCGACCATCGCGCGACGCAGGCCGGGGCACGACAGGCCGATCGCCTCGAGCAACCGATAGCCGTGGCAGTCCGCGCTGCGCACGATCGCGAGCAACACGTCGATGTCGCCGGGCTTGCCCGCGACGCTGGGCAGGCGCTGCCGCCAGTCGCCGGGCTCGTTGTCGCGCTCGGCGTGCATGATCGCGCGCGTGCCCGCGAGCTGCTCGAGCTGCGCGCCGTGCTCGCGCAGCAGGCCCGCGACGGCATCGCGTTGCGCGAGCTCGACGACGACCTCGCACGAGCAAGGCAGCGCCGGACGGGCCGGAGGTCGAGGGCTGCCATCCACGGCCGCGCACGGTAGCAACACGTGTGCAGGTGCCCAAGAAACCAGCGCGATGCGGGTGCGATGAAACGAGTGTGGGCGCGCCCCCGCTCCGCGCAGCGCGGCGGGCCGCGCGGACAATTCTTCACCCTGGCCGGCGGGCAGCCGTCTCCCGCACGACAGGAAGCGATGGTGTCGATGCTCGAGCGGACGGAACTGCGCACGACATGGCTCGGCCTCGTCGGGCTCCTCGCGGTGGGGTGCTACCGCGGCGTCTCCGGCTCGGCCGACGCGGGCGAAGGGGGCGACGCCGGCGAAGGTGCGTCCGAGGGCGCATCCGAGGGCGCATCCGAGGGCGGCTCGGAAGGCGCGGGCGAAGGCGCCTCGCCGTTCGAGTGCGACCCCGAGGCGATCCCGCCCGAGCTGGCGCTGCGCCGGCTCAGCCGGACGCAGTACGAGAACACGCTCGCCGACCTCGTGGCCTGGGCGGCGCCGGGCGAGGGCGACGCGGTGCTCGGCGCGGTCGCGAGCCGGCTCGCGAGCATGCCCGACGACGCGATCGAGACGATCCCCGGCGAGGTGCACGGCGGCTATCGCCGGCTCGATCAGACGGTGCACCAGTCGCACATCGACGCGTCGTTCGCGGTCGCCGTCGACGTCGCCGACGAGCTCACCGCTTCGGCGGCGCGGCGGGCCACGGTGATCGGTGCGTGTGCCGACGACGGCGACGCGAGCAACGACACCGCCTGCCTGGACGACTTCATCACGCGCTTCGGCGAGCGTGCGCTGCGGCGGCCGCTGGCCGACGACGAGGTCGCGTTCTACCGCGACGTGTTCGACGGCGACGGCAGCTCGGTCGGCATGGATCCGGAGGGCTTCGCCGACGTGATCACGGTGATGCTCACGTCGCCGCAGTTCCTGTACATGGTCGAGCACGGCGAGACGCCGGTCGAGGGCAAGCCGAACACGTACACGCTGTCGAGCTTCGAGCTCGCATCGCGGCTGTCGTACCACTTCTGGCAGACGCTGCCCGACGACGAGCTGTTCGAGGCGGCGCGAAGCGGCGCGCTCTCGGACGACGAGGCCTACGCGGCGCAGGTCGATCGCCTGCTGGCCGACCCGCGCGCCGCCGAGACGTTCGGGCACTACTACCGCGAGTGGCTGTGGCTCGACGCGCTGCCGGCGATGGACGCGTTGCTGGGCACGCCGGCGTTCGACACGGTGCGCGGCGACTTCGAGCCGACCGCGGAGACCACCATCAACATGGTCGCCGAGGTGGTCGAGATGGCGACCTGGTACACGTTCGTCGGCGCGGGGTCGTTCGAGGAGCTGTTCACCAGCGATCGCTCGTTCGCACGTACCGACGACGTCGCGGCGATCTATGGGATGCCGCCGTGGGACGGCAGCGAGCCGCCGACGTTCTCGGACGACGCACGCGCCGGCCTGCTCACCCGCGCCGCGCTGGTCGCCACCGGTGGGCTGTCGACGCGCCCGATCAAGAAGGGCGTGTTCATCCGCAAGGGCCTGCTCTGCGAGACCGTTCCGCCGCCGCCGAACAACGCGGCCGCGAACCCACCCGAGGTCAGCGACGAGATGACCACGCGCGAGGTGGTCGAGGAGCTCACGGAGATGCCCGGCAGCGCGTGCGCGGGGTGCCACGCGACGCTCATCAACCCGCTCGGCTTCGCGACCGAGAACTTCGATCCGCTCGGGCGCGTGCGCAGCGAGCAGGTGCTGTTCGACGACGCCGGTCAGGTGGTCGGCAGCAAGCCGGTCGACACGAGCTCGGTGCCCGCGGTCGACGGCACCGACACGGTGTCGTCGGGCGCCGCGGATCTCTCGCGCATGATGGTCGACAGCGGCAAGCCGCAGGCGTGCTTCGCCCGCAACCTCGTGCGCTTCACGTGGGCGCGGCCCGAGGACGTGGAGCGCGACGGCTGCGTGCTCGACGATGCGGCGACGCGGCTGGCCACCGGCGAGAGCCTCGCCGAGGTGCTGCACGCGATGGCCATGCAACCCCAGTTCCGGCAGAAGAGCTTCGAGTGAGGAGCAGCGCGATGGCCCAGCAGAACCTCACCCGACGACACGTGCTGCGCGGCGCCGCAGGCTTCACGCTCGCGCTCCCGTTCCTGCCCTCGCTCTTGCCCCGGGGCGTGCGCGCCGGCGATGCGCCCTTCGCCGCGAACCCGCGCTTCGTCGCGTTCGCGACCGAGCACGGCGGCGTGTGGGAGCAGAACATGTACCCGGGCTCCGAAGTGCTGACGCAGAGCCAGGCGTATGCGGGGCGCACGATCCGACGGGGCGACCTCGCGGCGAGCGTCGCGGGCGGCGTGACCACGGTGTCGCCGGTGCTCTCGGGTCCGTCCGACGTGCTCACCGAGGCGCTGGTCGGCAAGCTCAACGTGCTGCGCGGGCTCGACCACCCGTTCTACATCGGTCACCACCGCGGCGGGCACCTCGGCAACTACGCCGAGAACGACGGCAACGGCACCGATGGGCAGGTCGTGCAGGCGTACCCGAGGCCGACGATCGACCAGGTGATGGCGTGGTCGAGCTCGTTCTATCCCGATCTGTCGACGATCCTCGAGCGCTCGATGATCGTGGGCGACCGGGTGTCGTGGGGCTGGTCGAGCCCCGAGAGCGGCACCGGATCGATCCAGGAGCTGCCCGCGGTGTTCAGCTCGCTGGAGCTGTTCAACCGCATCTTCGTGCCGCAGGAGGACGAGCTCACCGCGCGGCCGCCGGTGGTCGATCGCGTGCTGGCGAGCTACCAGTCGCTGCGGCAGAGCGACCGCCGGCTGTCGGCGAGCGATCGCCAGCGGCTCGACGATCACCTCGAGCGCATCGACGAGCTGCAGCGCAAGCTCGCGGTGCAGGTCTCGTGCGGCGACGTGATGGAGCCGGGCACCAGCTCCACGGATCTGTGGGGCTCGAGCTTCGGCTACGACCCGAGCGCGCAGCGCCAGTTCTGGCAGCTCGTGAACGACGTGATCGTCGCGGCGTTCATCTGCGGCACGTCGCGCATCGCAGTGTTGCGCGTGACGGACAACTTCTCGGACTACCAGGGCGACTGGCACCAGGCGGTGGCGCACGAGGCCCACGCGCTCGACGGCGTGGCGCAGGGCATCCTCGCCGCGGCGCACCAGCGCTTCTTCGAGGACGTGTTCCTCGATCTCGCGAAGAAGCTCGACGCGGTCGACGAGGGGCAGGGACCCACGATCCTCGACAACACGCTGATGATGTGGTCGCAGGAGAGCGGGCTCTACACGCACGAGTCCGTCTCGCAGCCGGTGGTGACCTTCGGCAGCGCGGCCGGCTTCCTGAAGACGGGCCAGTACGCCGACTACCGCAACCTGCAGGACGACGGCATGGCCGGCTGGGGCGGCGGCAACCAGATGCTCTACCCGGGCCTCTGCTACAACCAGTGGCTCGGCACGGCGCTGCGAGCCTGCGGCGTCCCAGCCTCCGAGTTCGAGTCCGGCGACTACGGCGGCTACGGCGAAGTCTACGTCGGCGAAGGAAGAGAGGCCTTCTACCCGAGCCAAGTCTTCGACGCGGCGGGCGATCTGCTCCCGTGGCTGGAAGGATGACGGTGCCCGATCGCGGCGCCCCCCGATCGCGGCGCCCTCCGATCGCGGCGCCCTCCGATCGCGGCGCCCCCCCGATCGCGGCGCCCTCCGAGCGCGGTACAAACCAAGCCCGAAGGACGACGCCGCCAAAGGCGGCGCCGTCCTTCGAGGCTCCCCCGCACAGCGGGGGCGGCCGCTCTCGCGGCCGGGGGTAGCGCGCACGATGGTCGAGCCCACGGCTCGACCATCGTGGAAGCCAGGGGCGCAGCCCCTGCCTAAGGAATGAAGTTCATGCAGCCCTCGGACACCTTGTCCAGCGCGTCGGCGAAGAAGCCCGCGTAGTTCGGGGTGCAGACGCTGCCTTCGAAGTGCGTGTCGAACGAGTCGAAGAACTGCTCGAGTCGCGTGCTCTGCTCGGCGCCCTTGCCGTCGGCCGAGAGCGCGGTGCAGTCGTCGAAGCGCGGCGAGCCGCCGATCAGCCCCAGCGCCACGACGTTGCTGGGCTTGCCCGACTTCGCGGCGAGCACGGACTCGTACCACTGCGCCGGCTCGCCGGCGCTGCCGCCCTGCGGACCCGGCTCGTCGGTGTTGTCGTCTTCCTCGTCGGTGATCATGAGGAACACGAGCAGCGCGTCGTCGCGCAGGAAGCCGGCGTTGCAGGCCCCATCGGCGCTGTTGGCCGGATCGACCGCAGCGATGAGCGCACCCACCTGCTGCTCGACCGGGTTGCCGCCGGTGCCGACGATCGCCGCGCAGGCGAACTCGTCGGGGAACGCTTCGCTCGCGCCTTCCATGAAGGGATCGCCCGTGGAGAACGAGCAGGTCATCGCCGGATCGCTGGCCGACTCGGGCTTGCCGAGGAACGCGCCCAGCGTGTAGTCGCACGTGTCGCAGCTCGTCTCCGCCGGGCAGCCGTTCAGCGGCTCCTCGATCGTGCCGAGCCCCGGATACGTGTCGGTGTCGACCACGCCGACGCGGAACGACTTCACCGAGGGCAGGGCGGTCTTCATCGCGTCGACGAAGCCCGGCACCGCCTCGACGAGGTTCTGCTGCTCGTCCGCCATCGACGACGAGTTGTCGATGACGAACACGAAGTCGATCTTGTCGCAGTTGAGCGAGCCGACCGAGTCCTCGCCGGTGCTGCTGGTGTCGGCGTTCGTGGTGCTCGAGTCTTCCTGGTGACCCACCGTGAAGATGCCGCTCAGGTTGCCGTCGGTCGAGCTCGACTCGGCGCCGTTGCCGGACTCGGCCTGCGGACAGCCGAGCCCGAGTGCGGCGCTGGCGAGCAGCACCGCGCCTGCGGTGCCACGGGTTCTGGTCTGCGGGATCATGTTCAGACGTTCTCGTAGGTGATGACGACGTTGTCGCCGACGACCGGCACGTTGTTGGTGATCGTCAGCGTGCAGGTCCCGGCGTTGTACGTCCAGTCCGTGGCCGGAACCGGGATGCCGTTCACCAGCACGAGGATCGTCGTGGGGTCGATCAGCAGACAAGTGCCCGGAGGGCTGCCCGAGAGCACGTACGTGTCGTTCGGGATGTTGCTGGTGATGTCGTTCGCGAGCGAGGAGAGATCCCAGTCCGCGGCGCAGATCGCCGTCATGCTGTCCTGGGTCTCGCTCGCGAGCGAGAGCTTCACGTACTCCACACCGTTGGCCGCGCGCGTGTTGCAGCTGAACTCGTAGGCATTGTCCGCGCCGGTCAGCACCGCGGTGCCCGTGCCGCCGAGGATCGAGTAGAACGTCCAGTCGTCGACGATCGTCCGCGTCGGGAAGAAGTTCGTCATGAACGTGAAGAAACCGTTGTACGCGCCCTGGTTGTTCGCCATCGACGTGTAGTTGTTGGCGGAGCCGGGGTCGTCCCAGCGGCAGGGATCGCCCGTGGTCGCGTCGACGATGTTGCCGTTCTGGCACTCGGCGTGGTTGCCACCGTTCGCGCCCAGCTCGGCCGCGACCTCCGTGAACGACGGGTCGTCGCCGTTGTCGTCCGTCGTCACGATGAACGCGATGTGCGAGTTCGCCTGCAGTCGCGGAATCCACACGGGCGACTGCTGCATGATGCGGCCGAGCCCGTTGTTGCTGTGCACCATCGAGATCGACGGCGACGCGTGCGTGTCGTACTGGCGGAACACCGGCGCGTTGTCGGCACACGCGGCGCCGCCGAGCGGGGCGGCCACGCAGATCTCGAACGAGCCGTTGCCGCGGTCGGCGATGAGGTGCAGGTGCGTCGAGCTGCCCGACGCCGCGAGCGTGGTCGCGAAGTCGTTGATCTCCGCCTCGACCGTCGCGATCTCCTCGGACATCGAGCCCGAGGTGTCGACCGCCCAGATGATGTCGACGGGGCGGATCTGGTTGTCGGTGCCGACGAGGAACGTCTCGGCGCACTCGGGCGCCTCGCCGTCGCAGTTGTCGTCGACCCCGTTGCCGCAGATCTCCTCGCCCGGCTCCTCGGGCACGCAGGTCTCGGGCCCCTGCGGCACGCCGTCGATGCAGGTCGGGACGATGACCTGACAGTCGAGCTCGCCGCAGACCCAGTTGCCCTGGTCCTCGTCGGTGATGCCGTCGCAGTCGTTGTCGATGCCGTCGCAGACCTCGTCGGTCGCGCCGTCGTACGGGTCGCAGACCTGCGGGATGCCGCCGATGCAGGCGGGCACCGTGTGCTCGCACTGACCCACGCCGCACTCGAGGTCGGGCAGATCCTCGTCGGTGTCGCCGTCGCAGTCGTTGTCGAGCCCGTCGCACACCTCGGTGCTCGCGCCCTCGAACGGATCGCACGCCGGCGGGTCGCCGTCCTCGCACGCGGTCACGGTGTGCTCGCACACGCCGACGCCGCACTGCACCATCTGATCGCCGAGGCCGTCGTCGATGTCGCCGTCGCAATCGTCGTCGATGCCGTTGCAGGCCTCCATCTCGCCCGGCAGCGGCTCGCACTCGTGCGGCTCGCCGTCGATGCAGGTGGGCTCCTCGTTCGCACACACGCCCTCGCCGCACATCGAGGTGCCGAAGCCGTCGTCGACCTCGCCGTTGCAGTCGTTGTCGAGGCCGTCGCACTCCTCGAGCTCGGGGTTCTGCTCGTCCTCGCACGGGCCCCACTGGCCGACGTCGAGATCGATCTGCAGGCACTCCTGCAGGCCCGCGTGGCACTCGCCCACGTCGTAGGTCTGCGGCGCGCCGCTGTAGCACCAGCGCTGCGAGCCCGGCGGCTCGCAGAGGCCGGTGTCGACACCCGGGTACTCGGTCGGCGGATCGCCCGGACCGCCCGTGTCCGTCTCGCCGCCGGTGCCCATCGAGTCGGTGCCCATCGAGTCGGTGCCGCCGGTGCCCATCGAGTCGGTGCCGCCCGTCCCCATCGAGTCGGTGCCCTGCGAGTCGGTGCCCTGCGAGTCGGTGCCGGCCGTCGTGTCGGCGCTCATGCTGCCGGCGCTCATGCTGCCCTGACTCGCGCTCATGCTGTCGGTCAGCATGGTCGTGTCGGCCGTGTCGCCGATCGTCAGGCTCGAGTTGCCCGTGCTCGATCCGTCGGTGTCGCTCGCGGAGTTCGAGTTCTGCGAGGAGTCACCGTCCGGGCAACCGGGCAGCATCGCGAGCGACGAGGCGATCAATGAAAGGCGAATGGCACGGCGGCACATGGCTGGACCTCGCGGTGGTTCGGACTGCCCGCTCTTTCGAAACCGGATGGGCCGGTTGCTTCCGAACACGTGGGCCCCCCGCCCACGGATTCGTCGGGTGTTCATACTATGAAATAACTGTGAGGGCGGGCGCAAGACCTTCTTGCGCGCCGACCGCGGCAAAGTGCCGCATCTGGGCGTCCCGATGGTGCACTCGTCCCGTGCACGCGCGATCACGGGTCCACCCTGGGCCGCATGTATGCGACCCGCCCCGTCCCGAATTAGGCGCGACCTCGCGCGTCGAAAATCTGGATAGTCGACTGAAAAAACGGTAACCATCGTCGCAGGGCCTTCGGCCCCATCGCGCTGACCGGAACGCCCGGGGGGACGTCCATGCACCGCATCGCTTCGCTTGCCACATCCGTTCGCTGGCTCGCTGCTCTCGCCATCGTCGCGTCCTGCACGGACGAGACGGTCCCGGCCGACGACTCCGAGAGCAGCAACGAGGGCGGGATCAACTCGCTCTCGAACTCCAACTCCGACGCGATGACGGCCGGTACCGCCGACACGACGGACGCCGACACGACGATCGGATCGGGTGGAGATCCCGACTGCAACGACGGCTTCCCCAACGGCGACGAGACCGACGTCGACTGCGGCGGCAGCTGTGATCCGTGCGCCGACGGTCGCGGCTGCATGGTCGCCGAGGACTGCTACTCGCTCATGTGCGAGGGCGGCGCGTGCCAGACCCCGACCTGCTACGACGAGGTGCAGAACGGCAACGAGGACGGCATCGACTGCGGTGGCGGCTGTCCGAACCTCTGCGGCTCCGTGGGCGGCTGCGACGACGACGACGACTGCATGGCCGACGAGTTCTGCGACGAGAACGGCGAGTGCGTCTCGGCGGCGTGCGACAACGGCGTGCAGGACAGCGCCGAGACGGACATCGACTGCGGCGGCGTCGACTGTCCCGATTGCGCGGACGATCAGGGCTGCAACTTCGACGGCGACTGCATCTCGCACGTGTGCACGATGGACGTCTGCCAGGCGCCGGTCTGCGACGACAACGAGCAGAACGGCGACGAGACCGACGAGGACTGCGGCGGCTCGTGTCCGCCCTGCGCGAACTCGCAGAGCTGCGAGGTCAACCAGGACTGCATCAGCGAGATCTGCGACGACAACAACTGTGCGGCGCCCGGCTGCAACGACGGCGCACAGAACGGCGACGAGACCGACGAGGACTGCGGCGGTTCCTGCGGACCCTGCGACCAGGGCGAGGGCTGTGCCGACAACGACGACTGCGATACGTTCGTCTGCGAGCTGAACGTCTGCCAGCCGCCGGCCTGCGACGACGGCGTGCAGAACGGCGACGAGACCGATCAGGACTGCGGTGGCGCCTGCGGTGCGACGTGCATCCCGGGGCTCGACTGCTTCGACGGTGGCGACTGCACGCAGCAGGTCTGCGAGTTCGGGGTCTGCTCGTTCCCCGACTGCAACGACAACGCGCACAACGGCGACGAGACCGACGAGGACTGCGGCGGCGCGTGCGGTGACACGTGCGTGCCGGGCGAGAGCTGTGCCGACGCCGGCGACTGCGTCGAGGGCGTGTGCTCGGCGCTCGTGTGCGCCGCTCCGGCCTGCGACGACGACGTGGAGAACGGCGACGAGACCGACGTCGACTGCGGGCAGAGCTGCGGCCCGACCTGCGACACCGGCGATCAGTGCCTCGGCGACGACGACTGCATCAGCAACGTCTGCACGCTCAACACTTGCCAGGCCCCGACCTGCAACGACGATGTCGCGAACGGCATGGAGCTCGGCGTCGACTGCGAAGGTGGCTGCCCGAACCCGTGCGACGTCGGTGGCGAGGACGTGGTCAACACGTACCTGCTCGACTCGCAGCTCGCGCCCGCGATCGGGGCCGCGCCGGACGGCACCTACTACGTCGTGGTGTGGACCAGCGCGCCGATCGTCAACGCGGCGCAGGACGGCAGCGGCACCGGCATCTACGGACAGATCTACGACAGCCTCGGTGCGCCGTCGGGCGGCGAGTTCCTGGTGAACACCACCACGACCGGCAACCAGACCAACCCGTCGGTCGCGGTCTACGACTCGGGCTTCGTCGTCACCTGGGAGTCGCCGGACACCGACACGGGCGGCGTCTTCGCGAAGCGCTACACGTCGGCCGGCGCGGTCGCGACGGCGCAGTTCCAGGTCAACGGCTCGGACACGGGCAACCAGCGGCGTCCCGACGTCGCGGCCGACAGCGGCGGCGCGTTCGTCATCTGCTACGAGACGCGGCCGCTGGCGAGCTACGAGATCCTGTGCCGGCGCTACAACAGCTCGGCGGTGGCGCAGGGCGTGGAGATCGCGGTGAACTCCACCACGATCGGCGACCAGCAGCTGCCCTCGGTCGGCCGCGCCAGCAACGGCGATTTCACGGTCGCGTGGCAGTCCACGAACGACCAGGACGGCGACGAGATCGGCATCGTGACGCGCCGCTACAACAACGCAGGCACGGCGCTGGCCGGCGAGGCGGTGGTCAACAACTTCACCACCGGCAACCAGAGCCAGCCGGCGCTCGGCATGAACGCGTCGGGTGCCTACGTCATTGCGTGGAGCAGCGACGGGCAGGACGACGACTCGACCGCGATCATGGCCCAGCGCTTCAACAACGCCGGCGTCGAGCAGGGCGCGGAGTTCCAGGTCAACACCTACGAGACCGGCGCGCAGAACAACCCTGCGGTCGCGCTCAACTCCGACGGCGAGTTCATGGCCGCCTGGGTGTCGGCCAACCAAGACGGCAGCCTCACCGGTGTGTACGCGCAGCGCTACACGTCGGCCGGCGCGCTGGTCGGCGTCGAGTTCCGCGTGAACACGACCACGACGAACTTCCAGGAAGAGCCGGATCTCACGATCCGCGGGGCCGACGAGCCCATCGTGGCGTTCAGCAGCGGCTCGGCCAGCGACCGCGACATCCACATCAAGCGCTACGACGCGAACTTCCCCTGAGCGGGAAGAGGCGCTCCCTGCTCGAGGCCCCACTAAAGGCGCGGCGCGTCGGGGTCGATGCCTCCTTCGACGGAGGCCTGCCCGATGCGTCTCGCCAGCCTGTTGCTCGCCGCCCTCGTGCTCGCTGCCGCGCCTGCGCGCGCCTCCGCACCCGTCGATCCGACCGTCGAGGAGGCGTCGCGCCGGCTGGTCGCGCTGCTCGCCGACCCGACCCCCGAGGCCGCGCTCGCACTGCGGCGACGCGTCGAGGTCGGGGCTCCGCCCGGCGCGCTGATGGCGATGCTCGACGCATTCCGCAGCACGCCGCGCATCGAGGTGCTCGACGTCGTGCAGGAGCTCGCGGGCTACCGGCGCGCCGACGTGCGCGGCCGTGCGCTCGCAGCGTGGGCCGCGACCGAAGGTGTGCAGGCCGAGCGCGCGATCGCGGCGGCGGCCGCCGACACCGATCCGGTGATCCGCAAGCTCGCCGTCGCGCTCGCATCGCTCCATCCCAGCGCGGCCGCGGCGAAGATCGTCGCGGATCTCCTCGCGCGTGACACGGAGCTCGCGGCCGAGCTCGCGGACACCGAGCTCCAGCTCGTCCCCGGAGATCCGACGTGAGCCGCTCCGCGTTGCTGCTCGCCGCGCTCGCGCTCGTCGGCTGTGCGCGCATGCTGCCGGGCCATGCCGGCGAGCACGGCAACCTGCTCGCGCAGACCGCTGCGCACGACGAGCGGGAGTCCCGTCGCGACGCTCGCGAGGCCGGGCTGCCCCTCGTCGTGTTTTTCGAGCGCGCGCGCGTCGTCGCGATCGATCCGGTCCACGCCCGCACGCGCTGGAGCGTGCCGCTCGAGGTCGTGGGGCATCCGGTCGCCAGCGCGAGCACGGTCTACCTCCCGGTGCGCGGCGGTCGACTCGTCGCGGTCGAGCGCGCGACCGGAACGATCCGCTTCGACGCCGATCTGCCCGGCGAAGCGCTCACCGGGCTCGCCGTCTCGGAGCCGTGGATCACCGCCACCGTGCTGGGCGGGCCCCACGGTGCGCGTGCGGAGATCCTCGGGCTGTCGACGCTCGACGGGCACGTGCGCTGGCGTCGACGCTCCGATGCACCGCTCGGTGTGCCCGACGTCGTCGGTCGCATCGCCGTCGTGCCGGTCGGCCAACAGGTCGCCGCCCTCCGGCTCGGCAGCGGTCGCGAGCTCGCGCGCCTCGACGTCGCGGGCTTCGGCGCCCAGCGACTCGAGCGGGTGAGCCATCGCGCCGGGGCGTGGTTCGTCGGCGGTGGCTCGCGCTGGGTCTCGCTCGGCACGAGCGGCAGTGACGGGCGAGCGCACGAGCTCTCGCGCACCTACGCGCCCGCGTTCGCGACCGACGGCGGCCTCGACGACGGTCACGGCGACGACGAGCGGCTGCGCATGTGGCTGCGGCTGTCGAGCGTCGACGCGACGCCGCGTGATGCGATCCTGCTCTCGCGTCGGGCGGTCGTCGCGACGCGGCTCGATGCCGAGGGCCGGCCGATCCGAGCACGCTGGGTGCACGTCGAGCCCGAGGGCGAGCTGGTGGCGATGGAGGTCACGGGCGACCGCGTCGTGCTCGTGCGCGAGGACGGCGCGGTGGTGCAGCTCGCGGACGACGACGGCCATGTGATCGATCGGATCGCCGGCGGTGATCCGGTGCGTGGTGCGTTGGTCATCGGTGCGCCGCCACGCGTCGCCGGCGATGCCACGCGCGCCGACGACCCCGAGGTGGTCACGCGCCTGCTCGAGCTCGTCGCCGATCCGGATCCGCGGCTGCTGCCTGCGCAGCGACTCGCGGCCGATCTGCTGTGGCGCCACGACGATGCGAAGGTCCGCGCCGGCGTGAATGCGCTCGCCGACGGTCGCATGCGCGGCGACGACACGCCCGCGGGCGCCGTGTTGCGCGAGCACGCCCGTGCGCTCGTCGGCGAGGCGTGGGGCACCGGCACGAGCGTCGACGTCGACGCGTTGCTGCTCGCGCTGCGCTCGCGGCCCGCGTTCGGCGACGCGGTGCAGACCGAGCGCAGTGACGCGATCCGCGGCTCGGTGCGCTCGGGGAGCCCGGCGGTCGTGGCGGAGCTGGCGGCGCTGCTGCTGCACCCCGGCACGCGCCCGGAGGACCTCGTCGAGATCGTGCGTGCGCTCGCGGTGCTCCGCGATCCCGGTGCGGTCGCGCCGGTCGCCACGTTCGTCCGCCGCTACCACGCGGATCAGCTCGTGGCCTACGAGTCGTCGGCGCTGGTCTCCGCGGCGGCGCTCCTGCTCGGGCATGCGCGCGGGCCGGGGCCGGCGCGTGCGACGGCGAGGGAGGCGTTGCGCGACGCGGTCGGCGACCCGTTGTGCGAGCCCAGCCTGCGTGCTTTCATCGCCCGCGGCCTCGCCGAGCTGCCCACCGACGACGGTGCGGTACGCGACGAAGGCCACGGCGACGATGACCACGCCCCGGTACTGTCTGCGAATCTGTGACGGCCCCAGCTGCGGCGTGATGCACGAGAGCGAGCGCCTCGTCGCGCTCGCCGAGCGCACGATCGGCGGTGACGATCGGCTGCGTGACGCCGTCGTGGTGCGCAGCTACACGTGCTTCGGGCGCTGCGACGACGGGCCGAACATGTTCGTGCAGGAGCTCGCGGCGCCGGGCGATGCGGACTCGGATCCGGATCTCGACGTGCTCGAGACGCAGCGCGGGTTCTATCCGGGGATGGACGAGACCAAGGTGGTGCGCGTGCTCGAGGGGCACTGCGCCGGGCACGAGGTCGTCGAAGATCTCGTGGATCGGTACTAGCCGCCCGCGTCGGTCAGGCCGGCGGTGTGAACGACGCGCACGTCGACACTCCGGCGCCCGCGATGTGGATCCCCGCATTCGGGTTCACCACGGAGAGACCGCCGCCGTCGTTGCCGTCGTAGTCCAGCCGCGTCACCTTGCTGGTCGTCGCGCCGGGTGACTGCTCCGTGAAGAAGTAGACGTCGCCGCCCCAGAATGCGAACGCGAACGCGTTCGTGATGTCGAGCCCGTCGAGCGGGATCGCCTCGAGCTCGCTGCCGTCGGCCTTGTCGAGCTGCACGAGGATCGATTGGTTCTGCGCCACCGTCGCGAACGCGAACAGGCGCGCGTCGCCGGTGCCGGTCAGCTCGCCGACCGGGTAGTCGGTCGGGCCGATGATCACCTTGTCGGCGGCGGCGTCGTCCCAGCGCCCGAGCTGCGAGCCGCCCGGCGCGAAGTCGGGATAGTCCACGTACTCGTCGCTGTTGTAGACGAACAGCGTGTCGCAGCTGCTGCCGGCGCCATTCACCGCGTAGCCGAGCCCGAGCAGGAACCAGCTGCCCTGCGCGTCGTAGCCGAGATCCTCGCAGGCGGCCAGGTTCGACAGCGGCGCGCGGTACATCCGCCCGGTGTTGGAGAAGCCGGTGGTGTAGTAGTTGAAGGTGGCGTTGCCCTCGCGATCGATCGCCATCGAGTTCGCGGTGGCGCCCGCCGGTGCAGGACAGCCGAGCTCGCCGATCTCCGTGAACGTGTTCGCGGGCGGGTCGTAGAAGTACACCGCCGGCGGGCTCGTCGAGTGCAGCACGTAGATCCCGTCGAGCACGTTCTCGCAGGGACACTCGCCGCCCTCGCCACCGACCTCCGCCATGCCCTCCTCGGCCGGCATGACGTCGAGCACGTCGTGCTCGTCGCCCACCTCGCCGATGCCCTCGCTGCCGCCGGTCGGCGTCGCGGTGGCGCTGATGCCGGAGTCGAGCGTCGTCGCGCCGCCGTCGTCGCGGCCGCCGCTGCCGCACGCGACGAGCACCAGCGCTGCGAGGCCAGGAGCACGCATCGTCGACAGCGTAGCGGAAGCACGCCGCGGCGAGAACGACTCACGTCGCTGCGCTGGTTGCCAAAGCGAGGTGCCGAGCAAAGACGGTTGAATCGACGTTGCCGCCGCATACCACCAGTGCAACGCGCTTACCCTGCAGCTGTTCGCGCAATGGGCCGACGAGCGCGGCCGTGGCCGCCGCGCCGGCCGGCTCGACCGCGAGCTTGGCCTCGAAGAAGAGCAGCGCCATCGCATCGCGCAGGGCGTCGTCGTCGACCAGCACGAGCTCGTCGACGTTGGCGCGACACAGCGCATAGCTGTAGGGCGCGGCATGGGGCGCGCCGAGGCTGTCGGCGATCGTCTGCACCGACTCGATGCCCTGCGGCGAGCCGGCCGCGAAGCTGCGATGCATGCTGTCCGCGCCGGTCGGCTCGACGCCGTAGACCGCACAGCCGGGCCGCGCCTGCTTGATCGCGGCCGCGATGCCGCCGCACAGGCCACCGCCACCGATCGGCACCACGACGGCGTCGAGCTCGGGCACGTCCTCGAGCAGCTCGAGCGCGATCGTGCCGGTGCCCCGCGCGATGGTCGGGCCCTCGAAGGGATGCAGGAACGTGCGGCCCTCGTCCGCGACGATGCGCTCGACCTCCGCGAACGCGGCGTGCACGTGCTCGACCAGCAGCACCTCGCCGCCGAGCTCGCGGCAGATCTGGACCCGACGCGCATCGGCGGTGCGGGGCATCACCAGCTTCGCAGTGGTGCCGACGCGCTTCGCCGCGTACGCGACCGCGATTGCGTGGTTGCCCGCGCTCACGGCAGTGAGGCCGCGCGCGCGTGCGTCGGCGTCGAGCTCCAGCGCGGCGAGCACGGCGGCGCGGGCCTTGAAGCTGCCGGTGATCTGGAACAGCTCGAGCTTCAGCAGCGTGGCGATGTCGCCGGTCCTCGCCCTGAACCCCGGCGCGCGGCACTCCCAGGTCGGGGTGCGAACGCAGGCGTCGCGGATCCGGGCGCGGGCGGCAACGACGGCCGCGAGGGTGGGCGCGAGGGTGTCCATCGGGGGCCAGGATACGCGGAAAAGCGAGCGTGGCGTGCTTGCTGGCCATCGCGGGAAGACCGATGCTCGTGCTCGTGACCCGGGCTCGCCGCGTGCTCCTCGACTCGATCGCGATCGCGTTGGTCGCTTGTGGTGGGGACGATGGAGGGACGACCTCCTTCGGCGGGGAGACCTCCACGACGATGCCCACGACGACGTCCACGGCCACGACCACGGCCGCGACGAGCGAGACCGGTGGGTCGGGTGAGAGTGGCCCGACCGAAGGCGGCAGCGCGGGCAGCAGCGAGGGCAGCAGCGACGACAGCGGCAGCAGCGACGGCGGAGCGGAGAGCTCGGGTACCACGGGGCCGGGCGATGTCGGCGACTGCTGCACGGAGCGGCCCGACGGGGGCTGCTCGAATCCCACGATCGAGGCGTGCGTCTGCGAAGTCGACGGCCCGTGCTGCAGCACGCAGTGGGACGACATCTGTGCCGGCGAGGTCGTGGAGCTCGGGTGTGCCGAGTGTCCGGGGTGAACGCCGGCATGCAGCTCGACCGTCCCACGCTTGCGCCCTTCGGCTGGGCCGACGAGTTCTTCACGTTCGGGATCACCGGCACGAACGGCAAGACGTCCACGACGTGGATGGTGCAGTCGATCGTGCGCGCGAGCGGGCGCTCGTGCCTGCTGATCGGCACCACCGGCTATCGGCTCGACGCCGAGGAGCTCGCGCTGCCGCGCTCGCTGGCCGGGTTCCACGACGCGTTCCGGCGCGCCCACGCTGCGGGGGCCCGCTTCGCCGCGTGCGAGTGCACGAGCCACGGGCTCGCGGAGGGCTACGCGAAGCGCTGGCGCTTCGATCTCGGCGTGTTCACCAACCTCTCGCCCGATCACCTGAAGACCCACGGCACGTGGGAGCACTACCTGGCCTCGAAGGCGCAGCTCTTCGTGCACCTCGGGCCTGGGCGCACCGCGGTGCTCAACGCGGGCGACGAGCATGCGGTGATGATCGATCGCGCGACGCCGCCCGACGTGCGGCGGCGATGGTTCCATGCACCCGCGCGCGGGCCTGCGCTCGTCGATCCCGACCTCGCGGTGGCCTCCGTCGAGCTCGATGCCCACGGTAGCCGCATCGCGCTGGCGCCCTCCGAGCTGGCCGAGCGGCTGGGTGGGACGTTGCAGCTGCGCATGGTCGGTGACGTGTACGCCGAGAATGCGCTCGCGGCCGCGCTGGCCGGGGAGGGTGCCGGGCTGCCGGACGACGCCATCGTGCGCGGGCTCGCCGAGTGCCCGCAGGTGCCCGGACGCTTCGAGGTGCTGCACACCGATCCCGTCGTGGCCGTCGACTACGCGCACTCGCACGATGCGCTCGTGCGCACGTGTGCGAGCGCGCGGCGACTCGCGCGAGGCCGGCTCATCGTCGTCTTCGGCGCCGGCGGCGAGAGCACGCCGGAGAAGCGCGGACCGATGGGCGAGGCGGTCGGCGCGGCGGCCGACGTCGCGATCGTCACGAACGACAACCCACGTCGCGAGGACCCGAGCGCGATCGCGGCGGCCGTCGCCGACGGCGTGCGCCGAGGGGGCTCGGCGCGGCTCGTGATCGAGCTCGATCGTGCGCGGGCGATCGAGCGTGCGCTCGCCGAAGCGAAGGGCGGCGACGTCGTCGTCATCGCCGGCAAGGGCCACGAGCTGGGCCAGGCACAGGGCGGGGCGATCCTGCCGTTCTCCGACGTCGCCGAGGTCCGCCGGATCCTGGGGAGCGCGTGAGCACGGCCCCGCGCGCCGCGGTGGAGGGCGCGATCGCGGCAGTCCGCCGTGCGCTGCTGGCCAGCTACGGCTGGACGCACCTCGAGATCGAGCTCGTCGCGATCGAGTCCGGCCGCGTCGTGCTGGGCGGTGTCGTGGCGGCTCCACGCGCCATCGCCCGGCTGCGCACGGCGATCGCCGCGGCGCTGCCGTACGTGCGCGTGGAGACGGATGCGATCGCGATCCTGCGCAGCGATGCGTTCGTCGAGCTGCCCGACGGCGTCACGCCGCTGTGGCGCCGGCCCGACGGCGAGCGACCGAGCGAGCTCGCGACGCAGCTCGTCGCCGAAGATGGTCCCGTCGAGGCGCTCGCGCAGCAAGGGGACGCGACGCTCGTGCGCGCGCTCGACGGCACGCTCGGGTGGACGCGTGCGGTGCTGGGCCCGAGCTGTGCGGCGCCGCGGATGGTGGAGGCGGTGGAGCTCGCGTGCGAACGGCTGCCGGCGCTCGCGGGCGCGTGGCAGGGCACGCCGTACCGTCTCGGTGGGACGCTGCCCGAGGGCGTCGATTGTTCGGGGCTCGTGCAGCGGCTGCTCGGCAGCATCGGTGCGCTGGTGCCGAGACACTCGGCGGATCAGCTCGCGATCGCACCGACCGAGGGCGACGGCTCGGACGCGGGCGACATCGTGGCGCTGTGGTCGAGCGACGAGGCCCCGTGTCACGTGGGCCTCGCGCTCGGCGACGACGCGATCGTGCACGCCTCGCGCTCGCGCGGCTGCGTGGTGATCGACGAGCGCGCCGCATGGCGCGACCGCGCGCAACGCCTCGCCCACGTTCCGCTCGCCGCGATCGCCGAGCTGCAGCGCCGCGCAGCGGGGCGCAGGGGCCTCGGCGACGTGCTGCCGCTCGGCCGCGACGAGTAGGGCCGCTAGCTCGAGAGCCTCGCCCGCGGCCGCGTCCGCGACCCCCCGAAGGCGCGGCCCCGGGGCAATCAAACAGCCGACCACAGCGCCGGCCGGTGCCCGCGCGGAGGATCGCCCAACCAAGTCGGCCGCTGGCGGCGCGGAGGATCGCCCGACCAAGCCGGCCGGTGCCCGCGTGGAGGATCGCCCAACCAAGTCGGCCGCTGGCGGCGCGGAGGATCGCCCAACCAAGCCGGCCGGTGCCTGTGGCGCGTTGGCCTCGACGCAGCGGCTGTTCGCGCGCGCGTCGAAACGAACGCACGCCGAAGCCAGCGCACGATCGTCACTCCGTGAAGTCGCGGTCGATGCTCCGCGCCGTTGCGCCGATCAGCTCGCCATCTTCAGCTCGGGCACGCCGACCACGTTGCGCGACGGCGGCCTGCGTCTGCCCGGCACCTCGCTCGGATCCAAGAGGCCGTGGATCTTCCAGCCCCGCTGCAGCAGCCACGTGCGCGGCGGGAGCGTGCCGATCTCGAGCTCGAGCTTCGTGCCCGCGAGCGGCTCGTGCCAGCCATCGAAGCGGAACGCGGAGCTGTACGGATCGATCCAGCACGCCTCGATCGTGCGTCCGGCTTCGTGCTCGTGCTTGCGGAAGTTGTTGAGCACGTAGCAGAGCCCGCGACGCACCTCGAGCGGCGTCTTCAGCGGACGCGCGTGGTAGCGATCGTCGAAGACCTTGCCCTTGCGATCGAAGTGGCGGTTGAGATGGATCGCGAGCCGCGTGCCGAGCCCACGCATGCCGCGGGTCAGGCCCTCGCGATCTTCGGCCTCGACGATGAAGTGGAGGTGATTGCCGAGCACCGCGAGCTCGATCACGCGGAGGCCGAAGCGCCCGCGCGCGTCGAGCAACACGCCGACGATCGTGCGCATCGCTCCGCGCGTGCGCAGCTTCGGCACGTCGGCGCGCATGCGGATCGTGACGTGCACCGGGTGGTTGCGATCGAGCTTGGGTCGCGTGCGATGCAGGACGCGCGGTCGCGGTGCCTTGCGCTTGCGACCGGAGCCCTTGCGCGCGCCGCCGTGCGTGCGCGCGGGTAGCTCGAGCTGTCGCGGCCGCGCGAGCTTGCGTTGCTGGCGTTGGCGCGCGCGGGTCTTCTTGCTGACGGGCGGTGGGCGCTTCATCGCGAAGCGTTTGCGATCGATCGCGCGCGCGCACAAGCTGGCCGCCGCGGCCATGTCCGCGCGGGTCAGGTGCATCGTGGCGATGGCGGCCGAGCGACCGCGCTTGGTTGGGCGATCCTCCTCGAGCGGGCGACCGCACTTGGTTGGGCGATCCTTCACGGTGGAGCGGCCGCACTTGGTTGGGCGATCCTTCACGGTGGAGCGACCAAAGCTTGGTCGGGCGATCCTCCGCGGACGAGCGGCCGCACTTGGTCGGGCGATCCTCCGCGGGCGAGCGGTCGCACCTTGGTCGGGCGATCCTCCGCGGAGGGGAACCGCAGCTTGGTTGGGCGATCCTCCGCGAACGAGCGCCGCACCTTGGTTGGGCGATCCTCCGCGAACGAGCGCCGGAGCTTGGTCGGGCGATCCTCCGCGAACGAGCGCCCGATGGCTGCCGCGCTCCTCCACCCCCGAGCTGCGGCGTCGAGCGGCCGACCGGCCCTACGGGTCGATCGCGATCCGCACGGGCTTGCGCGTGATCCTGCCGATCACCGCGGCCGTGAGCCCGCGGCGACGAAGCGCCGCCAGCAGCTGCTTCGCGCTCGCCGGTGCGACCGCGGCGAGGAGGCCACCGGAGGTCTGCGCGTCCGCGAGCAACAGCGCAGCGTGCGGATCGCCCTCGAGGGTCGACGAGCGCTCCAGCCGCGGCAGCGCGTGCTCGAGGTTCGCCTTGCTGCCGCCCGCGAAGCAGTCGAGCGCCGCGAGCCGCCGAGTGCCGGGCAACAGCGGGACGGCGGCGAGCGAGAGCCGGGCACCGACGTCGCTGCCGTCGAGCATCTCGAGCAGATGCCCCAGCAACCCGAAGCCGGTCACGTCGGTCACCGCATGGATCGCGCGACCGAAGCGGCGCATCACCTCGGCGGCACTGCGGTTGAGCGCGGCCATCGATGCCGTCGCGGCGCGGGTCTCCGCCGGCTTCGCCAGCCGACGCTTGATCGCGGTGGTCAGCACGCCGGCGCCGAGCGGCTTCGTCAGCACCAGCACGTCGCCGGCGCGCGCCCCGACGTTGCGCCACACGGCCTTCGGATCGACGAAGCCCACGACCGCGAGCCCGAACTTCGGCTCGGGATCGTCGATGGTGTGGCCGCCGCCGACCGTGACCCCGGCCTCCGCACACGCCGCGGCGCCGCCGGCGAGGATCCGCGCCACGGCACGCGCGGGCAGTGCCAGCGGCGGGTACGCGAGCAGGTTGAGCGCGAGCTTCGGCGTGCCGCCCATCGCGTAGACGTCCGAGAGCGCGTTCGCAGCGGCGATGCGCCCGAAGTCGAACGGATCGTCGACCACCGGCGAGAAGAAGTCGGTGGTGAACACGAGCGCCTGACCGTGCGCGCGCCGGTCCAGTCGGTACACCGCCGCGTCGTCGCGGGTGTCGGTGCCGACCAGCAGGGCCGGATCGTCGACGTGGGGCAAACGGCGCAGGACCTGCGCCAACTCCGAGACCCGGAGCTTGCCCGCTCAACCGCCGGCGCGGCTGAGTGCAGTGAGACGCAGCTTGGTCATGGTGCTCGCTCGATCTATCGCAGATCCGCAGGCTGGGGTAGGCTCGGAGGCTGGGATCGCCGCACGTGCTCGGCGAGATCGTCCGATGACCGACAGCCTCGACACTGTGTTCTCCGCGGTGCTCTTGATCGGTGCCGCCGGCTTCCTGCTCGGCGCGCTGATGTGGATCACCGCGAAGCTGGGCGGACGCGCGAGCGGCTCCTCCGGCGTCGTCATGACGCTCTCCTTGCTCGTCTATCTCGTCGGTGGTGGAGCCGGTGCGGCGGTCCGTGCCGAGCGCGGCGCCGACGTCGGTGCGCCGCAGGCGGACCGCGGCGCACCCAAGGTCGCTGCGAGCGACACGAACGCGAAGGCCGAAGCACTGCCGAGCACGGAGACGCCGCAGCCCGCAGCAGCGCAGCCCGCATCGCCGCAGCCTGCATCGCCACCGCCCGCAGCCGCCCAGCCCGTCGAGCCGACGGCGCCCGCCGCAACGCCGCCTGCGACCCCGCCCGCTGCGACTCCCGCGGCCGCCGTCGCCGAGCCGCCGAAGCCCGCCGAGCCTCCGCCCGCGCCGGCCGTCGAGGCGACGCCCGAGCCCGCCGCCGCCGAGCCCGAGCCCGAGGCGCCGAAGAAGGACAAGAAGAAGAAAGAGAAGAAGAAAAAGAAGAAGGCCGAGGGCGACGAGGGCGACGCGCCCGCGAGCGAGCCTGCGGCGGCCGAACCCGCGCCGGTCGAGGCGAAGCCGGAGCCCAAGCCCGCCGAGGCGAAGCCGGAGCCCAAGCCCGAGCCGAAGCCCGAGCCCGAGAAGCCGAAGAAGCCCGAGCTGCTCGACGTCGAGCCGAGCGGCTGATCGCGACCGCGGAGCCCAGCGGCGTGGAAGCGTCGCGCCGCCGAGCCCTGCGCGAGCCGACGCCGCGGAGGTCTGCGCAGTCGGGTGCTACGCCGCCGCGCTGGCTGCGATGCACAGCTGCGCGCCGTAGTAGAGCGGCAGCCCCCACACGCGGTTGGCGAAGCCCGGCGCGACGAACACGTCGCGCGCCACCGCGAGATCCGAGAGGTAGAACGCGGTCGCGCCCACGCGCACGAGCCCGACGCCGCCCGGCCACGCGCAGCTCCACGCGCACGCGATCATCACCGTGATCGTCGCGACGTACGCGATGACCGGCGGCCGCATCGCGGGCTCGACGTGCGGTCGCAGCCAGCGCCACACGACGACGGCGGGGAGCATCAGCACGAGGGCGAGCACGGCCACCGCGAACGGCGAGATGCCGCGCTGCACGAACGCGACGATGTAGCCGATGTGCCCCAACAAGAACGCGCCGAGCCCCGCCATGAACCACAGCTTCGCGCGCGACAGGAGGCACAGATCGCCGATGGCACACAGCACGAGCGCGATCATCACGGTCCGTCCGACCTCGTGCTCCAGGGCGCCCAGCTGCCATGCGGTGAGCACGAACCCGAGCGACGCGAGCGGCTTCGCAGTGCGACAGAGCAGGGCACTCTTGCGCTGCTCGCCGAGCACGAGCACCGCAGTCGCGACGATGGTGAGCCACGCAGCGGCAGGCATCACGGCGCTTCCGAGGAGAACACGAACGGGTAGGTGACCTGCACGGTGCCGCCGTCCTCGGGCGGCGCGAACGCCAGGCTCAGCATCGACTCGCGCATGCACTCGGTGAGCGCGGGATGCTGGATGTCGCTGCTGGGATCGACGTCGGCCTCGTCGACGACGCCGCCGACTTCTTCGTCGCCGACGATCGAGAACTTCATGGTCAGCTTGCCGCCCAGCTTCGGATCGTCCTCGAGCGCGGACTCGTAGCACTCCTGCGCGATCGGGACGAGGTCCTCCTCGATGCGCGCCTGGATGTAGTCCTTGTCCAGCTTGCCCGGCGCGGCGGCGGCGTCGTCGGGCGCCTTCGCGCTCGCACTGCCGCCGCCGCCACCCGCTCGCTGGCGCTCCCGCAGCGCGAGGCGTAGCGCATCGGAGGCGGCACGATCACGACGCGTGCGTCGGAGGTCCGCGGCCGTCGTGGTCGCGGTGGGCTTGCTCGGCGAGGGGGCGACCGGCTGCGCGCTGCCGCGATCGCCCGTCGACGACGGCGAGCGATCGGGCGTGCTCGGGGCCTGGACCGGCGCCTTGCCGGTCGTCGGCGCAGCGGGTACGGGCGTCGTCGCGGTCGAGCGCCACAGCCAGTAGGCGACGAGCCCGAGCAGCGCGACGCCGGGCAGCGCGAAGTTCCGCAGGGGCGACGACACGCCCCCAGCATGCCCGATCCAGGGCGGATCAGGGATGCAGCAGCACCTTGCCGAAGCTGCCGCGGCCCTGCAGGTGCTCGTGGGCCTGCGCCGCGTCGGTGAACGCGAACGAGCGATCGACGGTGGGCACGAAGCGGCCGGCTTCGCAGTGCGCCATGATCTCGGCGAGAGCACGCCGCAGCGCCGCGACCTCCTGCCACAGATGGCCGAGGTTGACGCCGAACACGCCCTTGTTGTCGTTCATCAGCGGGATCGCTCCGAAGCGGGGCATCGACAGCATCCCCCGCGCGGCTGCGACGAGGCTGCGCTTGCGACCCGGCGCGAAGCTCGAGATCCCGAACATGAACAGCCGGCCCATCGGCGCGAGTAGGGCGTAGCCGTCCTTGAACGAGCGCCCACCGTTCGCGTCGAGGATGATGTCGGCGCCGCGGCCGGAGGTGGCGCTGCGCACCGCGTCGACGAGCCCGGGTGCGCGCGAGTCGATGCACGCGGCCACGCCTTGCTCGCGTAGGCGCTCGTGCTTGCCCGCGCTCGCCACCGCGACGACGCGTGCGCCCTTCCACTTGCAGATCTGCAGCGCCGCCTGGCCGACGCCGCCCGCCGCCGCGTGCACGAGCACCGTGTGGTGACCCGCGAGCGCGCCGAGCTCGACGAGCATCAGCCACGCAGTGAGGTAGTTGACCGGCACGGCCGCAGCCTGCTCGAACGACAGCGGCGTGGGCATCGGCACCAGCTGATCGACGGGCACGACGACGACGTCGCTGTAGCCGCCGAACCGCGTCATCGCGATCACCTTCTGGCCGACCGCGTAGCCCTCGACGCCGTCGCCCAGCGCATCGATCTCGCCCGCGACCTCGTAGCCGACCACGCAGGGCAGGGGTGGCGCATCGGGATAGAGCCCGACGCGCGCCATGACGTCGGCGAAGTTGACCCCGCTCTGGCGCACGCGCACGCGCACCTCGCCGGCCTTCGGCGTGGGGTCCGGCAGCTCCTGCACGGTGAGCACCTCCGGCCCACCGATCTTCGGGATGACGACCTGGCGCATGACGTCACCCGTAGCGCTGCTGCAGCATCGCGAACACGGCCCGCACGCCGAGGATCTCGCCGCCAGCCGGCCGACCGGCACGGCTCGACACGTTCCAGGCCATCGTGTCGATGTGCACGAACCGGCGCTGCTTGCCGACGAACTCGCGCAGGAACAACGCTGCGGTGATCGCCCCGCCTTCGCTGACGCTGCCGACGTTGTTGAGATCGGCGATCGAGCTGTCGAGGTGCCGGCGATACGCGGCGAAGAGCGGCAGCGGCCACAGCGGATCGGTGGTGCGCTGTCCGGCCGCGACGATCGCATCGCGCACTGCGTCGTCCGTGGAGAACAACGCGGGCAGCTCGGTGCCGAGCGCCACGCGGGCCGCACCGGTGAGCGTCGCGAAGTCGATCAGCAGATCCGGGTCCTCGGTCTCCGCCTCCGCGAGCGCATCGCACAGGATGAGCCGACCCTCGGCGTCGGTGTTGCCGATCTCGACGGTCGTGCCCTTGCGCGTGCGGATGACGTCGCCCGGGTGGTACGCGTTGCCGGCGACCGCGTTCTCGACGATGGGCACGAGCACGCGCAGCCGCACCGGCAGCCCTGCGTCCATGATCATGTGCGCGAGCGCGAGCACCGAGGCCGCGCCGCCCATGTCCTTCTTCATCAGCTTCATGCCCGACGACGTCTTGAGATCGAGCCCGCCGGAGTCGAACACGACGCCCTTGCCGACGAGCGTGAGCCGCGGTGCAGCGGGCTCGCCCCAGCGCATGTCGAACAGCCGCGGCGCCCGCGAGGCCGCGCGTCCCACCGCGTGGATCGTCGGGTAGTTGTTGGCGAGCAACCCGTCGCCGACGATCACCGAGTGCTCGGCACCGAAGCGCCGCGCGACCGCGATCGCGGCCTGGGCGAGCTCGGCGGGCCCGAGGTCGCCGGCCGGCGTGTTGATCAGATCGCGACCCGTGCCGATCGCCTCGACCATCCGCGTGACCGCGGCGCGATCGGCCCCCTTCGGCCACACCAGCACCGGCGGCTTCTTGCCGCGCTTCTTGTAGCGATCGAAGGCGTAGGTCGCGAGCGCCCACGCGAGCGCGGCATCGCTGGCCGCGGCGGACGACAGCTCGGTGGTGATGCGGTAGCGCCCGCCCGGCACCTTGCCCACGGCCGCCGCGAAGTCCCACAGCTCGGGGCGCTCGCCGAGGCCCAGCACGACCTCGCCTAGCTTGCCGGCCTTGTTCGGCACGAGCGCGACCTTGCCGTGCTCGGCCGAGGCATTGGTCGCTGCGAGCCAGTTGCGCACGGCGGCGGGACGGCTGCGCAGCCACGCCGGCCAGGCGGCGGTGGTCAGTGCGTGGATGGGGATCGTGCCGGGATTGTCGCGCGGGATCAGGGCGTCGAGCATGGGCGGACGGACGGTAGCACGGTCTCTCAGCACGAGCCGCAGCGGCCGCTCACCTGCTCGACGCAGAGATCGTCCCACCCCTCGGTGCAGCACGCGAGGTCCATCTCGCAGACGCACGCCTCGATCATGTCGTCGTCGCAGCCGGGGTTGTCGTGGGCCGCACAGCAGTCGCCGTCGCCCCCGATGCCGGGACACTCGTCGCAGCCGAGCAGCACGACCTGCACCGTGCAGTAGAGATCCCACTCGACGTCGCAGCAGAACGACTCGCGCGCGCAGACGCAGGCCTCGATGGCCTCGTCGCCACAGCCGGCGCCGTCCTGGACCTCGCAGCACGCACCGCCCGAGGTGCCGCCGTCGCTGCTGCTGCTCTCCTGCGGCGCACCGCTCGAGCTGTCGGCCGGTCCGCTCGAGTCGCCGGTCTCGCCCGTGGAGCTGCCGGTCTCGCTGCTGGGATCGCCGCTCGTGAGCGAGGTGGGATCGCTGCTCGGGTCGCTGCTCGGATCCCGCGTGGGATCGCTGCTCGGGTCGTCGCTGGTATTCGTGAACGTGAGGCTGACGGCGCTCGGATCGCTGCTGCTGTGGCTGTGGCCCGAGGTGAACGGATCGCCGCTCGTGCTGCCGCCCGAGTCGTCGCCGCCACCGTCCTTGCCGCACCCGATCGAGAGCACACACGCGAAGAAGCAGGCTCGGCGTCCCATGGTCAAGCTCGCGAAGCGGTGCTGGCGAGCGCGGCAGCGACCTGCTGCCACAGCCCGTCGGCGTCGAAGGGTTTCGGGAGGATCGTGGTCGAGCCCCGCGCGACCAGGCGATCGCTGCGGTCCGAGTCGGTGTGGCCCGATGCGACGACGACCGGCAGGTGCGGGTCGTGGGCGCGCATGCGCTCGATCGCCTGCTCGCCGTCGAGGTTCGGCATGTCGAGATCGACGATCGCGATGTCGAAGCCCTCGGGGTCGTCGGCGTGGATGCGCACCGCGTCGAGCCCGTCGACGGCGGTGACGACCTTGAGCCCGAAGCGCTCGAGCATGCGGCGCGTCGTGCTGCGCACGAGCGGCTCGTCGTCGACGACCAACGCACGACCCGCCAGCTTCACGCGATCGGGCATCTCCATCGACACCGGCTGCGTGTCGCGCCCGCTCGCCGCCGGCAGCGTGACGACGAGCCGACTGCCGACGCCGAGGTCGCTGCTCATCGTGATGTCGCCGCCGTGTGCACGCACGATGCGATACGCGGTGGCGAGCCCGAGCCCGGTGCCCTCGCCCTTGGGCTTCGTGGTGAAGAAGGGCTGGAACACGCTGGCGAGCGTGGCCTCGTCCATGCCGATCCCGGTGTCCTCGATCGCCAGGCGCACGAACGGCCCCGTGCCCGTGCTGCCGCGGCTGGTCGCGCGCACGCGCTGGGCCTCGATGCGCAGCACGCCTCCGTGCGGCATCGCCTGCTTCGCGTTCACGCAGCCGTTCATCAGCACCTGCAGGAGCTGGGTCGAGTCGCCCATCACCGCGAGCTCGGGCGCGATGTCGGTGATGATCTCGAGCGAGCGCGGCACGGTGCGGCGCAGCAGCTTCACGACCTCGTCGACGAGCCGGGGGATGTCGACGATCTCGCGCGCGCGCCGGTGCGGACGCGCGAACGACATCAGCTGGGCGGTGAGCTCGGCGGCGCGGCGAGCCGCGCTCTCGATCTCGTCGAGGCAGTCGGCGAGCTCGCTCGCGGCCGGCGGGTTGTCCTTGAGGTAGGTGACGTTGCCCAGCACCGTGACGATGAGGTTGTTGAAGTCGTGCGCGATGCCGCCGGCGAGCTGGCCGAGCAGGTGCAGCTTCTGCGCCTGCAGCACCTGCTCCTCGTAGCGATCGTGGTGGGTGAAGAGCAGGATCGTGCCGGTGCCGATCGCGACCTTGTCGCCGGAGTGCAGCTGCGAGGTCCCGACGCGCACGCCGTTGACATAGGTGCCGTTGCGACTGCCGAGGTCCTCGATGAGGTACTCGCCCTGCGATCCGTGGCGGATGCGGGAGTGGCGACGCGAGACGCCGTCGTCGCGCACCGTGATCCCGGCGTCGGCGTCGCGGCCGATGACGGTGTCGCCGTCGACGGGGAAGCGACGACCTGCGTCTGGGCCGACGAGCACCACCAGCTGCGCGGGAGGATCCGCCGTGGGCGACTCGCTCTCGGGCCGTACCAAGCCCATCGTCATCGTGGACTCGAGCACGCGCTCGTCGGAGGGCATCGAAGGGCCATGGTAGCCTGCCGCTCGTGGGCGCCGTGTGCCAAAGGAGGCCGGCGCGGAGACGTGGCGACAGCTCTCGCCAGCGATGTCGCGTCGGGACGCAACGACTGCCGCCGGCGTCGCGCGGACGTGTACGCGGGGAAACCCTCGGGTGCGCGGGATTCCGCGCAGTTACGCGACCCGTCGCGCGGGGCACGGCGCTTGCGAATCAGCCCTGCCGAGCGAATCGATGGACTCCACCAGCACCGACATCGCAGCGAGCAGCGACGCGTCCGCCAGCCTCCGGGTGATCGGTCTCGTCCGAGCGATCGAAGAGGCGTGGGCCTGGGCGGTCGCGCCGCTCGGCGAGGCGGAGCGCGTGGCTGCGGAGCTCGTCGCGTTGGCCGAGCGTCGCGATCTCCCGTCGGCCGCGCTGCGCATGCTCGCACAATCGGCACTCGGCGAGCCGGTGCGCCCGGCGGTGGTCGATCGCTGGCTCGAGGAGGATCCCGAGGTGCTGCAGCTGCTCGCGCGCATCCGCGAGGTCGCGCGTCAGCTCGAGGGCGCGGGCACGCGCGCACGCGCCGCGAGCCGGCGCGCGATCGAGCTCGCGCTCACCGCACCGCAGCTCGCCCGCAAGGCGCGGCAGGAGATCTGGGCGGCCGGTCCCTCGGCGACGCGCGACGAGGCGCTGCGCCGGCTCGACGAGGCGCCGGCGCGGATCAAGGCCCGCGCGGAGTCGATCCGCGCCGAGCTGGCGACGCTGCCGATGCGGGCCGAGGGCGCGCGGCAGCGCATCGTCGACGGGCTGCGCGTGCGTCGTCGCAACCTCGTGCGCACCGACCGACTCGCGGCGGTGTGACGACGCGCGTCCTGGGCACTCGGAGATCGACGCGAATCGAGCCCGGCGTGGCTTCGCCACGACGGACAGCGAGCATGATCGCCCGCACCAGGAAGAGCGCCGGACGGCGCGACCAGAGCTCAATCGTCGGGGTAGATCACGACGAAGTGGGTGTCGCCCGCGGCGAAGACGTCGCCGGGCTCGACGATCGCAGCGCGGCGCACGAGCTCGCCGTTGCGGAACAGCTCGGCCTGGCCCGCACGGATCTGCACGGGGCGTGGGCTGCCGCTCCAGTCGATGATCGCGGCCTGGGCGGGCGAGTTCGCATCGGGCAGCACGACGTCGCACTCCGGCGCGCTGCCGAGCGTGCGGCGGCCCGGCATGAGCGGGACGTCGATCGGGCGCTCGCCCGGCACGACGATGCGCACGCTCGCCGGCGCGACGGCGCCGAGGTCCTCGACGAGGATGCGCCCGAGCACCGAGGCCATCTCGCCGGCGTCCTGCGGGCGATGCTTGGGATCCTTCGCGAGCGCGGTGCGGAGCAGCTCGAGCAGCGCCTCGGGCAGTCCACCGCAGCCGGGATAGCGCTCGATCGGCACCATGCTCCGCATCGCGTGCGCGTCGAGCCACGCGACCGGGTTGTCGCGCAGACCCTCGACGACCTCGCTGACCCGCCGATGCGGGAAGAGCACGGCGTGTCCACACAGCAGCTCGTAGAGGATCGTCGCGAGGCTGTAGACGTCGGAGGCGGGCGTGAGCTGATCGGTGACGAGCTGCTCGGGCTGGCAGTAGTGCGGAGTGCCCACGACCGTGCGCGCCGCGGTCGCGTTGGCGCCGTAGGCCCACGGCACGCCCCACGCGCGTGCGAGCCCGAAGTCGAGCAGCTTCACGGTGCCGCCGTCCTGGATCCAGATGTTGGCCGGCTTCACGTCGCGGTGCACGACACCCTGGGCGTGCGCCTCGGCGAGCCCCATGCATGCCTGCATCACGATGCGCAGCGCGTCGGCGACCGCCATCGGCTCGTCGAAGTGGTGGGCATGGTCGAGCTGCATGCCCTGCACGAAATCCATCAGCACGTAGAAGTGATCGGAGCCGATCGACGAGCCGTGCAGGCGCGCGACGTTGGGGTTCGTCAGCGACCGCAACACCGCGACCTCGCGCAGCGCTCGCTTGATCGTGTCGTCGCCCATGTGCGGACGGTTCGCGATCTTCAGCGCGAGCGGACGGTCGAAGCCGGGCGCGAGCACCTTGTAGACGGTCGCGAACGAGCCGGCGCCGAGCTCCTCGAGGATCTCGAACTCGCGGTAGGACGAGCCTGGCGAGAGCTGCGGCATGGACGAGCGCGTGAGGGTAGCAAATGAGCAAAGGCGGACCGGCCGCGTGCCCGTGGCCGTGCAGTGCTGACACGCACGCCGAGAGCGTGCTACATCGACGAGATGACGAGCGCGGGCGCGTTGCGCTGGGTCGAGCGACTCGCCGCCGTCGCGCTGGGCTCGCTGCTCACGCTGTGGTGGACGCGCGACGTCGACGACGCGCCGCAGGAAGCGTCGGCGGTGCCGGCGGCCGCTGCCGCGCCGCTCGTCAGCGCCGCCGCGGACGTCGCGCCCGCGCGAGAGCAGGTGCCGATCGAAATGCCGGCGGTGCGCGATCCGGCGTCGGCGGAAGAGCGCGAAGCGCCGTCGCCCCGCGACGTCGTCGATCCGATCCGCGAGCCCGCGTCTGCATCCGACGCGCCGGTCGACGTGGCGGACGCGAGCGCCCCCGTCGGCGAGGCGCCGGTGCTGCCGTTGCCGCGGATGCCCGGCTCCGCGCGGCTGTCCGACGCAGCGCGGTTCGACTCGCCGACGAACACCTGGGTGCTGCGCGGATCGTACCGCGTGCACGCGCACGTGCCCCACGTGCTGGCCTTCTACACGAAGGCGCTCGAAGACGCCGGGCTCGTCGTCACGCAGGGCGAGGATCCGGAGCGCCCCGACGGCACGAAGACGGTCTATCTGTACGGGCGCAGCGATCGCGTGCGCGCGCAGGTCAGCGTGCGCACGCAGGGCACCCAGCTCGATGCGCGCATCGGGCTGCTCTGGCGAGCCCGGCAATGACCGTCGGCCGCGCGCCCGCGCGGGAGGCCAGGCCTCGGGAATCGCGGCCTCGGGAATCGCGGCCTGCGGACGCGCGTCGCGGTCGTGTGAAGGGCGCTCGTGCGCGCGTGTGGCTGGCGTGGGCTTCGCTCGCGGCGTGTCACGCAGACCCGAGCGCCGAGCCGGCGCCCGAGCCGACACTCACCGTCGCCGACGTCGCGCCCGCGTGCGCGCCGGGTCCGGTACCGGCTGCCTTCGCGCCCGGCGTCGATGCGGAGCTCGAACGGGCGACGACGTGGCGTGCTCCCGGCGATGCGCGCGTGCTCGCCACTGCCGACGAGCTCGCGGCGCTGCGCGAGCGCGATCGTCTGCGCCCTGGCTTCGCGCGCGATCCCTGGGACGTGGGACCGCAGAGCACGGAGCTGCTGCGCGACGCGACGCTGATGCTCGAGGCGTGGGCGCGCGCGAGCCCCGAGCTCGTTCCGGAGGAGCCGCACGCGATCGCACGAGCGCTCGAACGCGTCGCCGCGGCCGAGGCCGTCGATCATGCGCGGCTCGTCGTCGACGAGACCCAGCTCTACTGCACGCCGCTCGTCGGGCCGCTGTTGCGCGCGCCGTTCGATCCCGCGTTCGATCGCAACCTCTGCACCACGCTGCATCCGGGCGAGCTGCTCCGCGTGCTCGCGCGGGCCGACGCCGGCGACTGGCTGCTCGTCGACGCCGGGCACACGGTCGGGTGGGTGCATCCGCAGGGGCTGGGCGCGCGGCTCGCCGAGGCCGACCGTATCGCATGGCGCAGCGGCGAGCGCGTGTACACGCTGCGCGACGACGTGCGGACGAAGGGCGGCATGCCGCTGCGGCTCGGCGTCGCGCTGCCGCTCGTCGAGCGGCGAAGCGACGGCATACACGTGCGCGTGCCGACGAAGACGGGCATCGCCGACGACGTGATCGCCGCGGATGCGGCGGTGCACGTCGGCTTCGCGGAGCTGCGCCGCGACGCGGTGCTCGACGTCCTGTTCGCGCAGATCGGCGCGCCGTACGGCTGGGGCGGCAAGGACGGCGCCCGCGACTGCTCGCAGCTGCTCCGCGACGTGCTCGTGCCGTTCGGCGTGTCGTTGCCGCGGCACTCCAGCCTGCAGGCGCAGGCGGGCACGGAGATGATCGACGTCGCCGGCATGTCCGACGCGGACAAGTCGGCCGCGATCGACCGCGCCGCAGCGCGCGGGCTCGTGCTGATGTTCATGCCCGGCCACATCATGCTCGAGCTCGGGGTGAAGGACGGGCGGCACTGGGCGATCTCCGCGATCGCGGAGTTCCTCGTGCCGTGTCCCGAGGGCGTCGGCGACACGCTGCACCGCATCGATCGCGTCGCGGTCACGGACCTCGAGCTCGGCCGCGGCAGCGCCCGCGGTGCCTTCATCGAGCGCATCACGACGCTGGCGGTGATCGGCGGGGCCGCGCCCGGAGGTTGACAAACTCGGTGGCTCCGCGCTCCGATCGCGGATGCTCCGGATTCGCTTCGTCTCGCTCGCCCTCGCGCTCGCCTCGCTGCCCACGCTCGCGTCCGCGGCCCCGGTCTGGGTGGGCGACTTCGAGGGCGGCGATCTCTCGCAGTGGGACGGCACGCTGAACGGCAACGTCGGCGGCGTCGACTACATCACGGTCGCGCAGGACGTCGTCGTCGAGGGCAGCAATGCCGGTCGCATCGCGCTGCACGACGACGCGATCTGGCCGGGCAACGGGCTGCGCCGCGTCGAGCTCCACCACGGGCCGGCGGCGGGGCGCACCGACGAGGGCGCGACGACGTGGTTCGCGTGGAGCTTCTACATCCCCGAGGCGCTGCCCGAGGATCCCGGCACGACGATCGGCTACTGGGAGAGCAACGACAGCTACCAGCAGATGATGGCGTTCAACACGAACGGGCAGACGATCCGCTTCATCACGCAGCGACCGAGCTACGAGGAGCAGTGGGTGGGCGAGGGGCTGTTCACGCCGGGGCAGTGGCATCGCATCGCGATGCGCGTGCTGTGGTCGACCGACGAGAACACCGGCGAGGTCGAGGTCTGGTACGACGGCGAGCAGGTGGTCGCGGGCGTGAACGTGCAGACGCTCGCCGACGACAACGATCACTTCACGCAGGTCGGGCTCCTGCGCGGCAACCAGGACTTCGACGACGTCCCGGTCATCTACATCGACGACGCCGTCGAGGGCGACAGCATCGAGGACGTGCACCCCGAGCTCGAGCCGAGCGGAACGGACACGGGCTCGACCACCGACGGTCCTCCGGTCGACACGACGGAGGAGGGCGGCAGCACGTCGGCGGGCACGGACGCGACGGCCGACGAGAGCACCGGCGGGAACTCGAGCGCGACGGGGGCGACGACGACGGCGACCACCGACGACACGAACGCGTCGGCGACGGGCGCGACGACGGCGGGCACCGGCGACACGACCGGAGGGACGGCTCCGGGTGGTGACGACGACGACGCGAGCGGCTGCGGGTGCAGCGGTGCGCCGCCGCAGCGCGGGGCCGGGCTCGCGGTGATCGTGCTCGCGATTGCAGCGGTGCGCAGGCGACCGCGGTCCGCATCCGTGTGAAGCGCGAGCGAGCGCTTCACATCGGAGCCGCTTGGCGGATTCGAACCGCCGACCTACTGATTACGAATCAGTTGCTCTACCGACTGAGCTAAAGCGGCGCGGGCGGGGGAGCCTAGCGATCGAGGGGTCGGTCGTCAACCGCGGCCGGGCGACGGGCGACGGGCACGGGCACGGGCACGGGCACGGAGCGGGGGTGACGTCGTGCCGCTCCGCGACACGCCGTACCCCCGCTACGGCTTCCACTGCATCCCCCGCGCGCCCGGCTCGTCCGGGGTCCCCGCCGGATCGCCCGCGAGCCGCGCGAGCACCTCGCCGCGGATCGCCTTCGCGTCGATCCAGCCCAGCATGCGCGAGTCGCAGCAGCGGCCCTCGTCGCGGTTGTCGGCGAGCACCAGATAGCCCGGCGCGACGATCTCCTGGTCGAGCGCGCCGAGGCCGTGCACGAGCGCGCGCCAGTCGGGGCGCGACAGCCCGCGGTCGAGCACCAGCCAGCGGCGCTCGGCGTTGCTCTCCCACAGCGTGCGCCGCGGACCGGGCGGGGCCTCGGACTCGCGCAGCCGGATCGTGAGCGGCGTGCCGTCCTTCTGCTCGACGCGATCGCCGGACACCACCACGCCGAGCCCACCGGCCGTGTTCGACAGCACCACGCGGTCGCCGGGCGTCGCCAGCACGCGGCCGACGCGGTAGCTCGTGGTCGCGGCCAGCCCTGCATCCGCGCGGCGCTGCACCTGCTTCCAGTTCTCGTCCAGCGCGTCGCCGAGCTCGTCGGGATCGACCACCGCCGTGTTGCGGAGGTCGCGACCGGGCTCGGCCCGCGCATCGGGGAATTCGCGGCCGTCGTTGCGACGCGGGCGCGGAGCGTCGTGCTCGCGGGCAGGGACCGCGCGCGGCGGCTCCGTGGGCGCAGCGTCGGCCGCGTACACCACGACGTCGCCGCGATCGACCGACCACGCGCCGCGCAGGAGCAGCACGTGATCGCCGTCGAGCAGCGCCGGCGCCATGCCGTCGCCGTGCACCTTCACCACCGTCGCGAAGGCGACGCGCAGCACCACCAACGTCGCGCCGCCGACCAGCACGCCCCACGCGAGCTTCGTCGACAGCGAGCGATCACGCGGTCGGGCCGCGACCTCGGGCTCGGCCTGGGCTGGGCGTCTGGGCATGCGACGTCGTCTGCAGCGCGGTGCAGAACGCGGCGACATCTTGGGCCACCGTCTGCGCCGCACCAAAGAAGCTGCGGATCCCCGCGAGCCCCTTCGCTCCGGCCTCGACGCACGCGCGTGCGGTCGCGGCGTCGACGCCTCCGAGCGCGACCACGAACGCGTCGGGCTGCGCGGCCGCCCGCGCGAGCGCGGGCAGGCCGAGCGGCGCGGTCGCGAACGGCTTGCCGGTGTGCGGGGCGAACACGGGCGCGAGCGCGGTGAAGTCGCAGCGCGCATGGTCGCCGGCGGCCGGGTCGTGGCTCGAGCGACCGAGCCACGCGTCGCGCAGACATGCACGAGCCTGCGCGAGCGTCTCGCGATCGGGATCGCCGCGCAGCACGACGCCCGCGAGCGCCTCGGCCTGCACGAGCCGTGCGGCTTCGTCGAGGTCGGTGGCCGAGATGCCGAGCAGCAGCGGCACGTCGAGCGCCCGGGCGCGCGCGACGAGGCCAGCGAAGCGCGGCCCCAGCAGCGCGGTGGGGCGCGCACCCGGCTCGCGCAGCCACACGGCGACGCGGCCGGCCGCCCCGGCCTCGTGCCAGCGTTCGACGCAGCCCGGATCGATCGCGCCCGCGGGCGGCGTGACCGCGAGGAGCGGCCTCACTCGATCGCGCCCGTGGTCGGGCTGCTCGGCGACGCCACGCCCTTCACGGGCATGCGCCCCGCGCGGTACGCCATGCGCCCGGCGAGCACGCCGAGCCGCATCGCCTCGGCCATGCGCACCGGATCGTCGGCGAGCGCGATCGCGGTGTTGAGCAGCACGGCCGTGCAGCCGAGCTCCATCGCGACCGCGACGTCGCTCGCGGTGCCCACGCCGGCATCGACGATGACCGGCACCTTCACGGCATCGAAGATCATCTGCAGGTTGTGCGGGTTGCGGATACCCATGCCGCTGCCGATCGGGGCGGCGAGCGGCATCACGGCGACGCAGCCGAGCTCGGCGAGCTTGCGGCACACGATCGGATCGTCGGAGACGTAGGGCATCACCGCGAAGCCCTCGTCGACCAGGATCTGCGCCGCGCGCAACGTCTGCTCGTTGTCGGGCAAGAGCGTGCGCGGATCCCCGATGACCTCGAGCTTCACCAGCGGACGCTCGCCGCCCGTGTGACCGAGCCCGAGCTCGCGAGCGAGCCTCAGCGTGCGCACGGCCTCCTCGGCCGTGTAGCAGCCGGCGGTGTTCGGCAGCAGCGTGTAGCGATCGCGATCGATCCAGGACAGGAGGTTGTCCTTCACCGAGAGATCGACGCGCCGCAACGCGACGGTCACGATCTCCGCACCGCTCGCGGCCAGGGCCGCGCGCGTCTGTTCGGCATCCTTGTACTTGCCGGTGCCGACGATCAGGCGCGATCGCCAGGTGCGGCCCTCGAGGATCCAGCCGTCGTCGCTCGTCTGTGCTTCGGTCACGCTAGCCTCCACCGACGAACGTCACGACCTCGAGACGATCGCCTTCGCACAGGACAGTCGTGTCATAGGCGGCCCGCGAGACGATCTCGAGGTTGCGTTCCACCGCGACGGCGCGCGGATCGAGGCCGAGCTCGCGCAGCAATGTCGCGATCGTCGGATCGCGATCGAGCGTTCGAGGCTCACCATTGAGCACGATGTCGATCGACGTGACGCCCACGGCTGTCCCTGTCCGCTCCGGAGTACACGCCCGCGCGGTGGGCCGTCGAGGGCGGGCAGCACGCGCTCGGGCGTCCGTGTCGGCAGGTGCAGCGAACTGCCACGCTCGGCGTCTGCTCGGGCCACCAGTGTAGGGTTTTCGCAACAGCCGATCCCGGGGGGTCGACCCTGGAGCCGCACGCATTTGTTCAGTCATTCCGAGCGAGTAGGATTCTGGCGACGGAGTGTGGCCCATGGCACGCGACGTGCTCTTAGCCCTTGCATGCCGATGCCGACCGATTCGCGCCTCCCCACGATCCCTCTGGAGCGCATGCCCGTCGCCGACGTGCTGAGCTGCGTGGAGCCCTTCACGGCGGCACGTCCGCAGGAGATCGAGCAGCTCGCGGCGGCCGCGGTGCGACTCCGCAAGCCGGCCGGTGCGCCGATCATGGAAGAGGGTGCTGCACCCGACGGCATCTACGTCGTGCTCCGTGGTCGCGTGAACCTCGTGCGCGCCGGTGACGGTGGCCGCGACCTCATCCTCATGACGCTCGGCGTCGGCGACGTGATCGGTGAGACGTGCGCGTTCGATCGCTCGAGCTCGACGACGGCCGCGATCGCGGCGGTGCCGGTCGAGGTGCTGCGGATCCCCGCGGAGGTGCTGGCGGCCCACGTGCGGCGCGAGCCGGAGACGATGATGCGGCTCATGCAGCTCGTCACCGACAAGCTCCGCGACATCGAAGGCGTGGCCTCGTCGCTCGCGCTGCACGACGTCGAAGAGCGGCTGCGTCGCACGCTGATCCGCCTCGCGCGTCGTCAGGGCCGCGGTCGCACGGCGAGCACCACCGGCTGGATCCTCGCCCCGGTCCCGACGCAGTCGGAGCTGGCGCGCATGGTGGGCAGCTGCCGCGAGACGGTCTCGCGCACGCTCTCCGCGATGGCCCGCGACGGCCTGGTGAGCTCTTCCGGTCGCCGGATGATCCTCGACCCGCGCCTGCTCGGCGAGCTGGCCGCGTAGCGCCACGGCAGCCGCGCCACGAAGAAGGGTCCCGGTCGTCCGGGGCCCTTTTTTGCGTCCCGGAATACGCGGAGCAAAGCCGCGCGTCGGGCTTTTCAGCCGTGCAGAAGCCCCATGGTATAAGCCGGCCGATGGCGAACGAGCGCGCAGTCGCGGCCCCGCCACCGGCGCAATCGCCGGCGGTGACGGTGCGTCCGACCGCCGCGCGCGTCGACACCGGCGTGCTCGCCCAGAACCTCCGTGTGGTGTCTCGCCACGTCGGCGCCGCGTGCAGGGTGCTCGCGGTCGTGAAGGCCGACGGCTACGGCCACGGCGCGATCGAAGCCGCGCGCAGCTTCGTCGACGCCGGCGCCTGGGGCCTCGCCGTCAGCCTCGTCGAGGAGGGCGTCGAGCTGCGCGAGGCGGGCGTGTTCGCGCCGGTCGTGGTGCTCGGCGGCGTGCCTCCGGCCTCGGCCGACGTGCTCGTCCATCGCCGCCTGCGTCCGGTCGTGTGGTCCGTCGATCACCTCGAGATGCTCGCGTCCGCAGTCCGCCGCGCCGGCGCGCATCCGCTGCCGGTGCACCTCAAGATCGACACGGGCATGTCGCGCCTGGGCCTTCTGCCCCGCGACCTCGCGCCGGTGCTGCAGTGGTTCGTGCGCGACGCCGGACGCTCGCTCGAGCTCGAGGGCGTGATGACGCACCTCGCCTGCGCCGACGAGATCGAGGACGAGCTGTCGAGCGCGCGTCAGCTCGCGAGCTTCGCCGACTGCCTCGCCACGATCGGCGCGTGCGGCCTGCACCCCACGCTGCGCCACGCGTGCAACAGCGCTGCGCTCGTGCGCTTCGGCCACGCGCACTACGACATGGTGCGCCCGGGCATCGCGCTCTACGGTGCGGCCTCGGGCCCCGAGGTCGAGCTCGCCGAGCTCTCGCTGGCGATGTCGGTGCACGCGCGCGTGCTCGGCATCCGCGAGCTGCCGGCGGGCGTGCGCGTCTCGTACGGCGGCCGCGCCCAGCTCGCGCGCGACAGTCGGCTCGCGATCGTGCCGGTCGGCTACGGCGACGGCTATCCCCGTGCGATGTCGGGGCGCGCACAGATGCTCGTCCGCGGCCACCGCTGCGACGTCGTCGGTGCGATCACGATGGACGTCTGCATGCTCGACGTGACCGATCTGCCCGACGTGCGCGTCGGCGAAGAGGTCACGCTGCTCGGGCGGCAGGGCGCCGGCGCGATCGATCTGTACGAGCTCGCGCAGTGGGCCGGCACCGTGCCCTACGAGATCACCTGCGGCATCTCGAAGCGAGTGCCGCGGCGATACGCCTGAGAGAGCGACAGCGAATCTCGGAAGGAGCAGGGACCCGAGACGGCTCTGCCGGCGCGGGAGGAGGAAGCGGAGCTTCCTCCTCGAAGACCCAATGCGCTCACGCCGGGGGCGGCGGCGCGGCGGGATCGGGGGCCGACGCGTCCTTGCACTCGAGCTCGCCGACGTAGTCGGGGTGGCACGGATCGACGATCGCCTGCTCCTCGTTCGGCGCGTCCTTGCACTCTTCCTCGCCGACGTAGTCCGGGTCGCAGGGATCGACGATCGTCTGCTCCTGCGTCGGCGTCACGGGAGCGGCGCCCGGCGTGCCGTCGGCGGTCTTCTTCCACTCGACGCGGACCTTGCGGAAGCTCATGCCGTTGACCGGGTCGTAGTCGCGCGACTCGCCCTCGATCTGCGCGAGATAGCCGGCCGTCGAGAACAGCACGGTGGACTTGCCCTCGCTCTCGTTCGCGCGCGCACCGTCCTTCGTCGTGAAGGTCTCCTTGCGCTGCAGCTGGATCTCCAGCTTCACGACGTCCTGGTCGAGCTTGTCGTGGTGGAACATGCCGTCGACCTTCGTGGTGACCTTGCCCTCGACGTAGCGACCGAGCTTGCCCTTGCGACCGCGCCGCTCGTCCTCGCTCCAGCTCTCGCCGTCCTTCACCGCGTGCTTCGGCACGACCAGGAAGGCCTCCTCGAGCCCGCGCAGCACCTGGTCGATGAGCGCCTTCAGCTGCTCGTCGAGCTGCTGTGGTGGTACCGGCATGAACGTGATCTCGCCGGTGGGCAGCACGTTGAACGTGACGTTCATGCCCTGCAGCTGGGCCACGGCGCCGCGCGTGAACTCGGCCGGCGAGATCGGGACGGAGGCGGGCAGTCCCCACTGCAGATCGACGTTGGCGAAGCTCGCCCGCACCATCGTGCCGCCGCGCTCGGGATCCGCACCGATGACCTCGAGCCGCACGTCGCACTCGAGCGCCTGGTTGATGTTCGCCGACGCGCCCTCGGCCTGCACCGTGCGCGTGTTGCCGATGCGCAGGTGGCCTTCGTAGGTCGCGCCGGGATCGAGGTCGTAGCTCATGCGGATCCCGGCCGCGGGGATCTCGAGCTTCTTCATGTCCCTCGGGCCGCACGCGAGCGTGGGTGCGGCGAAGCAGGTCGCGAGGGCGGCGCATGCGAGCAGACGGCGGAGCGAGGCTGTCGTCATCGGCGGCAAGCGTATGCGCGGCCGAGCGCGGACGACAACGACAATGGGAGCCGCCGGCCCGAGCTGCCGTCGGGGATCAGGGCGCGTCGCGCGAGAGCTCGGGCCAGATCGGCGCGTCGTCCAGCGCGGGCACGGCCTCCTGCGCACGTCGGCGCTCGGCGGCCTCGGCCTTCTTGCGCTCCTCCTCGCGATCCGGGGGCCCGATCGGGCGGCTCTGCGTGAACTGCAGTCCCTCGGCGCGGCTGCTGTCGCGCACGTGCACGACCGGCGAGTGGCCGAGCTCGAGCGGCAGATAGCCGGTCCAGCCGCGGGGCAGCGTCGGGCCCGCCCAGTCGAACACCCAGCGGGCATCGAGCGGCGCCAGGTTCACGCAGCCATGGCTGCGGCGGTTGCCGAAGCGGTCGTGCCAGTACGCGCCGTGCAGCGCGTTGTGGCCCTGGAACAGCAGCACCCACGGGACGCCCTGCACCATGTAGGGCTTGTCCTCGTAGTCCTGGTTGTTCATGTCCATGCTCGCGACCTTCGCCCAGATCGGATAGTTGCCGAGCGGCGTGGGGGAGCTGCGTCCGGTCGCGACGAGCGTCGCGAACTGCGGCACGTCGCCGCGATACGCGACGAGCACCTGCTCGCCGACGTCGACGTCGAACCACTGATCGTTGCCCGTCGCCGCGACGCGCTCGGGCTCGAGCACGCCGTCCGGCGGGGCGATCACGATCACCTCGTTGAGCTGATCGGCGGCGATCCACTCGCCGTCGGCGATGCGCCAGAACGACGGCCGCGAGTCCTCGTCGGGCTGCAGCAGCGAGACGCGCTGGCGTCGGCCCAGCGTGCGCACCTTCTCCGCGTCGGCGCGCGGCTCGGCCCGCACGATGGTCTTGTCGGCGTTCGTCCACGCGAAGGCCGGGCCGCTGGCGAACCCGGACAACACGACGCCGTGCCAGTCCGAGCCTTCGCCCATCCAGCCGATGCCCTCGCGGGGCACGAGCGCACCGTGCTGCGACTCGACGTAGCTCGCACCGTCGATGTCGACGCTGCGGCGCACGACGATGCTCATGCTCTTCACCAGCTCGCGCCGAATGATGCCGGCCTGCACGTCGGCCACGCTCGCGTACTCGGGCACGCCGTCGTGGCGCACGATCGTGTAGCTGTGCGGCAGCCGCTTGCCGGCGATCGGGGGCAGCGCGGCGCCCTCGGCCGGCGGCTCGTCGGTCGCGCGCACGTGCTCCGAGCACACGTAGCCGAACGGCAGCACCGCGTACCACGGCTTGTTGTGGCAACCCTCGCCGTCGCGGCTCGCGACCTCGCCGCGCACCACGAGGCGTGTGCCACCGGCGATCGTGGCGACGCGCTTGTGCGGCACCCATGGTCGACCCCGGACCACCGTCTCGGAGTGGCGCGCCTCGACGTAGCGCACCTCGCTCGGGGTGACGGTGACGTCACCGTCGGTGGCGAGCGCAGTGGGCTCGAGACCTTGGAGCTGCCGCAGTGTCTGCAGCAGCAGCATGGGTCCGATCAGCATCGGCGAAGGCACGCTATCACCTCGGGGCGGAACCCTCGACGTGCAGGGTCGGGCGGCCATTCCGCGGCGCCGCGGGCGTGCCGGGCCTCAGCGGACGACGGGCAGGCGATCGCGCACCGTCGCGGCCTTGCCCTTCCTGCGCGCGATCGCGGCCTCGTCGCCGAACACGAGCGCGCGCGACGGCGCCTCGAGCCGCGCGAACGCGTTGACCCATGCGCGGTAGCTGCCGCCGTTCGTGGTGGCGTCGATCGCCGCGTAGCCACCCTCGTGGCCCGCACGCGCGATCAGCCACTCGACGTGGGCCCACTTCGGCGGCTGCGGGCGGATCTCCGCGATGCCCTGGAGCCCGCGGGCGATCGCTCCGAGCCGGGCCTGCGCGGTCGCGACGCCGGCGAACGGCTGGCCGTCGAGCGGCGTGTTGCGCTTCGCGACGAACGTCGAGATCCCCAGCGTGACGCGGACGAGCCGACCCAGCTCGCGGACGAGCTCGACGAGCTCGGCGACGTCGTCGTCGTTCTCCGTCGGCACACCGATCATCTGGTAGACCTTCAGCCCGCGGAAGCCTCCGTGCGCGCGCACGAGCTCGGCGGAGCGCCGCAGCGCGGCCGCGTCGATCTTGCGCACCAGCAGCGTCCGCAACCGCTCGCTGATGCCGTCGGACGCGACCGTGATCTGGCGATAGCCCCCGCGCGCGAGCGCGTCGAGCAGGCGCGGGGTCAGGCGATCGGCGCGCAGGCTCGACACCCCGACGCCGCGCCCCTGCTCGACGATGCGCGTGACGAGCTCCTCGAGCTCGGGGTGATCGGTCACCGCGGCGCCGACGAGGCCGACGCGCCGCGCATGCTGCGGTACGAGCTCGAGCGCGCGTGCGGCGGGCAGGATGCGCATGCCGCCCGTGCTCGGCCCGCGCATCACGCAGAACGTGCAGCGTCGCGAGCAGCCGCGCTCCGGCTCGACGAGGAACATGTCCGCGAGCTCGGTGTGCGGCGTCGTGATCGCGGAGCGGGCCGGCAACAGCTCGTGCGGCGCACTCGCGCACGCGGGCAGCTCGGCGATCCGGCCCGGGCTGTGCTCGCCCAGCACCGTGTGCGGCAGCTCGGCGATCCGCCCGAGCGCGTCGTCGCGGTCGCGCGCGTCGGCGAAGCGGCGCACGAGCTCGGGCAGCAGCGCCTCGGCCTCACCGGCGACGAGCACGTCGACGATCGGCAGCAGCGCTGCCGCGTTCGTGTCGGTCAGCGGACCGCCGGCGACGATGATCGGATCGCGGGCCCGGCGATCGCGGGCGAGCAGGGGAATGCCCGCGCCGTGCAGCATGCGGATGAGCCCGGCGATCTCGAGCTCGTACGCGACCGAGAAGCCCAGCAGCGGATAGTCGGAGATCGGACGCTTCGCCTCGTAGCTGAGGATCGGCTCCTTGGGCGGTGGCCAGGGCAGGGCCGCGCCTTGCCATGCGTCCGGCAGGAACGCGCGGTGGCAGCCGATGCCCTCGTCGTTGAGCAGCCGGTAGAGCGTCTGGAAGCCGAGGCTCGACATCCCGACGTGGTACGGGCTGGGATAGACCAGGCAGATCGGCGCGGGCTGCTCGATCGCCAGCGTGCCGATCTCGTCTGCGAGGCGACGATCGATCGTGTCCCGCACCTCGGCGATGCCGACGGTCACGGGCGCCCGCCGCCGCCGCAGCGCCGCATCAGAAGCGCACGGTCGCCGAAGCGCCGGCCCCACGCGGGAGCGTGGTCGGACCGAAGCCGACGAGCTCGGGGCGAGCGCGGCCGCGCGCGACCTCGGCCTTCTTCTTCTTGCCCTTCTTCTGCTTCACGCCGACGGCCAGCAAGGCGACGCCGGTGACGAGCAGGGCGGGGCCGGCGACCAGCATGATGACGCTCGCGGTGTTGAGCCGCGGCAGCTGGTTGCGATCCTTGTCGAAGACGTCGTCGTCCGCGTAGTTGCCCTGCGGGAAGCCGGTCGCGCCGGGCGACGCGAGGTCGGCGAGCTCGTTGGCGCGCTTGTTCGCGATCGCGATGCTCGCGATGCCACCGACGGTGACGCCGAGGCCGACCACGGCGATCGCCGCACCGGCGATCACGAGCGGGCTCGCCTTCTTCGCATCGGCCGCGTCGCGCTCGCGCTCGATCTTGTCCTCGCGCTGCTGCTTCGTGCCCTGCAGCACCGGCGCGTCGTCGTCGCCCTCGGTGAAGCCGGTGTCCGGGTTGTTGCTCGTGACCGGCGTGGCGGTGGTGGGCTCGGGCTGGGCCGTCGCGCACCCGCTCTTGTCGATCTCCATGATCTTCACCTGCGCTTCACCGCGGTTCGGATCTTCGGAGACGAGATCGAGGAAGCGCTGGAACGCCGCGCGAGCCTTCACACAGTCGCCGGTCGCGTACGCGGCCTGGGCGATGTTGAAGTTGAACTTGTGACGATCGGGCGTGTAGTTGTAGTACGCGTCCTCGAACTTGGTGAGCGCCGTCGCGGCATCGCCGGACTCGAGCGCCGCGTTGCCCTCGCCGAACAGCTGCTTCGCGACCTGCAGCTTCTGCTCCGGCGTCATCGAGTTGGGATCGCCGGCGGGTGTGCTCGGCGGCGGCGCGGCCATGACCACGCTCGGTACTGCGAGCGTGGTCGCGATGGTCAGGCACAGGGTCTTGACGAAGGGCGTGGAGCGCATGGACGGCCTCGAGGTTGGCGCGACGTTGGCCGAGCGCGAGGCCGGCCCATCTTCACGGGGTCCGCCGGATCAACCGAACGGATCGACGGTCTTCGGCTTGCCGCCGCCGGCAGGCTTGCCACCGCCGCCGCTCGGCTTCTTCGGCTTCTTCGGCTTGGCCTTCTTCGGCGCCGCCTTGGGGGCAGCGGCCGGTGCGGCCGGCGGTGCATTCGGATCGACCGCGGCGGCCGGCGTACCCGGTGCGCCCGGCGTGCCCGGTGCTGCGACCGGAGCACCCGGCGTGCCGGGAGGCTGCGCGGTGCCCGGTGCCACGGGGGCGCCCGGCGTCGTACCGACCGGCGCACCCGGAGCTCCCGGCGGCACGGCGACGCCCGGCGTCACCGGAGCACCCGGGGTCGCGGTCGCGCCCGGGGTCGGCGGCGGAGGTGTGCCCGGCTTCGCGGGATCCACCTTCGTCTCGGCCGCAGCGACGACGGCCGGCGTGCTCGCGGGCTCCGGCGTGGGCCGCAGGAAGTACATGCCCGCGATCACCGAGCCGAGGATGACGATGCCGCCACCGATGCCGAGCCCGAGCCCGATGCCACCGCCCGATCGCGGCGGCGGTGCGTGCATGTCGTAGCCCGCACCGGCGTGCATGTGCGGATCGGGAGGCGCCATCGGCATCGGACCGATGGTCGTGCCGCCGGGCACCGCGACCGGCTCGGGGATCGGCTCCGGCTCGGGCATCGTCGGCGTCATCGCCAACTCGTCCACGAGTTGTCCGAGCAGGTCGTCGAACGCGTCGGCGTCTCGTCTGGCTTGGTTGCTCACGGGACCTTGGTCCTTTGCTCCCGACTCGAGGCGGGGATTCTAGCCCTTCCCACTTTCGTGGGACAAGTTGCATGCGGCAGATCCATGCGAAGGGCATGGGTGCGAAGCGGATCGAGCCGACGAGCAGACCGGTCGAGGGTCATGGGGTGCGCATGCGAGCCCGCGAGCGTGGAGCAGTCGGGTCGGTTGCACGTGCGGCGTTGAAGGAAGTGCCCGCCGCCGCGACGTCGCGGTTCGGTTGGGCCAGGGTAGCGATCAGGCATGATACACGTCTGCGCAGGTCGGCGAAATCGGCCGCGTGACGCGGCGTGGGCGGCGAGGCCAAGCGCTTGGACACCAGCCTGCCGCTCGGCACCGGGGCTGCCGCCTCGTGCCGGTCCTCGAGGTGGTCCTCGTGCCCGTCCTCGTGCTGGCGGTCTCGCTCGGGGTGTGGGTCTGGCTTCGGCAGCGCGGCCGAAATCTGTGGGTCGGCGCCCGCCGCTCGATCGCGTGGGTGCGCGGGCGCCATACGTGGCGGCACCGGTCGGGACGGCTCGGCCCACAACGCGAGCGTGCGCTCGTCCATGTAGAGCGCGCGGCTCACCTCGAGCTGTAACGCGTGCACCCCATCTGCAGGTCTGCCGAAGCGGCGGACCACTTCGCCACCGTGATAGGGGTCGTTGAGGCGGACGCGCAGCTCGGGGCCGCCGGGCGCGGCCGCGAGCGCGTCGAGCGCCCAGCGCTCGATCGCCGCGCCGCACGAGGTGCCGCCGAGCGTGCCCAGTACGAGATCGATGCCGACCGTGTTCGGCATGCTGTGCGCGTCGAGCAGGATCGCGTAGCCGAAGCGACGACGGCGGCGCTCGAGCAGCACCTCGAGCGCGCGGTAGTACGGCTCGTGGAACCGCTCGATGCGCTCGCGGAACGCCGCGAACGCGAGCGGCCCGTCCAGCAGCGGCACGTTGCCGAGCGCGGAGCTCCACACGACGCCGCGTCCGGGTCGCGCGTGATCGACGTCGTCGTGGTTGCGCAGGGTGGCGAGCACGCCGGGCCGACGCCGCGGCCGCGGGGCCGGATGATCCGGCACGACGCGCGGCGAGATGTCGTCGCTCGCGCGGTTGAGATCGACGAGCAGGCGGCTGTAGATCGCCTCGACCGTCGCCGCGCCGTGCGTGTGCGCGTCGGCGTACACGTGATCGACCTCGTAGTCGGCGTTGCGTGCGAAGTCGGCGGTGGGGCTCGGCGCGAGCTCGTCGGGCCACGCGAGCCCGACGTGCGGGAAGCTGATCACGAGCGGCGACCACATCGGCGCGGCGCGGAACACGAGCGGCAGCGGCGAGTCCGGCGGCAGGCCGAGCTCCTCGGCGTGCAGCATCTCGTCGGCCGCGTCGCTCGACACTGCGATCGTGCGCGGCGCCGGCATCGAGGCGCAGCATAGCAAGCCCCGAGCACTACCGCGCCCGTGCAGGTGCTGCGCGGGCCGAACGACGTGACGACGACCGCAGCGCGCCGCGCGTCACGAACGGCGCGGCGCGTGCGACTGCTCGGCCGAACGTCCGCGGGGCTCAGCGCGTGCGGGCGCCCGCGCTGCCGCTCGTCGCGGGCGAGCGCGGCGCGACGGTCGAGTTCGTCGGATTCCACACCGAGCCGCGGGCAATCCCGATCTGGAGCGCGAGCGCGAGGCCGAGGACGTAGGCGCCGGAGTCGACGCCGGTCTCGCCGACGAGCGAGATCTGCGAGCCACGACGGAAGCCGTACGCATAGCCGGCGCGACCGGTGGCGCGGTAGCCGATGCGCGGCGGGTCCTGGCCCATCGGCAGGTTCTGGGCCTCTCGGCCCGAGACGCCGCCGCGCAGCCCGGCGAACCACTGCCCCGCGTAGTCGTGGAACTTCGTGTGCAGGAAGCGGGTGTAGGTCGCGCCCGTGTCGGTCGTGAACCCGCGCGTGCCGATGACGTCGTACCAGAAGCGCGTGTCGACCAGGATCTGGTGCTCGAGCTTGCGCTGGAAGCCGGCCTCGAATTGCACGAACGGCGCGCCGATGCCGTCGCCGCGTCCGCGCCGATCGTTCTGCAGGATCGGCGCGTCGTACAGGAAGCCGGCGCGCACCCGGATGCCCCGCGGTCGATCGAGATACGACGGGTCCTCGACGACGCTGCGGATGCGGTGCACGAGCCGCGGACCCGGACGACGCGCGAGCAGGCCGCGCGCCTGCAGCACGCCGAGCACCGCCGACGTGCGCGGCCACGAGCTGAACGTGTTCGAGCGGCGGTAGATCGCGTCGCGCAGCGCCTTGCGTTCCTCGACGGTGGGCTCGCGCGCGAGGATGTTCTCCTCGACGAGCGCGTCCACGAGCGCATCGATCATGAGGTCGCTGCCGCCGTTGAGCCAGCGGCCGTAGCCGAGCCCGCCCGCCGGCACGATGTCGAGCGAGAAGCGCGTGTCGGAGAGCTCGCTCTGGTTGCCGCCGCCGAAGTCGTCGACGCTGACGTGCACGAGTCGCTGCGAGAGCCCGAGCTCGCCGAATGCGTGCACGTCGGTCTTGCCGAAGTAGACGTGGGCCTCGCCGACGCCGGCCAGCGCCTGCCCGACGAACAGCGAGTTGCCGGTGTCGTCGCCCATCTCGGCCGCGCCGGTGACGTCGCCGTTGCGCACGCGGCTCGACAGCTCCGCCTTCACCGACCAGCCCCAGCGCATGCGCTCGTCGACATAGCGGGCCTTCGCACCGACGCCGCCGTCCGCGAGCAGCGGCTGCTGACGCGAGCGCGTGTTCACGCCGAGATCGAGCCGGCCGAGCACGAACGCGAACTCGCGCTCGCGTGCACGCAGGTTCGCGGGGAGCGGCTTGTCGCCCGCGGTGGGATCGCCGGTCTCTTCGCTCGCGACGCTGGCCTCGCCCATCGTGCCGAGCTGCGGACCGCCGAGCAGCGCGTCGTCGCTGCCGGTCGAGGTCTCGGCGCGACCGGCCAGGCGCGCGTCGTCCTGCGGCGTCGCGCCGAGGGCCTTCAACGCAGCGGCTGCGTCCTCGCGCACGAACGTGTCGAGGCTCCGGTCCGCGTAGATCTTCTGCAGCGGTCCGACGGCCCGCAGATCGCCGTGCTTGCCGAGCCCCTCGATCGCGATCGAGAGCACGGCGTCGTAGCGCTCGGTCTCGACGATCTCGAGCAGCGCGTCGGTCGACTCGCGCGTGCGCACGTCGGCGAGCGACGCTGCGATCTCGCGTCGACGCTTGCGCCACTCGTCCTCCTCCATGCCGGTCGGACGCGCACGCAAGACGGCGATGTCGTCCTCGGCGGCGGGCCCGAGCCGCGCGTGGGCGAGGGTGGGGACGAGCGACGAGGCCCACGCGAACGCGAGCACGCAGAGCCGGCGATGCCGCGACTGCACGCCGTTCACTGGGGATGCAGCCTCCCGCAGTACCCGATGACGCCTTCGACCTGCGGCGCGCTCGCATCGGGATCGTCGTCGTCGACCGGCTCGATGCCGACGAGATCGGGGCACTGCGTGTCGTCGATGCAGGCGATCACGGTGTCGCCGAGATCGGCGTACGTGGCCTCGATGCGATCGACGCAGACGTCGAAGATGGGCGGCGTGTCGGGATTGTCGTCGTCCTCGTCCTGCACGAGGATCACGCCGCAGCGCGCGAGCTTGGTGCACGCATCCCAGGCGGTGAGCTCGTCGTCGTCGGGCGCGTCGCAGCCGAGCGCGAGCCCGGCCGGCTCGGCGCACGCGTCGTAGTAGCCTTGCTGCGCGCCGTTGCAGGCGACGACGCTGCCGAGGCTGCACGCGCCGAGGAGGAGCGCCGCGAGGCGGCGTGTCGGCGAAGCGAGCATCGACGCGATCACGGTAGCGAGGCGTTCGCAGCGCCGTCAAACCGGGCGGTAGCCCTCAGCGGTGGGGGCTGCGGGCCGTGTCGGCACGCCCCGCAGGTTGGCCGAAAGCTCCCACCGATTTTCGCCGTGGGACGGGTCGCGACGGAAATCGGTGCCGCGCCCGAGTCTCAGCGATCGGACATGGCAGGGGTGGCTCTCCGCCCCGCGCGCCCCCGGCTCTCGGGCTGGGGTGGGGATGCGGGCCGCCCACACGATCCTCCTTCTCGCGAACGCGAGCGAGCCGCCCTTGGACCACGTGATCCAGGGGCGGCTCTTTTTCGTGGCGCATCGCTGCACCAGGCGGGCGACGCCCGCCTGGTGACCCCACCGGGAATCGAACCCGGGTTTCAGGGATGAGAACCCTGCGTCCTAACCGCTGGACGATGGGGCCAGGTGACCGGTCTGGTGGGCCGGTCGGCTTGGTTCGGGGACAAGGATTCGAACCTTGATAGGCGGTACCAGAAACCGCAGTCCTACCGTTAGACGATCCCCGACCGTGCTCTGGTGTGGGTGCGAAAGATGGCGAAGCGTGCCCCGGCTGTCAAGCGCCTCTCGCTGCCTTTGCGGTAGGCTCCGCGCGCTGCCATGGTCCACCGCGCTCGGCTCGCGCTCGCCGCTTTCTTCGTGCTCTTCGGATGCCCGGCGCCCTCGCGCCCGCCGGCCGACCCGGAGCCCGATCGCCCGACCCCCGACCATCCCGGTCCGCCCGCGGGGCGCACGCTGCCCGACGCCGGGAAAGATCCCGCCGTCGCGGTCGGGGTGCACGGCGCGGTCACCAGCGCCGAGGCCAACGCGAGCGCGGTCGGCCGCGCGATCCTCGAGCGGGGCGGCAACGCGGTCGACGCGGCCGTCGCGGTCGGCTTCGCGCTCGCCGTGACGCACCCCTCGGCCGGCAACCTCGGCGGCGGCGGCTTCATGGTCGTGCGCATGGCCGACGGCACGACCGCGGCGATCGACTACCGCGAGCGCGCGCCCGGCAAGGCCACGCGCGACATGTACCTCGACAAGAAGGGCAACCCCACCGACGCACGGCTCGTCGGGGCGAAGGCGGCAGGGATCCCCGGCACCGTCGCCGGGCTCGCACGCGCGCACGAGCGCTTCGGCACGCTGCCGTGGAAGGACGTCGTCGCGCCCGCGGTCGCGCTCGCGAAGGACGGTCACGCGCTCGACAGCTGGCACGCGGAGGATCTCGGCAACGGCGTCGAGCGCATGACGAAGGCGGGGCAGGCCGCGTCGGCGAAGCACTACGCCGGCAAGGACGGGCAGCCGCTCGCCGAGGGCGCGACGTGGACGCAGCCCGAGCTCGCGACGACGCTGCAGGCGATCGCCGACGGCGGCGCGAAGGCGTTCTACGAGGGCCCGCTCGCCGAGACGATGGCGAAGGAGGTCGCGAAGGCGGGCGGCATCTGGACCGCCGCCGATCTGCGCGACTACAAGGCCGTCGATCGCGAGCCGATCGTGTTCGAGTACCGCGGGCACACCGTGATCACGATGCCGCCGCCGTCCGCGGGCGGCGTCGTGCTCCGCCAGCTGCTCGCCGCCGCCGAGGTGCTGGAGCTGCACGAGAAGCCCTGGCGCAGCGTCGACGAGGTCCATCTCTACGTCGAGTCCGCGCGGCGCACCTACGCCGATCGCAACCTCTTGCTCGGCGATCCCGACTTCGTGCAGCTGCCGATGGCGCGGCTGCTCGACGTCTCGTACATCCGCAAGCGGCTCGAGGACGTCGACCCGGCCAAGGCCACGCCGTCGTCGGCGATCGGGGCCGGGCTCGCGCCCGGCAAGCCCGAGGGCGAGCAGACCACCCACTTCTCGGTCGTCGACGACGCCGGCAACGCGGTGTCGAACACGTACACGCTGAACCTCGGCTTCGGCGCGCTGTTCGTGGTGCCCGGCACCGGCGTGCTGCTCAACAACGAGATGGACGACTTCGCGGTGAAGCCCGGCACCGCGAACGCGTTCGGGCTCGTGCAGGGCGAGCAGAACAAGATCGAGCCCGGCAAGCGCATGCTCTCGTCGATGACGCCGACGATCCTGGTCAAGGACGGCAAGCTGCGCGCGGTGCTCGGCACGCCCGGCGGGCCGACGATCACGACCACGGTCTCGCAGCTCGTGCGCGCGCTCGTCGACTACGGCATGACGGTCGACGCCGCCGTCGCGTCGCCGCGCATCCATCATCAATGGTTGCCCGACATGATCTGGGCCGAGGACCGCATGAGCGCCGAGCTCGAGGCCGGGCTCGTCGCGAAGGGGCACCAGATCCGCAAGCGCGGCGCGATGGGCCACGCGAACATCATCGAGGTCGATCCGGCCACCCAGGGCTACCGGGCGGTCGCGGACGCCACGCGCGACGGTGGCAAGGCGGTCGCGTACTGACGTGGACGCGACGATCCTGCTCTGGGACATCGACGGCACGCTGATCTCCGGCGGCGGCTCGGGCCGTGTCGCGATGGAGGCCGCGTTCGCGGACGTGATCGGCGACGCCACTGCGCTGCCGCGCGTGCGCTTCAGCGGCATGACCGATCCGGCGATCGTGCGCGCGGGGCTGCGGCTCGCGAACCGCGATCCGCAGCGCGACGCCGAGGCGATTCCCGCCGTGCTCGAGGCCTACCTCGCGCGGTTGCCCGCGGCGATCGCCGCCGCGCCCGACTTCCGCGTGCACGCCGGCGTGCGCGAGCGTCTCGCCGAGCTGGCCCAGCGCAGCGATGTGGCGCTCGGGCTCGGCACCGGCAACCTCGAGCACGGCGCCCGCATCAAGCTCACCCCGCTCGCGTTGCACGAGCTGTTCGCGTTCGGCGGCTACGGCTCCGATCACGAGGATCGTGCGGAGCTGCTCGCGATCGGAGCGGCGCGCGGGGCCGCGCAGCTCGGTCTGCCGCGCGATCGCTGCCGCGTGCTCGTCATCGGCGACACCCCGAAGGACATCGCGGCCGCACAGGCGATCGGGGCCGACTGCCTCGCCGTCGCGACCGGCCAGTTCGACGTCGAGGCGTTGCGTGCGGCCGGGGCCACCTGCGTCGCGCCCGATCTCGAGGACGCCGCCGCGATCGCGCTGCTCGTGGCGAAGCGCTAGTCGCTGCCGAACAGCCCCACGATGCACGCGAACGGGCGCTCGATCTGGCACACGTTCGCGACGCACGACGAGCCGCTCTGGCACTCGCCCTGACACGGCTCGCCGGCCGCGGGCGAGCGCACGCACATCTCGTCGGTGCAGGTCGCGTTGACGTTGCAGCGCCGACCGAGCACGCTCGCCTGCGGGGCACAGGCCGCACCGGCTGCGGGCAAGAGCGCACAGGTCTTGTCGGCCTGGTTGCAGTACGCGTCGACGTCGCAGAGATCCGCGGTGCCGAGGCAGGTCTCGCCCACCGCCGGTAGATCCGTGCAGGTCGCCGCACCGTCCAGCTCGAGCGACGTGCACACCGTGCCGTACGCACACTGATCGCCGGGCATGCACGGCTGGCCCGCGGCGATCGTCGCGTCGGTGCGGCAGACCGCGTCGCGACACGTGAGCCCCTTGGCACAGCTGTCCCCGTTCGTCGCGTCGAGCTCGGTACACGGCGCACCGGCGACCGCATCGCCGTAGAAGAACTTGCACTGGATGTCGATGCGCTGCAGCAGATCGGCATCGAGCGCGATCTCCGAGAGCGAGCGACACTCGATCTCGGCGAACGCAGCGAGCACGTCGCCCACGCACTGCGCGTCGTAGGTGAGCCCGGCCGCCTCGCCCTCGTCGATGCCGGCCTGGAGGGAGGCCTTCACCGCGTCCTCGCAGGCGTCCTCGTCCGCGAAGGGGCTGTCGACGAAGTCGTCGCAGCCGCAATCGACGAAGGCGGCGCACGAGGTCGCCGGCACGCGCTCGGGGGCGTCGTCCTGGGGCACGGGCTCGCCGACGACGGGACCCGAGTCGCCGCCGTCGGAGCACGCCACCGCGAGCGCGGCGCCGAGGAGCAAAGCCGATGCGATGGAGGCGAGCTGGGAGCGGTGGGTCATCGCTCCATCGTCGCCGAGGGCCGGCGGCGGGCCCAAGCGAGCGACGCGAGCCGCGTGGCGAGCGTCACCCCCACATCGGATGCGGCCGTGGCCGGCGTCACCCCGAGGACGCGGCGGCGGTGCGGTCCCGCGCGCCGACGACGGGCCAGGGCCGGGGCCCGAACGCCGATCGACGCCGCGAGCACGGGCGACAGCTCGTTTTGCGATGCTGTGCGTAGGAAGGTCGGCCCATGGAGCGCATCGGCGAGTACCTCGTCCGCCGTCTGGTCGGCGAGGGTGGAATGGGCAAGGTCTACGAGGCCGAGGAGCGGCTCTCGAAGCGGCGGGTCGCGCTCAAGGTGCTGCGCCCCGAGCTCGCGCGCTCGGAGGAGGGCCGGCGACTGTTCCTCAACGAGATGACGATCCTCGCGCATCTCGATCACCCCAACATCGTGCGCGCGCTGTCGTGCAGCGAGATCGACGGCGAGCTGGTGATGGCGCTCGAGTACCTCTCGGGCCAGACGCTGCGCGACCTGCTGGCCGCGCGCGGGCGCCTGCCGTGGCCGGAGGCGATCGCGATCGCGGCGCAGATCGCCTCGGCGCTCGGCGCCGCGCATCGTCAGCAGCCGCCGATCGTGCACCGCGATCTCAAGCCCGAGAACGTGATCGTGCTGCCGGACGGCAGCCTCAAGGTGATGGATTTCGGCATCGCCAAGGTGTTGCAGGAGCTGTCGAAGACGACCACGCACAGCGTCGGCACGCTGCAGTACATGAGCCCCGAGCAGATCGACGCCGCGGGCATCGATGCGCGCTCCGATCTCTACTCGCTCGGCCTCTGCATCTACGAGATGATCGGTGGGCGCGCGCCGTTCGAGTCGGCGTCGCCGCGCGAGCTGCTCAACCTACAGTGCACCGCTGCGCCGCCGCCGTGGCCCGAGGACGTGCGCGGCAGCGTGCCCCGCGGCATCGAGCGCCTCGTGTGGCAGCTGCTGGAGAAGCGGCCCGACGCGCGTCCGGCCGACGCCGACGCCGTGCTCGCGGTGCTCGACGACTTTCGCTCCGACGCGGCGCCGACCGGCCGCACGGTCGCCGGCACGCCACCTCCCGTGCGCACCGGCGCGACCGAGGTCCCCGGGCTCGTGGCGCAGAAGGCCACGCGTCCGAAGGACAGCACGCCGCGGATCGCCGACACGATCGGGCTCGTCGAGCGCGCTGCCGGTCCGCGCACGCTCGGCACCGGCTGGGCGGTGGCGTTGATCGTCTCGCTCTCGCTCGTCGCCGGCGGCGTGACCTGGTGGCTGCGCACGCAGAGCCCCGCGCCACCCGTCGGGCCGCAGGCCACCCAGAGTCGACCGTGACGACGCTCCCCGCCGATCCCGACGCGATCGCTGCGCTGCTCGAGCTCGGGCGCGCGGGGCTCGGCGGCGTGGTCGAGGGCGAGCAGGGCCCGGCACGCGTGGAGTGGCCGACACTCGCGCGCTGGCTCGAGTCGAGCGGCGCGCCGCCTTGGCGCACGTCGGTCGCGATCGCGGCGACGATCGCCCGCGCGCTCGCGTGGTGCGAGCGCCACGATCGCTTCCCGGGCGCGCTCGGGCCCGAGGCGGTGTGGATCGGCGACGGCGATCCGCCGCGCGTGCAGCTGCGCGCCGAGCCGCTGTTCGTCGCCTACGCGGGGCTCGGCAGCGCGGCCGAGCCCGAGTCCGACGGCGCTCGGCTCTCGCGCTGGAGCGCGCCCGAGCAGGCCGACGGCGCGCGCTGGGATCACGCCGCGAACCGCTACGTGCTCGCGCTCATCCTCTATCGGATGCTCGCCGGCCAGCACCCGTTCGCGGGCAAGGGGCTGCGCCGCGGGCTCGAGGAGCAGGCCACCCGCGGTGCCCCGCCGCTGCCGCCCGCGATCGCCGAGCAGCTGCCGCCGGGGCTGCAGAGCCTGGTGCTGCGCGGGCTGGATCCCGATCCGCAGCAGCGGCCACGGCACGCCGCCGCGATCGCCGACAAGCTCGCGGAGCTGGCGACGGCCGGTCCGCGCATCGGGTCTTCGACGGTGCCCGCGATCCCCACGCCGATCGCCACGCCGCTGGTCGCCCCGATCGCGGCCGCGCCCGTCGTCGCGGCGGTGGCCGCTCCCGTCGCTGCGCCCGCGCGAGCCGTCGCGACGCCGCCGCGTCGTCGCCACGTGCAGCTCGCGTGGCTGCTCGCGCTCGTGCCCCTCTCCGCCGGCGCGTACGTCGGGACCGAGCTCGGCAAGGAGGCGAAGCCGCCACCCGTGCCGACCGGTGCGAAGGTCGGCGAGCGTCCGCCGCTGTCGTCCACTTCGACGTCCGCCGACGACTGCAGCGACTGCCACCCCGATCACGCCGCGCAGTGGCACGGCTCGGTGATGGCGCACTCGGTGAAGAGCCCGCTCTTCCAGTCGCTGGAGATCCTGATCCAGGAGCAGGGTGGGCGCGAGCTCGGCTGCGACGCGGGCGCGGGGATCCTGCGCCCGTCCGATGGCCGCACCGCGTGCCGCGATCGCAACACCGGCTTCGCGACGACCGGCTCGGGCGGCCCGCTGTGGTGCGTGAACTGCCACGCACCGGGCGAGAACCTCGCGCAGGCGGTGCCGCCGTGGAACGGGCTCGCCGCGTCGTCGCCCACGCGTCGACCGCTGCGCGACATCCTGCCGAAGTCGACGATGGACGGGATCTCGTGCGCGTTCTGCCACGAGGTGCACGGCCCGGTGCGCCCGGGCGACGAGGCCCGCGGTCGCTACGAGGGCAACCCCGACTGGATCTCCAGCGCGACCGGCGAGCGCTTCTCCTCGCGACCCGAGGATCTCCGCGGGATCTTCGGCATCGCGAACAGCGGCTACGCGCTCGATGCCCGCGAGCTGTTGCTCGGCGCCGGTGCAGCCGATGCCGTACCGACCGGCGCACACGGTCGGCCGAGCCAGAGCGCGCGCGACTACCTCGCGAGCAGCGAGTTCTGCGGTGCGTGTCACGACGTGCGCCTGTTCGGCACCGACGCGATCGGCATCGAGAAGGGCGAGCACTTCAAGCGCCTGCGCAACGCGTACTCCGAGTGGGTGGCGTGGGCCGACGACGAGCGCCGCCGCGGCCGCGAGCCCGCGAGCTGTCAGGACTGCCACATGAGCGCGTACCCGGGCGTGTGCGAGCCCGCCGGCGACGGCGGTGCCGCGCTCGGCCAGCTCGCCGCGGGTGCGACCGCGCTCGCGCGTGCGTGCCCGCCCGGCACCACGTTCGCCGCACGGGCACCGGGGCAGTACCCGCGCGGCCAGATCGCGACCTCGTCCGGCACCGCGACCGAGCTCGCGACGCACTTCTTCAGCGGCGTCGACGTGCCGCTCTCCGACGAGTTCCCGTCGCAGCTCGTCGACGATCCCACGCTCGACGGCGCCGGCATCCCGCGCGGCGCGAGGCAGCGTCGCGATCTGCTGCTGGGCCGCACCTTCCGCTTCGAGCTCGACGCGCCGGCGCGTCGCGGCGCGACGCTGGAGATCCCGGTCGTGCTCGAGAACGTCGGCGCCGGCCACAAGGTGCCGGCCGGGTTCAGCCAGGAGCGCGAGTTCTGGGTGCACCTCGTCGTGACCGACGCCGACGGTCGCGTCGTCTACGAGGTCGGCGACGTCGCGTCCGCCGACGAAGATCTGCGCGACAAGCTGTTCCGCAACGTCAACGTCGACGACTCGATCGTCGATGCCGCCGGTCGTCCGCTCGGGCTCTTCGGTGCCGACATCGTCGACGGACCCGACGTGCCGCTGTGGGATCCGTCGCCCGCCACCGGGGCCACGAACGTGCGCGGACGCGGGCTCATCAACCTGCAGAACGGCTTCCTGCGCTGCGTCACCTGCATCGGCGAGATCGATGCGCAGGGGCGCTGCCAGCCCGGCTTCGGCCAGGGCCGCCACCGCGCCGATCGCTTCGACGACGGCCGCTACGATCCCGACACCGGCGCGTGCGAGTCGAATCTCTCCGGCGACGAGCGCTTCTTCGAGACCTACTTCCCGGTCGGTGGCCTCGACGCCACGCGCGGCGTGCTGAAGGCCCCCGACGCGATCATCGACACCCGCTCGGCGCCGCCGAACGTGCCGATGCGCTTCACCTACGAGCTGCCGATCGGGAGCGCGCGCGGCCCGTTCGCGATCGAAGCGCGGCTCTTGTTCCGCGCGTTCCCGCCGTTCCTCGTGAAGGCGTTCGCCGACTACGAGACGCGCATGGCCGCCCGCGGGCTGCGTCCGTCCGGCCCGCTCGTCACCCGTGAGATGCTCGACCGGCTGGAGGTGGTCGAGCTGCACCGCCTGCGCGTGTCCGTGCCGTGACCGTCTCGCCCGACGCCGTGATCCCCGAAGCGGCCTGGCGCGCACCGATCCTGCGCCACCTCGATCCGCTCGCGCGCTCGACCCTCGCCGCGGCGGCGCGGGTGCGCACGATGCCAGCGGGCGTGCGGCTGTGGGCCGAGCACGACGCCGGCGACGCGATCGTGCTCCTGCTCGGTGGCACCGTCGAGCTGCGCTGCATACGACGCGGCGACGAGACCTCCACGCGGCTGCGGCTCGCGACCGCCGGCGACACGCTCGGCGAGGAGGCGCTGCTCGGGCTGCCGCGCCGCGCCGAGGCGATCGCGCTCGAGGCCGGCTCCGTCGTCGAGATCCCCGCGGCGTTGTTCGTGCGCGGCTCGGGTCGCAGCGGCGCGGCCGCGGTCGATCGCGAGCGACGCATGCTCGAGCGCCAGGCCACGCGCGATCTGCTGCGCACGCTCGCGCTCGGCCGCCACCTGCCCGAGGACGATCTCGATCTCGTGCTCGATGCCGTGCGCTCGGAGCACTTCGAGCGCGGCGCCCGGATCTTCGGCGCCGGCGAGCCGGCCCATGCCGCGTGGTTGCTGGTCGACGGGCTCGTGCAGCTGCAGACCGAGGACGACGAGCGCGTGCACGTGCGTGCCTACCTCGCGCGCGGCGACACGTTCGGCGACGACGATGCGCTGGCCGGCCGAGCGCGCGGCTGCCATGCAGTCGCGCTCGGGGCCGTGCACGCGCTGAAGCTGCCGGCCGACGTGCTGCGCACCGTCGTCGATCGCAACCCGGGCTTGCTCGGCGAGATCCAGCGGATCGCGGGCGCCCGGGCCGAGCTGCAGCAGAACGTGGTCGGCGCGGCCGCGGCACTGTCGACCCAGCACGTGTTCAAGGACCTCTACCGCATGCAGATGGCGCGCTCGCTGCTCGTCATCGATCAGGACACGTGCGTGCGCTGTGGCCACTGCGCGTGGACGTGCGCATCGCTGCACGGCACCAGCCGGCTCGTGCGCCGCGGCGACAAGGTCATCACGAAGCTGCCGGTGCTCGGCAGCGCGCCGCGCAGCCTGCTGCTGCCGAACTCCTGCCAGCACTGCAAGAACCCGGCGTGCATGATCGATTGCCCGACCGGCGCGATCGGTCGCGATCCGCAGGGCGAGGTGTTCATCCGCGCCGAGCTGTGCACCGGCTGCGGCAACTGTGCGAAGGCCTGCCCGTGGGACAACATCCGCATGGCGGAGCGCGGTGCAGACGCGATCGCTGTGAAGCGCCTGCCGAGCCCGGGCCTGAAGCTGTCGGCCGACGTCGCGGTGAAGTGCGATCTCTGCCGCACGTGGTCGGAGCCCGGCTGCGTCACGACGTGCCCGACCGGCGCGATCCTGCGGCTCGATCCGAGCCGGGACGTGCGCGAGGTCGCCGACGTGCTCGGGGTCCCGAATCCGCAGCGCAAGACCGCGCTCGCGCTCCCGCTCGCGGCGATCGGCGGGACCGTGCTCGCGTCGCTCGCGGTCGCGGCCGGCATCGCCGCGCTCGCGTACCAGCGCGCGGGGGCGTGGCGGCCGGAGCTCGGGCTCGGCAAGCAGGCCGGCATCGTCGCCGCCGCGTGCATCGTGCTCCTGGTCGCGCACGTGCTGGCCAAGCGGATCCCCAGGCTGTGGATGCGCGCGCGCACGCGTCGGCGATCGATCGCCGGCACGCCGCAGGGTGCACCGCGCTCGCGCGTGCGTCCGCTGTATCGCTGGCACCTGCTGGTCGGCATGGCCGCGCCGGTGGCGGTGCTCGCCCACGCCGGCACGCGCATGCCCGACGGTCCGGCCGGCGCGCTCGCGGCCGTGTTCTGGTGCACCGCCGCGCTCGGGGTGCTCGGCGGGTTCGCGTACGCGATCGTGCCGCGCCGGCTCACCCGGCTCGAGCGCGACGGTGCGCTGCCCGAGGATCTCCGCCGCCGCCGCGCCGATCTCGTCGATCGGCTGTACCGCGCGGGCTCGGGCAAGAGCGAGCTCGTGAAGGCGATCGCCGACAAGGTGCTCGTGCCCTACGCGCGCAGCACCCTCGGCCCACTCGCATTGCTCGTCTCCGGCCGCACGCTCGCCGAGGAGGAGGCGCGCGTGCGCACGCGCGTGCAGGCCGTGCTGCAGGGCCGCGGCGCCGACAAGCTCGGCGGGCTCGACGAGCTCGTGCGCATCGTGGTCGAGCTGCGCGCGCTGCCGCTGCGTCGGCTGCTCACGCTGGCGCTGCGCGGGTTCTTGCCGCTGCACATGGTGAGCTCGGCGCTGCTCGTCGCGCTGCTCGCCGTGCATGTGCTCGTGGTGGTGGGGCGATGAGCGAGCCGCTGTGGTCGAGCCGCGAGCGGGCGCCGGGCGGACGGCGGCGCAGCGCCCCGCGGGCCGTCGCCGACGGCGACGTCACGCGCATGGTCGGCGTGCTGTTCGGCGCGTGCACGGCCGCGATCGCGGCGACCCTGGCCGTGGCGCTCGGCAGCGAGCCCGCGGAGCTGCGTGCACCGGGCCCGCTCGCGAAGCCCCACCGCGACGCGAACGTGGCGTGCGCGTCCTGCCATCGCGAGGACGACGCCCCGATCGTCGCCGCGTGTGTCGGCTGCCACGGCCCGCATCCGTCGACGCGCAAGGGCCATCGCGCGATCGCGGAGCGCGGCGAGCTGCCGTGCACCCGCTGCCATCGCATCCACCGCGACGAGGGCGGGGTCGCGATGGCCGACGACACGCTGTTGCGCTACGGACCGGGTCGCGAGGAGCCGCTCGCGCTCTCGCCACCACCGCCGCCGCTCGGCCGCGCCATGGTGCCGGTGATCCCCGTCGACGTGTGCGACGGCTGCCACGATCCCGGCAAGGCCCGGGATCCGATCGCGCGCTGCATGCTCGCGGGTCAGGAACAGCTCGGCGCGGCCCGGCCCACCGCGTGCTTCGACGAGCACCGCACGCTGGCGGCCGCCAGCTTCGCGGCGCCGGGCAGCCCGCGCGAGCGGCTCGCGGCGTGGGACGTCGCCCGTCGTGCGCTGCTCGTCGCGCCCGTCGCTCCGCGTGGCACGCCGAGCAACGTGCCGTGGTGGACGATCGCCGGCCTCGGCCTCGGCGCGGGCGTGCTCGGCTGGGGCAGCGCCCGCCTCGTCGCGGCGATCCGTGGCCGCCGACGCGCGCGTGCGCAGGTCGACGTGGCGCCGCCCGAGCGCATCCGGCTGCCGCAGATCGACACCTCGACGTGCATCGGTTGCTCGGCGTGCGTCGACGCCTGTCCGTACGACGTGCTCGAGCTGCAGGACTACGTCGCGAAGTCGGTGCGCCCCGCCGACTGCTGCGGGCTGACGCTCTGCGAGCAGCGCTGCCCGAACGGATCGCTGGTCGTCGCCGAGGCCGGCGCGATCGAGGATCGCGTCGCACTCGATCCCGGGCTGCAGTCGCTCGACGTGCCCGGCCTCTACCTCGCCGGCGATCTCACCGGGCTGCCGCTCATCAAGAACGCGATCAACCAGGGCGCGCACGCGGTGCGGGCCGCCGCGGCGGCGATCGATCGCCGCGGCCCCGACGACCCCGAGCTGTTCGACGTCGTGATCATCGGCGCGGGCCCGGCCGGGGTGAGCGCGGCGCTCGAGGCCCAGCTGCACAAGCTGCGCACGCTCGTGCTCGAGCAGGGCAGCGTGGCCGAGAGCATCCGCAGCTTCCCGCGCGGCAAGCTGGTGTTCGATCAGCCGCTCGGCATCCCGGTCATCGGCGAGCTGTGGCTGCGCGAATCCACGAAGGAAGAGCTGCTCGCGCACTGGCTCCGCATCGTTCGCCAGCGCCAGCTGCCGATCCGCGAGGGCCACCGCGTCATCGCGGTCGAGCCCCGCGGACCCGGCCGCTTCGCGATCTCGTGCGCGCGTCCCCACGAGGGCCACGTGACGTTCTTCGCCCGCAAGGTGATCGTCGCGATCGGCAAGCGTGGGACCCCGCGCAAGCTCATGGCCCCGATCCCGGAGCCGTTGCTCGACCGCGTGCACTACGGGCTCGCCGACGCGAAGAGCTTCGCGGGCCAGCGCGTCGTGATCTGCGGGCTCGGCGACGTCGCGATGGAGGCCACGATCGCGCTCTGCCACCAGCCCGGCACGGCGGTCACCGTCGTGCACCGCGGCGAGGGCTTCACGCGCGGCAAGGCCCGCAACGTCGCCGAGCTGCGTCGGCTCGCCGATGCCGGGCGGGTCGCGATCCACTTCGCCCACGAGATCGCCGAGGTGCAGCCCGCGGCGCTGGTCCTCTGCGGGCCGACCGCGACCTGGACGCTGCCCTGGGATCGCCTGCTCGTGATGATCGGTGCGCTTCCGCCCTGGCAGACGCTCGAGGGGATGGGCGTGCGCAGGGCTCGGCCGGCCGTCCCCGTGCACGCGACCCAGCTCGCTGGCACGCTGGGGCTGGGCCCGACGCCAGATCGTCCCGCGCCCTGGGGCGTACAGACGCACATCCGGACCCCGGAGGAGCTGCCGTGAAGCTGACCACCGCCTTGATGCTCGCGACCTTCGGCATGGCCCTCTCCAGCGTCTCGGTATGGGCGCTCGTGCCGCCCGGGGGCCGCACCAGCCCGCCGACCCCGGGGACGACCACGCCGAGCACCACCCCCGAGGTCGTCTCGGGCGACGTCGCAGCGCTCGCCGATCTCGTCGGGCTCGGCGGCAACGCGAGCTTCAGCGTCGGCGGCACCTTGATGATGGAGGGCCGGCTCGGCCACCCGACGCTCGCGTCGGGGCGCGAGACCGAGACCTACCTGTTCGTCGACGTGAAGGCGCAGGCCGAGCAGTCCGCCGGCGCGCTGGCGACCCCGGTGAACCTCGCGATCGTGCTGGACCGCTCGGGCTCGATGCAAGGCCAGCGCATGAGCAACGCGATCGCGGCGGCGCAGGGGATGATCCGGCGCCTGCGCGACGGCGATACGGTGAGCGTCGTCGGTTACAACACCTCGACGCAGATCCTGCTGCAGCCGACGCGCATCGACAGCCGCACCCGCGATCTCGCGCTCGCGTCGCTGCGCGGCGTCGATGCCCAGGGCAACACCTGCGTGTCGTGCGGCGTCGAGGCGGCGATGGACCTGCTCGCGCGCGGCGAGACCGGGGCCGTGCAGCGCATCCTCTTGCTCTCCGACGGCGAGGCCAACACCGGCGTGCGCGACGTCGACGGCTTCCGCCGGCTCGGCGATCGTGCGCGCGGGATGGAGACCGCGGTGAGCTCGATCGGCGTCGACGTCGACTACAACGAGCGCGTGCTGTTCGCGCTGTCGCAGTCGAGCAACGGCCGTCACTACTTCGTCGACGATCCCTCCGGCCTCCCGCGCATCTTCGACGACGAGCTGCAGAGCCTCGTGACCACGGTCGCCAGCAACGCCCAGGTCGAGATCGACCTGGCGCCCGGCGTCACCGTCTCTCAGGTGTTCGACCGCGCGTTCGAGCAGCGCGGCGACCGGGTCACCGTGCCGTTCGGCGCGTTCTCGGCCGCCGACGAGAAGACCGTGCTCCTGCGTCTGCGCGTGCCGGCCGGCGAGGCCGGGCGCAAGCCGATCGCCGACGTGCGCATGCGCTTCCAGGACCTCGTGGGCGGCAAGGTCGGGGAGTGCGAGGGCCAGCTCGCCGCGATGCTCACCCGCGACGCAGCCGCCGTGTCGACCCTCGATCCGCTGGTCGAGACCCGACTCGCCCGCAGCGAGACCTCGGCCGCGCTCGCGCTGGCGAACGAGCAGTTCGCCGCCGGCGACGTGGGCCTCGCACGCCGCACCCTCGACGCCTCGCGCGGTCGCATCCGCAGTCGTCGCGACGAGGCCTCGTCGCGCGCGAGCGCACCGGCGACGAAGGCGAAGATCGACGCGGACTTCGAGCGCCAGATCGACGCGTTCGACAGCGCCGACAAGGGCTTCGGGGTCGCGCAGCAGAACGCACCGTCGCCGGCTGCGGCGGCGGAGACGCGCGACGGCAAGCGGCAGGTGCGATCCAACGCGGATCTCTTCGACGATCTCGGGCTCTGATTTCACCGCCGGCAATTCCCGGCGGTTGTCAAACCTGCCGAAGGCGCTCGGAGCGACCCGCGTGGTGCACGGCAGCGATCACGCGCCAGCGCCACGGCGCGCGCACGGAAGCGCTGCGGCGCCCCCGCGAGCGAGAGCCGGGTTAGGATGTCCGCGCGATGGAGCTAGCGGTCGGCAAAGACATCTTCGCGGTTTGCGGCAAGTGTGGAGACACTTGGCACGTGATCGTCTCGCTCGAGGGCAAGAAGGTCACCAAGGTGCAGTGCAAGTACTGCAGCGGCTACCACCGCTTCAAGCGCTCGCCCAACGATCCGTCGCCGGCACCCGGCCCGGTACAGAAGACGCAGACCGCGGCCGTGAAGGCGGCCGCGCGCGCGTCGGGCAAGAAGGCGCCGCGCAAGGTGGCGCGGCCCGCAGGGCACAGCCACCCGATGATCGATCCCAACCTCGATCTCCCGGTGCGCGACTACGCGATGAGCCAGACCTACCAGCCCGGCGAGCGCATCGAGCACCCGAAGTTCGGTCAGGGCGTCGTCGAGTCGATGCCGAGCCCGGGCACGATGAACGTCTTCTTCGAGGACGGCCGCCGCACGCTCGCGCACGGGCGCCCGGCCGCCTCCGCTTCCGCGAACTGATCGGCGCGCGCCCGCCGAGCGGGGCGAAGCACCACAGGTGCGTCCGGACCGCTCAGCAGGCCAGGATCGGGCTGTTGCAGCTCTGTCCCGTGGACGAGCAGCCGCACACGGGCGGGTCCTCGAACGCGAGGCACGACGGACCGTCCGTGCAGTCGAGCACGAGCTCGACGCACGGCGCATCGCCGGTGCAGCTGAGGAAGATCGATGCGCGTCCGGTGGGCTCGCCCGGATCGATGGCGTTGTCGGCATCGAGATCGAGGGTGACCGAGACGATGTAGTCGCAGTTCTCCTCGCTCCACATCTCGCCGTTCGCACACATGTCGAGCTCGAACGGCACCGCGCCCGCGCCGAAGTCCGCGCCCGGCAGCGCGACGCCGTTGTGCGGGACGCCGCCGTTCGCTCCGTCGCCCAGGTACTCGTGGTTGAGCAGCACCAGCAGCGAGCCGGCGGCCGGCGCCGTCCCGTCCGGTAGCGTGGCGAGCCCGCGCACGATGGAGTTGTCGTTGCCGCAGATGCTCGCGCCGGTCGGCGGCATGCAGCTCGCCGCGCCACCGGTCGTCGAGCCCTCGTCGGTGCTCGAGCTCGAGGCCGCGCCGTCCTCGCTCGAGCTCTCGGCCTCGCCGCTCGAGTCCGCCCCGCCGCTGCCGCCCGTGGTCGCGTCGGACGACGACGAGCTCGCGCTCCCGCTCGTGCTGTCCGCTGCGCTCGTCGCCTCCGACGACGGCGCGTCGCCGCAGCCCGCGAGCAGCAGCCCTGCCGCCACAGCCCCCGGCATCATCGCCCTCACCATCATGGCCCCCACGATCACTCGGTCGGTACATCGCATGGCGGCGCCAACGAGGCCCGGCAGCACCTCTTACGGCGATCCGAGCCGCGCGAAGCTCACGGCAAACCATCCCAATCCGGCCCGAGTCGGGGACTAATCGGGCGCCGGGCTCTGCGAGCTCCGCCGACGCTCAGCGCAGCCCGAGCACGCGACCGCCATGGCCGAGCGCGGCCATGGCGTGCTGCACCTGATCGATGCGGATCATCGGCGCACCGGGGTGCTCGCTCCACGCACCGACGACCGAGTGCGCGGCCGAGCACGCGAAGCACTCGGCCGCCTTCCACTGGTGGTGCACGAGGAAGCCGAGCGCGAGCCGCAGCCGGCTCTCGATCGGCGCCTTCGGCTCGGCGCGCGCATCCGCGAGCACGAGCGCCGCTGCAGCGGCCTCGCCGAACGTCGCTGCACCCGCGGTCCAGGGCAGCACCACGTTGCCGAAGCCGTAGCCGCCGACGAGATCCGGCGCGACACCGCTCGTCTCGTCGAGCACGAGGCGGGTCTTCCAGCGCACGTAGTCCAGGCAGAAGCGCTCGTAGCCGTCGTGGCGGTGGTGGGGCAGGGCCGCGCGCGCGGCCAGGCAGTGCCAGTTCTCCTCGAGATAGAAGAAGTCGGCCCCGAACCCGCCCCAGGCGTCGGTGGCCACGTGCTGCATCGCGGACTCGACGGCCGCGCGCACGCGCTCGGGCGCGACGAAACGCTCGGGCAGCTCGGCGGCGAGCGGCTCGAGCAGCACGAGCGCGAGGATCGCCTGGCCGACGGCGAACAGCGGCTCGGGCCCCACGACGACGTCGCGGCGCGCAAGGTCGTACTGCGGGTGGAACGAGCCGTCGTCGCGCTGCATCGCCAGCAAGAAGCGACCGAGCGCGGCGATGTGCGCGTCGAAGCGGTCGCCGACGAGCGGGCGGCAGGCGAGCAGGGCGATCGCCCCGAGCGCGCTGTCGCCGAGGTCGTGCACGTCCGGCGGCGGGTCCCCGGGATCGTGCAGCATCGCGAGCGCGCCCGCGTGGCTCGTGGCGTCGACGAGCACCTGCAACGCGCGCTCGGCCATCGCCTTCGCACGCACGCGGTCGCCGGCGAGCTCGCACAGCGCGAGCGTCGTGCCGGCCTGCCGTGCGATCGAGAACGAGGTCATCGAGCGCGTGCCGGCGTAGGGATCGAGCAGGTACGCGAAGCGCCCGTCGGGCAGCTGCGCCGCTGCGAGGTAGTCCTCCGCGGCGACCAGCGCTGCACGCAGCGAGGCCGCATCGAGCGGGGGCCCCGGTCGCCGCAGTCGCTCGAGCGGCTGCAGCTCGCCGGCGGCATCGGTGGCGAAGCTCGCGGTCTCGATGCGCACGAGCCCCTCGACGCCGTCCTCCGCGCGCACGGTGTGGGGATCGAAGCCGAAGCGCAGCTCGTGCAGCAACTCGAGCGGCGCCGCGGCTGCGAACGCCTGCATCGCGACCAGCTGCCACGGCGCGAAGCAGCGCGTGCCGTCGCAGACCCCGTCTCGGCCGGGGCGTACCGCGAAGAGATCGACGAGCTCGTTCTCGGCGACGAGCTCGCGTCGCGCAGTCACGACGTCGATCGCGATGCGGCCGCGCGTGTCGTGCAGGCGCTGCCGCGCGAGCTCGATCGCCTCGGCGAGCGTCGCGGCCTGGATGCAGTCGAGCACCGGTCCGTCGTCGCCGCGGTGGGCGACGAGCAAGGTCGCCACGCGGTCGCCCGGGACGGTCGCGCACACGGCGGGCGCGCGGGTCATCAGCGAGCCGTCCAGCGGCGTCGCGTCCGGCAGCGCCTCCGCGAGCGCGGCGTGCAGCGTGGAGGCGTCGAGCTCGACGAGTGGGTCGGCGCGCGCGGCCGCCACCTCGGCCCGGATGCCGAGCGCGAGCACGGCGATCGCGACGAGCCCGGCCCCGGCCGCGCGCCGTCGCGATCTTTGCGACGCCGTGGTCGCGACGCACCACGCGACGCACGGCAAGAGCAGCGCCGCGACCACGACGCCGCCGCCGAAGAGCACGAGCGCCACGCCGCGACCGAGCCCGCCGTACAGCGCAGCGAGCTGCGCCGCGCTGCTCCACACCGCGAAGCCGAGCCAGCCGAGGTAGACGAGCACGAGCGCCGACTGCAGCTGCCACGCGCGCACGCGATGGCGGCTGCCCGCGGCGGCGAAGAGCGCGGTCGTGCCGTGCACCGCGGCGAGCACGAGCGTCGCGGCGCCGAAGGGGCTGTCGGCGCCGCGCCAGGGCAGGACCAGCGCGGCCCAGGTCAGCGCCGCGCCGACCGACGCGCAGAGCAGGGCGAGCGACCCGCGCGGCCCGCCCACGGGCTAGCTCTCTCTCGCCTCGTGCTTGCTCCCGCCGAGACACGGCGGGCTCGCGGGGAAGCTCTGCCCACGCGCGGTCCACTCGGCCGGCGTGTACGCGTGGATCGCCAGCGCGTGGATCGTCTTCGTGCCGATCATCGAGTCGAGCGCCGCGTTGACGAGGCGATGGCGCGCGACCAGGGCCTTGCCCTCGAACGCATCGCTCACCACGACCACCTTGAAGTGGCTCTCGGCGCCCTTGGGCACGCTGTGGTTCTTGCTCTCGTCGAGCACCTCGAGCGCGGCCGGGGCGAACGCACCGACCAGCAGATCGTGGATCGTCTCGCGCCGGCTCATGCCTGGGCCTCGACCTTCGGCGCCTTCGGCAGCCCGCGCTCGATGATCTCCGCGATGTCGAGCACCTCGATCGCCTCGTCCTTGTCGAAGTGCTTCACGCCGTCGCTGATCATCGTCTTGCAGAACGGACACGCGACGCCCACCGCATCGACGTTGGCCTCGACGATCTCCTTCGCGCGGTTGATGTTGACGCGCTTGGAGGGCGGTTCCTCGTCCCAGAAGCGCGCGCCACCGGCTCCACAGCAGAACCCGTGCTCGCGGTTGCGGGGCAGCTCCACGAACGAGCCCTTGCCCCCGAGCGCCGCCGCGATGTCGGCGCGCGGCTCGTCGTAGATGCCGTTCCAGCGGCCGATGTAGCAGCTGTCGTGGTAGGTGAAGCGCTTCGTCAGCGGCGCCTCGACCTTCAGCTTGCCGCTCTCGAGCAGGTGCGCGAGCAGCTTGCTGTGGTGGATGACCTGGTAGTCGCCGCCGAACTGCGGGTACTCGTTCGCGATGGTGTGGAAGCAGTGCGGACAGCTCGCGATGATCTTGCGCACGTTCAAGGCGTTCCAGGCCTCGACGTTCTCGCGCGCGAGCTGCTGGAACGCCATCTCGTTGCCGCCGCGGCGCAGCGTGTCGCCGTTGCACTTCTCCTGCTCGCCGAGCACCGCGAAGCTGACGTTCGCGGCCTGCAGGCAGCGCACCAGCGCGCGCGTGGCCTTCTTGGAGATGTCGCTGTAGGAGCCGGCGCAGCCGACGAACAGCAGGTACTCGGCGTCGGGGTTCTCGGCGATCGTGGGCACCTCGAGGTCCTTCGCCCACGCCATGCGCTGCGACTGCGGCAGCCCCCACGGGTTGCCGGCGGCCTCGATCTTCTGGAACGCGCGCGCGAACCCGGCGGGCACGCGCGTGCCCTGCTCGTCGTTCAGCACGATGTGCGTGCGCATCTGCAGGATCTTGAGCGGGTGATCGATGAACACCGGACACACCTGCTGGCAGGCACCGCAGGTCGTGCACGCCCACAGCGTCTCGTCCTTCACGCGACCGCCCACGAGCGGGAGGCCCTCGGCCAGCTCCTTCTTGATGCGCTCGATGCTCCCGATCGTGTCGCGGTTGTCGGGGTTCTCCTTCGCGCGCTCGTAGGCGGCCTGGCGCTCGGTGAACTCCTCGAAGTCGGGGTGGCCCTCGAACGGCTCGGCCATGACGCCGGGCGCGGGCGCGTCGGCCTTCACGTCGACGCCGATCTGCTTGCCGAGCCGCTCGAGCTCGACCAGCCGGAAGCCGCGCGACTTCATCTCGTCTTTCAGATCGTGGATGAGGTGCATCGGCGAGAGCGGCTTGTCCGTCGCGAACGCCGGGCAGTAGGCCGTGCAGCGCGCACACTCGGTGCACGAGTAGTTGTCGAGCAGCGACTTCCAGGTGAAATCCTCGATGCGCCCGACGCCCCAGTTCTCCATGCGCGGCGTGCCCTCGCGATCGACGAGCTCGAGCTTCGGCATGATCATCCGCTGGCCCTGGTCGCGCAGCAGGATGTTCGGGCCCGAGCCGAGCACGTGGATGTGCTTCGAGAACGGCAGGTAGTTGAGGAAGCCGAGGATGATCGACATGTGGCCCCACCAGTGCACTTCGCTGGCGAAGTGGGCGAGCCCGGGATCGATCGCGCTCGTGGCCGTGGTGCCGCTGACGGTGAACAGGCCCATGGCCTGACCGAGCCCGCGTGCGATGGGCTGGCGCGGATCGGCGACGCCGGTCGCGGCCATCTCCCACGCGTGGTGGCCGTAGTGGGTGAGGCAGAGCGTGAGGATGCCGCCCAGGATCAGCATCGCGTCGAGGTTGACGGGGATGAAGCGCGGCTTGGCGATCAGGCGCCGGTACAGCGCGTAGAGCAGGGCAAGGACGACGATCGCGTTCGTGATGTCGATGGCGAGCCGCATCCAGCCGTAGAGCGTCTCGCCCAGGATCGTGCCGAGCGAGAACCAGTCGCCGAGCAGACCACCGAGCAGCATGTCGGTGGTCGCCAGCGCGAGCACGAGGAAGCCCCAGTAGATGGGGAGGTGGTGCCAGCTCGCCTTTTCCTCCATCACCTTCTTCTGGCCGAAGAAGAACGCCATGAGGCTCGCGATGCGCTGCCCCCAGGTCTCGGGCAGGTACATCGGGCGGCCGTAGGTGACGACCTTCGTGAAGCGCCAGACGTTGGCGATGAACACGACGTGCGCGAGGATCACGAGGAAGGCGAAGACGAGCTGCTTCATGGGTCCTCCCGCGAGCGCGGTGCGGGCACGCATGGAGTACCACGGCGCTCGCCTCGCGGGCCGGGGCGCATGCGCCGGGCGGACCTGCACCCGCGCAAGGCGGCCCGGCCGCTCGCCCGTGACCCGGCCGCAGGCTAGGCTGGACGTGGATCGTCGTGGCCCCGGATCTCCTGCTCATCAGTGATCTGCACCTCGGCTCGCACCTCAAGCCGCGGATGCGCGGCGAGTCGGTGCACCTGGCGTCGCGGATCGAGGAGCTGTTCCCGCGGTTCATCGAGCACTACCAGCGCGAGGGTCGCTGGCAGCTCGTCATCAACGGCGACTTCATCGACTTCTGGAACATCGAGCTGAAGGGCGACGGCGGGCAGAACGCCGAGCAGATCGCGGCGGCGCGGCTGCACGCCGTGCTGGACGCCCACCCCATGGTGGAGGCGGCGCTGCAGTCGTTCCTGCGCAGCGGGCAGAGCATCGTGTTCGTGACCGGCAACCACGACGCCGAGCTGCTGTATCCCGCGGTGCGAGCGGCGATCGTCGCTCGGCTGTCGCCGGCGTCCGAGCTCGACCCCACGACGACCGATCTCGAGAACCTCGGCGCGCTCGCGGCCGGGCGGATCCGCTTCGTGCGGTGGTTCCTGCGCGAGCCGGGCGGGGCGTGGATCGAGCACGGCCACACCTTCGATCCCAGCTGCGCGACGCCCAACGTGCTGTCGCCGACGCGCGGGGGCGAGCTGGTCAAGACGGTGGCCGAGGTGGCGACGCGCAGCTTCGCGAACCTCATGCCCGAGATCGACTACGACGCACCGGACAAGTTCGGCGCGATGGACTACGTCCGCTGGGCGCTCGCGCGGGGCTGGCGGTTCGTGATCCGCGTGATCCTGCTGTATCTGCGCACGGCCGGGCGCGTGCTCGCGCTGTGGGCCGGGCCGGGCCGGGTCGATCGCGAGGGCAAGCAGATCCACGCCGAGCGGCTCGCCCGCGTGGCCGCGAACGCGGGGCTGCAGATGAGCGCACTCGCGGCGCTGGAGAAGATGGCCCCACCGCCGACGGCGACGACGGTCGCGGGGCTGCTCGGCATCACGCTCGTCGATCACCTGCTCGCGGCGGTGCTCGCGATGCTCGCGGGCACGCTGATCGGACGGGCGCTCGGCAACGTGGGGCTCGGGCTCGTGATCGGCGTGCTGCTCGGGGCGCTCGCGCTCGTGCGGATCCGTCGCAAGCGGCGGCCTCGCAACGTCGCGCGCGACATGCTCGAGGTTGCGGCCGGCGTCGGCGAAGTGACCGGGGTGCCGCTCGTGCTGATGGGGCACAGCCATCGCGGCACGCTCGAGCGCTTCGGCGACGTCGTCTACGCGAACAGCGGGAGCTGGCTGGACGGCTCGCACCTGGTGGTCCGCCGCGAGCCGGGCACCCGGCGCTTCGCGGAGGTCGAGCTGCGTCGCTGGCGCAACGGCGGGATCCTGCGCGTGCGTCGGATGGCCGTGCCCCGGCCGACCGGGGGGCTCGATCCGGACGCCGAGCCGGATCGTCGGGGCCGACCGGACGGGCTCGAGTCGCTCGAGCTGTCCGCCGAGCCGCCGTCGGCCGCAGCGTCGGCGACGTGACGCGGCGACGCGCTCCGTGCGATGATGCGGCCGCGTGGCGGGCGAGAGCATCCTGGTCATCGAGGACGACGCATCGGTGCGCACGCTGCTCGAGAAGTCGCTGACCGCACGCGGCTACAAGGTGCAGTGCTGCGAGGACGGCCTGGCGGGGCTCACGGCGCTCGAGCGCGTGAAGCCCGATCTCATCATCGTCGACATCATGATGCCGCGCCTCGACGGCATGACCTTCGTGAAGGCGATCAAGGGCCACGAGGGCACGCGCCCGCTCCCGGTCATCTTCCTGACCGCGAAGAACGACCCGAAGACGATGATCGCCGGCATCAACCTCGGCGCCCGCTTCTACGTGACCAAGCCATTCGTGATCGACGACTTGATCTCGAAGGTACAAAAGGCGCTGCAGTAGGTTGGTTGTAAACAGGGGCTTCGCCCCTACGTTCCGGCGCGAGTCGAGCCCTTTGGGCTCGGCTCGCTTGTCACTACCCCCGGCGCCAAGAGGCGCCGCCGCGACCGTGTCGCGGGCGCTCGCAAGAGGCGCTCGCCTCTGGCGAGCGACTCTTGCGGCGCTGGTTCTCGAGCTTGGCCGGCGCTGGTTCTCGAGCTTGGCCGGCGCTGGGTCTCGAGCTTGGCTGGCGCTGCATCCCTGCTCGACGAGGCGCGGTGGGCTCACGCCTTGCTGAGCAGGCTCGAGCGGGAGAGAGGTGATCTCGCGGGGCTCGCCACTGTGGCGGCTGCGGCTGCGCCCGCTGCGAACTCGCCTTCGAGGCCGAGGCCCGGGAGGCTCGCGCGGCAGGCCAGGCCCAGGCCGCGGATGCCGGTCGCGACCGGCAAGAGGCCCACGCCGAGCAGCGGCTCGTCCTCGGTGAACCAGATCGGCGAGGTCGGCAGCGTCATCGCGGAGCCCGGTCCGAGGTCGTCGAGCGGCCGGCCCTCGCCGTCCTCGGCTTCGCGGCCGTCGTGGGGCGAGTGCATCATCCGGATCCACGGGCGCGCGAACGGCAGCACGCCGCGCTCGTCGAGCTCGTCGATGATGCGCTCGCGCTGATCGGCGAGCGGCTCGTCGACCGCGAGGATGCGTGTCATCGAGAAGCGGCGCAGGTTCTCGCCCGCACCGGGCTCGCTGCGCACGTAGATGTGCCCGACGCCGTGCGCCTGGTCGGGCACGAAGCCCTCGTCGTCGGCGTGCAGCCCCGGGTCGCCGACCGGGCTCACGAGCGCCATGCCGCCGAACGCCGGCGTCACGCCGCGCTCGTCGATCTCCGCGTGCATGACGAAGCGCTGCGCCGCCGGTGCGATGGCGGCGAGCGCCGAGAGCAACGCGCGCGGCGTGGCGTCGCCGAGCAGGCTCTTGTCGAGCAGCAGCCGGATGTCCGCGATGATGAGATGATCGCAGCCGTAGTGATCGCGCTTGCCGAGCAGGCTGACGCCCGCGATCTTGCCGCGCTTGAGCAGGATCTCCGCGACCCGCAGCTCGCGCTTCACTTCGCCCGAGTGCAGCTCGATGCGCGAGAGCAACAGCTCGCGCACGCGCCGTTCGCCCGACGGCAGATCGTCGGGTCCCATGCCCCACAGCCGCCCGAGCCGCAGCGCCGCGGCCTTGCCGAGCTGGGCCGGCGTCAGGTGGGCGAGCCACGGAAACGGCGCGTCGGCCATCGCCCGCAGCGGGTGCTCCGCGGGCAGCGGCGCGCACTCGTCGACGTCGCGCCCCGGCAGCTGCGTCGCCACGCGCGCGAGGAAGCGACGGCCCCAGAACCCGTCGGCTGCGAGCGCGCTCTCGGACGCGAGCAGATCGCCGAGCACCGCATCGGTCGCCTCGGCCCAGCGCCGGCGCAGCGACCACGCACCCCGCGTGTCGTCGTCGGGCCACAGGCGCCCGAGCTCGTCGTCGAGGTTGTGCTCGCACGCCTCGAGATCGACGCGGTCGTCCGGCAGCACGTGGTGCACCAGCCCGAACACCGGCGCGGCCTGACGGCGGGTCTGCTGCGCGAGCCCGAGCTCGTTGAGCACGCGCTCGACCGGCGGACACGTCGCGTGCACGACCGGCGCCGTCTCGAGCGGCAACACGCGCGCCTGCAGCCGATAGCAGCCGTCGGCGGGCCCGTGCGGCAACACCAGCACCCGCTTGCCGCGGCGTGCGACGAGCGCGGCGGCGACCAGGCCCGCCACGTCGGCCCCGACGACGATGAGATCGTAGTGGTTGGTGGTGGTGCTCACGGGCCGATTGCGAGGTTGCGCAGCACCACCTGCGGCGCGCCGGCCTGGCGCGGCACCACCTCGCCGACCACGAGGCTCGGCTCGCCGATCGCGGCGAGCGCCTGCTGCACGGCCGCGACGCCGCTCGGGTCGACGTAGAGCAGCATGCCGATCCCGCAGTTGAACGTGCGCACGAGCTCGTCCTGCGCCACGCCCTGCGCCGCGATCGCCCGGATGACCGCGGGCACGCGCAGCTCGGCGAGCTCGAGGTGGAGCGCGAGCCCGTCGTCGAAGGCGCGCTGCGGGTTCTCGACCAGCCCACCACCGGTGATGTGCGCCGCGCCGTGCAGCGGTGCGCCGGGCAGGTCGCGGATCGCCGCGAACGCGCGCGCGTAGATCCGCGTGGGCACGAGCAGCGCGTCGCCGACCGTGGTGCCGGGCTCGCCCGGCAGCGGATCGCCGAGCGCGAGCCCGGCGTGCTCCGGACCGAGCAGGGCCTTGCGCGCGAGGCTGTAGCCGTTGCTGTGCAGGCCCGACGACGGCAGCGCGATCGCGACGTCGCCCGCGGCCACGCGCGCAGGCCCGAGCGTCGCCGCGCGATCGACCACGCCGACGGCGAACGCGGCGAGATCGTAGTGGCCCTCGGCGTACAGCCCCGGCAGCTCGGCGGTCTCGCCCCCGAGCAGCGCACAGCTCGACTGCCGACAGCCGTCGACGATGCCGGCGACGATCGTCTCGATCTTCGCGGGCTCGAGCTTCGGCACCGCGATGTAGTCGAGCAGGAACAGCGGCTGCGCGCCGGTGACGAGCAGGTCGTTGATGCTCATCGCGACGAGATCGATGCCGACGGTGTCGTGACGATCGAGCGCGATCGCGACCAGCAGCTTCGTGCCGACGCCGTCGGTACACGAGACGAGCACCGGCTCGCGCATGCCGGTGGGCAGCCCCATCATCCCGGCGAAGCCGCCGAGATCGCCGAGCTGCTCCGGCCGGCGCGTGGTCGCCACCAGCCGCTTGATGCGCTCGACCGCCTCGTTGCCGGCGTCGATGTCGACGCCGGCGTCACGGTAGGAGAGCCCGCGACCGCCCGGCAGACTGGGCTTTTCGGTGGAACCCACGGCGATCGTCCAAGTAGCAAGGCGGGCGAGCCTGGGCAAGGCGCGCGGGCAGCGAGTCCCCACACGCACCCGAAAGTGGGGTAGAAGCCTGCCTACGTCGATGGCCTGGTGGCGCCGCAAGAAAGAACCCCTGGAGAAGGACAACGTCCAGTCCAAGGTGTCGATCCCCAAGGGGTTGTGGTCGAAGTGCGAGTCGTGCGGCGAGATCACGTACACCGACGAGCTGATCCAGAACCTGCGCGTGTGCCCGGTCTGCGATCACCACGCGACGATGCCCACCGCGGAGCGCATCGCGGCGATGTGCGATCCCGACACGTGGCGCGAGCACGACACCGAGCTGCGCTCGGGTGATCCGCTCGGGTTCTTCGACTCCGCGCACTACAAAGATCGCATCGTGAAGGCCGAGCGCACCAGCGGCTCGACCGAGGCGTTCCGTTCCGGCGTCGGCGACATCGACGGCGTCCCGAGCTCGATCGGCTTCTTCGCGTTCGAGTTCATGGGCGGCTCGATGGGCTCGGTCGTCGGCGAGAAGGTCACGCGGGTGTTCGAGCGCGCGCTCGAGCTCGATCGCCCGGCGATCGTGTTCTCCGCATCGGGCGGCGCCCGCATGCAGGAGGGCGTGCTGTCGCTGATGCAGATGGCCAAGACCTCGGCGGCGCGCGGCCGGCTGCGCGAGCGCAAGCTGCCGTATGTCTCGGTCGCGCTGCACCCGACCACGGGCGGCGTCGCGGCCAGCTTCGCGATGCTCGGCGACATCATCCTCGCCGAGCCGAAGGCGCTCGTGGGCTTCGCCGGTCCGCGCGTGATCCAGCAGACGATCGGCCAGGAGCTGCCCAAGGGCTTCCAGCGCGCCGAGTTCCTGCTCGAGCACGGCATGATCGATCGCATCGTGTCGCGCCACGAGCTGCGCGAGCAGCTCGGCACGCTGTTGCGCATGTTGCTCGGGCGCCCCGCGAAGCCGGCCCCGCCCGCGCCGAGCCCGTCGGCGTGAGCACGCCGCTCGCGGCGCTGTTCGATCGCCGAGCGCTCGGGATCCGGCTCGGGCTCGAGACGATCACGACGATGTGGGCGCGGCTCGGTCGTCCCGCGGACGGCGTGCCGGCGGTCCACGTCGTCGGCACGAACGGCAAGGGCTCGACGTCGGCGCTGGTCGCCCATGCGCTGCAGCGCCACGGCCTGCGCGTCGGGCTGTACACGAGCCCGCACCTGCACCGGGTGGGCGAGCGCGTGCGGACGGACGGCGTCGCGGAGTCCGACGAGGCGCTCGCGGCCGCGGTCGCGCAGGTGCTGGAGGTCGAGGGCAGGGCGACCGAGCTGCCGCGCCCGCTGTCGTTCTTCGAGCTGCTCACGCTCGCGGCGTGGCTGCGCTTCGCCGAGCGCGAGGTCGACGTGATCGTCGCGGAGGCCGGGCTCGGCGGGCGCTGGGACGCGACGCGGATCTGCGCCGCGAAGGTCGTCGTGGTCACGTCGATCGATCTCGATCACCGTGCGCAGCTCGGCGACACGCGCGAGGCGATCGCCGCCGAGAAGATCGCGGTCGCGCGCGCGGGCGTGCCCTGCTTCACCTGCGCGCAGACGCCGGGCGTGCTCGAGGTGCTGCGCGAGCACACCGACGCGATCGGTGCGCCGCTCACCGTCGTCGATCCGCTGCCCGCGGCGCCGCGCGGCCTGCCCGGCGAGCACCAGCGCAGCAACGCCGCGCTCGCGCTCGCGGCCGCGCGCGTGCTGGTGCCGGCCGTCGCCGTGCAGGATCTCGACGACGTCGTGTGGCCCGGCCGCTTCGAGCGCATCGCGAAGGACGGCGGCACGCTCGTGCTCGACGTGGCCCACAACCCCGCGGGGGCGCGCGTGCTCGCCGACGCGTTGCGCGAGCACGGTCTGCCGCACGCGCGCCAGGTGGTCGGCTGCGTCGCCGACAAGGACGCGGCGGGCATCGTCGCCGCGATCGATCCCACCGCGTCGTGGGCGTGGGCCCGGCTCGACGGCTTCGGGGTCGCCGGCGCACCGGCGCCCGCGATCGCACCGCACGTGCTGGACGATCCCAGCGCCGTGATCGCCCACGTCGCCTCGGCGCTCGCGCGCGGCGAGACGGTGTGCGTGTGGGGCTCGCACGTGCTGGTCGCAGCGGTGCGCGCGTGGGCGCTCGGGCTCCCGGGCGCCGAGCCCGGCGAGCGCGGGTGATCGCTCCGGTCGGCCGCGCGCGTGCTAGGCTCTCGCGGTTGGGTAGCCGTGGTGGTCTCGCATCGCATCCGCGCCGCGTTGCTCGTGTCGACGTTCGTGACCGTCGCCGGCTGCTCCGACGACGGCTATCCGCCGTTTCGTGAGCGCTGCGCGAGCCTGCCGCGATTGCCGAGCGCAGCGAAGGTCCAGCTCGAGCGCGCGTTCGGGGGGATCGACATCGATCGCGCCGTCGCGCTCGTGCAGCACCCCACGGACGACGCGCGCTTCTACGTGGTCGTGCAGGACGGGCTCGTGCACGAGGTGCAGGAGGATGGCGCGCGTGCCGAGGTGATCGATCTGTCCGGTGCGCTCGCGATCTTCCCCGAGTCGGGGCTGCTCGGCATGGCCTTCGATCCGCGCTTCGCCGACAACGGCTACGTGTACCTGTCGCTCGACGTGCCGGGCGAGCCCGCGATGACGAGCCGGATCTCGCGGTTCACGAGCGACGACGACGGGCGCACGATCGATCCGGACAGCGAGTCGATCGTGCTCGAGCTGGCGCAGCCGTACACGAACCACAACGGCGGTCACCTCGCGTTCGGCAACGACGGCATGCTCTACATCGGCTTCGGCGACGGCGGCAGCGCGGGCGATCCGCAGGGCAACGGGCAGGACCCCGACGTGCTGCTCGGCAAGCTGCTGCGCATCGACGTCTCGGGTGCCACGCCCTACACGATTCCGCCGGACAACCCGTTCGCGCAGGGCGGCGGCGCGCCGGAGGTGTGGGCGCTCGGGCTGCGCAACCCGTGGCGCTGGAGCTTCGATCGCCAGACCGGCGCGCTGTGGGTCGGCGACGTCGGGCAGAACCGCTTCGAGGAGGTCGACCTCGTCGTGAAGGGCGGCAACTACGGCTGGGGCCGCAAGGAGGGCTTCGAGTGCATCGGGGTCACCACGTGCGACGACCCGGCGTTTCTCGATCCGATCGCGGCCTACCGCAACAACGGTGGCGCGAGCGTGGTCGCCGGTGCGGTGCTGCGCGGCGGTGCGCTCGCGGAGCTGGACGGAACGTTCGTCTACAGCGACTTCTACGACGGCGCGATCTGGGGCGTGCGCGACGACGGCGAGGCGCCGGTGCTGCTCGGCGAGGGCGCCCGCGAGGTCTCGCACTGGTTGCTCGCCAGGGACGGCACGATGCTCGCGCTCGGCTACCACGGCGGAATCTCGCGGCTCGTGCCCGGCACCCCGGATCCGGCGGGCGAGGCCGCGTTCCCGCGCAAGCTGTCCGCGACCGGCTGCGTCGACGTCGACGATCCCGAGGCGGTGCCCGAGGGGCTCGTGCCGTACGAGATCAACCTGCCGTTTTGGTCCGACGGCGCCGAGAAGCAGCGCTTCGTCGCGTTGCCCGAGGACGCGCGCGGCCACGTCGACGGCGCAGGTGCGATCACCTGGCCGGTCGGCACCACGCTCGTGAAGACGTTCCTGCGCGACGGCGTGCGCATCGAGACGCGGCTGCTCGCGCGCCACGAGAGCGGCTGGCGCGGCTACGGCTACGCGTGGGACGACGACGGCGACGACGCGACGCTGGTCGAGGACGAGCGCGTGGAGGAGCGCGCCGGCCTGCCGTGGATCCAGCCCGGGCTGCGCGGCTGTCCGGCCTGCCACGCCTCGGGTGATCCGCTGGGCACCACCGGGGCCCAGCTCGCGCGCACGCTCGACGACGGCAGCGATCAGCTCGACCGGCTCGTCGCGCTCGGCGTGCTCGATCGCCGCCCCGACGTCGCGCCGCTGCCGACCGTCGACGCCGGGGCCTCGCTCGACGAGCTCGCGCGCACGTACCTCGACGTGAACTGCTCGCAGTGCCACCGCGAGGACGGCACGGGCGGACGCGCGAGCCTCGATCTGCGCCGGCAGTTGCCGCTCGTCGACACGGGGCTCTGCGAGGCGCCGCGGGCGGGCGAGCTCGGCCTCGAGGATGCGCGCATCGTGGCGCCCGGCGATCCGGCGCGCTCGGTGCTCTCGTCGCGCCTGCACGCGACCGCCGACGGCCGCATGCCGCCGCTCGCGACGGCGATCGTCGACGAGGGCTCGGCGGTCACGATCGACGCATGGATCGAGTCGCTGGCGAGCTGTCCCTAGTCGCGCCGCGCGGTTTGTTTGGCGGCCGGCGCCCGCCGGCGATATCCTGGTCGTCCGCATGCGCGTGCTCGTCTCCACCGCCTGTCTCGTCGGCGTGCTCGTCGCGGCCCGGGCCAGCGCGCTCGGGCCCGCACCGCCGCCGCCGGGCTCGACGAGCCCGAAGCCGGGCGATCGCGAGGCGAAGCAGACGCCGCCGCCACCTTCGGGCGGGGGCGCGCCCACCACGAAGCCGTCCACGACCCCGCCGCCGCCCGGCACGATCCCGCCACCACCGGGTGGCACGGCGAAGCCGGACGAGGCGCCGGTGGTCGAGGGCCCGCCGGTCGATCTCTCCGATACGTGGACCTACAACCGCGGGGGCAGCTCGCGGCCGCGGTACGTCCGCTCGGGCGAGCTCGTCGAGGTCGCCCCGAATCCCGAGGGCTACTACTCGGGCGTCTCGCTCGACGGCAACCACGTGCCGCCGTTTCCCGCGCGCTCGCTCGGCACGAAGCCGGCGCTGCTCACGTGGACCGGGTTCGAGCGCACCACCGGCGGCTCGCGCGTGTTCTTCGAGGTGTCGGCCGACGTCGCCTCGAAGCTCGACATCAAGGGCTCGACGATCACGCTGCGGCTGGTCAACACGCGGATCAACGTCCGCAACAACGCCCGCTACCTCGACCTGCGCTGGTTCCGGACCCCGGTGCGCTCGATCAAGGTCAGCAAGAAGGGCAAGGACACGCTGGCGACCGTCGTGCTCAAGCGCGACGCGAGCCCGACGCTCGTGGTGATGGAGGGCAAGGAGGGCTACCGCCTGGTCGTCCTCGAGTTCGCCGGCGGCACCGAAGCCACCGACGCCCCGATCGAAGCCCCGTGATCGCGGCCCCGGATCGCGGCCTCTGATCGCGGCCCCGGATCGCGGCCCCGGATCGCGGCCCCGGATCGCAGCGCGATTCGCCCCCCGATCACGCCGCAGAAATTGCCGAGACGAGTGGACGCCGAAGGCGGCCAGTCGTCTCGAGCAACCGCCGCACGGCGGCGGCGCGCGCTCTTGCGCGCGAGGGTAGGCGCCGCACGAGTCGAGCCGCCTCGGCTCGACTCATGCGAGTGCCGTAGGGACGAAGTCCCTGCGAAAACCAACCCCAACCGCAACCGTCACCCCCCCCCTCAAGCCACGCGCACGGCGGGCATCGAGGACTCTTCGCTCGCGCGCACCAGCCGGAAGAGCGCGAGCCCGACCCCAGTGACGGCCGCCGCGGCGCCCACCAAGGTGAAGCCGCAGAGCATGCCCATCCCGGCGACGCCGAGCGCGACGCCGCACCAGCGGTAGCGCAGCGCCCGATCGATCCGCGCGCCGCGGGAGACCCCCGCGACCACGACCGCGAGCTGGGCCTCGTCCTCCGGAGCTAAAGGCTTGGCTTCGGAACGCGCAGGCAAGTACGCGTGATTCTGCCACAAGAGCCGGGTCGCCATCTGGTGCAGCCGCGCGAGCTCGGCCTCGGGCCGCATCTCCGTGGCGAGCAAGACCGGCAGCGCGTGGGTCTTCAGCTTGGGCACGTAGACCCGCGCACGGCCGAGCGCCGTGACGGCCTCGACCATGAACTCGCGCGCGTGCTCGGCGCGACGCAGCTTGTCGCCGCGGTCGTCCCCCGAGCGCCCCTCGAGGGTGAGCACCGCGAGGTTCAGCGCGTCGCTGGCCGTCTGGAGCAGGCGCGCGATCTCCTGCTTCGCCGCGCTCCCGATGGCGGCTTCGCGGTAGCCGGCTCGGAGGGCGGGGAGAGTTGCGATGCGCATGCGCGTCCTACCAGGTCAATCTAGTTCACTCGGATGGGTGCGGCCACCCATGCACGGCGAACTCGACCGAGCGGACGGGAATTCTTCCGCGGCTATTCCCCGTCGGCGGTTTCCGAGGTGACGCCGCGCTCGGCGCGTTTGGCGTCCTCCCACAGCGCATCGAGGCCCGCGAGGCCCACGGCCTGCGGATCCTGGCCGCGCTGCGCCAGCGTCCGCAGCACGTGGCCGAAGCGGCGCTCGAACTTCGCGTTCGCGTGGGCCAGCGCGGCGTCGGCATCGAGGCCGAGCTTCGTCGCCAGCCGGACGAGCACGAACAGCACGTCGCCGAGCTCGTCGTGCATGGCCGCACGGTCGGCGCGTTCCCGCGCCTGGGCCAGCTCCGCGAGCTCCTCGTCGAGCTTCGCGAGCGCACCGCCCACATCGGGCCAGTCGAACCCGAGCGCCGCCGCCTTGTCCTGCAGCCGGAACGCGCGGAGCAAGGTGGGCAGGGCGGTGGGCACCCCGAGCGAGCTCGGATCGTGCTCCGACTTCGCGCCGCGCTTGCCGGCCTCCCATCGGCGTGCCACCTCGTCGCTGGAGAGCCGCTCGGGCCGCGGCCCGAACACGTGCGGATGCCGCTCGATCATCTTGTCCCGGATCGCCGCGATCACGTCCTCGACGTCGAACGCCCCCTCGCGCCGACGCAGCGCGGAGTGGAACACGATCTGGAACAGCAGATCGCCGAGCTCCTTCTTGTGCCGCTCGGGATCCTCGAGCGCCTCGAGCACCTCGTGGGCCTCCTCGAGCAGGTAGGGTCGCAGCGACTGCAGCGTCTGCTCCCGATCCCACGGGCACCCGTCCGGCGCGAGCAGGCGGTCCATGAGGTCGACGAGGCCCGGCAGCGAGTCGCGGAGCCCGTGCGCACGGTGGCGCGGGCCGCCGGAATCCGCCGCGACGGACGAATCCTGCGGCGCACCAGCCGGCGCCTGGTTCTCGTCGGCATCACCGCGTGCTACCGTCACGACGGATCCCTTACCACAACGCACGTGCTTCATTGACCGGCCCCGTCAAGCTCACCTTCGACGAGCAAGCGCCGCTCCAGCTGATGCTGGACGCGGTCGGCAAGCAGAACGGCCAGGCCGCGTTGCTCGAGCGCGAGACCGGCGTCGTGCTGCACGTCCGCGGCCACGAGGTCACGGTCGAGAACGATCGCGACGGCCTCGTGGAGCGGCTGCTCCGCCAGCTCTACGCGCTCGCCCAGCAGGGCGCGCCGGTCGAGCCCTCCGATCTGCCGCGCGCGCTCGAGGTGCTGCGCGCCAACCCCCGCGCCGAGCTGCGCGAGGTGTTCGAGGACGTGATCGTCGAGCGCCCGGCCGACGGCAAGGGCATCGCCCCGCGCAGCCTCGCGCAGAAGCGCTACGTGGGCTCGATCCGCCGCCACGCGCTGACGTTCGGCGTCGGTCCGGCCGGCACCGGCAAGACCTTCCTCGCGATGGCGATGGCGGTCCGCATGCTCGCCGAGAAGCAGGTGCGCCGCATCATCCTCTCGCGCCCCGCGATCGAGGCCGGCGAGCACCTGGGCTTCCTGCCCGGGACGCTCGAGGAGAAGATCAGCCCGTATCTGCGCCCGCTCTACGACGCGCTGCACGACATGGTGCCGATCGAGAAGGTGCAGCGGCTGATGGAGCGCGAGACCATCGAGATCGCCCCGCTCGCGTACATGCGCGGCCGGACGCTCAACGATGCGTTTCTCATCCTCGACGAGGCGCAGAACACCACCCGCGAGCAGATGAAGATGTTCCTGACCCGCATGGGCGCGAACACGAAGGTCGTGGTGACCGGCGATCCCTCGCAGATCGACCTGCCCGGCGGTCAGCGCAGCGGCCTCATCCACGCCTTGCGGATCCTCCATGGCACCGAGGGCATCGGGTTCTGCACCTTCGGCGTCGAGGACGTCATGCGGCACCCGCTGGTCCAGGCCATCGTCACGGCCTACGACAAGGACACCAAACGCCGGGCGGAAGCGCGCGAACGCGCAGACTCCGCGCCCGACGGTGGTAGCGCGGGGGACCCCACGGACGGAGCGCCGTCGGGGCCGCTGCCCGAGAACAACGGCTGAACTCCGTTTCTCGGCGGTTCTTGCCGGGTCTCCGCCCGCCGGCTATGCCGGGTCTCCGGACCCGCACATGGCTCGCCAGCTGCCCAAGCTCGAACCGATTCCCCGCACATCCACCCGCGACAGCGTCCTGGAGGTGATGGAGCGGGAGCTACGTCGCTCCATGGACGGGCTGCAGGTTCCCGGCAGCCCGAAGCCGTACTTCATGCAGTACACGCTGCGGCGCACACATTCGCTGCGCCTGCGCGCGGCGTATGGCTCGCTCACCAAGGCGCGCGAGAACGTCCAGTCGCAGATCTACGCCGACATCCGCGTCGGCAGCCACAAGTTCGACAACGTGATGGACGGCGGGCTCGACGTCCGCGCCGAGGAGCGCGAGTCGGCCGACTGGGTCGACGCGCCCGACGATCTCGATCTGTCGGCGCTGCAGGTCGCGCTCTGGAAGCTGTCGCAGATCAAGTTCGACGAGGCCCAGCAGGACTACTACGACCACCGCAAGGCGCTCGTCACCGAGTACCTGCGCGACGAGGTCGACGCGTTCAGCAAGGAGCCCCCGCTCAACCACCGCGAGGAGCTGCGCTCGGAGCCGTTCCCGCGGGTCGCGTGGGAAGGCATGCTGCGCGACCTCTCCCGCCGCTTCCTGCAGCACCCCGAGATCTACGACCCCGGCATCACGCTCACCGCCGAGCGGGTGCACCGCTGGCTCGCGACCTCCGAGGGCACGCGCGTCGTCACCGAGGACGTCTTCGTCGAGCTCGGCTTCGGGGGCTGGGTGCTCACCGACGACGGCGTCTACGCCGAGGCCTCGCGCGATCTCTACCTGCGCAGCGTCGACGAGGTGCCGAGCCGCGCCGAGCTCGAGCGCCTGCTCGACGACGTGATCGTCGAGCTCGGCGAGCTGCAGAAGGCCGAGAGCCCGGGCTCGTTCATCGGCCCCGCGCTCCTGGCCGGGCAGGCCGCCAGCACGCTCTTCCACGAGGCGCTCGGCCACCGGCTCGAGGGCGAGCGGCTGGTCGCGCGCGGCGAGACCCGCACGTTCGCGCAGAAGGTCGGCGAGCGCATCCTGCCGCCCGGGCTCGACGTCTACGACGACCCCTCGATGGCGAAGTTCGGCGACCGCTCGATCTGGGGCAGCTACCGCGTCGACGACCAGGGCGTGCCCGCCCGCCGCGCCACGCTGGTCGAGGACGGGGTGCTGCGCGGCTTCCTGCAGGGGCGCAACCCCACCGCCACCTCGTCGACGAGCAACGGCCATGGGCGCCACGACGGCATGCAGCCGCCCACCGCACGCATGGCGAACTTCGTGGTCGAGGCGCGACCCGGCACCGCGAAGACCTGGGCCGAGCTCGAGGCCCAGCTCGTGGAGATCGCGAAGGCGCAGGGGCGCCGGCACGCGGTCATCATCCACCGCGTCCGCGGGGGCGAGACCCAGACGCAGGCCTACGACTTCCAGGTGTTCAAGGGCGAGCCCGCCGAGGTGTGGATGCTCGACGTCGAGACCGGCAAGCGCCGGCGGATCCGCGACGTCGAGATCATCGGGACGCCGCTGTCGGCGCTGCAGCGCATCGTCGGGTTCGGAGGCAGCTCCGAGCTCGACGAGGGCTACTGCTACGCCGAGAGCGGATCGATCCCGGTCAGCGGCATCGCCCCGGCGATCCTGCTCACCGAGGTCGAGCTGCAGCAGAGCAGCACCACCGGCTTCCACGAGCCGCTCTTGCCCCCGCCGTTCGCCGACGACGGCTCCTCCGGGCGCACGGGTCAGCATCGTCGCCGCGGTCGCCGTCGTCCCCGCTGAGCGCGATCCGGCCCGACACGGGCCGGCGCGCGCGCTCGCTGCCCGCGATTCCCCCTGGCCGCGCACCCTCGGCGACCGCACGAAGGGGCGGTGGTACTCGCCATGGCCGCCACGATGATCGCGACCGCCCCCGCCGCAGCCGCCGACCCCGGCGCGTGGGTGGAGCTCCGTGACGCCGCCTCGGCGGTGCGGCTCGCGGTGCAACTGCTGAACGGTCCGCTCGCGCCGTGGAGCGCTCCGCCGCCCGACGAGACGCGCATGCGCGAGGTGATCGGCGCGCTCGATCAGGCCACGCGTCGCATGTGCAAGCTCGTCACGCAGCTGCAGCCGTCCGCGAACGATCGACCTGCGCCGATGCGCGTCGTGGAGCCCGCGCCGA
>CAZFKC010000017.1:0-117340 GCA_964519175.1 uncultured Nannocystaceae bacterium
GAGCATGGCTGCGCGCACCAGGAAGAGCGCCGGACGGCGCGACCAGAACTCAGAGCGGACCGTTGTCGCCGAAGCCGTCGGTGATGAACATCGGGCCCTCGTGCGTGTCGGCCAGCTCGACCTCGGTCGCGACCGCGCGCTCGTTCAACGCCTGCACGACCTCGTTGATGCTGGCCCCTCGGCGCAGGCCGCGGATCATCGCGATCGCGAGGAATCCGCTGTCGCGCCAGTACATCGGGCGGGTCGAGACGAGGAGATCGAGGTTGTAGGTGTCCTTGCCCCCGACCAGGGCGCGGAGCTCGTCGAGGTAGTTCTGCGTCGTGCAGCCGAGGAACACCCAGAGCTGGTCGAGCTGGGGATCGAAGCGCGTGGCGAGCAGGTCGTTCGGCACACCGGCGAGGATCTCGTTCATGTGCGGGTCGTAGCCGCGCTGCAGCTGACCGCGCGCATGCTGGGGCGAGCCGACACCGATGACGAAGTTCTCCGCCGTGGACTCCTTCGGATCGAAATCCGGACCCGTGCCGTAGCGCGCGTGGCCCGTGTAGATCGTGACCGCGTCGTGCACGAGGCCTTCGGCGAAGCACTGCTCGGGGTGCGGCGTGGTGCGGTGGACGAGCCGCAGCCGCAGCGTGCCCTGGCTGCCCGCGATCGCGAGCGGGCAGGTGAAGCTGCGCACCGGGTCGGCGGCATTCGGCGCGGCCTCGGCGAATCCGTCCGCGCGGAGCTCGGAGAGCACGTACTCGAGCGCGCTCAAATCGTTGCCGGCCTCGTCGTAGCCGAGCGCGAGCGTCACGGTCAGCATGCCGTCCTTCGTCATCGTCGCGTACTCGGGGTGCCGGATCGCGACCGTGCCCGGCGCGGGCGCGGCCTCGTCGAGCGCGAGCATCGTCAGCGGCGAGAGCTCGCCGCCGGGCCGGATGCGCTGCCAGCGTTGGAACGCGCGCAGTGCCGCGCGCGTCTCGTCGCCGAAGTCACCGTCGGCGCCCCAGCGCGGCAGCGCGAACATCAGATCGAGCAAGGCCTGCTGGATCTTCGTCACCGCCGGCGCGTGTGCGGGCAAGGGCGCGCTGCCGTCGAGCACCTTCGCGATCGCGGCGTCGCCCGTGAAGCGGGGGTTCTTCGCCTGGTAGCCCTTCGTGCGCTGCAGTCGCGCGAGCGCCTTGTCGAGCGCCGCGAGCGTCGTGGGATCGAGGATCGCCGCGCCCTCGAGGAAGTGCAGCGAGCGGAAGTCGCGGAGCCCCGCCTCGGTCGAGTTGCCGAAGATGCCATCGGCACCGCCCGCGAGCGCGTAGCCGAGCGCGACGAGGCCTTGCTGCATCGCTTTCACGGCGGGGCCGCGGTCGCCCTTCGCGACCAGGGCTTCGCCGCGCGCCACGGGTTGGAGCTCGGTCACGCTACGGAGGAGATCACTCGTCGGCTCGACTGCCATGTTTGCACCGTCCTTGGTGCGTCGATGGTCGAACGAGCTGCCGCTCGATCGCAAGTGGCCGGAGGATCGCGGCCGCTACAGCCCGCGCATCCGTTCGGGCCGCAGCGGCACACGCCCGTCCAGGGCGGCATCGATGAGCGCGACGATGCGCTCGCGATCGGCGGGCAAGCGGCCACCCAACGGGAGGTAGTTCGACGCGTGGTTGGTGCGGAACACCGCGTCGGTGGGCCGCGCGTGCAGCACGATGCCCCTCAGCTCGCGCAGCAGCTCGGGTACGGCCGGCACCGCGAACTTGTCGCGCGCGGCGAGCTTCGCCAGCGGTGTGCCGGGCACGATCGTGACCGTGAGCGCGGAGCAGAACTCCGGGTCCATCGCCGTGATGAGCTCGCCGGTCGCACGCGCGTGCTCTTCGCTGCGCTCGCCGGCGATGCCGAGCAAGGTGATGACGGACAGCTCCATGCCGGCGGCGTGGGCCTTGCGCGCGGCCTCGACGTGCGCAGCCGCGTCGTCGCCCTTCGCGATCTTCTTGAGCGTCGGGTCGTCGCCCGACTCGGGCCCGATGTAGAGCCGCGTGAGCCCGGCCGCGCGCAACTCGGCGAGCTCCGCAGCGGTCTTCGCGAGCACGTTCCTCGCCATCGCGTAGCACGACACACGCTTCAGCCGCGGAAGCCGCTGCCGCGCGCGCTCGAGGATCGGGCGCCAGTGGTCGAGCTCGAGCACGAGCGCATCGCCGTCGGCGACGAACAGCTTGTCGACGCGCGGCCCCACGCGCGCGCCCGCTTCGTCGAGGTCGGCGAGCGTCTCGTCGAGCGCGCGCACGCGGAACTGCTTGTCGCTGTACATGTCGCAGTACGTGCAGTGATTCCACGAGCAGCCGATCGTGGCCTGCAGGATGTACGCGTCCGCTTCGGACGGCGGGCGATAGATGCGACCCTCGTAACGCATCGGCGCGCCGAGCATGCCAGGCTCACTGCACGGTGACCACGATCTTGCCGCGGGCCCGGCCGGTCTCGAGCTCGGCGAATGCACTCCCGATGTCCGCGAGCGGGTAGCTGCGATGGATGACGGGGCGCAGCCGACCCGCCTCGATCCACGTGCCGAGCTCGCCGAGCTCGCCGGCGTCGGGGCGCATGAAGAGGTAGGCGAAGCGTGCGCCGGTCTTGCGGACGGCGGCGCGGCGCGGAATCGTCTGCAGCCACACGAGCGGACGCGCGAACCACGGCAGCATCGCGAAGTCCGCGTCGGGCAGCCCGCCGATGCCGACCACGATGCCGCCCTTCTTCACCATGGCGAGCGAGCGCAGCTCGGAGGCGCCGCCGAGCGTGTCGAACACCGCGTCGAGCTCACCGGCGTTCGCGGCGACGTCGTCCTTCGTGTAGTCGATCACGACATCGGCGCCGAGGCCCTCGACCAGCGCGCGGTTCTTGCCGCTCGTCGTCGTCACGACCACGAGCCCGAGGATCTTCGCAATCTGGATGGCGAGCGTGCCGACCCCGCCCGCACCGGCGTGGATGAGCACGCGCTGGCCGGGCTGCAGCTGCGCGGTGTCACGCAGAGCTTGCAGCGCCGTGAGCCCGGCGAGCGGGACCGCGGCGGCCTCGGCGAAGCTCGTGTTGGTGGGCTTCTTCGCGACCACGCTCTCGTCGGCCGCGACCTGCTCGGCGAACGCGCCCATGCGCGACTTCTCGAGCCGCGCGAAGACCTCGTCGCCGACGGCGAGCCTGCGCACCTCGGCTCCGACCGCGCGCACGATCCCGGCGACGTCGCAGCCGAGCACGAGCGGAAAGCTCGGGCGCAGCACGGGCCACACCTTGCGCTCGCGCAGCTTGAAATCGATGGGGTTGAGGCTCGCGGCGTGCACGTCGATCAGCACGTCCTTCGGTCCGGGCTGCGGCGCGGGCCGCTCCTCGACGGCGAGCACTTCGGGTCCGCCGTAGCGGTGGATCACGGCTGCGCGCACGGGCACCTCCGGCCGGGAGCATACGGCCATCCCACGGGCGGGCGCCGGAAATGGAAGGGCGGCGGCCCGCGTTGGGCGAGGTTGGATGACCAGGGCGCCGCCCGTGGTTGCGACAGCGCCCGAGCGCGCGCTCCTGCGTTGGTTGCTGCGATGCACCCGCGTCGAGACCGACGAGGTGGCGCGTCGCGCCGGCTGCTCGAAGCAGCAGCTCGCGCGCTTCCTCGCCGGCGCCGCGGTTCCCGATCCGGATGCGCTGCAGGTCGCGCTCGAGCGGGCGTTGGTCGATGACTCGGCGGTGGTGCTCTCGGTGGGTGCGCCGCGGTTGTTCGAGTTGATGGCCTCGTCGGTCTCGGTGATCGCGGTGTCGGGTGCATCGAGCACGCAGCTACGGGCGCTCGCGCGCGAGCTCGGCATGCGCTGGGGAGCGTATCGCAAGCGGGTCGGCGCGCGTCCGATCGATGCCGAGCTCGAGCGGGTGCTGGTCGCGTTCGAGCCCGCAGGCGCGCGTCGGCGTCGTCGGGCCGGTGATCTGTTCGAGCACGTCGTGCGCGAGAAGATGCGCGCCGCCGGCTTCGCGACCGTCGACGCGCTCGCAGCCGCGAGCGGCCACAGTCGTCGCGCGGTCGATGGGTGGCTGCGCGGACATCGACCGATCACCGCAATCGCGCTCGCCCGGATCTGCCGCGCGCTCGGCTCGCGCGACGCTGCGCACGAGGCCGCCGCGTTCCGCCTGGCCGCGCGCCTCGCTGCCGCCGTGCAGGACTTCCAGCTCCGCAGCGGGCTCGACGTCGCCATCGTGCGTGCCACGTTGCGCGAGCTCGTCGAGGCTGCGCGCCGCGCAGAGGCCGAGGCCGCCGGTCTGCGCGCGTCGTGATCAGTCGCCCGCGAACGGCAACCGGAGGATCACGGGGGGCGCGATCGCGAGGCCCTCACGCGGACGACCCGAAGGGTCGAACACGCGGTCCCAGCGATCGGTCTGCATGACCCACGCCTGCGCTCCGACGATCGTGGCGAGCGTGGGCTCGCCTTCGGTCGAGGGGATCTCGTGCAGCACCTCGACCGCGGTGACGCGCTTCGCGTCCTCGGCGAGCTCGACGCGGAGGATCCGATGGGGCACGGCACCGTTCTGCACCGCAACGATTGCGCGTCCGTGACTGGCGAGCCCGTCGATGCCGCGCAGATCTTCGCCTTCGGGCAGCGGCAGCACGCTCGCGCCCGTCGCCACGTCGTCGGTGCCGAGCTCGAGGCGCACGAGCCCGGCGCTGTAGTCGGCGACGACCAGCGTCCGCGCGTCGACGATCACCACGCCCTGCGCCGAGCGGAACGTGCCCGCGGGCGCCACCTCGCGCAGATCTTGCTGCTCGGCGCTCGTCCAGTACACGCCGCCGGCAGCCGAGTCGGTCACGACCACGTGCCCGTCCGCCCGGAGCGCGAGATCGCCGAACAGATGCGCTGCGCCGTCGCCTTCCGGCGTGAGCCGCTCGTGCACGAGCTTGCCGTCCGCGAGCGCGAATGCGAGGAGGCCCGCGCGGCCGACGTCGGCCGGCAGCGCGCGGCCCTGCGGCACGGACGAGCACGCCGCCCACACCAGCCCGCGCTCGCGATCGACCGCGAGCCCGAACACGGACCAACCGCGCGGGGGTGTCGCGAACGGTGTCGCCGCGCCGCCTTCGAGCGCGGTGGCCACGATGGATTGCCCGACGATGCCGCCGAGCAGCACGCGCTTGCCGGCTTCGTCCCAGGCGAGCCCCTCGGCGAAGAAGTCGGGCACGTCGAGCGGCGCACGCTGCAACGTCGCGGGCGTCGCCGCAGCGGGTGCAGGCGGCGCGGTCGTCGTGGCCGTCGGGGCTCGCTCGCAGCCGAGGCCGCCGATCGCGAGCGAGACCACGAAGCCAGGGAGCGCCGTTCGAGCCGACATCGGAGTGCCCGCGAGAGTACGCCGGATGCGGGTCCCCGCGCGCGCTGACATGTGTGCCGCTGGCCATGCGCCGCGCTGCGCAAAACGGTCGAGCTCCCTGCTACGTTCGGCTCGGCCCATGCCTGACGCGGACGAGTCGGGTCGCGCGGCGATCGAGCACGAGCTCGCCGATCGGTTGGCCGGCGCGCGCGAGCTCCACGCCGCCGGAGAGACCTTGCCGCGCACGCTCGCGCGCGGCAAGGTGCGCGAGCAGCTGTTCGCCGAGCGCGAGGCACCGGTGCGCGTCGGTCGCTACGTGCTGCTCGAAGTGGTCGGGCGCGGCGCGATGGGGGTCGTGTTCGCGGCCTACGATCCGCAGCTCGAGCGGAAGATCGCGCTCAAGGTCATGCGATCGTCGGGGGTCGATCGCGAGGAGGGCCGCCAACGGCTGTTGCGCGAGGCGCAGGCGCTGGCGAAGCTCGCACACCCGAACGTCGTCGCAATCCACGACGTCGGTGTGCTCGACGACGACGCGATCGGCGAGCTCGCGCCGCATCCCGACGACGACTGGGTGGCGCCGGGGAGCGCCCCGCGCTCGGGCGTGTTCATCACGATGGAGCTCGTCGACGGATCCACGTTGTCCGCCTGGCTCGGGCAGGAACATCGCAGCTGGCGCGAGATCGTCGGCGTGCTGGTCGATGCAGGGCGTGGGCTCGCGGCCGCGCACGACGTCGGGCTGGTGCACCGCGACTTCAAACCCGACAACGTGATGATCGGCCGCGATGGTCGCGTGCGGGTGATGGACTTCGGGCTCGCGCGCGCGTTCGAGAGCGAGCTGCTCGGCACGGCGTCGGGTGAGCACACGACGACGACCACGTCCGAGGTCAGCGTGACCGCGAGCGGCCTGATCGCCGGCACGCCGCTCTACATGGCGCCCGAGCAACACACCGGGGTCGGCGTGGACGCGAAGAGCGATCAGTTCGGGTTCTGCGTGACGGCGTGGCAGTCGCTGTTCGGCAAGCCGCCGTTCACGGGCGACTCGCTGCCCGCGCTCGTCGCTTCGAAGCTCGACGGGCGCCTGGGCGCCCCACCGCCGCGTTCGGGGGTCCCGTCGCACTTCGAGACGGTGCTGCGCCGAGGGCTCGCGGCCTCGCCCGCCGATCGGTTCGCCGACATGCACCGCTTGCTCGCCGCGCTCGCGCGCGATCCGGTGCGCGCGCGCAACCGCTGGATCGCCGGGCTCGGGGTGCTCGTGGCCGCAGGCGCGGCGACCGGTGGAGTGGCCTGGCATCGAGCTGCGCTCGCGCGCGCGTGCGAGCGCGACGCAGGAGCGATCGCACAGCTGTGGAACGAGGAGGTGCGCGCGGAGATCGGTGCGGCCTTCGCCGCCTCGGAGCTCTCGTTCGCCGAGTCGAGTCGCGAGCGCATCGAGCCCGTCGTCGACGATCACGTGCAGCGGTGGTCGGCGGTACGAGCTTCGAGCTGTCGCGCAGCGACGCTCGACGGCACGCGCACACCGATGCTGGCGGCGCGGGCCGACGAGTGCCTGCAGGCGCGGTGGGACGAGCTCGCCGGCTTGCTGGAGGTGCTGCGGGCGGCGGACTCGTTCGCGATCACCGGCGCGATCGAGGCCACGGCCGCGCTCGCGGACCCCGAGCCGTGCGACGACGACGACTGGTTGTCGCGTCGCGCGGATCCATCGGATGATCTCGAGCTCCGCGAGACGATCGCGCACGCGCGGCGCGAGCTCGCGCGCGCACGTGCGTTGGAACGCACCGGACGCACCGACGAAGGCCTCACGCTCGCGAACCTGCTGCTCGCCGATCTCGATCGAGCGGGGCTCGAGCGCGTGCGTGCCGAGGCGCTGCTCGTGCATGCCTCGCTCGCCGAGGCCGCCGGGGACGCGTCCGCCGTGCTCGCCGACCACGAAGCCGCGATGGAGGTCGCGTTCGCGCTCGGCGACGATGCGCTGCTCGTCGAGGTGCTGCCCGGCGTCATCGAGGCCGCGACCCGCGCGAACCGACTCGAGCGCGCACAGACGTGGGCCGAGCTGGCGCCGGCCGTGCTGTCACGCGTCGAGCCGACGCCGGGGCTCGCGACGGCCAACGTGCACTCGGCCAGCGCTCAGCTCGCGCTCGCACGCGGTCGCGCCGACGAAGGCGTCGACGAGGCCACCCGCGCGCTCGAGCTCCGCCGCGAACGAATGCCGGCCGGCCACCCGGCGATCGCACGCGCACAGCTCGAGCTCGCGCTGTCCGTGGGGAACCAGGGTGATCACCGGCGCTCGGCGGAGCTGCTCGAGGAGACCGAGCGGCTGTTCGTCGACGCGTTCGGACCGGAGCATCCCAACGTCGGCGTGGTGGCGATCGCCCGCGGAAACGCGAGCAGCAACCTCGGCGACTATCGCGAGGCCATCGCGCAGCTCGAGCGTGGGCTCGCGATCTCGGAGGCGAGTCGCGGCCCGTACCACGGCAGCGTCGCACGTGCGCTCGGCTCGCTGTGCCGTGTCTACGTGAACCTCGACGAGCTCGCGACCGCCGAGCCGACGTGTGTACGTGCGCTCGAGGTCGCGGAGCAGGCATTCCGCGCCGATCAGATCGATCTCGCCCAGGTGCTCGTCGCGGTCGCGAAGCTGGAGCTCGCGCGCGGACGGCCGGGCCGGGCCCGCGACGTCGGCAAGCGAGCGCTCGAAGTCATCGAGCACGCGGGCGGCCACGAAGGGATGCTCGGCAGCGTGCTCGACGAGCTCGGCGTGGCGTCGTACGAGCTGGGCGATCTCGAAGCAGCGCAGGCGTACCACCAGCGCGCGCTCGCGCTGCGCGAACGAGCCAGTCACGCAGGCTCCGGCGACTACACGCGCTCGCTCTCCGATCTCGCGATCGTCGCGGGCGCGCGCGGTGACTGGGGGCAGGCGCTCGAGCTCTCGGGACGCGCGCTCGCCTCGCTCGAGTCGTGGGCGCCCACGCATGCCGACGTCGCGACGCTGCTCTACAACTACGGCGACGTCGCGGCCGCGTCGGGGCGGTTCGAGCTCGCCTTGGTGTCGTTCCACCGGGCGCTCGCGCTCATCGAGGCCATCGATCCGCGTGACGTCGTCGAGCGCGCGCAGTACATGGAGGCGATCGGCCGCGTGCAGCTCGAGCTGCACGAGCCCGCGCGTGCCGCCGAGATCTTCCGCCGCGGGCTCGCGCTCGTGCGGTCGCTCGGGCCCACGCATCCGCTGGTGTCGGCGCTCGAGGACGGCCTCGCCGCGGCCGAGCGGGCCGCGAAGCCGCCGCGTGGTCGGTGAGGGCTGCGTCGCGCACACCGAGCGTTCGCCCGATATGCTGGCGCGAGATGCCGGCTCCCTCACGCGGTCGCTCGCAGGCGTGGCCGATCCTTTTCGGTCTCGCGGCGGTGTGCTGGGTGATGACCGCCTGCTTCGCGATGATCGCGGTCCGTTTCCAGGGCGTCGCCGATGCCGCGCGCGCGTGGCCGACCACGACGGGCACGGTCGTGCGCTCCCGGATCGTCGCGGTCGACCATCGCGATCCCGACGATGGCGTGGTGCGCCCGCACGACGACCTCGACCTCGCGTACACCTACGCGGTCGACGGGCGCAGCTACGAGGGGCACAAGTACGACGCCACGGCTGGGCTCGATGCCGGCGACCTGCAGCGAGTCGTGGCCGAGCATCCGGTCGGCGCCGAGGTGCAGGTGCACTACGATCCGGAGACCCCCGCGAACTCGGGGCTGCGCGTCGGCGAGAGCAACATCGTCGGTCCGTTCGAGCTCGTCGCGGCGCTGACCGGTGCCGTCGGGCTCGTGCTCGCCGCGTTCGGCGTGCGATCGCTGCTGCGTAGTCGAGGCACCGAGTGAGCACCGACGTGCAACGCGGTCCCGCGGCCTTCCGCGCCGCGCTGGACGAGGTGGCGCCCGGCCGTCGCGAAGCGTGGCTCGACGGTGTGCTCGGGCTCGGCGATCTGCCCGACGACGGCCCCGCGCTGCCCACGGGCTGTGTGCCGTACCTGCCGTGCCCCATCGACACGATCCTCGAGACGATCGACCGCGCAGAGATCGGCAAGGGCGACGTGTTCGTCGACATCGGTGCCGGGATCGGCAGGGTCGCCGCGCTCGTGCACCTGCTCACCGGCGCGTCGGCGATCGGCCTCGAGATCCAGCCGCAGCTCGTGCATGCGGCGCGCGAGCTGGTCGGCCGCCTCGCGCTGTCGCGCGTCGAGATCGTGCAGGGCGACGCGTTGGAGTGCGGCGACCAGCTGGCGAGCGGCTCCGTCTTCTTCCTCTACTGCCCGTTCAGCGGCGCCCGCGTCGAGCGCCTGCTCGAGCAGCTGGCACCCGTCGCCCGCAGCCGGCCGATCCGCGTGTGCTGCGTCGACCTGCCGCTGCCCGCAGTCCCGTGGCTGACGCCGATCTACGCGCCCGCGTCGAGCGAGCTCGCGATCCACCGCAGCCACGCGCCGTAGCGCCGGCGATTTTTCTCGCCCGGGCGCGTAACCGCCCGGCGGGCCCGGAGTACAGCCGCCGAGGCGCGAGCGAACCCTCGCCGCCGCGGGAGCAACATGAAGATCAGCAAGGGCCTGTTGGCCACACTCCTCGTGTGCGTTGCGGCGTGCGACGACGCAGGAGGCGATGGAGATGCGTCGGCGGAGGGCAGCTCGGGTGCACCCGCCGTCGACGAGCAGACGCCGCCCACGTCGGGTCACGTGGACATCCAGGCGTGGTTGGCCGAGGGCCACTACGAGAGCTGGACGTGCGAGTCGGAGCTGCATCCGTTCACGGTGGGCGTCTCGCCGCACGGCATGCAACGGATCTGCTCGAACGCGCTGATGAGCGCGCACGGCGAGGGCGAGTACCCACCGGGCGCGTCATCGGTGAAGGAGCTCTACGGCGACGACGGCGTGCGCTACGGCTATGCAGTATCGCTGCACGTCGAGGCGGGTGCCGGCGGCGACAGCTGGTACTGGTACGAGCAGGTCAGCGCCGATCATCCGGCGCCGCACGACGAGCGCGGCGTGGTGGCGGATGGCCGCGGCGACGCCGGCCCGGCCAAGTCGATCTGCGTCGGCTGCCACATGGCCGCGGGCACGGATGCGGATCATCCGGGCCACGACATGGTGTACGCGCAGATCCGCTGAGCGCATCAGCGCGACGGCGACCCGCGCGGGATAGAGGGCCCGCGCAGCGGTTCAGAAGCGTACGACCAGTCCGCCGCTGCCGAGCCCCGCGGACGCGCGACGTCGTGCTTCGCGTCGCGCATCGCGTTGGCGCAGAAGCCCGAGCGGGAGCAGCACCGACCCGGGGATCGCGACGACGGCCGCGGCCACGCCGACGCCGATCGCGATCTTGCGGGCGTTGCCGGCCATACCGAGCGGGGCGAAGTACTCCGCCTTCACGCCGTAGAAGCTCGCGACACCGACGAGCGTGATCGCGATGCCGAGCGCCACGCTGCCGCCGATCACCATGCCCTGCCCTCGACGGTAGCGATCGGCGATCTCGTTGTCGCCGTCGAGGATCCTCGCCATGCGCTCGCGCTCGTCGACGCCCTCGAGCTCGAGTGGCGGCTCACGGGTCGACGCGGGCGCGCGCTCGGAGTCCTCGGCAGGCGCGCGGGTCTGCGCTTGCGTGTCCGACGTCGGGGCCTCGGGTGCGGTCGCAGGCGCGGTTTCGGCGAACGGATCGGATTGCACGCGGGCAGCCGGCGGGGTCTCGGGATCGTTCACGCTCGGTTCCGCGACGGGCGGCCCGGCGTGCACCAGGTCGGCGTGGAGGAGCACGGCCACGATCGCGGCCGCCGGGGCGGCCCGACCCGGACGTCGAGGGAGATCGTCGCTCGGCATTTTCGCCATGCCAGTACCCATACGGGTGGAACGCGTTCCGTCTCTTGCGTGACCGCACCGACGGGCGGCGGTCAGCCGTTGCGACGCGCTCGCCATTGCGCGCGACGCTGGAGCCGACGGGCCTCTCGCTGCACGCGGCGAGAGAGGTGTGCGCCCAGCTCCGGCAGCTGCGTGCCACCGATGCAGATCGCGGACCCGTCGCAGGGATCCTCCGCCGGGACGACCGACGACGACGCTGCCTCCAACGTGCTCTCGGAGACGGTCGCATCGACGAAGCGCGCCGGCTGGTCGCCACCCACCGCGCGCGTCACCCCGACAGCCCGATCGACGAAGAACGTCGGCAGCTCGAGGCACGGCTCGCGCAGCTCGGGTCGTGATCGCCGCGTGCCGCCGCTCAGCGCGAAGGCGCCTGGCGATACATCGAGATCGCGCTGACCAGGAACGTGACGACGAGCCCGACGAGCGCGGCGAAGATCCACGCGAAGTGGAGGACCACGACGCCGCCTTGGTGCATCGAGAGCACCATGGAGACGAGCGCCCACGGGGCGAGCAGCGCCACGGCCACGAGCGCGCGACCCCACGAGCGATCGTAGGACCACGGGCGCAGGATCGCGAGCAGCACCGCGAGCTCGATCAGCGTGATCACGAGCCCATCGACGAGCGCGCCCTCGTGGTTGTGCCCGTAGCGGCGCGTGTCGGTGAGCGCGGGATTGTAGGGATCGTTGGCCCAATCCCGCGCCATCAACGCGGCGGTCGCAGCCCAGAGCGCGGGGAGCAGCGCGACACGCATCGCCTTGCCGATCGGCATCTGCGCATCAGTCTACGCGGCCGCGGGCCGGCGACCGTCACCGGTGCATCACGATCGCGGCTGCCCAGGTCCGGCTACGGCACGAGCCGCGCGACGAAGGCGTCGTCGTCGAGCGCATCGACGGCGTAGGTGCCGGCGACGTACGGGACGTCCCCGCGCAGGTCGATCGCGGTGATCCGGGTATCGGCCGACGCCTCGATCACCAGCTCTCGGACGAGCAGCGGCTCTCCGGTGCCGTTGTCGAAGCGGGCGACGACGCCGACCGCGGTCTGCTCGTCTTCGCGGATCGATCCGACGACCAGCGTCGTCTCGGCGGCCATGACGACGCCGGCGCAGCTCTGGTCGCCGTCACCGACGTCCTGGGTCGACGACCACAGCAGATCGCCGCTCGCATCGAAGCGCGCGAGCCACAGCTTCACGTCGTTGCCGCCCGCGACCGCGCCGCAGACGACGGTGTCACCCGCGGGCGCCACGTCGAGCACGACACCGGGCTCGGTGACGTCGAGCGGCACCTGCCACGGCGGGCCGTCGGACAGCCCGCCGGCCCAGCCCCACAGCTCGCGCCCGGAGCCGTCGACCAGGATGCCGCGCACTCCGGTTTCGCTCGTGTCGAGATCGACGACCGCGCCGCTGCCACCGCAGTCGCACACCTGGCTGTCGTCCACCGCACCGGCGGCGTCGTAGTGTCCGAACCACGCGTTCGTCGCGAACGAAGGGCCGATCACGGCTCCGACCACGGCACCGTCACCGAGCAGGCCGAGCCCGGCCGGGATGTCCGGCATCGCGTCGAAGCCGATCGTCGTCGACCACGTCACTTCGAGCGCCGGCGAGATCGCCCGCGTGTCCATCTGCAGCTGCGGGAAGCCGCCGTCGTCGCGCACACCGGTGGTCCACAGCGTGCCCGCGCCGTCGTAGCGCACGTCGACGACCCGATCGTCGGCATCCGCATCCCCGTCGATCAGCAGCCGCCCCGCGCTCTCGCCGGCTTCGTCGAGGATCTCCAGCCACAGGTCGGTGTCGTCGCCGGCGCCGGCCAGCGCGCCGCCGACCGCGATCGAGCCCTCGCGCACACTGATCGCCGACGCGCCTTCGACCGGCGCGGCGGAGCCGAAGGTGCGCTGCCAGACGATCGACAAGGACGGCGCGCACGCGGTGCATCCGTCGGCAGGTGTGTCATTCGCGTCGTCGCACAGCTCGTCGCCGGACACGACGCCGTCGCCGCAGCTGCCCAGTCCGCCGCTCGACGTGTCCGCGTCGGAGCTGGTGGCCTCGCCGATGCCGGCCGTGGTGTCCGCGTCCGTGTGCGTGCCGCTCGACTCGCCTCCGCCCTCGCTCGTGCTGCTGCTCGCGGCGTCGTCGCGATCCTGGCTCGCCGACGAATGGGCCGTGGATTCCGACGGGCCCGCCGGGGGCTCCGCGAAGCACGCCGACGTGGCGAAGAGCGCGACGATGCCTGCCCGCTGCACGTCGACAAGCTAGCAAGTGGGACGAACCGCGCTCGCCCGCGGCGCCACGCTGGACGCCGATCGACGCTCGTCCGTCGCGCAGGGCGACGTCCGAGCGACGGCAGCACTCGCGTGGCCGACTTCCCGGGCCGCTGCGGTATCGTGCGGATATGCGGCGCTCGGACCCGCCAGGCATGTCGCGCGAGCGCGGGCTCGCGAGCGAGGGGGATTGATGGCCGGGCGACCACTCGTCTCCGAGGCCGACGCGGCCTCGCTCCGCTCGTACGGCGCCGGGAGTGCGCGGCGACGCGAGGTGCTGCGCGAGACGATCGCTGCGTTCGAGAACGCCGACCCGCCGGATCGCTATCCTCGTCTCGCCGCCGCCAATCTCGCGCGTTGGGCAGCGGCAGCTCGCGTCGAGCGAGCAGCCGTGGAGGTAGCGGTGATTCCGGGTGACTGGGGCGCGGTCACGCAGGAGCTGACGCGTCGCCACGGTCGATGTTTCGCGGTGCTCAACATGGCGAACGCGTTCACGCCGGGCGGCGCGTATGTCGAGGGTGCGATCGCGCAGGAAGAGAACATGTTCCGGCGCACCGATTGCCACTTTCGCGTCGGGCCCGAGGAGTACGACGCCGACGAAGACGCCTATCTCCCGGCGGTGACGCGGTTGCTCGAGGCGCGGGACGGCATGGTGTATCTCGACGTCGACCACCCGCGGACGTGCATCCGCGGACCCGAGGACCGCGGCCGCGACGACCTCGGCTATCCGTGGCTCGCCGACGACGAGGTGTTCCCGTTCTTCGAGCTGCGGGCGGCGGCACGGGATCTCCGCGATGGCGCGCCGTTCGACGCCGACGATGCGCGCCGCCGCATCGCGGCCCAGCTCGCGACGCTGCGCAGCCACGGGATCCGGCACGCCGTGCTCGGTGCGTTCGGCTGCGGCGCGTTCCGCAATCCTGCGGAGCGCGTCGCGGCGATCTATCGCGACGAGCTCGCGGCCCGTGCGACGGACTTCGACGTCGTCGCATTCGCGATCTTCGCGGCCGGCTACGGCCCCGACAACTACTCGCCGTTCGCGGCCGCATTCGCCGGGTAGCCGCGCGCTCGCGTGGCCGACGAGCCGGCGGGCTGGCAGGCGTGGTTGCCGGCGCCCGCTCACGTCTCGCTCGGGAATCGATCTGCGGCGCCGCTTCTCGCGGCAACCGGCGACGCGGTACGGTCGGCCGCACATGACGAAGCTGACGCTGTGCGATTTCCCCGCGAAGACCGGGCTCGAGGGGTGGTCGTCGTTCTCCCCGTTCGTGCTGCAGATCGATCGCGCGCTCCGTCTCGCAAAGCTGCCCTACGAGCGGCACTACGTCGACATGACGAAGCTCAAGCGCTTGAACCCGTTGGGTCAGCTGCCGGTGCTCGTCATCGACGACGAGAACGTGGCCGACTCGACGCGGATCCTGCATCGCATCGAGGCGCTCGCACCCGGCTCGATGACCGGTGGGCTCGACGCGCGTGGTCGGGCGGAGGCGTGGCTGTGGGAGGAGCTCGGCGACACCGCGCTGTATCCGTACGTGCTCGCGGTGCGTTGGGCCGACGATCGCGGCTGGCCGGTGCCGCGCACCGCGTTCTTCGGAGCGCTGCCCGCCCCGATCCGCGGGCTCGTGGCGAATGCCGTGCGTCGCGGGACGATCAAGAAGCTCGTCGGGCGCGACTTCCTGCGCGGCGGCCTCGAGGCCTGCTACGAGCGACTCGATCGCGTGCTCGACGATCTCGATGCGCGCGCCCCCGACGACGGCTTCTGGCTGGGCGCCCGTCCCTCGGTCGCCGACCTCGGCTTGTTCGCGCACCTACACTCGCTGCGCATGCCGACCGTCCCGCACGGCGCCGAGCGTGTCGCCACGCGTGCGCGGCTGGCTCGCTACCTCGATCGGGTCGACGCTGCAACGCAGCCCGCGTGAGGCAGAGCGCGCTACCATCTCCGTCATGCGCACACGCATCGCCTCGCTGTGGCTCGCACTCGGCCTGTTCGGTTGCGACACGGACACCGTGGAGCTCGGCGCGCCGTGCAAGGACTCGGCGCAGTGCAAGGATCCCTCGGACACCTGCATGTTGGTCGCGGGCAAGCAGCGCTGCACGATGGCCTGCTCCAAGGACCACCCGTGTCCGAGCGGGTACGCCTGCCCCGTGACCGATCCGGCAAATCGTGCGGCCGGGAGCTGCCTGCTGGCGTCGGAGCTCGGCCCCAACGTGGTGAAGGCGTACTAGCCGAGCTACTGCTGCGTCCGCGTGTGGCAACCTCGGGGGGTGACGCGCGCCGAAGCCGGCTCCGACTCCCTCGCGACCGCGGGGCTCGGCCTCGACGGCGACGTGGTGCGGCGGCTCGGTGCGCTCGCACCCGCGGACGAGCCGATCGGGCGCACGATCGCGCGAGCGCGGCTGCGGTCGACGTTGTTCGCCGAGCCGCCGCCCACCGTCGGCCGCTACGTGATCCTCGAGCGCGTCGGGGTCGGAGGAATGGGGGTCGTCTACTCCGCCCACGACCCGGAGCTCGATCGCAAGGTCGCGATCAAGCTGCTGCACCACTCGTATGCCGCCGACGACGAGGCGCGCGCGCGTCTCGTCCGCGAGGCGCAGGCGCTGGCCCGGCTCGCCCATCCCAACGTGGTCACGGTCCACGACGTCGGCACGCTGACGACCGCGCTCGACGACGGCCCGGCGCTACCGACCGTGTTCGTGGCGATGGAGTTCGTCGACGGCGTCACGCTCGGACAGTGGCAACGCGCGGCGGTTCGCGGATGGCACGAGGTCGTCGCTCTGCTGCTCGAGATCGGGCGAGGGGTCGCGGCCGCGCATGCTGCCGATCTGATCCACCGCGACCTCAAGCCCGAGAACGTCATGATCGGTCGCGACGGTCGTGCGCGCGTGATGGACTTCGGGCTCGCACGCGTCCACGACGAGCCTTCCTTGCAGAGCGGGCCCACGTCGACGAGCTCGCCGAGCTCCGACGACGTGACGCGCACCGGTGCGTTGGTCGGCACGCCGGCCTACATGGCCCCGGAGCAGCACGCAGGACTGCCGGCGAGCCCCGCCAGCGATCAGTTCAGCTTCTGCGTCATGGCCTGGGAGGCCCTGTACGGCGCGCGCCCGTTCCAGGGCCGCTCCTACGGCGAGCTCGCGAGCGCGGTCGCCGAGGGGCGCATCACGTCGGGCACTTCCCGCAAGGTGCCGCGGTGGATCCGCGAGATCCTGCGCCGCGGTCTCGCGCTCGACCCCGCGGCGCGCTGGCCCACGCTGCAGCACCTCCTCGACGCGCTCGCGCGTGATCCCCAACGGCGACGCCGATGGATTGCCGCGGGCATCGTGACGCTCGTCGCGGGAGGCTCGGCGCTCACGGTGCGCGAGCTCGACCGGCGGAACACGGAGGCGGCGTGCGCGAGCGATGCCGCGAGCATCGCGGAGGTCTGGAACGACGACGTGCGCGCCCGGATGCGCGACGCGTTCGTCGCCACCGAGGTGCCCGTCGCCGCGTCCATGTTCGACCGCACGACCCCCTGGCTGGATGGGTTCGCGGAGCAGTGGAGCGCGGCGCGCGAGCAGCACTGCCTCGCGGCACGGGGGACGGCCGACGTCGACGGTGCGCAGCACGGAGCGCTCGCTTGTCTCGACGATCGCCGCGACCGCTTCGCCTCGCTCGTCGACGAGCTCCTCGACGCGGATCCCGAGCTGGTCGCACGCGCGGTCTCCGATCTCGGTGGCGTGGATCCCATCCAGCGCTGCGAAGACGAGGCGTGGGTCCGACGCGTGTTCGCGGAGCCGAGCGATCCGGAGACCCGCGAGGCCACCGGACGGGTCCGATCGCTCGTGGCGCGCGCGCACGTCGTCCGCAACGCCGGGCGCTTCGCGAAGGCGCGCGAGCTCGGGCTCGCGGCCGAGGTCGCCGCCCATGCGCTGGGCGACGACGCCGTCATCGCCGACGCCGAGGTGTTGCTGGGCACGGTCGAGCAAGATCTCGGCAGGCCCACGTTCTCGCGCGCGATCCTCGAACGCGCGTACTGGCGCGCCGGCGCGGCCGGCGAGGACGACACCGCGTTGCGAGCGGCGCTCGCACTCGCGAGCACGCTCGGCAGCATGGACCAGGCGCGTGCCGAGGAGTGGATCCGCAACGCGGAGATGTGGATCGATCGCACCGAGTCTCGGGGCGGCCGCTACGAGAGCGATCTGCTCACGCAGAAGGCGAGCCTCGCGATCGAGCAGACGAACATCGAGCTCGCCGCCAGTCTGTGCGCGCAAATGCTCGAGATCGACGAGCGGATCTACGGCCCCGAGCATCCGGTCGTGGCCGCCGATCTCAGCTATGCCGCGAACGTCGACATGATCCGCGCCGACGTTCCGGCGGCGCGGCAGAAGCTGGAGCGCGCGCTCGAGATCGCGAAGGTCACGACCGGGCTCGAGCACCCCGAAGCTGCGGTCTGGCGCGCCAACCTCGGCATGCTCGCCGAGAGCGAGGGCCGATACGACGAGGCGATCGCGGCCTACGAGAGCTCGCTCGCGATCATCGAGGCGGTGCGCGGCCCGGAGCACCCGGATGTCGCCAAGCTGCACGACTCGATCGGGCGCGCGCTGTTCATCAGCGGTGACCCGGCCGGGGCGCTCGAGCGCCAGCGTCACGCGCTCGAGATCCACGAACGCGGGAGTGACCCGTTCGCGATCGCGATGTCGCTGCACAACCTCGGCACCCTGGCCGCTGCGCTCGGTGACGACGCGCAGGCACTCGCCTATCACCGACGTGCGGTGGAGCTCGCGGCGAAGGGCCGGCCCCACGACACGCATCTACGCGCACAGATGCTCGCCGCGCTCGGCTCCGCGCTGGTGAAGTCGGGCGATCCCGAGGCGGGCAGGCGCCGGCTCGACGAGGCGCTGACGCTCGCCGAGACGGACGAGGCTGGTCCCGACACGATCGCCCACGTGCTGGATCAGCAGGGCAAGGTCGCGGGCGAGCTGGGCGAGCACCGGCGTGCGGTCGAGTACCACCGGCGCGCGGTTGAAGTGCGTGCGAAGGCGGGACGGAGCGGGATCCAGGACCTGGATTCGTTGCTGGGGATCGGTCTCGCGCAGCTCGAGCTCGGCGAGTACCAGCTCGCGTCGGAGACGCTCGCCAGCGTGCGGCCGATCGTCCTCGCGCACGAGGTCCCGGTCGGCAAGCGCGCGGAGCTGGAGTTCGCGACCGCGAGAGCGGCGTGGGGCCTGCACGATCGGCTGAAGGCGATCGCGAGCGCCGAGCTCGCGCTGTCGACGGCACGCAGCGGTGACGCACGGCAGCAAGCGTTCGCCGAGAAGATCGAACGCTGGCTGGCGGAGCGGCGCTCCGTCGATCGCAAGCCGCGATGACGCGCGGTCCGCCGCAGCGTCAGCCCGACGTTCGAGACTCGGCGTCCGCAGGACTCGCAGCGGCGCGCGTCAGCAGTTCGGCCGGAAGCGGCCCCCGAGCGGAGGCGGACACTGGACCGCCGTGGGCGGCGGGGGCTCGTCCCGCAGCTCCACGTCGGCGTCGACGGCTGCGGGACCGATCCCCGCAGCATCGTCGAGCGGCGCACAGGCCCACGGCAGAGACAGGGTCGCGATCAGGGACGTGCTCGCGAGTCGACGACGGAGTACGGCGAGTGCTGCGATCGAGTGCATGATGGTGCCTCCGCCCTTATCGAGTCGGCGCGCAGGCGATTCGATCACCGCGGCCCGTCGATTTTCTCGGATTCTCGCCACGTCCGTCTGCCGCGGGTACGTGAGGCATGGCCATCGTGCTCGACGCCCGGGTCGCCGGACCGAGCGCGCGTCACTCCGCGACGAGGGGCGCCGACTTCGTGTTGGACGCGTTGCCCTCGGCGTCGATCAGCTGGGCCGCGATCGGATAGCTGCCTGCCGCCGGCAACATGACGACCACGGTGAAGTTGATGGTGCCCTCGGCGACGCCGTCCGTGCCGGTCACCTCGACCTCCATCGCGGAGTGCATGCCGCCCGGCGATGCGATGTCGAGCTCGAGGTTCTCGACGTCACCGTCGGGGTCGGTGAACGCGACCGTCCCCGTCACCATCGCCTGCGCTCCGATCGCGACGTGGTCGGGCATCAGCGCGATCGAGCCGAGCGTCGGCGCGGTCCCGTGATCGTCGTCCTCGGAGCAGGCCGAGAGCAACGCGGCAGTGAGCACGGCAACAGCAATCGTCGGCTTCATCGCGCGCGAGCCTAGCACGATGCCCGGCGTGGGCGTCGGCGCGGCAGTGGCTGCGTGTCACAGCGCGACGGCGGCGGCGAAGATGCCGAGGCTCGCGACGATGATCAACGCCTGCAGGATCCCCCGCGCACGCGCGGAGCTCTTGCGCGCGGTGAGCTGGTGGACGAGGGCGAGCACGACGACGAGGGCGACGAGCCCGAGCTTGGTGTGCAGCCGGCCATAGCTCCACGGCAGCTGCATGCCGACGACCTGCAGCAGGCCGGTGGGGATCGCGATCGCCATCGCGATCCACGACGCCTTCGCGAACGCGCGTGCGACCGCTTGCAGCAGCGATCGATCGGCCCCCGCACGGCGCAGCGCGACGACGGCGACACCCAGGACGACGAGACCGCCCATCCAGGTGGCGGCCGCGAGCAGATGCACCCAACGCACGACGAGCAGCGGTTCCATTCGCATCGCCACGCTAACACGCTCCGACGATCCGACGTACGCCGCTGCTCGCTTGGCCGGCGCGACTACGCGATCGACTCCGAGCTCGTGGGTCGCTGTGCGACGAGCTCGGTCCGGGCACGCGCGTCGATGCAACGCGTCGAGCGAACGCACGAGTCATCGCGTCACGCTCTGCTACACTCCCAAGCCGACCGCGGCGCACGAGCACCGCGCCACGGTCGAGAACGTACGATGGAGCGCCAGCACGACGACGAAGCGCACGATCCGACGGATCCGTCCGACGCGGAGCTGCTGCATTTGTGGCGTGTGGGGCTCGTAGAGGCCGGTACGGCGCTGATGCGACGGCACGAGCACGCGGTGCGTCGCTTCTTCCGACACCGCTTCGAGGATGCGACCGAGGATCTCGTACAGCAGACATTCCTGCTGTGCATGCAGGCGATCGATCGGATCCTCGAGGCCGAGAAGTTCGCGCCGTTCCTCATGGGCATCGCGCGTCGCGTCGCGTTTGCCCACATGCGCACGCGCGAAGCTCGTGTGCTGCGCGACGAAGCGCTCGGGCACGAGCCCCAGAAGCTGCGCGAGACCCCGAGCCGCGAGTACGTGCTGCACCAGCAGGAGTTCCACCTCATGCGGGCGATCGAACGCCTGCCCCCCGACTGGCAGCTCGCGGTCGTGCTGCACTACTGGCAGGGACTGTCGGTCGCCGAGGTCGCGCGCGTGCAAGGGGTCTCGGAGGGCGCGGTGAAGAGCCGACTCGCGCGCAGTCGTGCGCGACTCAAGCGCCGGCTCGCGGTGCTGCTGCCCGACCTGCCGATCGCTTGAGCCGGTCGCGTAGTCGGGCTCAACCACAAAGCTGAAACCCGAGACGCTGCTCGCGACACAAGCAAGCGTGTCCGGCGAACACAATCGACGCCCGCTCCCGTCGCTCTTCGGTGGACGCTATCGCGTCGAGTCGGTGGCGAGCTACGAGCTCGACGCGACGGTCTTCCGCGCCCGCGATCTCCACGCGCGCCGCTCGGTGCTCGTCGTCGTGTCCGATCACGCGCCCGAGGCGGATGCCCATGCGACGCCCACGTCGGGTCTGCTGCTCGTGCGTCATCCCGGGCTCGCGCGCGTGCTCGACACGCAGCGGCCCGGCGAGCCGCCGTATCTCGTGCTCGAGGTACCGCAGGGGCGGACGCTCGCGGAGCTGATGGCCGAGCGCGGGCGGTACACCGCGTCGGAGTTCACCGGGATCGGCTCGCAGCTGCTGCTCGCCGTCGCGCACCTGCACAAACACGGGCTCGTGCATCGCAATCTCACCGCCGACAACATCTGGATCGATGGCGACTCGCCGCGCACGGCTCGCGTCACCGTCGCGGGCCTCCACACCTGCGTGCCCGACGGCATCGGCGTATCGGCGCGCACCGCCGTGGCCGGTGCGACCTGGCACGACGTCGCCTATGCCGACGCGCGCGACGACGTCTTCGAGCTCGGGATCCTCTTCAAGGAAGTCGTCGATCTCGATGCCCCCGCGCACGCCGATCTGCGTGCGCTCTGCAATCGCTGTCTCGCCGAGCGCATCGTGCGACCCGAGTCCGCGCGCGAGCTGCTCGATGCCTTCCTCGCCTGCTCGAATCCCGGGCCGCATGCGACGGCGCGCCGGCCCGCGTCGGTGGCCGGGCCGAGTCGGTCCGATCCGCCGGTGATCCCGCTGCCCCGGCGACGACGGGCGTGGATCAGCGGGCTCGCGACCGGCGTCGCCGCGGCATGCCTCGTGCTGGTGGCCGCGGTGTACCGCGTCTCGGCCCGCGGTGCTTCGCCGGCCGTCGCGAACGCAGCGTCGAGCGTCGTTGCACCGACGCGCACGGTGATGGCGACTCCGCCGGTCCAGCCGACGGCGACGGTCGCCGCGGTCGCTCGCAGCGAGCGCGACGATGCACCGCGCGCGGCCGAGCGGGCGACCACCGCTCGTCCGCGCGCGCCGGCGACGTCATCGGCGCAAGCGCGGCCGAAGACGAAGCCGCGACCGGAGACGAAGGCGCGACCGAAGACGAAGACGAGCGCGCGACCGAAGACGAAAAGGGCGCGCAAGAAGGCGAAGCCCGCCCACTCGAAGAGCCCGTTCCTGCTCGAGGCCACCGCACGTTCCAGCTTCCTCGGAGTCACGCCATGAAGTCGCTGCACCTCGCGCTCTGCATCGCCGTCGCGCTCTCCCCCACGTCCGCACGCGGCGCGTCCGAGCCGGCACCCACCCGCGAGGGACTGGTCGCGCACGCGGTCGAGCGCTTCGATGCCGGCGACTTCGACGGGGCGTTGCGCGAGTTCGAGGCCGCATATCGGCTCGAGCACCGCCCCGTCGACCTCTTCAACATCGGGCGGGTCCACGAAGCGGCGGGTCGCCCGGAACAGGCACGCTCGTACTACCAGCGGTTCCTCGCGTTCGCCGAGCTCGCGCCCGCGGAGCGCAAGACCGGCGAAGAGCGGCTCGCTTCGCTGCCGCCGCCGCCCCCGAAGCCCACGCCCACCACCGACGATCGACGCCCGAAGAGAGCGTCGCACCGCGATCGCGATCGTGAGCCCCGCGTCGCCCGCTGGGCCGCCGCGACCGGAGGCACGCTGATCCCGATCGGCCTCGGCGGCCTCGCGGCCGGCACGACGCTCGCGCTCGCGGCGAAGCGGAACGCCGAGAACGCCCGCAGGTCGAGCGATGCGGCCACCCCGATCGAATCGACGCCGCACTACCGCCTCGCGAAGAAGGAGGCGCTCGCCGCCGACATCCTGCTCATCGCAGGTGGTGTGCTGACCGCGACCGCGCTCGTCGTGATCCTCGCAGGCGCGGATCGCAAGAAGACGCGACGTGTGTCGGCGTCGCCGGCCGGCGCGGGCATGACCGTTCGCGTCCGCTTCTGAGTCGAGCAGAGCTCCACGGCCCCCAAGTCGCCTCGTCCGCGAGGCGTGCCCCCAAGTCGCCTCGTCCGCGAGGCATGCCCCCCAGTCGCCTCGTCCCCGAGGCAGTCACCCGAGCTCGGCCCGCATCGACGCGGCGCCGATGAAGGAGAGTGCGTCATGCAGCGCGTCATCGAATCGCAAGCGAGCTCCCGATCCACCTGCGAGCACTGGAGTGGGCCCTGCATCGGGCTGTGGACGGGCCTCTGGTCCGGGCTCACCTCGCTCGCGCTCGTGAGTGGCTGCGTGCTCGCGGCCGTCGACGACAAGACCGCGGTCGGCGAGGACGACACCGCCGAGCCCGGCACCACGACCTGGGGCAGCGACGGCGGCAGTGGTGGCAGCAGCGAGGCGGGCCCGGGCGGCGAGGCTCCGGGCGAGAGCGACGAGGGCGCGACGAATCCACCGGACGATTGCGTGGAGATCGAGACGGCTGCGCTCGCGACACTCGAGACGACCTGCGGGAGCTGCCACAACCCCGACGCGAACACGGCCGGCTTCGGCTTCGTCACCGACAAGGACAAGCTGATCATCAGCGGCAAGATCGTGCCGGGCGACGCCGACGGCAGCCCGTTGTTCCGGCGCATCGCCGACGGCGAGATGCCGCCCGCGGCTGCCCCGGTGCGCCCGACCGACGACGAAGTCGCGGTGATCGGCAACTGGATCGACGCGTGCGTCAGCGGCGAACCCTCGGGCTGCGCCGGTCAGGAGTGGATCACCACCGCCGCGCTGGTCGACACGATGCTCGAGGACATGCTGGCGCTGCCGGTCACGGATCGCGCATTCACGCGCTACCTGACGCTCACGCACCTGCACAACATCGGCTACTGCTCGGACGATCTCGAGCCCTATCGCTTCGCACTGACGAAGGCGATCAACAGCCTCAGTCTCGATCCGCAGCTCGGCAAGCCGATCGCGATCGACGAGCTCGCCACGGTCTACCGCATCGATCTGCGCGACTACGACTGGGAGTCGACGCAGGGACTCGACAAGTGGGAGCTGCTCGTGGATGCGAACCCCTATGCGATCGAGCTCGTCGACGACGACGCGCGCGTACTGCAGGACTTCGCCGGCAGCGACGTGCCGTTCATGGCGGCCGACTGGCTCGTGTTCGCCGGCTCGCAGCCGCCGCTCTACTACGAGCTCGTCGAGATCCCCGCGACGTTGCCGGAGCTGGAGGCGCAGCTCGGCATCGACATCGAACAGGACATCCTCGACTTCGAGGTCGATCGCGCCGGCTTCCTGCTCTCGGGCGTCTCGCAGAACAACCGCGTCTTCGAGCGGCACCAGCTACCGGGCGGCGCCGGCCAGGCGCTCTGGCTCAGCTACGACTTCGCGACGGGCGTCGGTGAGCAGAACATCTTCGCGAGCCCGCTCGACTTCCAGCCCAACGGCGGCGAGGGCATCTTCAACCTGCCCAACGGCATGCAGGCCTACTTCATCGTGACCGCCGCCGGGATCCGCCTCGACGAAGCGCCGATCGAGATCGTCACGGATCCGCTGCAGGAGGACAAGCTCGTGCGCGCGGGGATCTCCTGCATGAGCTGCCACGACCAGGGCACGAAGCTGCAGGACGACGAGCTGCGCGACTACGTGCTCGGCAGCCTCGACTTCGACGACGCCACCAAGGAGATCGTCGAGCAGCTGCACCCGCCGACCAGCGAGATGACCTCGCTGCTCGAGCAGAGCGCCGGCGTCTTCGACGACGCCGTCGCCGAGGTGTGGTCGGGACCGGTCGGCAACGTCGAGCCCATCATCCTCGTGTCGGCGGCATTCGACGAAGACGTCGACGTCGTGCGCGCGGCCGCCGAGCTCGGCGTCACGAAGGACTCGCTGCTCTCGCAGCTTGGTGGTCTCGATCCCCAGCTCGCCCCGCTCGCGACGGGCTACATCCGTCGCGAGACGTGGGCGAACGCATTCGCCGACACGGTGTGCGCGTTGAACCTCGGCCTCGCCGACTCGGTGCTCTGCGGCGTCGAGGACTAGGCTCGGCGTCACCACGCGAAGCGCAGCAACCCGCGACGCGGCGACGATCGCAGCTCCGGCACCACCCACAGTGCGGAGCGCGTGAGCCCCGGGCACGCCGCGAATGCGTGGCCTTCGGGGAGCGCGATGCTCGTGCTGCGCTTCGCGTCGAGCTCCCAGATCAGCAGCTCGTTCGGCTGCGCGCCGGTCGTCGCATAGCGGCCCCAGCCCGCGCCGATCGAGCTCCAGCCCGTGGCCGGCAGCTCGCCGACCCGGTACGGCGCGAGCGCGCTGGGATCCTCCGTCAGCGGTGCGGCCCACAGCTCGACGCGCTCGAACCCCCCGACGCGCGTCGGCGCGAGCCCGCGCTGCCAGCCGAGGTGCGAGTGCGCGGACATGGGTGCGCCGACCCACGCGTCGGGCGAGCCGGCGAGAAACGGCGTGGGCGCAGCGATTCCGTCGGACTGCGCGATCGAGCCCGAGAGAGCGCCCTCGTCCGTGCGCTCGATGGTCTCGAACAGGAAGGAGTCGCCGAGCGCAATGGGTCCACCGAGCGCGACCGTCGACGTCGAGCGCTCCGCGAAGACGGCAGGCGCGCGGCCGTCCACGCTCGAGAACGTCACGAGCTGATCGGGCGCGAAGCGCCACAGCCATCGCGATGCACCCATCGCGACCTGGTCGGGGCCCGAGCCGGGCGGCAGCGGATCGAGCTCGAACGGCGTGAGCGTCTCGAGCTCGCGCAGCGGCGCGAGCAGTCCACCCTCTCGCACAGGCCCTTCGGCCGACGCCGTGCGCGTGACCAACACCCCGAACCGGCCGTGGCCGACGCTCGGCACGTTCAGGTTGCACGGACCGGCCGTGCTCGTGCGCAGGCCGAGCTCGATCGTGCCGTCTTCGCGCGCGACGATCACCCCGGCCTGCGCAGCGACGTCGGAGTCGTAGCGCACGGCGACGCGCACCGTGTCGCCGTCGTCGTCGACGCTGGTGCGCCGCCCGATCTCCCCGTCTTCGCCGATGAGCTCGTCGCGCCAGACGGCTTCGCTGCACCCGGGCGACCCCTCGCACGGCGCCCACTCGAACAGCGCGAGGGGCTCGGGCGCCACGAGTCGCTGCACCGTGCAGCCGGCGACCTCGAACGGGAGGTCCTCCCACGTCGGCGTGCGCTCGGAAGCCGCCGCGATGGGCTCGGCCTCGGTCGCGGCGGCCGGCGCACACGCACCGGTCGCCAAGGTGACCACGATCGCGGCGTGCTGCGACCCGCTCACAGGCACTGTCCGATCAGGTTGTCGTGGGCATAGCGCGGCACCAGCAGATCCGCCGTGGGCACGAACGTGTTGGCCACACCGAGCGTCCGGTCCCCGATCGGCACCGTGAGCCCGAGGTCGGTCAGCGTCGGCGCGACCGCGACGTAGCCCTGACCCGTCACCGAGAGGAACGACGCCCCGGAGGTCTGGCCGAGATCCGTGTTCGGATCGAACGCGACCGCCATGAAGCCGTTGGTCGGCGACGACGACGACAGCAGCAGGCGCCCGTCGGTCGTGTTCGCGAGGAACGTCCGCGACCATCGCCCCGTGCGCTGCCACTGCCCGAGCATCGTCGAGACCCCCGTGGACAGATCGATGCGGAACAGCCGCGCCATGAGCGGCACGCCGCGACCGCCACCGACGCGATCGACGACGTAGAGCGCCGCATCCGCTGCACGGTACGTCGCCGCGAGCACGAGCGCCGGGCGGTCGCCCGAGAGCACGAGCCGCGACCACGTCGCCGAGGGGATGTCGTAGCGCAGCACGTCGTCGACGAGCGACTGGCGCTGCACGTCCGCGCCGCCGACGACGAACAGCGTCGACTCCGTGGCCGAGAGCGCTGCGCCGAAGCCCGTGCGCCCGCGCAAGTCCGGATCCGGCGAGGCGCTGCCCCCGAAGTCGATGATGCGACCGGACTCCATGCCCAGCACCGCCGGCACCGCCAGCCCGTCGAGCGACAGCGCGGCCATGGCGGGGCTGCCCTCTTGCGGTGACGCCAGCTTCTCCGACGCACCGACCCACATCACCGACGACTGGCCGAGCGCGACGCGAGCATCCGTCGAGATCGCGTCCCCGAGCTCGACGTCGCCTTCCATGGTGCGGAAGCCGACGACCTCGGCGATTCCATTCGTCGACGCAGCGGCGTCGTAGACCAGCGTCGGCGTGTCCTGGGTCTCGGACACGGCGAGCAGCTCCCACGGGCAACCCTGGTAGACGTAGTGGCCGGCTTCGATCGGCAGGTCGAACCGCTGGCGCGGCGGCGGATCCGGCGGCGGGCCGAACACGCCACCTCTGTAGTAGTTCGCCCACTCGCGGTACTCGGCCTCGGCAGCGGCCGGCGTCGGCTGCAGATCGGTCACCATCGTGACGTGGGACCAGAGGATGCCCTTCAGCTGGGTCTCGCCACCGCCGTAGTCCTCGATGTCGTTGCGCGTGTACCAGTACGCGTGACTCGTGGACGGCGTGTTCTCCGGCAGGAACGAGCCACCACCGAGCGAATCGCCCGGCACGGGATTGATCACCGGCTGATCGTCGATCTCCGGCTCGGCCATGTAGGGTCCGTCGCCGCCGTTGACGGTGGACAGCTGCGGCCACAGCGACGGCTTCCACCAGGTCGCGCTGGCCGCATACTCCGTCACGTCGATCGTGCAGCCGTCCGTCTGGCACTCGAGCGGATCGGGCTTGCCGTCGGGGCCGAGCTCGTCGCACGAGCAGAAGCGCAGGCCGGTGGTGGCGTGCGGATCCTGGCAGTGCGTACCACCTGCGCCGGCGCAGCCGAGGTCGAAGGGCGGGCCGTAGTACGGATGGCCCTCCTGCCACGGCGGCAACAGCCGCGGTGCGTAGTCGATCTGTGCGACCCACCCGCGCGTCTCCTCGTTCGTCTCGCTCTGGAACGCCTTCGTCGCGGTGAAGGTCGTGCACGGGTTGCGGTCGCAAGCATCGCCGATGTACGGGTAGGCCACGCCAGCGACGATCTCGTCGACCACGTTGCAGTTCTTCTGCGCCGCGCCCTCGTAGGGGTTCGGGTTCGCGGTGTCCTGGCAGCTGTCGCACGCCTGGCCGACTCCGTCGCCGTCGTCGTCGGCGAAGAGCGAGCAGCGGGCCACGTTGGACGACGCTTCGTCGCTCGGATGCGGCGGAAGACACACGCTGTCGGGGTGCAACGACTGGCAGTACTCGTCGCCGAGCGGTGGATCGAAGTAGTCGCACTCGGGGTTCTGGTCTTGGAGGTGCGGCTCGGGGAAGCCCTTGCAGTTGTCGCACGCGTCGCCGACACCATCGGCGTCTTCGTCGTCCTGGCTCGGGTTCCAGGTCTCGGGGCACGTGTCGCAGAGGTCGCTCGTGGCGTCGCAATCGGTGTCGACCGGGAACGCGCAGTGGTTCTCACAGAGCTCGAACGGGCGGCCGCTCGCGATGAGACCGTCGATGATCGTCCCGCGCGAATCGCCGGGCACGCACACGTTCGGCGGTGGCGGTGGCGGTCCGTCGCCGTTGGAGAACGTCGGGCACGAGGGTCCCGGGGCACAGTCGGCGTCGGTGGTGCAGCAGGTGTAGTCGGTGAACGGCGGCTGCGGCGTCGGGTCCTCGGGATCGGGGGTGGGCACGAAGACCTGATCCGACGCTCGGCAGGTGTCGCAGAGCTCCCCGTAGCCGTCGTTGTCGACGTCGACTTGCTCGCGGGTGAACGAGCCGGCCGAGCCGAGGATCGAGTACTCGTTCGGCACGAAGATGCAGTTGTCGCAGCGGTCCGGCACGCCGTCGCCGTCGGCGTCGGGTCCGGGGGCGAGACCCTCGTCGTAGTCGTGCTCGTAGTACTCGGGACACGGATCGCACAGATCGGGGATGAGGTCCTTGTCCGTGTCCTTGTCGCGCAGCTCCAGCGTGCTCGGCAGCGAGGGATCGCCCGCGAAGCACTCGCCGATGAAGTTGCCGTCCGCGGCAACGACGTGCTCCGCGAGCCAGTCGGCATTGTCGTCGTCGTTGTCGTCGTCGCCGTCGACGGCCGCGAAGTCGTTGCCGACCAGCCCCACGAGCGGCGGCGGATACATGTCGACGGGTGGGAGCACCTCGCCGAACCGGCTCGCGACGCCGCACAGGAGGTTGCCGCCATGGTTGCCGACGATCCCGTCGACCGCGCCGGGCATGAGCTCGGGGAAGCTCTCGGCGGTGATCAGCGGACCGCCGCTGTCGCCGTGGAGGAGGCCGTCGTAGAGCCCGAAGAGGTAGTCCTCGTGGGGCCAGTATCCGGAGTAGAGCGCCCCCGGCAGATCCGTCCGGATGAAGAGCCCGGGAATGCCGCTGTCGTAGGGTGGGAACGGTCGCGACGTCTCGCGTGAGTAGCCGTCGCTCGTCGCGAACGTCCGCGGAAAGGCCAGGGGGCCACCGCCCGGGCACGTGCCTGCGGTGCCATCGGGCAGAGGCGCGCAGTCGCCGAAGCCGATCGTCGTCGCGTCGAAGCCGGTGCCGAGCTGCTCTTCGCAGCCGGGGTAGCCGGGCAACACCGGCACGTGCATCGGGGTCACCTGGGACAGCGGCACGCGATCGTCGAGCCGGATGATCGCGAGATCCACGCTCGGCTCCTCCTTCGAGCACGTGCTGACCCAGTGGCCGAGGCGCTCGACGACGGGCTGCGTGAACGTGACGCCACGGCGCGTGATGCTGAAGGAGTGTTGGTTGTCGATGTCCAGCTCGCCGGGGTAGGGACCGTTGCCGAGCTTGACGTCCCAGTCGTCGTCGCTGTGATCGACATTGGGAACGCCGGCCTCCGTGCACGTGGCGTCGCGAATGCAGTGGTTCGCGGTCAGCACGAGGCCGGGCGTGATGAGGATGCCGCTGCACCCCGTGCCCGGGGCGCTCATCCACGCGACGTACGGGTAGTCGTCGTCCTCGTCGATGTCGCCGTTGGCCACGCGGAACTCGGCCGGCGCAGCCTCCTCGCGTGGGGTGTCGTCGTCGCACCCGAAGAGGTGGGCCAGCACGGCGGCGGCAGGGACCAGACGGAGATGTCGGCGGTTCATCGAGCGCTTCTCTCTGCGGGCAGCAGCAGACGGATCGAGCCGCGCCACAGGGCACGCTCGGCGCGCCGGATGAGCCCGAAGGGGGGCGAGATGTGACCGACGCCGCGGAGAAATTCTCGCGATCGACGATCACGCGAAGTGGCCCATCGGCCACTCCGGTCAGCGCGCGCGGCGATTCGGCTCGCGACGCTCTCGACCGCGGCGAGGCCGCGCACCATGATCGACGCGTCGCGCACACACTGTCGGCTGGTTCAGATCGCTACGATCGCCGTTGCCGCCGCGTTCTCCTGCATGTTTGCACCAAGCCGAATCGAAGCGTCCGCGCGCTCCCGCAGTCGAAGCGGCTGTCATGATCACCACGAAGCTCATTCGATCTGGCGCGACCTTGTTGCTGTGCGCTCCCATGTTCGGTGGTTGCCTCCTCACGATGGCCGACGATGCCGGCAACGACGACGGCAACAGCTCGGTGTCGGACACCGAGGACTCGTCCGATCCGAGTGTGTCGTCGCAGAGCGAGACGAGCCCGGCGGACAGCTCGTCGGGCGTCGACGAGAGCGAGAGCGGCGACGAGAGTGACGACGAGAGCGGCGGCGGTACCACGGACGGCCCGAGCGGCGAGTGCAGCGAGACGCGCATCGTCGACGGCGGCTTCGAAGCCGGCTCGCCCAGCACCGCGTGGACCGAGGCGTCGGAGCAGTTCGGCACCCCGATCTGCGACAGCAGCTGCACCGAAGAGGAAGGCGCCGCGCCCTACGCCGGCGACTGGTTCGCATGGTTCGGTGGCGTCACCGAAGCCGAGCATGCCTCGGTGAGCCAGAGCGTCACGCTCGACGGTGACAGCGCGTACCTCAGCTTCCGCTTCCAGATCAACGCGGGCGCCGGTACCGGCGACGACGTGTTCACCGTGACCATCGACGGCGAGACCGTCTTCATGGCCACCGACCTCGAGATCGACGACTACGCCGGCTACACCCCGATCTCGATCGACGTCAGCGACTTCATCGGCGAGGGCGACCACGTCGTCGAGTTCAAGAGCGACCACCTCGGCACCGGCATGACGAGCTTCTTCCTCGACGAGGCCGCGCTCGTGACCTGCGCGGAGGGTGGCGAGTCGAGCAGCTCGGGTGGCGAGGACACCACCGCCGCCGACAGCGGCACCAGCGAAGACGGCTCGAGCGACGGCGGCAGCGACAGCGGCTCGTCCGACGGCTCGACCGGCGGAGAGACCGACGGCAGCTCGACCGGCGAGTAAGCTGCTCGATCGGTGAGCCGAGTGACGCGCGCGCTTCGGGCGATGGTCGCCCGGGGCGCGCGCACTACGTGGTTCTGTCTACCGCGCGCATTGCGGTGAAGCGCGGGCGCGCGACATGGCCGCATGCTCGCGGGCGGTGGAGCTGTCCCGGGTCCTCGTGTCGTCGACACTGCTGCTGGCTTGCGGTGGACACGGCACCACGAGTGGACATGGCGACGGCGCGGCGACGAGTGCGGGCGCGAGCGGCGAGACGACGACGGTCGAGCCGGGCTCGAGCATCGGCACGGCCGTCGACGGATCCGAGACCGCCAGCGAAGACAGCACCGGTGCAACGACGCGACCGAGCGGCTGGTCGTGGCGACTCGAGGACGGCGAGCTCGGCGATGCGGTGTCGACCGCAGCCGGGGCGATCGTCGACGACAGCGGCAATGGCCTGCACGGCACGGCGAGCGGCACCCTCCGCTGGGTCGCGGGTCTGCATCCCGGCGCGCACGCGATCGCCTTCGACGGCGTCGACGGCCAGCTCGTGCTCGACGACGCGTCCGCCGTTGCCGACCTCGAGGACGACGAGGACCTGCAGCTCGCGTTCACGTTCCGCACCGACGTGCACGGTCGCGACGCCATGGCGGGCGCCGGCACGCTGGTCGCACGCGGCGCGGCCGAGGGCGGCGGCCCGTGGTGGATCGGGATCGTCGACGGACGCCTCCGCGCGCGCGTGGGCGAGGGCGACGATGCGATCGAGGTCGAGGGCGACACGCTCGTCACCGATGGCGTGTGGCACCGCGCGGTCGTGGGCCTCGACCGCGGGGCCGGCGAGCTGGTGATCGGAATCGACGGTACCGACGTGCTCCGCGTCGCGACCACGCCCGGCGCGCTCGCGAGCGATGCTCCGGTCGTCGTCGGTCGCGACACCACCGGCGCGTACGGCTTCGTCGGGGAGCTCGACGAGCTCGAGCTCGCCAGGCGCACGCCGTGGCCCGGCCACCCGGGGCCGCGGCGCGCGAGCACGACGGTCTTCGCAGGCGGCAGCATCCCCGCGCCCGGCGGAGGTCACTATGCCGCCGCCCGGATCCCCGCCGTCGTGGTGACCCCGAGCGGTCGCCTGCTCGCGTTCGCCGAGGGCCGCGTGCACGACAGCTGCGACATCGGCGACATCGACATCGTGCTCGCGCACAGCGACGACGGCGGCGAGACCTGGTCCGAGGCGGCGACGGTGCTGGACCCGGGCAACGTCCGCGTCGCCAACCCGATTCCGATCGTCGACGCGATCCACGACCGCATCGTGCTCGTGACGATGACGCAGCAGCTATCGCCCGCGTGCTCGCCGGAGCAGGACGACTGCAGCTGCACGGGCGTCGGCGACGTGCTGATCGAGGCGCGCACCAGCGAGGACGACGGCGAGAGCTTCGGCGACCCGCTCGACATCACCGACGATGTGCTCGATCCCTCGGGCTCGAGCATCCTCATCGGCCCCTCGCACGGGATCCAGCTCGACGACGGCGCACTGCTGGTGCCGGCGATGCACCGGCGCAGCGGTGACGGCAAGCGCGGGGGACACCTGCTGCGCTGCGAAGACGGCGGTCAGACGTGGAGCATCTTCGCGAGCGAGACCGACAGCGACGTCAACGTCAACGAGAGCACCGCCGCGCAGCTGGCCGATGGCCGCGTGCTCGTCAACACGCGCCACCAGCTCGGTGCGCCCGATGTCACGCCTCCGGAGGTCGCGCAGGGATTGCGCGGTGTCGCGACGGTGGCGGCCGACGGCACGTGGTCGACGTCGCCGCCCTACCAGCGCGTCGACACGTTCCGCGGCCCGGTGGTGCACGGCACGGTGCTCGCGTGGCCCGGCTCCGATCGCCCCGGCGATGCACGGCGGCTGTTCTTCTCGTTGCCGGCGGGTGAGCACGGCACGAACGCCGGACGTCGCCACGATCTGCGTCTCTGGGTGAGCCACGACGACGGCGCGCAGTGGGTGGAGGGCGTGCGACTCGACGGGATGTGGGCGGCGTACTCGGATCTCGTCGCGATCGACGAGGCCCACCTCGGGATCCTGTACGAAACCGGGGGCGACGCCGACGGCTTCTACCAGCGCATCGACTTCCTGCGTGCGGCGATCCACACGCTCGACGAGCCCACGCTCGCGGCGTGGAGCTTCGAGGAGCTCGCCGACGGCGCGGTCGAGCACGTCGACGACGGCGGACCGTTCGCGCTCGGGCTCGCGGCCACCGGCGAAGTCATTGCCGTGCCCGGTCGCGCCAGCGCGCGCGGCGAGAGCAGCTCGACCGCGGTGCACTTCGACGGCAGCGCACGGCTGTGCCGCAGCGAGTCGGCGCTGCACAGCGCGCTCGACTTCGGTCCCCGTGACGCGTTCGCGATCGAGCTCGTGTTCCGCACCGACGCGCACGGCGGCGGTGGTGCCGAGGCGGCGGGCACGTTGATCGCGAAGACCCGCACGGGCACGGAGCCCGCATGGTGGTTGCGCATCGAGGACGGCCACGTGCGCTTCCTGGCGGCGGCGTGCGACGGCGACGCGATCAACTGCGGGGTCGTGGCCGGCAGCTGCGATGCCGTGGCGAGCTGTGCGAACGTCGGCGTCACCTCGACGACCGACGTGAGCGACGGGCAGTGGCACCGCGTGGTGCTCGTGCGCGACGTCGAGAGCGCAGGCTTGCGGCTGAGCGTCGACGACGAGAGCGTGGACGGCGACTGGCCGGTCGGTGGCATCGTGAAGAACGACGAGCCGATCTGCCTGGGAGCGTTCGCCGACGGTGCGCGCGGCTTCGAAGGCGAGCTCGATCTGGTGCGCGTGCGCTCGCGCGAGTGAGTCGACGGCGGCCTCGCAGTGGGGGCGAGCAGCGGCATGCGCGCAGCGATCGAAACGCCCGCGAGCACCACCACTGCACCCGAGCCGGGGTGCACCCGGCTCGGGAAGTGAAGCTCGATGCCCCGGATCACCTGGCCCCTGTCGATCGCGCTCTTGGTCGCCTGCGCCGCGGGAGGCGACGACGAAGGCATGGACGACGGCGACGACGCGTCCGACTGCGCGCCTGCGGACGACCCGCAGGAGCTGACGATCGAAGCGGTGGCGCCCGCCCCCGGAGCCACGGTGCCGAACGCCGACATCGTGCATCGTTTCACGATCGCGGACTCGCCGGGGGTGTTCACCTCGCTGCAGCTCGTGCTCGAGCCGGAGCACACCGCGGGGACGTTGGACCCACCCGCGCCGATGTTCAGCATCGTGCCCACCGGCGACGACCTCGAGTACTCGCTGCCGCCCGTGCGCTGGATGGCGGTCGGCCACGTCGAGGTGTCCTTCGGCGGCGGGTTCGTGGACGACGACGGCTGCCACTACGTCTTCCCACCCGGCGTCTTCTCGTACGATCTGCAGGAGCCGTGAGCGAGGCTCGTTGTCGATCACTCGCGTGCGTGCATGCTCGATTCCACGCGCGCGCAATAGCTGCAGCGCCCCACGTGACGAAGCGCTCGGTACGTCGTCGATGTCTCCCGTGTTTCAGGAGCGCGTCGGCATGACGATGGTGGTGTTACGTTCGGACGCCCCCGCATGCGCGTGCCGATACCGGAACCGGATCTGGACGACGACACGATGATCGTCCCGCGTCGCCACCGCGACGCGAGCCCGAGTCCCCATGTAGGCCACAATCTCGGCCGCTACCTCGTGATCGACGAGCTCGGGCGTGGCGGCATGGGCGTGGTGCTACGCGCCTACGATCCCAAGCTGCAGCGGGAGGTCGCGCTCAAGTGCATTCGACCCGACCTCGGGGGCGAGGACGCGAAGCTGGCGCTGGTCCGCGAGGCCCAGTCGATGGCGAAGCTCGCCCATCCGAACGTCGTGTCGGTCTACGACGTCGAGATGGACGGCGACACGGTCGTGCTCGCGATGGAGTACGTCGACGGGGAGATCCTGACCGACTGGCTCGATCGCCAGCCGCGGACGTGGGAGGAGATCGTCGAGCTGTTCGTCGGCGCTGGACGTGGGCTCGAGGCGGCGCATCGCGCCGGCCTGCTGCACCGCGATTTCAAGCCCGGCAACGTGATCGTCGGCGGGGACGACCGCGCGAAGGTGATGGATTTCGGGCTCGCGCGCATCGAAGAGGGCCGCTCCGGACGTCTGGCGCCGTCGGTCGAGCTCGCCGTGCCGAACCTCGTCGATGACGGCACGCCGCTGAAGGCGGACGCGCTGCTCATCAGTCTCTCGACGCAGCACCCCACCCAGCCGATCACCGACGGCGAGACGGTGAAGGGCACGCCTGCGTACATGGCTCCCGAGCAGCACCAGCTCGGCGTGCTCACGCCGGCGATCGACCAGTTCGCGTTCTGCGTCTCGCTCTGGCAGGCGCTCACCGGACAAGTGCCGTTCCCGACCATCGGGCGCACGATGGCGGGTCTGCTCGCTGCGAAGCAGGCCGGCGCGCCACCGTGGCCGAAGCAGATCGAGGTACCGCGCACGATCGTCGACGCGCTCACGCGCGGACTGAGCCCGGATGCGCGCGATCGCTGGCCGTCGATGACCGAGTTGCTCGCACGGCTGGCGCGGGATCCACATCGTGGGCGTCGCACGCTGGCCTGGGGCATCGCGGGTGCGACCCTCGTCGCCGCCTCGGCGACTGCGCTGTTCGTGTGGCAACAGAATCGCGCGGCGCTCTGCGGTGGCGCACGCGCGCAGCTCGACGGGATCTGGGACGACGAGCGCCGTGCGAGCGCTCGCGCGGCGATCCTCGGCACCGAGCTGTCGTATGCGCCGGGCGTGTGGGAGCGGGTCGAGCCGGCCATCGACGGATATGCCGAGCGCTGGATCGCGACGCACCAGGACGCCTGCGAAGCGACCGCACTGCGCGGCGAACAATCGACCGCGCTGCTGGACCTGCGCATGAACTGCCTGCGCAAGGCGAAGGTCGAGCTCGCAGCGACGGTGACGGCGCTCGTCGAAGCCGATCGCCGCACGGTGGAGAAGGCACACGGGCTCGTCTCCGGCCTGCCGCGCATCGAGCAGTGCGACGACCTGGACGCATTGCAGGCCGAGGTCGCGCCGCCGCGCACCGACGAAGAGCGCGAGCGCGTGCGATCGATCGAAGCGACGCTCGCGACGGCGCGCACTCAGCTCGAGGTCGGCAGCTACGACCGGGCGATGGCGACGATCACCGGCGTCGCGCCGGAGGTCGAGGCGCTCGACTACGGGCCGATCCGCACGTCGTGGGCGCTCGCGTCCGGGAACGCCCACGAGGGCGTCGGTGACTACGATGCCGCCGTCGCCGCCCACCTCGTCGCACTGCAGTCCGGGCTGCAGTGGCGGCAGTGGATGCTGGCGTCGCGAGCGGCCCGCGAGCTGACGTTCGAGGTCGGCGGGCTCTTGCACCGCCACGCCGAGGGCCTCGCGTACGCCCAGACGGCGCTGGGCCTCGCGCGCGGCATCGGTGTGGCCGCCGAGGCATCGGCGAAGAGCAGTCTGGCGAGCATCTACAACGGCCAGGGCAAACCCGCGGAGGCCGAGGCCGAGCTCCGCGAGGCGCTCGCGCTGTGGGACGAAGCCCCGACGCGCGACGAGATGGGGGTCGCGAGCTCGCGCAGCAATCTCGCGGTCGTGCTCGCGGCGCAGGGCAAGCTCGAGGAATCCGAGCAGGAGCTGCGTGCGGCGCTCGAGGTCTACGACCGCGAGCTCGGGCCCGAGCATCCGAGCGTCGCGAGCATGCGCAACAACCTCGCGGTCGTGCTGCGCAATCGCGGTAACTTCGTCGGTGCCGAGGCGGAGCAACGCCGCGTGATCGAGCTCTACGAGCGTGCGTTCGGCCGCGATCACCCCAACATCGCCAGCTCCCGCAGCAACCTCGCCGTCACGCTCGAGAGTCAGGGGCGCTTCGCCGAGGCCGAGGCCGAGACGCGGCGTGCGCTCGCGATCTACGAGCAGACGCTGGGGGCCGAGCACGTCGACGTCGCGTCGGCGCGTGCGAATCTCGGCGGGACGTTGCGCTCGCTCGGCCGACTCGACGAAGCCGAGGCGGTCCTACGCGAGTCGCTCGCGGTCCTGCAGGAGAAGCTGCCGGCCGATCATCCGAAGATCTCGTTCGCGTGGAACGGGCTCGGGCTCGTGCTGCTCGATGCCCGGCGATCCGCGGAAGCGGCGGAGGCGTTCGAGCACGCGCTCCGCATCCGCAATGCCGCCGAGGTCGCGCCGGTGCTGCGCGCCGACAGCACGACCGGGCTCGCGCGCGCGCTCTGGCCCGAAGCGGGGCAGCGCGAGCGCGCCCGCGAGCTGCGCCGGTCAGCGCTCGAGCTCTACCGCGAAGCGGACGATCCGGACGCGGACGGCCTGCGCGAGCTCGAGGCGTGGATCGCCGCGGAGCCGTAGTACGTCGCTATCGTCAGGGCCGATGAGCGAGAGTCAGCTCGAGCAGAATCCGCACGCGCTGTCGTGCGCGCTGCGTCGCCGTCCGATCCCGACGTGATGCAGCGGCTCGCGGAGCTACGTCGCCAGCTTCTTCGAGAGCTTGCGCAACGAGGCCGCGGTCTTCTTGTGCGCCTTCACGGCCGCGCGCAGTGCCTTCATGCGCAGCTCGAGCTGGGCCTTCTCGGTGTCGTCGCTCGCGGCCGCGAGCTCCTTCTTCGCGTCCGCGAACGCCGTCGTCGCTTCCGCGCTGGCCGCGTCGACGCGCTGTCGCGCGACCGACACCAGCTCGCCGAGGGCCTTCTTCTCGGAGTCGTCGAGGCCATCGACGCTCGCCGTCGACTCGAGCTCGGCGATCGCGGCGACGTCCTGCACGACCAGCGCGGCCTGGGAGACCGGCGGCTCTGCATCCGGTTGTGCGGAGGCGCCCTCGAGCTGACCCTGTGCGCCGCGGATCTTCCGCTTCTCGTCGAGCAGCGTCCGCTGCTTCGTCGCGCCTTCCAGGGTCTGCTCGTTCGCGTTCGCGGCCTGCATCTGCGTGGTCGAGATCAGCTGCTTGAGGCCCGCGAAGCCCGCGTGCGCGGAGGTGGGGATCGCGAGCAACCCGGACGCGAGGCCGAGGATCTGCGCAACGGAACGGAGCGATGGGGCTTGCATGGCGGTTGCCCCTGAGGACCGACGGCAGGATCGACTGATCACTGCCGTCGGCCGATTTCCCGTTTCAGCGCGGGCGCGCCAGCCAGGCGGCGAGATCGTCGTGCAGGTGGACCATCGAGGGGTGGCGCGCGGCCGGGTCCTTCTGCAGTGCCGTCGCGACGATCCGGTCGAGGGCCGGGTCGGCACCGAACGGGCCGATCGCCGTCGGAGCGGCCGGAGTGCGCAACGCGATGCTCTCGAGCAGCTCGCCCAGCGAGCGGCCCGCGTACGGCGAACGCCCGGCGACGAGCTCGTACAGCACGACGCCGAGCGAGTAGATGTCGCTCGCGCCGGTGATCGCGGCACCGGAGAGTTGCTCCGGGCTCGCGTACTCCGGCGTCATGGCGCGCTTGCCGAGCGTCGTGACCGATACGCCGAGCTCGCCTTCGTCGAAGGCCTTGGCGATCCCGAAGTCGAGCAGCTTCGGCGCACCGTCGCGTGCGACGAGGATGTTCGCAGGCTTGAGATCGCGGTGCGCGATCCAGCGCTCGTGCGCATACGCGACGGCGGCTGCGACTGCGCGCACGAGCTCGACGCGGCCGGCGAGCGGCACGGCACGTTGCCGACACCAGCGATCGATCGGGGCACCGTCGACGTACTCCATCACGAAGTACGGCGTGCCCTCCTCCGTCGTCCCCCCGCCTTGGTGGCGCGCAATGTAGGGATGGTCGAGCAGCTCGAGCAGCTCTCGCTCGCGTTGCAGTCGCTGCGCTGCGTCACCCGTCGCGACGCTCGCCGCGATCTTGATCGCGACCCGGGCGCCCGACGGCGCCTCTGCGAGGTAGACCGCACCCATGCCCCCGCGGCCCAGGAGCGCGAGCACGCGGTGGCCACCGATGCGTGTGCCGGCGGGCAGCTCGCGCCCGTGGTCGATCGACTCGACCCACTTCGCGAGCCGCTGGCTGTCCAGGAATCCCGCCGAGTCACGGTGCGCAGCCAGCAGTCGTTCGACCTCGCGGCGCTCCGCAGCGTCGACGCACTCGCGATCGAGCAGCAGCGTGATCTCGTGGGCCGCGAGCTGCGACGCGCGGTGGAAGAGCTCCTCGATGCGCTGCCAGTCATCCGCCATCGGTCGTGCCCATGTGCTGGAAGAGCCACGCGCGCGCGAAGCTCCAGTCACGCTCGACGGTGGGCACCGAGATCCCGAGCACGCGGGCGATCTCGTCGGTCGTGAGCCCGCCGAAGAACTTGAGCTCGACGACCCTGGCCTTGCGCTCGTCGCGTTCGGCGAGCCGGGTCAGCGCGTCGTGCAACGCGAGCATGTCGACCGGTGGCTCGCGCTCGGACTCCGCGATCGTCAGCGGCACGCGCTCGGCTCCCACGCCTCCGCGCTTGCCGGCCGCGTGGGCACGTGCGTGGTTGACGAGGATGCGGCGCATCATCGTGGCGGCGAGCCCGAGGAACTGCGCGCGGTTGTCCCAGTCGGCGCGCGACTGATCGATGAGGCGCAGGTAGACCTCGTGCACGAGCGCGGTCGGTTGGAGCGTGTGGCCCGTGCGCTCGCGGCCGAGGAACGCGACCGCGAGCCGTCGCAGCTCGCGGTAGACGATCGGCAGCATGCGGCGCAGCGCAGCGGGGTCGCCGCGAGTGGCGTCGAGGAGGAGGTCCGTGGCCACCGGTTCCGCCATTGCCGCGTTCGATCCTACACGCCCGGGCGGGCGGGATCCGCTGGTTGCCTCGCGGGGCGTTCGCGCCGACACTTCGACGATGCGCTGCCCTTGGATCGATCGTAGGACCCTGCGTGCCCCGTTGACCAGCTGCGTGATCGGACTTCTCGGTCTCGTCGCCTGCGGTGACGACGAGGTCCCGGCCGGGAACGACAGCTCCTCCGAGGGCGGCTCGAGCACGGGCACGACGACCACGATGACGACGTCGAGCACCGGCGTCGACGAGTCGAGCAGCAGCGCGGGCGCGAGCACCGACACGAGCGAGTCCGGGAGCACCACGGGCGATGTCGTGGCCGGGCCCGACGTGCGCATCGTCTACAAGCCCGACACGATCGCCAACGCGCATCCGCTCGACATGATCGACGTGATCGACGGCAGCCCGACCGAGCCGCTGACGGTGATCGAGACCATGGGCGCGGGCGCCTACGATCGGGTCGGAGATCACTGGCTCTCGGTCGCCGCGATGTCCGAGGCGGCGATCACCGTCGTCGATCTGGCGAGCGCGTCGCCCCCCATGACGTGGCCGCTCGAGCTGCCGGCCGCGGCCACCCACGCGCGTCTGGTCACCAGCAATGCCGACGGCAGTCTGTGGGTGGTGAGCAGCGACGATGGATCGACGGCGGATCTGCACGTGCATCCGCTCGCCGAGGATGGTCCGGGCGCGCCCTTCCACGTCGACGGCGAGCTCGCGCCGGCGACCTCGAGCGGCGAGATCGCTCTCGTGCAGGGCGGCCAACGTGTCGCCTTCCGGACCGCGGAGGACGGCGGTGGCGCGGCGATCTGGCTGGGCCCCGCGAGCGCCGACGCGCCCCCGCTCGAGTCGCTGGTGGAGACGCCGGACGTCGCGCTGTTCGGCCCGAACGTCGACGCGACCGGCACGAAGCTGATCTACCGCACCGGCGGACTGGCGGTCTCCACACTCGAGGCATGGTTCGTCGATCTCGACAGTGATCCGATCGCCGACGCGCAGCCGATCGCGCTCCTGCCCGAGAAGCAGAGCTTCGGGAGCCTGCGCCTGTCGCCCGATGGCACGGGCGTGGCGGGGACGCAGGAGGACGTCGACGGCGTCGTGGATCTCGCGTGGGTCGGCTTCGACGACGGCTTGCCCACGGTGCCGGTGCTGCTGTCGGAGGGAGCGCTCGCCGGCAACACGCCGTTCACGCCCGCGTGGTCGCCCGACGGACGGTGGCTCGCGTTCTCCAGCGAGTTCCCGCGCCAGCTGTACGTGATCCCGTTCTCCGGCGGAGCGCCTGGCGAGGCGATCGCGGTGAGCGAGCCCGGCGTACCGACCGAGGTCGTGCCGGAGTTCAGCGCCGACTCGAGCCAGGCGTACTTCGTCGCGGAGGACGGTGGCGTCTCGACGGTCATGCGGGTGGCGCTCGATGGCGACATGCCCGGCGAGACGCAGGCGGTCTCCGCCGGGCTCGAGCGCTTCCAGCAGTTCGTGATCGCGCAGAGCGGCGACATGCTGTGCTACGTCGGTGCCGAGGTGTTCGCGGATCTGCTCGGTGCGTGGTGCGTCGACGTCTCCGGCGACGAGCCCGCGACACCGGTGCGCATCGACGAGGGGCTCGATGCCGAGCTCGAGGAAGAGGTGGTCACGCTGCTCGTCTCCGCCGACGACAACTACGTGCTGTACGCGGTGGCGACGGACGATGGTCTGCGCAAGGTCCTGCTCGATCGCACGAGCGGGCTCTCGACCTCGCTGGTCGACGGCGAGCCCAGTGGCTTCGCGCTGCTGTTCGGGCTGCGCTGAGCTCGGAGACCGCGCGCGCCAGGAAGAGCGCCGGCGGAGGCTAATCGCGTGCGCCGCCGCCGAGCTCCGCCGTGTTCACGAAGGTGGCGGACAGCTCCGCCGAGACGCCCGCGCCGGCGGCGAACTGCTCGGCGCGCAGCGACAGCTCGCAGCGGCCGTCGGCCACGATGTCGGCCGACTGCGGCACCAGGAATCCCTCCACCGTCTTGAAGCCGTGCGCGAACTCCCCGACGATCGTGCAGGTATCGGCGGTGGCGCTCGCGAGCTCGAACGACTCGGCGAGCGGCTGGCTGCACAGCGGATCTCCAGCGGAGTAGAGCGCGGACACGGCGGGCTGGACCGACGCGAACGTGTGCTGCGCCCAGCCGTCCTGCCCGTACGTCGTCCCGGGTGCGAGCTCGGTGAGCGTCGAGCCGGTCAGCGTGAACACGACGTCCATCGCATCGATGTCCGCGGGCTCGACGAGCTCGAACGCCAGCGTGTCGTCGAGCGCGTCGACCAGCACCGTCGTCGGCGCGCCCGCGGCCACGAGCGTCGCGAGGCTCGCGTCGTAGCTGTCGAGCTCGGTGCTCGCATCGGCCGTGACGCGGAGCTCGACGGGTCGGGCGGGATCGGCGTTCTTCGGCACGAACGCTTCGCCGTCGCCGTCGATCAGCTCGAGCTCGAGCCCCAGCGCGAGCGCTGCGCCCGATTGCAGCCGCGGTACGCCGGCCGCAGCACATGTCTCCGGGAGGTGGAACACCACGCCGGTGGGGCGCCGCACCGCGACGTCGAGCGCGAGCTCGAACGCCGCTTCGCTCGGCGCATCCGGACAGTCGGGCGGCGCCTCGAAGCGATAGTGTCCGCGCACCACGACCGTGTGGTGACCCTCGGCGGAGTGCGTGATGCGGAGCCGATCCGCCGCGGGCGCGATCACGTCCAGCCCGGCCACCGGCTCGATCGCATCGATCGTCGTCACGGGCTCCACGTACGCGCCGCACAGCGCATCGCCGGTGATGGGATACGCGCGCAGCGTCACGTCGAGCGCGGTGGGATAGCCGTCACCGATCGCGACGTCGAGCGAATCTGCGATCGCGTAGGTGAGCCCGCCGTCCGCGCCGACGATCGGGTCCGCGGGGGGCGGCAACCAGCGCGACTCCGTCGTCTTGGGCACCATGGGCAGCACGAGCTCGGCGCGCGGTCCCGTGTCCGGCAGCGCTTCGTCCGAGCCGTGGTCGCCACACGCCAGCGCAGCCACAGGTACGACCCCGAGGATCCATCGCATGCCCATGGCCCGAGCATGCGCGCCTCGTCCCACGCCGCCTAGCTAAAGTTCCTAACGATCGATAAGAACGGCTAATGCAACTCGGCTACGACCAGCTGGCCGCGCTCGCAGCGGTGATCCGGCAAGGCAGCTTCCATGGCGCCGCGCGAGCCCTGCATGTCACGCCCTCGGCGATCTCGCAGCGCATCAAGCAGCTCGAGCAGCACGTCGGTGGCGTGGTGGTGGTCCGGGGCAAGCGTTGCACGCCGACCGCGATCGGCGAGGCGATCCATCGCCACGCGCTGCAGGTCGAGCTGCTCGAGAAGGACCTGCTGCGTCGGCTCGCCCACCACGGCGCGGACGCGCCGGCGCCGGTCGCCATCGCCGTCAACGCGGACAGCCTCGCGACCTGGCTGGTCCCTGCGCTCGCGCGGTTCGCCGACGAGACCGGAGCCCGGGTCGACCTCGTGCTCGACGATCAGGATCTGACGACCAAGTGGTTGCGGTCCGGACGGGTGCTCGGCGCGGTCACGTCGGAGGCACGGCCGGTCCAGGGCTGCCGCGTCGAGCCGCTCGGGGTCATGCGCTACATCGCCGCGGCGAGCCCACGCTTCGTGCGGCGCTGGCTGGGCGAGGGCATCACGTCCGCGGCCCTGCGGCGCGCGCCCGCGTTGATGTTCAATCGCGCGGACCTCCTCGCCGCGCAGTTCCTCCGCCAGGTGCTCGGCGATCGCAACGCCGAGCTGCAAGCCGTGCACTTCGTGCCCTCGCCGATCGCCTACGTGGAGGCGTCGCTGTCGAGCATGGGCTGGGGCGTGAACCCCGACGTGCTCGTCGAGGCGTGGATCAAGCGCAAGCGGCTGGTCGATCTCGCGCCTGGACGCTGGCTCGACGTGCCGCTCTTCTGGCAGCAGTGGGCGCTCGACTCCCCGAGTCTCGCTGCCCTCGCCGCGGCACTGCGCGAACAGGCCGCACGGTCGCTGCACCAGCGCTAGCATGCGTCGGGCATGAGCCTCGGCGAGCCCCACGGTGCCGACTCGCGCGACGTCGAGGTCGAGCGCGTGCGGTCGGTGCTCCAGCGGCGCCTCTTCGGGGTGACGACGGAGGCGCGCATCGGTCGGTTCATCGTGCTCCGCCAGCTCGGGGCCGGCGGCATGGGGGTCGTGTACGCGGCCTACGATCCCGAGCTCGATCGCAAGGTCGCCGTGAAGCTGCTCCACGCCGACGTCAGCACGGGCAGCGAGGGTCGTACCCGGCTCATGCGCGAGGCGCAGGCGCTGGCGAAGCTCTCGCACCCGAACGTCGTGGGCGTGCACGAGATCGGCGAGCACCGCGAGCAGGTCTTCGTCGCGATGGAGTTCATCGAGGGCGAGACGCTGCGCGACTGGTGGGCCGCCGCGCCGCGTGGTTGGCGCGACGTGCTCGAGGTGATGCGCCAGGCCGGTCGTGGGCTCGTGGCTGCCCACGCGGTGGGGCTCGTGCACCGCGACTTCAAGCCCGAGAACGTGATGGTCGACCACGATCTGCACGGGGCGCACTCGCTCGGCCGCGCGCGGGTGCTCGACTTCGGGCTGGCGAGGCGCGGGAGCAGCACGGATCTCGACACGACCCAGACGAGCGGGACGAGCGAGTCCGGCGCGTCGCTCACGAACACCGGCGCCATCGTCGGCACGCCGGCCTACATGGCACCCGAGCAGTTCGCGAGCGCGACGGTCGACGAGCATGCCGACCAGTTCTCGTTCTGCGTGTCGCTGTGGGAAGGGCTCTACGGCGCGCGGCCGTTCGAGGGCAGCACGCTCGCCGAGCTCCGGCAGCACGTCACGCGCGGCGCCCCGCGTACACCGTCGTCCGCACCTGCAGTGCCGGCGTGGTTGCGCTCGGCAGTGGAGCGCGGGCTCGCGAAGTCACCGCACGATCGCTGGCCGTCGATGCAGGCGCTGCTGGAGACGCTCGAGCGCGATCCGTCGCGAGCCCGTCGCACGTGGCTCTCGCTCGGCGCCGGCGTCGTGGTGCTCGGCGTCGCGGGCTGGACCGCGCTGCGGTGGGAGCAGGAGCGCGCCGAACGCTGCAGCGGCGCCGCGCTGGCGCTCGGCGACGCGTGGAACGACGCGCGACGTGCCGAGGTGCAGAGCGCGATGCTGGCCACCGAGGTGCCGTACGCCCAGCGCGCCTGGGCGCGCGCCGAGGCCGAGCTCGACGCGTACGCGTCCGCGTGGACGACGATGCACGAGGACGCCTGCACCGCGACCACCATCCGCGGCGAGCAATCTCCCGAGGTGATGGACCTGCGCATGTCGTGTCTCGCGCGCGCGAGCGTCGAGCTGGGCGCGGTCACGCAGACCTTGGCGACCGCCGACGTGGGCGTGATGGCGAACGCGCACCTGTTGACCGCGAACCTGCGCGACCTCGACCGCTGCGCCGACGTGCGCGCGCTGCAGGAGAGCGTGGAGCCACCCGAGGCCGAGGACGCCCCGGCCGTGGAAGAGGCACGCGTGCGGCTCGCCGAGGCGAAGGCCGAGCGCGAAGCGGGGCGGTTCGCGGCGTCGAAGCGCGCGGTCGATCAGGCCGCGCAGCTGCTCGTCGACGTCGAGTACGCGCCGGTGCAGGTCGAGCTCGCGTTCCAGGAGGGCGAGGTGCAGGAGGCCCTCGGCGAGTACGAGGCCGCCGAAGCCGGGCTGCGGCGGTCGCTGGCACTGGCGACGGCGCAGCTCGACGCGGAGGTGATGCGGCGCTCGGCCGCGAAGCTGCTGTTCATCGTCGGACACCGCCTCCGTCGCCCCGACGAGGCGCAGCAGCGCTACCTCGACCTCGTCGAGGTGCTGGCGAAGGGCAACGCAGACGCCGAAGCCGAGCTCGCGCACAACCTCGCCATCATCTACATCGCCCGCGGGCAATACGACGAGGCCCAGCGCTACTTCGAGCGCGCGCTCGAGATCTGCGAGCGCGCGTTCGGTGCCGACCACCCCAAGATGTCGACCGGTCACGCGGGACTGGCCAACGTGTACTACGCCCGAGGTGAGCTCGCCGAGGCGCAGCGACACTTCGAGCGCGCACTCGCGATCGACGAGCAGGCGCTCGGCCCCGACCACCCGGGCGTGGCGATGCACCTCGTCAACGTCGCGTACATGCACCTGACCCGCGAGGAGTACGACGAGGCGCGGCGGCTCTTCGAGCGCGCGAACGCGATCTGGAGCGCGATCGGTCCCGCGCACCCCGAGCTGGCGCTGAGCCTCACCGGACTCGCTACCTTGCACACCCAGCGCGGCGAGTGGCGCGAGTCGCTGCCGTTCTACGAGCGCGCGCTGGTGATCGACGAGAAGGCGCTCGGGCCCGAGCATCCCGACGTCGCGATCAGCATCTACAACATCGCCAACGTGCACCGCGAGCTGGGCCAGCCGGAGGAAGCCAAGCGGATGCACGAGCGGGCGCTGGCGATCCGCGAGAAGGCCTTCGGGCCCGATCACCCCGACGTCGCGCGCAGCCACGCGGGGCTCGGGCACCTCGCGTTGGAGCGGGGCGACTACGCCGAGGCCCAGCGCCGGTTCGAGCGCGCGGTGGCGATCTTCGACGCGCACGCGGGCGAACAGGAGGCCGAGCCGAGCGCGAGGTTCGGGCTCGCGAAGGCGCTGTGGGCCACCAAGGCCGACCCCGCGCGCGCGCTCGCCGAAGCTGCGAAGGCGCGCGACGGCTTCGCGGCGCTCGGGCCCGCCGCGGACGTCATGCGCACCGAGATCGACGCGTGGCTGCGCGCGCGGACGAACACGCGCACCGCCACCGCGCAGTGATGCGCACGCGCATCAGATCGGCGAAGGGATCCAGCCCGAGCTGATGACGAGGTGATCGACGCGCACGAAGTCGTCGTCGCTGAACGGCTTGCCGGCGAGGTCGTCCCAGTAGCCCCAGATGATCCCGGGATCCTGCCAACCGTCGCTGTCGTAGACGTAGGGCTCCTCGTCGCCGTAGAGGTGGTGCCAGTCCGCGGGGTCGTCGGCGCTGCGCCACATCAGCGGCTCTTCGTACGCGCCGGTGAACACGCCGTCGGCGGTCGCGACCCACATCGCCGTGTAGCGCTCGTCGGCATCGAACGCGTACAGCGTCCAGATCCACTGATCGGTGTAGTCGCGCAGATCGAACGGCTGCGGGGTCAGCTGCCGCACGAACTTGCTGCCGGCACCGCCCTTGACCAACGTGGGCAACACGCCGGCTGCCGCAGTGTCGGCGTACTCCGGATCCACACCGATGTCCGACAGGCGGTACGACCAGATCGCCGTCTGCCGGGACTCGCGGGGCTCGATGGCCTGGTACAGCATGTGGACGTCGAGCATCTTGCCGCCGACGTGATCGAGCTCCATGCGTTGGGCCATGCCGCTGCTCACGTACAGCAGATGGCCCACGTAGAGCGTGCGCGTGCCACCGTCGGCGAGCGCCGGCAGGGCGGTGGTCGTCCAGCCGCAGTGATCCTCGTTGATGGTGTCGCCGAACAGCTGCAGCTGCCACGCGTTGCCGCCCGCGAAGCCACCGCCGGGCACGTAGGTCAGCGCGCCGACGTCGTCGCAGTACACTTCGTCGGGGAGCTCTTCCTCGTAGTCGCGCTCGAGGTAGACGGTGCCGGGATCCGGCACGTCCGTGCCGCCGCTGCTCGCGTCGCTCGTCGCGGCCGTCGTGTCGCCCGGCGGGCCGTCGCTGCCGGGCGCCACGGTGGTTCCGCCGGGATCGCTCGTCTCGCCCGAACTCGCCGCGCCCGTGGTCCCGGGCTCGTCGATTTCACCGGTCGAAGACTCGCCGCCACCGATCGTGCCGGCCGGCCCGGTGATGCCGAGCTCGCCGAGCGAGCACGCCGTGAGCAGCAGGGCCAGCGAAGACGCGGGGGCGATGCGGGCGGGCCGACGTGGGGACGGGGACAGGACTCCGGCGATTCGGGTGGGGATGGGCATGGGTCGTCGCTCCGGCGGCGGTAGAGAACCGGCGCGCGCCCATCGATTGCCCACGGCGACGGATCCAGCGTCCGAATGGGGCGGCCCCGTGGGCCGCGTCACTCGTGCGCGCGCCCGCCGTCGATTCGTTCACGGGCGGTCAGTAGCTCGCGAACGTGGGGCTCGACGCGCAGTGCTCCGCTCCACGCCCGGCGCGCGTCGTCCTGTCGCCCCGCTCGCGCGAAGCACTGCGCGACCTCGATGCGCGCGCCCCAGTAGTGCGGATGCGAGGCGACGAAGCGATCGAGCGCGACATCGGCGGCATCGCAACGATCCGTGAGCGCCAGCGACAGCGCGCGGCGCTCGTCGAGCGACGACCGCGGGAAGAGCTGCGCGGCGAGGGCTTGTCGCGCTTCCCAGCGTTGCACGCCCTCGGGGGACGCGTCCGCTCCGATGCGACTGGAGGCCGCGTACGAGGCCAGCCGCAAGAGCGCGAGCACGGTCGTCACGACGACGATCCCCAGCCACGGGACGGACCCCCGCGCGACGATCGCCACGCGCGGCGAGGCGGGCCCGATGCCGGCGCCCACGAGCACGCCCAGCAGCGCGATGCGTTCGGGACGGACGAGCTGGGGATCGAACGCCGCGAGCACGAGCGCGGCGACGAGGCTCGCGAGCAGGGCCGTGCGTGGCACGACGTCGTCGGTGCGCGCGGTGATCAGTCGCCGCACGAGCAGTAGCGCGAGCGCGCCGAGCACTGCGAGCCCGGCGAGCCCTTGCTCGACCAGGATCCGCAGCAGATCCGAGTTGGGCAGCGCGCCGCTCGTCACCTTGGGCGCATGTCCGCCGATCTCGTGCGCCACCGCCCCTGTCGCGTTCTCCCAGCTGCCCGCGCCGAAACCCAGCACCCACTTCGCGGGCGCATGGCCGAGCGCGGCCGAGCCGAGCTCGTGCTGCAGGATGCGCGCGTGCCCCGAGCCCGTCTCGTGCTCGAACAACCGGCTCGCGGAATCCAGCACCGACGGGCCGAAGGTCACGCCGGGCCAGGGCATCGCGCCGAGCACGATCCCGAGCCCGACGATCCCGAGCGCGATGCAGGCGAGCCGGCGATCGATCGCCTCGCCGCCTCGTCGGCGGTGGAGCGCGTAGACGCCGAGGCTGCTCGCGCACGCCACCGCACCGGCAAGGTACGCGCTGCGGCAGTGCGTGACGACGACGACGGTGACGGTGAGCAGCACGACGGGCATCGCGAACCGGCGCCGTCGCAGCACGGCGCCGAGCAGCACCGGTAGCAGGATCGTCAGGTAGCCGGCGAGCTGATTGCGGTTGCCGAGCGTGCTCTCCGGGCGTCGCAGCTCGGTCCAGGGCAGGTGCGCGCCGAAGAGCTCGAGCAGCGCGATGCCGGCGGTCCCGACGGCCGCGCATGCGATCGCGTCCTCGACGAGCTCCCAGCGTCCGTGCAGGCACACGCGCGTGGCTCGCACGATCGTGAACAGGCCGACGGCGCAGCCGATCACGGCGGCACCGTCGGCGAGTCGCGAAGCGAGCGCTGTGGAGACGACGGCGAGTGCTGCGTACGTGGCGAGCAGCGCCTCGTCGAGCGTGAGATCGCGGCCCCGACCGGCCGCGATCGCGAAGAGGCCGGCCACGACGCAGAGCGCAGCGAGCTTCAGCGCGGACTGGAACCCGGCCTCGACGCCGCCCAGCGGGACGACGACGAGCGCCGGGATCGTCACCGCAGCGCACGCGAGCAGACGCGGCGAGAGCATGCCGCGATCACCAGCCGTGGTACGTGTAGTCGGTGCAGAACACCGTGGAGTGGGCGGTGCACGTCCACTGGAAGTTCTCTTGCTCGCAGCCGTAGACCCACGAGTTGCCGTTCGACCACTCGTCGTTGTCGGGCACGCCGGTATCGCAGTACGCGCCCAGCCAACCGACGTAGTACCAGTCGTTGCGGCAGTCCTCGCGGGCCTTCGCGCGCGAGGCCTCGATCGCCTTGATCCTCGCCTTCTGCTGGGACGGTGCGGTGCCGGTGCGCACGGGCGCGAACGACTTCGTGTAGCAGCTGCCGGCGCCATCGCCTCCGTCGCCACCACCATCACCGCCGCCGGCTTCACCACCGCCGTCGCCACCCGCTTCGCCGCCGCCCTCGTCTCCGCCGGGATAGCAGAGCCACGGATACTCCCAGCACGGATCACCGCCGCCGCCGTTGTCACCCGGCTCGTCGGTGTAGACGCAGATCACCTCTTCGCCGTTCTCGTCGATGTACTCCTCGACGCCGTCGCAGCCATCGCGGAACTCGGCATCGTGATCGTCGTCGTCCTCGTTGTCGATCCCGCTCACACACGCCGCGATCGCTGCCGACATCGCGATGGTCATCCCTACGGCGAGCGCGCGCCGAGGTCGAGGGTGGGGAGCGGGGGGTGTTGCTGCCTGGTCCATGTGGAACGGAAGGTGCCGGTCGGCGCCTGCGGTTCACCGCTGGAGCTAGCCCCTGCAGGTTCCGGGGTCCGCCTGCGCGAGGTCGCGGATGCGGATCGTATAGGTGCCGCTTCCGCAGTCGCCGTTGTACCCGATGACACAGGATTGCTGCTCGACGCTGAAGCACGTCGAGTTGAACTCCTGGCCGTTGATGTGGCGGCACACGGCACCGTTGCGGTAGACGGCCGCACCGGCGCGGGCTTCGACGCACGAGCCCGCCCACGCGGAGGACTCGAGCGGTTGACACCATGTGTTCTCGCGCTCGCCACCGTATGCGCACACGTTGCTGCCGCAGCAGCGCTCCGCGGTCGTGCAGTCGTTGCCCGCGGGCGTGCACCCCTCGGGCGGCTCGCCGCCGTCGCCTCCGCCGACTTCGCCGCCACCGGCCTCACCGCCGACCTCACCACCATCGTCGTCCCCGGGCGGATAGCAGAGCCACGGATAGTCCCAGCACGGATCGCCCCCGCCGCCACTGCCCGGCTCCTCCGTGTAGACGCAGATCACCTCTTCGCCGTTCTCGTCGATGTACTCCTCGGCGCCGTCGCAGCCGTCGCGGAATTCCGGATCGTCGTCGTCGTCGTCGTCGATCCCGCCGACACATGCTGCGATCGCGGCGGACATCGTGATCGTGATCCCGAGGCAGAGCGCACGCCAAGGGTGATGCGGGTTGCGAGCGGGGTGATTTGCTTCGTGTGCCATCGAGTGCCTTCTCGCCGCTGCCTCCAGCGACTACGCGTTCGCGTGACGCGGAAGATGCCGACGGAGGGCAGCGGTTCACGGCCGGACGGGCGCGCGTCGACCGAGGTCGATTCGTGGCCTTTGGCATTGCCGGCGACGTCATCGCGCGCGAAGCTGGGCCATGACGCTTTCACGACTGGGCCTGCATCGATCACTGTGGAGCGTCGTGCTCGCGCTCGCGAGCTGTGGCGGAGACGACGACACCGACACGGGCGGAGCCACCACGACCAGCACGAGCGCATCGAGCACGAGCGCATCGAGCACGAGTGCATCGAGCACGAGCGCGTCGAGCTCGGAGTCGACGGGCGCCTCGACGTCGGTCGGCACGTCGGCGACCGCCGACACCGGGGCGTCCGAGAGCAGCACGGGCACCGCTCCGACGACGGAATCGACGGGCGCCGCGGAGACCGACACCGGCGCGACCACGGGCGGCGCTGCCATCATCGCCTGCACTGCAGATCCGCAGTGCCCCGACGGCTACACCTGCAGATTGTCGCTGTGCTGCGACGGCGCCGGCTTCTGTGCGTTGTCGGATGCGCCCAACTGCGGTGGCTTCGTCGGCACGCCGTGCGAAGCCCCGCAGGTCTGCGTCACCGACGTCTGCGTGGGCGACGGCGACGGTAGGTGCCTCGATCCGGACGATGCCGCCGAGCTCGATGCCGCACAGCCAGCGTGCTGGAACGTCGGTTGACGACCGCGCGCCGCCTCGCGCGGCTCGATCACTTCGGCTTGATGATGCTCGGCGGTGGGGGCGCTTGCTTCTCGTCGTGGGCGAGCTGCGCCTGCTTCTTCTGGTCTTTGCCCTGCTGCTTGCTCTTCGCCTTGGCCTTCGGAGATTTGTCGCCCATTTCCTCCACCCTGCGCCGTTGTGGGAAGGAAGCAAACGAGCGTGCGCCGCCGGGTCGTCGGAGGACCCGCCGCGAGGGGCAACGATCGACGCGTGCGTGGAGGCGAGCGACGAAGTCGTCAGCTGGCTGGTCCTCACGACGACCGCGTGCGGTAGCACTGGCGCGTGTTCACCCGAGCGAGATGCCGTGCGAAACTGGTGCGCCTCTCGAGGTCGCCCCATGAACCACCGCTTCTTCTCGATGATCGTCGGTCTGGCCACGGCTGCATGCGCGAACGAGGGCGCGAGCGACTCGTCCGCGGGCAGCGAATCGTCGGGTGGTACCACGCTGACGAGCACCACGACGAGCGCGAGCGTCGGCGATGGAACGCCGAGCAGCTCCGACGACGGCGGGCCGAGCGACGGCGACTCGTCGCCGCCCGAGGGATCCTCCGGCGGCGACGAGACCAGCAGCAGCGGCGGTAGCACGGGCAACGGCGAGCGGAGCTGCGCGGACTACCTCTTCTGCGAGGACTTCGAGCTGGGCAATCCCGGAGAGGTGCCGCCGGGGTGGGCCGAGCATGCCGGGTGGGACCAGGGCGGCTCGCGGGCCGTGTTGTCGAGCGCACAGGCGCACGGCGGCGCGCAGTCACTCGCGAGCGCGGTCGGAACCAACGGGCAGTATCGCATCGAGCACGATCTCGACGTGCTCGGCGACGCGGTCACGAACCACTGGGGGCGCATCTTCTACAAGGTGAAGACCCCGGTCGCGCTCGACGGGATGTATGTGCACAACACGTTCGTCGCGTTCGGTCGGCCCGAGGGCAGCAACGGCAACGAGTCGCGCGTGGTCGACACGGTGGTCGATCCGCAGGGTACCCACCAGTTCCTGTTCAACGTACCGGACGACTCGTGCTGCGCGGGATCGTCGTACGACTACAGCTACGACGACGAGTGGCACTGCGCCGAGTGGTACGTCGAGGGCGACACCCAGAGCTTCCGCTTCTTCTACGACGGCGTCGAGGTGACCGACATCGCGTTCAGCGGCAACCAGGGCGCGCACATCGACGGCTTCGCATCGATCATCGTCGGCTGGATCGACTACCAGAACCCGAGCACTCCGAACGAGGGTTGGTTCGACGATCTGGCGATCGACGACGCGCAGATCGGCTGCGACTGAGGGGCCGCGGAGCGAGCCGCGCGAGCTGCAGAAACTGCGCCCGCGCTGTGGTTGGCCGTCGGTCGTGGGGGCGCTACCTTGGTGCGATGCGACTCGCCGTGCCCGTGGTCGTCGCTCTCGTGTGCGCGTGCGCCGATCCGCCGGCCGCGCCCGCGCAGCGGAGTGCACCGGACGAGACGGGCGCGGAACAGAAAGCCGAGCGCGCGGCCAAGGAGCTGGGCAGCACGTTGCGGCACGAGCTCATGCAGGCGCTGGCGAACGGTGAGCCCGCGGCCGCGCTGGACGTGTGCTCCACGCGAGCGCAGACCATCGCGCGCGAGGTCGCGGAGCAGAGCGGCGCCAGGGTCGGCCGGAGCTCGCTGCGACTGCGCAACCGGGCCAACCTTCCACCCGCGTGGGTGAAGTCGTGGCTCGACGAGCAAGGGGAGCGCTCGGCGGCAGGCGTGAAGGGTTTCACGCGCATCGATGACACGCCGGACGGGAAGGTGGCGCGCTTCCTCGCGCCCATCGTCGTCGACGGTGCGTGCCTGACCTGCCACGGCCCCGGCGAGACGCTCGCGCCGCGGGTGTCCGCGCTGCTCGAGGAACGTTATCCCGACGATGCGGCCACGGGATACGCGGCCGGCGATCTGCGTGGCGCGCTCTGGGCCGAGGTCGACGTGACTCCGTGAGGCGGCACCTGGAAGCCGATCGGGAGCACCGACGAAGGTCGGCGCCAGGGACAACCATGGAGAGTGATTGGCGCACGGGCGAGTGCCCGCGCGGTTTGCCTGACTGACCACGAGGATCACATGAACGACGACCTTCGATCGATGGTGGGTGCTGGGATGCTCGCGCTACTGCTCGCCGGGGGCTGTGGCGACAGCGCGGGCGACGAGACCGGCGCGCAGACCGAGAGCGCGAGCTCGACGACGAGCACCACCGAGAGCACCGGCAACGAGAGCTCGTCGGCATCGCAGACTGCGAGCACGACCGACACCACGAGCACGACCGCGACCAGCACCGTGGGGGAGACGAGCAGCGGCAGCAGTACCGACGCGACGGCGACCACCACGACGGAGAGCAGCTCGTCGGGCGCCGAGAGCAGCTCGTCGGGAGGCTCGAGCAGCGGGAGCAGCAGCGAGTCGGGGATGGTGTGCTCCGAAGACACGGAGAGCTGTGCGAACGGCGTGCAGTGCTGCCCCGGGCTGGACTGTTGCGCCGGCAACCCGATCCCGCCGGGCGCCGAGTACTGCACCGCCGGGATCTGTCCCATCAGTGATCGCAACGCGAAGGAGCACTTCGCAACGGTGGATACCGCCGCCGTGCTCGCCAAGGTCGCGGCGCTGCCGATCACGACGTGGAGCTACAAGGCCGAGGGTGCTTCCGTGCGGCACATCGGACCGATGGCGCAGGACTTCAAGGCGGCCTTCGACGTGGGTGCGACCGACAAGGCGATCTTCCAGGTCGACGCCGACGGTGTCGCGCTCGCCTCGGTGCAAGCGTTGCACGCGTCGGTGCAGGCACTGCAGGCGGAGAACGACGAGCTCCGTGCGAGGCTCGAGCGGCTCGAAGCCGCGATCGCGGATCGACCCGCACGGTGAGCCAGTGGTGGCGTCGCGGCGCGCTGCGTGTAGACTCGCCATCGTGGGCCTGTTGGACTTGGCTGGACGCTCGGCTCTGGTGGTAGGCGCGATGCTCGCGACGCTCGTGACGACCACGGAGGCGCGGGCGGAATCGCCGGAGCCCGAGCCGACCTGCAGCTTCGGGTGGCAAGAGCGGATTCCGCAGTCGGGCGCGCTGCTCGGTCGTCCGGACTGGGGTGTGCCGGTCGAGGCCCTCGTCGAGCGCATCGACGACATCGTCGTGCGCTGGGAGGACGGGACGGAGGTCGGAGGCGCGTTCGAGATCGTGTATCTGGGCGAGGACGCCGGCTATCCGGAGCTCCTGTGGCGTCCCGATGCGCCGCTCGATCGCATCGGCACGCTCGAAGTGCGCGTGGTGCTCGACAACGCGGTCAACAACTGCGACGGCAGGAACCCGATGCCGACGAGCACGGTCGAGGTCGTCGCAGATCCTGCGGAGCCATTCGTGCCGCCCGAGCCCGGACCGCTCGTCGGCGTGATCGAGCTGACCGAGCTGGTGTGCTGCGACGGTGCGATGCCGCAGGCACCGGCGGTCGAGTACAGCGCGCGCGCCGACGAGGTGAGCTGGGCGCAGGGCTACTGCGTGCTGCCCGAGCCGCTGACCCCCGGCGACGCACGGCTCGACCTGCTCGTGTCGGACGAGGAGTATCCGGGCCTGTGGATCGCGCGCGTGCTCGACGGCGACGCGGAGCTCACCAAGGAAGTCATCGGTCGTCCGCTCTACTTCGAGTACGACGCGCCGTTCACTGCGCGCATCGAGCTGGTCGATCTCGCGTCCGGCGAGTCGATGTTGTTGCCCGGCGAGATCGAGGTGCCGGGCGAGGTCGCGGTCGAGGTCGTCGACGCGCCCGACGCTGCGACCGTGCTCGCGGCGATGTGCGAGGGCGAGCCGTATCGCTGCGGCGTCGAGGTCGATGAGGACTTGCAGGCGTGGTCGGCCGCGAGCTGCTCGCCGTGGAGCGAGGAGGACACGGAACCCGACGCAGACGACACGGGCGCAGCGCCCGGTGCGGAGGCGGAGGGCTGCGGCTGCACGACGGACGGCGGCGACCTGCACGCGATGCCGCTGCTCGTGCTGCTCGGCGTGCTGCGTCGACGCAGCGCGCGGACGTGAAGCTCGTCGCGCGCGAGCGAGCGCCGCGGCGTCTCACTCGTGTGCGGCCAGCCACGCATCGACCTCGCGCACGTACTCGACGAGCTCCGGCGCGTCGGCGAGGAATTCCTCCCGGGCCACGCGCGCGAGCGACACGGCGCGCTGCACCTGCCCGGACTCCGCGGTGGCCTTCGCGAGCTGGAAGCGGATCTGCGCGAGCTCGGCCGCCCGCGATTCGATGGTCGCGTGGATCGCCAGCGCTTCCTCGTACGTGCGCACCGCAGCGCGCACGTCGTGGCGCGCAGCCTCCACGTCTCCCCGGTGCATCAGGCTCTGCGCGACCATCGAGTGCGAATGTCCGTGGGTCGCGGTCGCGATGCGTACGGCCGAGTCGGCCGCGCTGGCAGCCGCGTCGAGCTGCCCCGCGGCGAGGTGGGCCATCACGAGGTGGTTGTCGATGTAGCAGAGGTCGGGGTGCTCGGGCCCGAGCGACGTCGCCACGATCGATCGCGCGCGCGACAGCACCTCGATCGCCCGCGGCGGCCCGGGCATCGCCATCGTGGCCAGCAGCTGCCCGTAGTTGCCGAGCGCGATGCCGACCTCGGCATCGTCGGGACCGCGCGCGCGCTCGAGGATCGCGATCCCCCGCTCGTAGTGTGGCGCGGCTCGTTCCGGCTCTCGGCCGGTGGCCACTGCGTTGCCGAGGTTGATGAACGTGCGCCCGAGGAAGGGCGCGTCTGGTCCGAGCGCCACCGTGGCCACGTCGATCGCGAGCTGCAGCTCGTGCACCGCCCCGTTCGTGTCGCCCGTGATCGTCAGCAGGCCGCCGAGGTCGGCGTGCGCATCCGCGACGTCGGGGTGGAGCTCGCCGAGCGCACGGGTACGGAGCTCGAGGGCGAGCACGAGATGATCGCGGGCTTCGTCGCGCGCGCCGGTTCTCAGCAACGTCATCGCGAGGTCCGAGTGCGCAGCCGCGAGCGCGGGGTCCAGCTCGTCGCCGAGCTCTTCGCGGAGCTCGAGCGCCTCCCGGCGACGCGCGAGCGCTTCGGCGAAACGACCGGCCGCGTCGAGCGCGTAGCCCTCGTCACCCGCCAGCCGGGCCCGGAGCTCGAGCGGCTCGCCGAGCCGCGCGAGCGTGCCGCGAACGATCGGAACCCACTCGAGCGCGAGCTCGACGTGGTGTCGTTGGGCGAGCAGGTTGATCAGCAGCAGCTCCGCCTCGGCACGTCGGCCGTCGTCGCCGATCACGTCGGCGCGCGCGATCGCGGTGCGAGCCGACGCGAGAGCGGCGTCGAGCTCACCGGTACGCGTCGCCAACCGGGCGCAGGCGAGGTGCGCGGCGGGGGCGAGATCCCCGAAGCCCTCGCGGTCGGCGGCGGCCGCCAGCGCGCGGGCGTCGGGGAGCACGTCCGCATATCGACCGACGTGACGACTCGCCTCGATGCGCGCGAGCTCGGCGAACAGGGCCGGCGGCGTGGTGGTCTCGGTCTGCCTGAGCGCGAGCGCCTCGACATCCGCACACTCGTCGAGCGTTCCGAGCGACGTCGTGGCTTCGACCGCATGCGACACCACCGCAGTGTCGGGGTGCGCGAGCATGTCGGCGAGTGACGCGAGCTCGTCGAGGCGGTGATCGAGGCACTGCATGCGGGCGTCGAACATCGCCTCGGACTGCCGGCCGTGCTCGTACGTGGCGACCCACGCCTCGCGGTGCTGCTGCGTCCACGATTCGGCCCAGCGCGCAATCACGTCGTGGGCGCGCGTCCACGTGTCGGAGGCGTATGCGAGGTCCGACGCCGCGAACGCGTCGCCGATCTCCGCGGCGATCGTGTCGTTCCAGATCGCGTCGAGCCGCGTCGCCTTCGGTGCGCAGCGGTCTTCGTCCCGATGCGACGCCGACACGGCCAGCGCGCCGGCGGAGGTGCCGACCAGCGCGGCCGCGGTGACCAAGATCGCCAGCGGTCGTCGTCGTCGTCGTCGCGTGAGCTCGTGGAGGAGCTCGGCCATGCCGGGCCAGCGCTGCGCCGGATCCGCGGCGAGCCCACGCATCACCGCACGTCGGAGCCCGCCCGGCACGCGCATGCCGTCGAGCGCTTCCTGCATGGTCGTGCAGAACGCGAGCTGGTCGCCGGCCTCGTCCGTAGAAGCGTCGTGCACGGTCGTCGCGAAGCCGACGACGCGCGCCCGACCGTGCTCCACCAACACTGCGTCCGCGTCGAAGCTGCGATGCACGATGCCGACGGCGTGTGCCGCCGCGAGCGCGCTGCAGGTCTGCAACAGCAGGTCGAGGATCGGTCCGGAGCTGCGCTGCGACTGCAGCCATGCACGCAGCGGAACGCCATCGACGAGATCCATCGCGATGAAGCGCGCGCCGCGATGCGTGCCGACCTCGTGCACCGCGACGACGTTGGGATGACGGAGCCGCGCGAGCGCCCGGGCTTCGCGATCGGTCGCATCGGTGCTCGCGCCGAGCACCTTCACCGCGACCTTGCGATCGAGCTGCGGGTCGTACGCGGCGAAGACGGTGCCCGTGGGATCGGCCGTGAGCTCGGCGAGCACCACGAAGCGACCGATGCGGATGCGCTCGCTGGACATGGGGCCGTGCGACGGGTTCGTCGGCATGATGCGGCATTCGAGGCGGCGAGATCGGAGCCGTCCCGGCCCGGCGGATCATGCGCATTTCTGGCGACGGAACGCCGTAGCGGCCGCTGGAACGCGAATCCCCAGCAAGACGGCCAAGTTGCCGTCTCTGGTTACAATGAATGTACAAACTGTAAGTTACATGAACAGAAATTTCAGTGGAGTTGGGATGCTCCTGACCGCGGCCGTCGCGTCCGCGGCGTGCACGTCGGACAGCCCCAGCTCGGACAGCGGTGAGTCGGGCGGCATCGGGCTCACGCGCGGCCACGACGAGACGTCGACCGGCAGCGAGACGAGCACCTCGACGGGCGACACCAGCAGCGACAGCGGCGGCGACGACGAAGACGTCTGTGGCGACGGTGAGCGCGGCGTGACCGAGGCCTGCGACGACGGCAACGTCGCGGCGGGCGACGGATGCGACGCGAGCTGCACGGTCGAAGACCTGTTCCGCTGCCCCGTGCCGGATGCACCGTGCGTCGCGATCGTGTGCGGCGACAAGAAGGTCGAGTCGCCCGAGCTCTGCGACGACGGCAACGTCGAGGCCGGCGATGGCTGCGATGCCGCGTGTGCTCTCGAGGAGGGCTACGCGTGTCTGCTGCCGGGGACGAAGTGCCAGGCCGCGGCGTGCGGCGACGGCATGGTGGCCGGCTTCGAGGTCTGCGACGACGGCAACGTCGATGTCGGCGACGGCTGCAACGACACCTGTAAGCTCGAGCCGGGCTTCTACTGTCCGGACCCGGGTGCGGCCTGCGTGCCGACGGTCTGCGGTGACGGCGACGCCCAGGGCCTGGAGCTCTGCGACGACGGCAACCTCCTTCCCTACGACGGCTGCAGTCCGGTCTGTGCCAACGAGCCCAGCTGTGCGGGTGGTGAGTGCGACGCGATCTGCGGCGACGGGATCATCCTGCCGGGCACCACGGAGGACTGCGACGACGGTAACAACTTCAGCGGCGACGGTTGCTCGTCCTCCTGCGAGGTCGAGGCGGGCTTCGAGTGCACGCTCGAGGACGTCGCGCTGCCCGATCCGTTGCGGCTGCCGATCCTGTTCCGCGACGTCCGCGGGTGGAACCATCCTGCCGATCCCCGCCACATCGATTTCAACAACGGCAGCGGCTCGGGGATCACGTTCGGCATGGTGGAGGTCGACCTGGCCGCTGATCGTCGGCCCGTGGCAGATCCCACCTTCGTGCCCAACGCCGCGTCCTATCACAGCGCGGACTCCTTCTATCAGTGGTACCGGGACACGCCCGGCACGAACCTCGCCATCGTCGACTGGCTGGATCTGCCGAGCATCGCGGCGGGCGGGTACGAGTTCGACTCGAACGCGTTCTTCCCGATCGACACGCGCGGCTACGCCGACCCGCTCTCGACCGACCCCGAGCTGCTGTACGAGGGCCACAACTTCAACTTCACCTCCGAGATCCGCTACTGGTTCGAGTTCGCTGGCGACGAAGAGCTCGCCTTCCGCGGCGACGACGACGTCTGGGTGTTCGTCGACGGCCACCTGTGCCTCGACATCGGCGGTCTGCACGGGGCGGTCGACGCGACGATGAACCTGGGTGATCCCACCGCGGAGCCCGATCCTTCGCAGCGCGCGATCGTGCAGTCGTGCGTCGACCGACTCGAGGTCGGCAAGGTCTACGAGCTCGCGGTGTTCCACGCCGAGCGCCACACCACGCAATCGAACTTCCGACTCACGCTGTCCGGGTTCGTGACGCAGACTTCGGAGTGCGACTGGGTCTGCGGCGACGGCGTCGTCACGCCGTTCGAGGTGTGCGACGACGGCACCGAGAACAACACCGGCGGATTCGGCATGTGCAACGCCGACTGCCTCGGCATCGGCCCCTACTGCGGCGACGCGATCGTCGATCCCGAGCACGAGGAGTGCGACCTCGGCGAGCTGAACGTGGGCAGCTACGACGGCTGCAACGCCGACTGCACGCTCGGGCCGTACTGCGGCGATGGTGTGCGCGACGGCGACGAAGAGGAGTGCGACGCCGGCGACAACAACGGCGTGGAGGGCAGCAGCTGCCGCACCGACTGCACGCTCTCCCCGGTCGGCTGACGCGCAGTCACTGCTAGCGTCGATGCAGCGACGCCGCCGCTGCATCGAGCTGGCCGTGCGGCTCGGCGCCGGTCAGTGCGTCTCGCGCGTGACCGTGGCGTCGGGATAGCGCGCGCGGATGTACGTCTCGGCGGCCGACACCGCGTCGTCGAAGCTCGCGTGCGCCTCCGACGAGTGGAGCGGCGTGCGGTCGTCGACGACCAGCACGCGCGCGCACCAGCCCCCGTCGACCCACTCGACCACGACCCGGTTCACCGCGATCAGACCTTCCAATCGGTAGCGATACTCGACGCGCTGCGCGCTCGATGGGTCGTGGATCTCGTTGGTCGTCGGCAAGTCGCTCCTGGGACCGAGCCCCACGCCCACGCTCCAAGGTGCGCAGAGCACGGCGACGTGCGCTGAACACGTTCACTCGGGGCGTCTCCGCGCGGCACGAAACGCGGGTCGTGCGGGCAGCCGAGTTTCCCCGGGCGGGAAACTGGCGAGCTCCGAGACCCTCGGGTGCTTCCACGTTCCGTCCCGCGGAAGAACCGCCGCGCCGAGTCCGGCGCGATCCGCTCGGACGCTGCCACTTTCCGCGTCCGGGAAACTCGAGCCGGTCGTGCGAGCGCGGAGGGCTCGAGCTTCCCGTCTGGGGAAATTCGCGAGGGCCATCGGGTGACGCGCGCGGCCGAACGAGGCCGCGCTCGACGACGCGTCGAAGTCGACGATCGAGGCGGCGCGCGCCGCCGCCTCGTCGTGCGAAGCGAAGATCATGGCCGGCCCTCGAGCTTGATCCGTCGACGACCGTTCATCGTTGCGGGGCGCGCGTGCACCGCTCCTCGTACAGCTTCAGTAGGTCGTACGACGAGGGCGAGACGTCGACCGAGCGATAGAACTTCGCGCCGGTGGTCGAGTACTGCACCTGGTCGTGTTGATCGAGGACGACCAGCCGATCGCCGCCCTCGGTCATCCCCGAGCGGACCGTCACCTTCGCGATCGGTGACTCGGGATCTTCGGGATCGACGCGCACACCGTTCAGCGACTTGCGCTTGTGGGGCTTGAGTGCGTCGATGCGCGCTTGCCAGGCGTCCGCCTTCGCTTTCGCGCGGGCGAGACACTCCGCCATGCGGCGCTGGTATTCCGAGTTGCTGGCCGCCTGACTCGCGGCGAGCTCCTGATCGCGCGCCGCATAGAGCTCCTGGTAGCGGGCCTCGAGCTGTGCGGTCTCTTCGGGCGTCATCGGTGCGCGCGGATCGAGCTTGGTGCGGTCGTACAGCTCGAGTCGCAGGCAGTCGCGGTCGCGGTCGCGGTCGCTGACGCGGTCGCTGGCGCGCGCCTTGCACGTCATGCGGAGGCTCTTCACGTGATCTGCAGTGGCGACCGTCGGTGGCGGCATTGCGCTGAGCTCCATGGCCGGCCGACAGGCATAGGCGCCGTCCAGGCGTTGCGCGAAGCTGGGGAGCTTCTCGGAGTCGCCGCTCTCTTGCAGCACCTCGCTCTCGCCACGGAAGTGGGGGAGCTTCGCGACGTCCCGAAAGAGCTGCTGGCGCGCCGCGGCCAGGCTCTCGGTTCGCCGTTGGCAAGCCGCGGCATACTTCGCGTAGTTCGCGTAGTACATGCGTCCGTTGCAGTCGGGCTCCGAGCTCGTGACCGAAGCCTCGCAGAGCGGCGTGGCCTCGGCGAGGAACGGCTCCCACGCTGCCTCCCGCTCGCTCCTGGCCCGCCAGCTGACGAACTGGGCGAGGCGTGCTTCGTAGCAACTCGTGTCGGCGGCGCACACTTCGCGCGCGAGGTCTTCGTCGGTCGCATCGACGGAGAAATAGGCGTGGAAGAGGCCACAGGAGCCTTGCCGACAGATGTCGCGCGCCACCGGCCGCGCGCGCTCGAGCTGCTGCGCGTCGAGGTAGACGACCACGAGGCTCTCGCACGAGGTCGTGTTCCCGGCGTCGCACTCCCGGCGGTACTGCTCCTCTTGGGTCTCCGTCGGCTTTGCGGTCGCGCAGGCCGCGACCGAAGCCGCGGCCAGCCAGGTGAAGAGCACACGGGTGACGCCCATGCCCGGTGGGGTGTCTACGGCGGGGAAATCGATCCACCCGGCGCGACCGTCCACGTGCGCAGGTCGACCTGCTCGACGCCCTCGCTGCCGCACGATCCGCCCGGCAGCGTGATCGCGCGGAGGTTGCCGTTGGGATCGGCGGTGACCTCCGCCTCGTAGCCGCTGTCGCAGCCCGGGCCGCAGCCGCTGCTCCACGCGAACAGCTGGCGGAGCGCGTCGCCTTTCAGCGTGTGCACCTCGAGCTCGTACCTGCAACAGCAGTCGTGCTGGACGACGAGCAGACCGCTGCCGTCGGGTCCGATGAGCACGTCGAACTCCGTCTCCGTCGCGATGCGCTCGAGCAACACGACGGCCTCACCGTCCTGCTCCGCGAGCAACTTCCACTGCGAGACGTCGCCACAGCTCACGTTGAAGATCGCTTCATCGTCGCCATCGCGATCCAGATCGATGCGTCGCTCGTGCACGCGCGCAGGCCCCTCCGCGCCGCCTGCCTCGATCACCGGAGTGCACTGCGCGACCATCTCGGCGAGCGCGCTGTCGTAGGGCGAGGTCGCGACCTCCGATGCCGTCCGGCCGTTGCCGCCGCTCGCCCCGGCCTCGTCGCCCGCCCCGGCCTCGTCGCCCGCCCTGGCCTCGTCGCTCGCTATGGTGACGTCGGGCACGATCGGCTCGCCGCGCTCCGGTCTGCACGAGCCCAGCGCGACGACGACGAGCAGACGCGCGCGGCGGGTCACGCAGGCGACGCTATCGCATCGTCGTGGGGCCAGCGTAGACTTCTGTAGACGACACGATGCCGATGAACTTCGACGCCGTCGATGCATTCGCGCTCGCGCTGCCGGGCGTCACGGTCGCGACGAAGTACGGCCACCGCACCTGGGTCGCGAACGACAAGGGCTTCGCGTGGGAGCGGCCGTTCAGCAAGGCCGACCTGAAACGGTTCGGCGACGAGGCCCCGCCAGCCGGTGAGATCCTCGCCGTCCGTGTCGAGGATCTGGACGCGAAGGACGCGCTCCTGTCGATCGCGCTGCCGGGCTTCTTCACGATCCCGCACTTCGACGGCTATGCGGCGGTGCTCGTCGCGCTCCGCGAGGCGCGGGTGAAGGACGTGCGCGCGGCGATCCGCGACGCGCATCGCTCGGCCACCGCGGCGTCGCCGGAGCCCAAGCGCGCGACGCGGGCGCGCCGCAAGGGCTGACGGCGACGAGGGCCGTCAGCGAATGTCCTCGATCTCGACGCCGACCCGTGCTGCACACATCGCCAGGGTGCGCTCCCACGCCGCCCGCGCGACGCAGCGGTCGTAGTAGGCCTTCAGCCGCGGCAAGCGACCCAGCAGATCGGTCTTGCGGATCGTCCGCAGGACCCCGGCCATCATGATGTCGGCGACCGTGAACTCGTCGCACGCGATCCACTCGCGACCATCGAGCCGCCGATCGACATCGCCGAGCCAGCGCATCGCGAGCTTCTCGACCTCCTCGTGCAGTCGAGGCGCAGTCTTGTCGCCATCGAAGATCTCCAGCACGTCGCGGCACACCAGCGTCGGCTCCACCGAGGCGACCGCCGCGAAGCACCACTGCGTCACGCGCGTGCGGCCCTGCGCGTCCGCGGGGATCAGCTTGCCCGCCTTCTGGGCGAGGTACAGCACGATCGCCCCGGACTCGGTCAACGTGAACCCGTCGTCGTCGATCACCGGCGCCTGGTTGAACGGGCTGATGCGGGTGAACGACTCGCTGTCGAGCTCGCCCGCGGTGTGATCGAGCGGATGGATGCGGTAGGGCAGCCCGAGCTCCTCGAGGGCCCAGTGCGCGCGGAGATCCTTGGTCTCACCGCGACCCTCGGGAAAGATGCGAGCGAAGGCGTAGAGCGTGATCATCGACGGCGGTCACGATATCGCGGACGGGCTGCGCGTTGCAGGCGTGCGAGCCACGTTCTCGGCAGCTCGCAGCACGCAGCTCGCAGCACGCGGCCAGGCGTCAGTCACGCTTGGGCGCCTGTCCGCTCTTCCACAGATCGATGCTCAGCGCGCCCTGGCCGTCGGCGATCTTGCGCCACGCCCACGGGTCGAACTCCGCCTTCGCGTTCCAGCTGAACGCGTACGGATCGATGTCCGTCTGGATCGCGTAGCCCGACGCCGTCGGCGACTCGAGGTTCACGCGATAGTGGCCGGTGGTGTTCGAGCCGCGGATCACGCCGAGGTGCAGGTGTGACGTGGTCGAACAGCCCGTGTCGCCCGCGACGCCGAGCTTCGTGCCGGCCTCGACGATGTCACCCTCTTCGGCGGTCATCGAGTCGAAGTGCGCGTAGTAGGCGACGAAGATCTCCTTGTAGCGTCCGCTGCCGACCACGTGCATGACGAACATCTCCTTCTGGATCAGCTCGTCTTCCTCCGGGCAGAACTCGGACACGTTGCGCGTGCGCACCATCATCACGCGCCCCTTCGCCATCGCCGTGAGCTTGGTGCCGGTCGGCATCACCCAGTCGAAGCCGTTGTGTCCGTCGTAGGCGACCGTGTCCCCTTTGTTGTTGACTGCGTCGACCTCGACGCCGTTGTCGTTCTTCACCTTGAAGCCGTGCGCGAAGTCGAAGCCGTTGCTCGAGCGGATGTCCGTACGCGTCGGGAACGGGTGCGAGAAGATCGGGAGCTTCAACGGCGCGACCGTGAACACACAGCTCTTCTGGCCGAGCGCATCCTCGAACGCGGCCTTCAGCGCCTTGTCGCCCTTGTTCTTCTGCAGCCCGACCCCACCACCTGCGCAGCGGTACACGACGTTGTTGCCGCCGGTGCCGTCCCACAGACCGGCGCGCATGACAGTGCCGCCGGGCGTCGACTCGAGCATGTCGGCGCACGGGTCCTGGTTCGCGTCGACGAACGAGAACGCCCACGCACCGCCCGGGTACACGATGCTGCAGTACTTCCCGATCCCGGCGGGGATCGGGATCGCCGGCGTCTGCAGCACCGACGGAGTCTCGACCAGCGCGGCAGGCCGGGGCTTGGCCGGCTGCGCGGTGGGGATCCCACCACCGCTGGCCGGACCGACGGGTGCAGCGAGCGTGGCAACGAGGAGCGAGGAGCCGAGCAGCGGGGTCATGCCCGTTGGTGCACCGCTCCCGGCCGATGTGACGGGCGAGCGTGGTTCAGCGGCGGGGCCAGCCGGCGTAGCGACTATGCGACCGCGCGGACCTGCACGACCATCGGCGCCGCGATGTGGAAGCGCTCGCGCAGCCACGTCGTCAACGAGCGCACCGCGGTGCGTTCGTCGGTATGGCCCCCGCTCGTGTGCGCGACGCCCTCGAATGCGGTCGTGGCCTGCCAGTGACCCTGCTCCTGGCAGGTCAGCACGACCGTGACTTCGGCTTGCAATGTCGGGCTCGCCACGGCGAGCCGTAGTCGCTTCGTCGCCATCTCTGCCATCGGAGCTTCGTGGCGATCGACCGAGCGCGGTGCCAGCGACCCGGCCCGACTCGGGCCTCGGCGCGCGCATTTCGTCCGGACGATCGCCCGGAGCGACCACCGCGTGGGCCGCCGCTCGCGGCGACCGGCGTTCTCGTGCGCCGCAGGGCCCGTGCGCGCGCTTTCGAGCAATTCGACCCGCGCACGTGCAACAACCATGGCGTGCGCGCGTCCTTGGGGTGCCTCCGGATGAACGCGTCAGTGCTTCGATGCTGCCGGGCCGTGCTGGTGCTCGCGCTGGCCGGGCCGGGCTGTTTTTCCGAGTCGTCGGTCGATGCCCAGGAAGAGGGCAACGACTCGGAGGGCACGATGACGTCGAGCGCGACGGAGACGTCGCTCGGCGCGACGAGCACCGGTGACGGCGAGTCCACTCTCGGCGACACGGGCGAGACGCTGGTCGTGGACAGCAGTGGGACGAGCGGCGCGACGGACGAGGGCAGCAGCGGCGGCTCGAGCTCGTCGGATGGCATCGACGCGTCGAGCTCGTCGAGCGACGCGAGCTCCACCGGCGAGCTGATCCTCGGCGTGGACGCGCTCGTGCCCGGCGACCTGGTGATCACCGAGGTGATGTGGAATCCGAACTGCGCCGGTGACAGCTGCGAGTGGATCGAGATCCTCAACACCACCGCTTCCACGGTCGATCTGCTCGACCTCTTCGTGCGCGACATCGACGACAGCCCCATCAATCAGGGGCGGATCACCACCAACTTGCTGGTCGAGCCCGGTGGCCTGGCGCTGATCGCCCGTGGCATCGGCGACTGGCCGTACGACGTCGACGCGGGCGGCGTCTACGGTCCCAATCCGGGCATCAACAACAGCGAGCCGGATCTGGTCTCGATCTCCAACGCCACCAACTTGCTCGACGACATCCCGAGTGTCCCCTTCGACCAGCCCCAGGGCATCGCATGGTCGCTGTCCGGCGACGTGCTCGATGCGGTCAGCAACGACAACGCGCTGAACTGGTGCCTCGCGAGCGTCCAGCTCGAGGCCGACGGCCTCGAGGAGCTGGGCACGCCGCTCACGACGAATCCGGCCTGCTAGAACAACGCGGTGAGTCGGGCCGCGGCGTAGAGCCCGAACCCGAAGACGGTGTGGGTCGCGACGCTCTTCAGGCTGTTGAACAGCGGCGCTGCGGTCTTGCTCGACGCAATGCCCGCGCCGAGGGCGGGCTGCAGGATCAGCAGCGGCGCGGCGACGGTCACCAACCCGATCGCCAGTGCGCGCCCGAGATCCGGGGAGCGGGCCCAGTCGAGGCCGAAGACGGCGAGCGCGAGCCCGGCGAACGTGACGCCGATCGAGTAGTGGGCCAGCCAGCCGAGCACGCGTTCACCTCGGACGGGCGCGGCGCGAGCGATGCTGTCGTGGGCCCACTGCCCGTCGCCGAGGTGGCCGAGCCATCGCCCCAGCATCGCGAAGTCGAGTGACGGCACGCCGAGCTGTCGCAACAGCAGCGCCCACAGATCCATCACCACGGTCGCGCCGACGCCGATGACGACGGCACGGACCAGGAATTCGAGCGGGATGCTCATCGCGCGGCCCCGTGCGCCGCTGCGCGGTTGATGAACCCGTCGAAGCGACGCTGCACGGTGGGGATCACTCCCCAGACCATGGCCGCGACCATCAGCGGTGCGACCAGCAGCGTACGCTGCCACAGCGCCCAGCCGCCGGTCAGCGGGAGCACCAGGTAGAGCAGCGCGGTGATGAGCGGATAGGCGCCGACGAGCACCAATCCGGCGAAGCGGACGCGAGAGAATCGGAGGATCGGACGTTCTTCAGCCATGTGTCGCTCCCTTGGACGCGGGCGGGTTCGAGTGCCGCCCTCGCGAGACGAGTCTAGGCGCCCGACGAATGGTGCAGAAGACGCGTCATGTGCACTCGATTCGTGCATGAAACGCCACATCGGCGGACGCCGCGGTATCGTCGAACGATGTCGTCCCCCGACCTGAACCTGCTGATGACGCTCGACGTGCTGCTCACCGAGGGCAGCGTCGCCAAGGCAGCCAAGCGGCTACGCCTGAGCCCGTCGGCGATGAGCCGCGCGCTCGCGCGGCTGCGCGAAGCGACCGGGGATCCGCTGCTGGTCCGCAACGGCCGGGGGCTCACACCGACGCCGCGCGCGGCGGCGCTGCGTGAACGGGTGGGCCACGTCGTCGAGGAGGCCACGGCGATCCTGCGCCCGATCGAGGCCCTCGACCCGGCGAGGCTCGTCCGCACCTTCGTCATCCGCGTCAGCGAGGGCTTCGTCGAGTGCTTCGCGCCGCGGATCATCGCGCGCATCGCCAAGGACGCACCGGGCGTCCGTGTCAGCTTCCTGCAGAAGGCCGACAAGTCGAGCGCCCCGCTGCGCGAAGGCGTCGTCGACCTCGAGACCGGCGTCGTCGCGCCCGACACCGGCCCCGAGCTGCTGACGAAGGCGCTGTTCCGCGATCACCTCGTCGGTGTCACCCGCAAGGCCCACGCCCTGGCCGAGGGCCGGATCACCGCCGCCCGCTACGCGGCCGCGCAGCACGTCTGCATCAGTCGCCGCGGCTTCGAGCCCGAGCCGATCGACGACATCTTGCAAGCCCGCGACCTGCGACGCGACGTCGTCACCAGCGTCGGCGGCTTCGCGACCGCACTCGGACTGGCGCGCGCGACCGAGCTCGTCGCCACGGTCCCCGAGCGGCACACCCGGGCGCTGCGCGCGGGGATGTTCAGCTTCCGCCTACCGGTGCCCGTGCCGCCCTTCACGGTCGCGATGCTGTGGCACCCGCGCCTCGACGCGGATCCTGCCCACCGCTGGCTCCGCGAGCACGTCCGCGCCGCCTGCATCGAGTGACCGCGGGCATCGCCGGACGTGTCGAGGCGTCGGCTAGGCGGGCGGCTCGAAGTCGTCGCAGGCGGAGTCGATGATCGCGATCGCCTGCTGGAACTGCGGGCCGTAGTCGGTGCACACGGATCCGACGAAGCCGTGGGTGAACATCTCGGTGAGCGCGATGATGCGACTGCCGATCTCGGAGCCCGCGCTGCCGATGTTGCACTTGTCGAGCGCGGGGCACAGCGGCTGCGCATCGGGCCCGACGATCGAGAGCATCACGATCGAGCTCTCGACGCCGCCCTTCACATCGACCAGGGCTTGGTACCAGTCGTCCGGATCCCCGACCGATCCCGATCCGGGCAGTGCGTTGCATCCCCCGACCTCGTGATCGTCTTCCTCGTCGGTGACGACGACCACGACCAGAAGCGCGTCGTTGCGCAGGAACCCCTCGTTGCAGCCGCCCATCGTGAGCTGCCCGGGCGAGAGGGCGGCGAGCATCGATTCCATCGGGCGTTCGTCGGGATCGCCCGCGGTGCCCACCTGCGCCGCGCAGGCGAAGCGCGCGTCGAGGTCGTCCTGCTCGGTCATGAAGCGCTTGCCCGAGCTGTAGGGGTCGCACACGGCGTTGCTCGACGCCGTGCCGCCGGTACGCGTCACCAACGTGCCGCGCGCTTGTCCGCAGCTGGTGTCACCGGCGTACGCGTCCGTGGTGACGACGCCGATGTGGTAGCCGTCGGTATCGGCGAGCTCGGTCTGCATGGCGTCGATGAAGTCGGGGAACGCCGCGATGAGCCCGGCCTGCTCGTCGTCCATGCTGATCGAGTCGTCGATCACGAACAGCAGGTCGACGGCGTGGCAGCCCGTGTCGTCGTTTCCACCCTCGCCCAGCCCGTCGCTGCCGGCACCGTCGCCCACGTCGAGCTTCGGCGCCGTGCCGCCGCCGTCGTCGCCGTCGTCGGACGCAGCGGCGCCATCGCTCGCTGGCCCACCACTCGAGCTCCCTGTCGCATCGCCATCGCCGGTGTCGCTGGCCGAGGCGATCGAGGAAGCAATCGACCCGCCGCTCGAGACGACGTCGCGCGCACGCGGTTCGCTGCACGCAGTCGAGAGGAGGAGGAACGCGAGCGAGCGCTGCATTGCGATCGAGGGTTCGAGCGCGGCCGCGAGGTGTCAATGCGGGCGCGATTGGGCGAGTTGCCTGGGCGAATCGCACGGCGGGTCGCGAGCTCTCGTCGAGCTCGCGGTCGATCACGAAGCGGTGCGGTGCAGGTTGCCCGCGTCGTGCCTGCTGGAGTGCGCGCACGAGCGCGACGTCCGTGGAGCTCGCCTGCGTCGCGGGGCTCGATCAGAAGCTCTGCAGGTACGCCTGGAAGCCGATGTCGCGGGCACAGAGCCCGCGCGTGACTCCGGCGTGCTCGCACAGCTCGGCCCGCAGCCAGGCACTGTCGAAGCCGCGGAGATCGACGCCGTCGGGGCCGGGGCCGTCCGTGCTGCCGTCGACGCCGTCGAGCTCGCCCCCTGCGTTGCCCGAGACCCGACTGTCGACGAGCGCCACCGCGGCGTCGCCGTAGCTCGCGACGCCGGTGCCCGCGTTGTCGCGGCTGGCGATGCGCGTGAACGTGATGTTGCCGTCGACGTTGGCGGTCAGGCCGTTGGCCTGGTTCTGCGCACTGAGCGAGTCGGTGACGCTGGCGTTGCCCACGGACCCCTGACCTTCGAAGGCGAAGCCCGCGAACTCGTTGGCCACCGAGAAGCAGCCGGTGAACGCGACGTTGTCGTGCCCGTCCGTGTGCGAGTTCTGCACCAACGCGCCCAGCGCCTCCGCGCTGTCGTCGCTGAGCTTGAGGCTGTCGAGCGCGACGCAACGATCGCAGGTGCTGTCGCGACTCTCGTAGAACGTGATCACGCCCTCGGGCTCGCTCATCGTCGTGGCCTCGGTCAGGCCCCAGCCGCCGTCCTTGCGCCCCACCGCCCGCCGCAACGTGACGTCCTGGCCGCGGTACACCAAGGCGGCATAGCGGCCGCCCTGGCCGTAGAAGACGCAGTCCTCGCAGGACACGTTCCAGGCCCCCGGATCGAAGTCGTTGGTGCCGACCACGAAGTTCACCGCGTTGCCACTGGCTGGGCCGCCGACGAACGCGGCCCGGGTGAAGGCGACGTGGCCGCCCGCGACCTGCTTCTCGCCGTCGTTCTCGAAGCGCAGTCCGTCGAACGCGAGGAAGAAGTCGCCGTCGTCGTACAGCGCGAAGGGACCGGTCACGGTCACCGCGCCCGGGTGCGCGGCGCGGATCGTCGTGGACGCGCCGTCGCTGCCGCGCGGGAACGTGTCCCCGTCGATGCCGTCGGCGTAGGTTCCGTCGCCGACGACGAGCACTTCGCCGGACAGCAGCTGCGTGCCGGCATAGGCGAAGGTCAGACACGGATCGACGCTGCAGTCGCCCGCATCGACGCCGTCCTGCGCGACGTACCGATCGCCCATCACCTCGCCGCCGTCGCTGCTGCCGTCGCTCGCGTCGTCGGTGCTCGACGAGGTGTCGTCGGCGACCGTGGCGCTCGTGGGGCCGCCCTCGGTCGGTCCACCGTCGGTTCCACCGTCGGTCGACGCGTCACCGTTCGTCGACGACGCCGAGCCGGTCGAGCCCTCGCTGGCTCCGCCGCTCGCATCCCCGCATGCGAGGGCACCGCACAGGGCACACGACGACAATCCAGGAGAACGGATCATCGGACGAGGATGCGACATCCGCGGGGCGTGGAGAAGCCACCCCAGCGCGCCCGGTACGACTCGAACGTACGACCCTCAGGTTCGAAGCCTGATGCGATGGGGTTGGTCTCCCGATGCAGGCCGATGCACAGCGATGCAAGTCGTAGTGATTCCTCGCGATGGTCGAGGTGCTCGGTGCCACCGAGTTGCAGGCCGATGCAAGCGGATGCTCGCCGCTGCCTACAACCTGCTTACAGCCGGGGGGGCTACGAGGCACGCTCCCCGCTTCTCCGCGACGGCGAGGAGTCGGGGTGATGACGCGTGTGGGCTGTCGGACCGCACGCGGAACGAGGTGGCGCGGCATTCGACGCAGAATTCACCGCTGCGCCGTCAACTCGGAGGTCTCCGTGGAAGTCGCACCGGGTTGGAGCCCTTCGCCGCCATCAAGCGATCTTCGGCCGAGAGGCCCGGGAACACCACGTAGCTCAGCGCGATGTCCTTAGCCTTTGGCCTTCATCGCAGCGGCGATCTAATCCGATTCGGACTTCTCCACGCGCAAGTCGTCGCCGCTTTGGGGCGACGAGGAGCGGCTCGCTGATGCTGGAGACGTCTGTGATCGGCGATCCTCGCGTGGAACATGGCCAGCTCCGTCCGCTAGTGACGTGGCCCAGCGCTTGCCTTGGGGGCCGCGCGCGCTCAACGGTCGGTCCGATGGCGCTTGAGAACGATCATGATCTCACGTAGGAGGTCATCGAGCCCTTCGTAGCCGCGATCTGCGATCTGCAGTCCGGCTCTGTCGAAGTGAAGTTTGAACGCCACGACAGCCAGGTAGCGATCGACATCGGCAGCCGCCACAAGCTCGTGGTCGGGTCCGAGATACTCGTCGTAGAACGCGATGAGGCGGTCGGGTGGGTCTGGATGGGTCGTGCCACCAGCCCGGCGCTCGTAGACCTCGAGGTGACCGATATGGCTGAGTGCGAGGACGATGCCGCCGACTCGCTTGCCGAAGACTCGCTCGTCCTTTCCCCCGTAGTCCTGCCACCGACCGAGTACCCATTCGGAGGCCCATCGATCCGCGGCCAGCTCCTGCTGTCGTGCGTCGTCGGGAAACGGTGGAACGCCCTGATGCTCGAGCACCACATGGCCGATCTCGTGGAGCAGAGACCAGCCGCACGCGCAGAGGAAGAACTCGGTGGCAGCGTAAGCACCGCTTCCGGGACTCACGGTCGGGCGCGGGAGGTCCAGCGGCCATGGGGCGGCCTGCTTCTCGCCCCACTCGAGCAGCCGCATCGCCGGCAGCAGTTCAGGGTCGCGCTGGAGATCGATCGACAACCCCCGTCCCAGCGCCTGCTCCGCACGCAGAGTGATCAGCCAGTACGCATGGCATCCCGCCCAAAGGCGCTCCAGCCCGCGAATGGAGACGTGTATGCGACTCTCGCGCGTGTCGACGGAAAACGAGTCAGCGGGGCCGAGCCCGTCGTCGAACCACAGCGTGATGCCTTTCTCGCGGCGCACGGCGTCGAGTTCCGCCGCTCGTTCGGGCGCGAGAGCGTAGGGCGAAGCCGCCACGAGCTTGAGCAGCGGGGCAATCGGCGAGTCGAACTGATCGAGCTTGCTCGTCATGGTACCTGGCCGTGTCCTTGCAGCCGCCTTCCGATCGTCGCGAAGGATCGACGGTGACCGCGGATTGATCGTCCATGGTTCATTCGGGCGCGACATAGACGTCCGCGGCCTGCACGACGATCGGCAAGAGTCCCATCGCCACGCAGACGCTTCCGGCCGTGATCCGGGTCATGCGGGCCAGCGTACGCGAGCGCGCTGCGCCAGGAAGCACCCCTCGCGATTCACCCGGGCACCCGTAGGGAGCGCGCGCGCAGCAGACGTGCGATGTGCTCGTGCACGCGCGAGCCGTCGAAGTGTGGTGCGAGTGGGACCTCGGGCATCGCCGCCAGCGTCGCGAGCAAAGTCCCGAGCTCGTCCGCTGCCAGCGCTTCGCAAACCTCGTACAGCCCACCGGCGCATTCCTCGAGCTCGTTGTGCTCCGTCAGGATTTCGCGGACGAGCCCGAGGATCTCCGGTGTCGGCGTGGGTACCAACAGCGACGCGAGTGCCGCATGATCCTCGCGCAGACGCGCGGCGATGGGCAACCGCTCGCCGCCGCGAAGCCGGCGGGCCGCCGGCATCAAGACCTTCTCCTCCATCGCGATGTGGCGCAGCAGGCCGGCACGAAACGCCGTGTAGGCATCTGCATCCACCGCCGAAGGATCGGCGGCCGCCCGCTGCAAGAGCACGTCCAGGCGCGCGTGATCGTCGGCGAGAAGACGATGCAGGACACCTGCCATGCTCACGTGCTCGCGGTGGGGGGCATGAAGCGCGGTAAGAGCTCGTGGTTCTCGAGATGCACGTGGACGAGCACGTCGCCCTCGAGCGTCTCGAGCTCGGTGAGCAGCGTGCGATAGCTGTTGCATGCCCATTGGGGCGGGGCGTAGTCGGCGGTCGCCTCCCGAAGGCGCCCGAGCAATTCGCCGACAGCCAGATGGTCCTCACGCATCGTCGTGAGCTCGGCACGGACGAGCGTCACGTCGAGCGGTTCCGCGAGCACGTACCGGAACAGCCCACGCTCCTCGACGTCGAGGTGGGGCAAGAGCACGTCCGAGAGCTGGCGCACGAGCGCGGCGACCTCGCGCAGCCGCGGTTCCCGATCGCCGTGTACGCGCGCGACCTTCTCGGCCAGCCCGCCGACGAACGGGAGTGTCTTGCGAAGGTACGTGTGATGTCGTGCGACGATGCGATCGACGAGCGCGGAGGTGGGCAGGGTTCGCACGTCGACATCGTCCGCGGGACCGCGGCACGCGATCGCTTCGGCCAGCTCCGCGAGCAACAGGTCGGGCGCGATCGCGAGCCTCTCGCACGCCTCGGTGATGCTGAGGTTGCCACGACAACAGTAGTCGATGCGATGGCGCTGGAAGACCGCGGCGCATTCGGAGTGATCGAACACGACGCTGGCGACGGTTCGCTGGGGATCGAGCATGCCAGGTCATCGTAGCGACGAGCGCACGAGAGCGCTGGTCTCATCCCGGCATTTCGTGAGGATCTGACGCGCAGGTTTTTCGTGCGGCGACGGGCGCCGCGCCGTTCGATCGTGAACGCCGATCCTGCCCGTCCGCGGTTCGCAGTCATTGCGCGGGCGCGCGACGCCGAGCCGATGTACGGCTGAGCCGGCATGAGGCCGTCGTTCGTCGCGCTGATCTGGCTCGGTCTGGTGATCGGAGTGTCCTTCGTCGCGACGCCGATCAAGTTCACCGCGCCCTCGCTCGATCTCCCGACCGCGCTCGAGGTCGGACGTGTGACCTTCCGGTTGCTGATGCGCATCGAGTGGCTGCTCGCGTTGGTGCTCGTCGGGCTCATCTGGGGCAGCCGGCTGCGATTGCCCTGGTCAGCGCTCGTCGTGCTCGCGATCGTCGTGGTCGAGGCGAGCTGGTTGCTGCCGAGTCTCGGCGTGCGCACGGACGCGATCCGCTCGGGCGCGACACCTCCGGCGTCGAACCTCCATACCTTCTTCGTCGCCGCGGAGCTCCTGAAGTGCGCCGCGCTCGCTCACTGCGCGATCGTGCTCGCCCGCGTCGAGCGAAGCGCTGTCGCCACGTGAACCGAGGCCGGTCTACCGAGATTCGCGCGTTGTCCGCGATCTGTGGCCCGCCTGCGTCCGACAAGGCGCAGCCGGAACGCTCCTCGAGGACAACCGGCTCGCGGATGGACTCCGCCCGGTCGTGAACCTTCGCGCCCGGGTCGCGCGCGAAATCCTTGCGTTCGGCTCACGCCCGACGGCGGCCGACCGATGACGCCGAACATGAGCCGTCGACTCCTTCTCGTCGAGCACGATCGTCGCGCTGCGCTCGCCCTCGAGCGCACCCTCTCGAGCGTGGGCGTCCATATCGTCGGCCGCGCGACGCATCTCGAGGACGCGCTCCGCAAGACGCTCACGCTCGAGCCGGACGTCGTGCTCGTCGACGTCGCGATCCCGGGCGACGGGCTCGAGCTCGCCCACGCGATCGCGGCACGCGACGACGTTCCCATCGTCTTCCTCGTCCGAGATGCATCGACGGCCGAGCGCGTCTGTAGTCACCGACTCTGCGTCAGGATCGACGTGGATGTCGCCGAGCTCGCTGTGGCGATAGAGCTCGCGTGCCGCCTGCATCCCCGCGATCGAACGGCCGTCCGGACGCCATCGGTGTCTCAGAGTCTCGCGTAGATCCAAGGGCTCCGAGCTGGTAGGCTCGCGGATCCCGATGCCCTTCGTATCCGCTGGCCGGGCTGACGAACGGACCTCCGCGCGTCAGCTGACCCTCGCCACGGTGTCGTTCCTCGTGTGCTTCGCGGCGTGGGGGCTCGTCAGCGCATTCGCGATCGTGTTCCGCACCCGGTTCGGGCTCGATGCGTCGGAAACCGCGCTGCTGGTCGCGGTCCCCGTGTTGCTCGGCGCGGTCGCGCGATTGCCCGTCGGCATGCTCGGCGACCGATACGGCGGTCGCAAGGTCTTCTCGGCGCTGATGCTCGCCTGCGCGGTGCCGGTCGCGACGGTGCCGTCCGCCGACACGTTCCTCGAGCTGCTCGTCGTCGCGTTCCTGCTCGGGTTCGCGGGTGCTTCGTTCGCCGTCGGTGCCGGACATGTGTCGCGTTGGACGCCCAAGGCGCGCCAAGGTGTCGCGCTCGGGATCTTCGGGCTCGGCACCGGGGGGCAGTCGCTCGCCGTGTTCGGCGGCCCGCTGCTCGCTGGCGCGATCGGTTGGGAGAACGTGTTCCGAGCGACCGCGCTCGTGCTCGTCGCGTGGGGCCTCGTGTTCGCGCTGCTCGCTCGCGATCCGCAGCGTGGGAGCTCACCGCCGTCGCTCGTCGACATGCTCGTGCTTCTGCGCCGGGAATCCATGGCGTGGGTGCTCGCGGCGTTCTACTTCCTCACGTTCGGTGGCTTCGTCGCGTTCTCGATCTACTTGCCCACCCTGCTGCGCGACGACTTCGACTTGTCCGCCGCGGACGCAGGCTTCCGCGCGGCGGGCTTCGTCGTTCTCGCGACCGCCGTGCGACCAGTCGGCGGATGGCTCTCGGATCGGATCGGTGGCGGTCGAGTGCTGAGCGGGGTCCTCCTCGGCGTGATCCCGTTCGCGCTGTTGCTCGCGTGGACATCGATTGTGCCGTTCACGGTCGGCGCGCTCGGATGTGCCGCGATGCTCGGCGTCGGCAACGGCGCGGTGTTCAAGCTGGTGCCCGAGCTGTTCCCCACGCGCGCGGGCACGGTGACGGGACTCGTCGGTGCCGCCGGTGGCCTCGGTGGGTTCTTCCCGCCGCTCGTGCTCGGCCTGTTCCGCGATCGGCTGGGCGTCGTGTGGCCGGGCTTCCTGCTGCTCGCGGCCGTCGCGGCCGCCCTCGCCTGGCTCGCGCACCGCACGGTGCTCGCGCGCGAGCAGTTGCAGGCGAAGCAGGAATCGCCGGAGTGGGTCCGAGCGACCCAGAAGCTGCGCGCGGCCGCGTGGGCGACGGTGTTCACCGCATTGCTGGCCGCTGCGATCGTGGTGGGTTCACGCAACCTCCGGCACTTCGATCCGGCGCTCGTCATCTACACGTTCGCGGTGCTGTTCGCGACGTGGGGCATCGTCCGCCGCTACCGGGTGTGGCTGCTCAAGCCACCGACCGAGATGTACTTGCGTCGTGGATGGGAAGCCACCTGGAACGGCGGGCTCGGACGCGCCCTCGCCTTCGCCCGCATCGGCTGGACGCATGTCATCGAGCAACGGTTCATCCGCAAGCGGTCGAAGCTGCGTTGGGCGGCGCACCAGCTGATCTTCTGGGGCTGTCTGCTCGCCGCGGCCATCACGTTCCCGCTCGTGTTCGGCTGGATCCACTTCGCGAGCGCTCGTCACGATCCGATGACGTACGTCGCGCACGCGTTCGGGTTCCCGATGATGACGTTCCGGGTGGACACGGTCTTCGCATGGTTCGTGTTCCACGCCCTCGACGTCGCCGCCGTCCTCGTACTCGGCGGTATCGCGCTCGCGCTCGCTCGGCGCATGCGCGAGCGCGGCGCATTGGCACTGCAGTCGTTCGGACGCGATTTCTTCCCGCTGTTCCTGCTCTTCGCGGTGTCCGTCACGGGGCTCGCGCTCACGGTCTCGACCCTCGCGCTGCGCGGCACCTACTACGCGTTCCTGTCGCATCTGCACGCGGTCACGGTCATCGCAACGCTGTTGTATTTGCCGTTCGGCAAGCTGTTTCACGTGTTCCAACGGCCGTTCCAGATCGGAGTGAAGCTCGCGCTCGAGGATGCCGAGCGCGCGGGGCCCGTCGCGTGCGCGCGCTGTGGCGACCCGTTCGCAGCGCAGCGTCACGTCGACGATCTCGCACAGGTGCTCGAACGCCTCGGCTTCGACTACCGCACCGACGGTCGTGCGACGACTTGGCAGCACGTCTGTCCGCCCTGCAAGCGCCGTTCGCTCGCGCTCGCACAACTCGCGCGCCGGAGGTCCATCCATGGCGAAGCCGCCGCTTCCGAATGACGAGCTCGTCGCACGATTCGGGCCCCACCTCGCTCGCACGCCGCCCGGTGGTTGGCACGGGCCGAGCTCCGGCCCGGAGCCGACGTTGGTGAAGACGCATTGCTGCTTCTGCGGGCAGCAGTGCGGAATCCAGCTGCGCGTGCAAGAGGGTCGCGTGGTCGGGTTCGAGCCGTGGGAGGAGTTCCCATTCAATCGCGGCATGCTGTGCCCGAAGGGCGTGCGACGATATCTGCAGGGCAACCACCCCGATCGGCTGCTCGATCCACTCGTGCGCGAGGACGGTGACTTCCGTACCGCGACCTGGGACGACGCGCTCACGCGAACCGTGAACGGACTGCGGGGAGTCCAGGATCGCCACGGCCGCGATGCCGTCGCCGTGCTGGGTGGTGCCTCGCTCACCAACGAGAAGGCCTACCTGCTCGGCAAGCTCGCGCGCGTCGCCTTGCGCACCCGTCACATCGACTACAACGGCCGGCTCTGCATGGTGTCCGCCGGCACCGCGTACAAGCTCGCCTTCGGCGTCGATCGCAGCCCGAACCCGTGGAGCGACATCCCGCTCGCCGACGTCGTACTCGTGCTCGGCGCGAACGTGGCCGAGTGCGCACCGATCACGACCGACTACATCTGGCGGTGCCTCGATCGCGGGGGCAAGCTGATCGTCGTCGATCCGCGCGCGACTCCGATCACGCGCAAGGCGGATCTCTACCTGCCCGTGCGCCCGGGCACCGACGTCGCGCTGCTCAACGCCATGCTCCACGTCGTCCTGCGCGATGGACTCGAGGACCGGGCGTTCATCGATGCGCACACGACCGGCTTCGCCGAGGTCGCGGCCGCGGTGCAGAGCTGGGACCCCCTCAGGGCCGCGACCATCACGGGCGTCCCTCCGGACGCCATCGAGCGTGCGGCCCATATGTATGCGCGGGCCGGCAACGCGATCTCGCTGCACGCCCGCGGCATCGAGCACCACTCCAAGGGTGTCGAGAATTGTCTGGCGGTCATCGGCCTGGCTCTCGCGACCGGAAACATCGGCCGGCCTGGTGCGGGCTGCATGATGATCACAGGACAGGGCAACGGCCAGGGCGGCCGCGAGCACGGGCAGAAATGCGATCAGTTGCCTGGTCAGCGCTCGCTCGTCGATCCCGCGGCGCGCGAGCATGTGGCGCGGGTGTGGAAGGTCGCGCCCGACGATCTCCCGCAGCCCGGCTTCTCCGCGCTCGAGATCTTCGAGGCGATCCACCGGGGAGAGATCAAGGGCCTCTTGTCGATCTGCTTCAACCCGCTCGTCTCGCTGCCCGACGCGGAGTACATCCGCGAGGCACTGAACAAGCTCGAGCACTTCAGCATCATCGATTTCTTCCTGTCCGAGACCGCCCACCACGCCGATGTGGTGCTCGCCGGCAGCTTGCAGGAGGAGGACGAGGGCGTCGTGTGCAGCGCCGAGGGGCGCGTCATCCACATCCGCAAGGCCGTCGATCCGCCGGGCAATGCCCGCGTTGACTGGGAGATCTTCTGCGAGATCGCAGCGCGACTCGGCGACCATGATCGTTTCGCGTTTGCGTCGTCGCGCGAGATCTTCGACGAGCTGCGCGAAGCCTCCCGAGGCGGCATCGCCGACTACTACGGCATCACATACGAGCGCATCGATCGCGAGTTCGGCGTCTTCTGGCCGTGTCCCACTGCTGATCATCCCGGCACGCCGCGGTTGTTCGAGGGTGGCCGGTTCTTTCATGCGGACGGCAAGGCGCACTTCCAGGTCACGGAGTACCGCGAGAGCGGAGATCCACGCGCCGACGACTTCCCGCTGTTCCTGACGACCGGCCGCGTCGTCAGCCAGTACCTGTCGGGCACGCAGACGCGGCGCATCGGGCCCCTCGTCGATCAATATCCCGAACCGCGGCTCGAGCTGCATCCCAACCTCGCGGCCGAACACGGCATCGCCGACGGTGACTGGGTCCGCGTGCACACGCGGCGGGGCGTGGGCTCCTTCCGCGCGCAGGTCGTGCGGAGCATTCGCCCGGACACCGTGTTCGTGCCGTATCACTGGGCCGGGGACAAGAGCATCAACCGGCTAACGCATCGAACGATGGATCCGCGCAGCAAGATCCCGGAGTTCAAGGTGTCGGCGTGTCGGATCGAGCGCACGACCGGTCCAGCAGCGGTCTCACGCGATGCCGACGGAAAGGTCCACCTGGGCAGCGGAGGGGCGCGATGAACGGCTTCGAGTTCTACGTCGATCCCTCGCGCTGCATCGGCTGCCGCTCGTGCGAGAACGCGTGCGCCGAGTGCGAGACCCACCGTGGCCGCACGATGATCCACGTCGACTTCCTCGACCGCGCCCAGTCGACCGAGACGGTGCCGACCGTGTGCATGCACTGCGACGATCCTACCTGCGCGCAGGTGTGCCCGGCCGACGCGATCAAGAAGAACGAAGATGGCGTGGTGATGTCGTCGCTCAAGCCACGATGTGTCGCCTGCTCGAACTGCGTGCTCGCGTGCCCATTCGGGGTCCCGCGCGTGCTCGGCGAGATCGAACAGATGATGAAGTGCGACATGTGCTGGGACCGCACGTCGGCGGGAAAGCGGCCGATGTGCGCGACGGTTTGTCCGAGCCAGGCCCTCGCCTACGTACGCCCCGAGGACATCGCTTCCCGGCGCGAGCGCCCGATCAACGAGTTCGTGTTCGGCAGGCAGACCGTGCGCACGAAGGTGTTCATGATGGCGCCGGAAGGCGCCGGTCCGTTGGTGGTCGACGTGGCGGACTACGTCTGGGAGGCGGCGCCATGAGCGAGAAACGATCGTTGCCGCTGTGGCGCGAGGAGGTCGGGATCGAGACGGCCCAGGAGCGATGGATCGCTCGCCGGCAATTCACACGCTTCCTCGTGCTCACGAGCCTCGGCATGCTCACTGGCAATCTGTGGATCCTGCTGCGCGCGCAGATGAAGGCTGCAGACGAACCGCTGCCGCAGCGAAAGATCGCACTCGCCAGCGCGCTCGGACGCGGTGACTCTCTGGTCTTCTCCTATCCCGAAGAGGGCGACGACTGTCTGCTCGTACGGACCGCCGCCGGCAAGCTCGTCGCGTACGACCAGCAATGCACGCATCTGTCGTGCGCCGTGTACTACGCCCGCGAGCACGATCGGCTGGAGTGCCCGTGTCACGACGGGGCGTTCGCCGTCGAAACCGGCGCGGTGCTCTACGGCCCGCCGCCGCGACCGCTGCCGCGCATCGCGATCGAACAGCGCGGGGACGAGGTTTGGGCGATCGGTCGGGCGCCCTCGCCGGGAGAGGGCCACTGATGCCGACACCGCACGATCGCCGTGGCACCGTCCTGGACGGCGCAGCCGCACTCATCGCCGTGTTGTTGATCGTGCAGATGTGGCTGTTGGCCGCGACCCTCGAGTCCTTCCTCGCCGGTCACGACGAAGCCGCGCTGCCGGGCGCCATCGTCTCCGCCGTGCTGTTCGCCACCTGTGTGGCGCTCGATCGGCTCGTCGAGCGGCTCGATCGCGACGCCTAGCAGGCTGCGGAAAAACGCGGAGCGTTTTTCAGGCAGCCTGCTCGGTGCCCGTGCCCGTGCCCGTGCCCGATCAGTTTTCGAGGCCTTGGACCATCTTGATGAGCATGGAGACGATCCTGAACAGCACGCCGCGGCCGGTGTCGAAGTGTTCATGCGAGATGATCTCGAGCTTGCGGGCGACGTCGAGGATAGCCGCGCACTCGGTCGCGGAGCGTTTGGCCATGCGGTAGAAGCGAGCCTTGTCGGCACGTGAGTACTCGCCGGCTCCTTCGGCGATGTTGAGCGCGATGGAAGTGGTGGCCCGTTTGAACTGGTCGGCGAGGTCGCCATTGCCGGTTGGGAAAGCGGCGACGACGGCTTGGGTGGTGGCCACCATGTCGATGGCGGCCAGGTAGACGTCGAGTCGGTCGTGGTCGAACTGCATGTTCAAGAGGTCGACCGCTGCGACGAGACGTTGCAGGGATCGACATCGAGGCCGAAACATGATCAGTAGGGCCATGCGCGGCCGCAGCAACTCCCAGGTGTCGGTGGTTTGCCTGTTCAACCTGGAGGACGCGATCCCCGCGTCGCATGCGATCCGCAAGGTCAAGCGGCTCGCGGACGAGGTGCTGCGCGGTCTCGAGGACGTATTCTCGAAGATGTACGCCGACGCGGGTCGACCTTCGATCCCACCCGAGCGGCTCTTGCTCGCGTCGGTGCTCATGGCGCTGTACAGCGTGCGTAGTGAGCGGATGTTCTGCGAACGGCTGCGCTACGACCTGCTGTTTCGGTGGTTTCTCGACATGGGCCTGGACGAGCAGCCGTTCGACGCGACGAGCTTCGGGAAGAACCGTGAGCGTCTCATCGAGCACGAGGTCGCCAAGCAGTTCTTCGCCGCGGTGGTGGAGCGAGCACGCGCGCAGGGCTTGGTCAGCTCGGAGCACTTCAGCGTCGACGGCACGCTCATCGAGGCGTGGGCATCCTTGAAGAGCTTCCGCCCCAAGGACCAGCAGGCCGCGAAGGACAACAATGGTTGGGCCGACTTCCGCGGACACGCGCGCAAGAACGATACCCACGCCTCGACGACCGACGCCGACGCTCGACTGTGGCGCAGGGGCAAGGGGCGCGAGGCCAAGCTGTGCTTCATGGGTCACTCGCTGATGGAGAACCGCAACGGCTTGCTCGTCGACATGCGTGTGACATTGGCCACCGGACACGCCGAACGTGACGCAGCGCTGCAGATGGTCGATGCGCTCGGCCTGTGCGACGTGACGTTGGGGGCCGACCGTGGCTACGACACGCGCGACTTCGTCGAGGCTTGCCGCTCTCGTGGCATCACACCGCACGTCGCACAACACACGAACAAGCGGCGCTCGGCCATCGACGGCCGGACCACGCGCTGGAGTGGCTACCCAATCAGCCTGATCAAGCGAAGGCTCATCGAGCAGGGCTTCGGCTGGGCCAAGTCCGTCGGCGGACTGAGACGCAGTCGACTCCGCGGCATTGTGAAGACCCAACTGCTTGCCCACGTCGTCGGCGCGGCCTACAACCTGCTGCGCATCGCAAGGCGCGTCCAATGACGTGACCCGGCCGGCGGCGCACGAGGCGAGCGACGCAAGATTCTCATCGACTCGGGCACGGGCACGGGCACGGGCACGGGCACCGAGCAGGACGCCGGAAAAACGCTCCGCGTTTTTCCGCGCCCTGCTAGCGGTCGCGCCCGTGGGATTCGCCGGATCCGCGCCGTCCCCGACAGCGCCCGCAGGCGTTGCGTGGGCCATCAGTGGAAGCGGCGTCATACCGATGGAAGAGACCAAGATGCAGGCTCCGGTTCACATCACGTTCCAGGACATCGCGCCCTCCAGTGCCATCGACGCGGCGATCCGCACCCGCGCAGCGAGGCTCGGCGGCCATGACGAGCGGATCACCGACTGCCGCGTGGCGCTCTCGCGTCCGCGTCGCCGTGGTCGGCACGGACACATCTACCAGGTGCGTGTCGAGATCGGCCTGGCCGGGGACGTCGACGTCGTCGTCAGCCGTGAGCCCGGTCTCGACCGAGCGCACGAGGACGTATTCGTCGCGATCCGTGATGCCTTCGCAGCGGCGCGCCGCCAGCTGCACGACCATGTGCAGCGGCGCAGCGGCCGGTAGGCCGGTGACCGGCTGCGGTGTCATGACGACCTCCCCCGACGAGGTCGCGACGGCCATCCATCGCCAGGCGCACGGTTTGCGGCGCACGACAATCGCCTCCGCCGCGTCGCGCCGAAAGTTGCGCGCCCCGCCTCGCGGCGCCCGTTCAGCCTGAAGTCCATAGGAGGCCGCACAGATGTCGACCACGATCGCCACCGTCCGCGAGTTCATGACGACCTGTCCCGAGACCATCGACGACGACGACCTGCTTTCCCACGCGAGCGCGCGTATGGCCGCGCGGAGGATCCGGCACCTGCCTGTCGTCCACGACGACCGCCTGGTCGGGATCCTCAGCGATCGCGACGTCAATCTCACCGAGTCGCTTCTCTCGGACCGCCACCCGCGTTCGCGACCGTTGTTCGTCCGCGACGCGATGACGGAGGTCGTGTTCACCTGTGGACCTGCTGCCCATCTACACGCCGTCGCGGCCGAGATGGCGCGTGACAAGCTGGGCAGCGCGGTCGTCGTTGATCGCGAGCATCCGCTGCGAGTCCTCGGAGTGTTCACGTCGAGCGATGCGCTGCGGGCTCTCGCGACACTCGCACCTCAGGAGTGAGGACGGCTCTTCCCCGAACCCCAGCAGGTCGTGGAGGCGAGAGACGAGCGCCGGTGCACTGAACGGCGCTCCGGCCCCGCGGTGCTCGGTTCAGTCGTGCACCGACGTCGAACCCCGTCCGGAAGTCCTGCGCCATCGGACCGATGTGCCGCACCGACGCGTCTTCGAACGTGTAGTTCCACGTCGTGATCGGCAGGGCGGCGACCTTGGCGAGGACGTCACGCGGATCGACGGCTGCGAAGTCCACCGTCATGCTGATCGCCCTCCCGTTCGAGCGCGACACGGATTCTTGCGCAGCTGTCGCACAGTCGGCGCGATGGCCGGAGACTTCCTCGCCTTCGCAGAGTCATGCGATTTCGATCGACTCGCGCTCGAGTGCAGCATGCTCCGCCATGAGCGCGTCGAGTATGTCGAGGATGGCTGGATCGCTCCGCTGCCGCTCGATCTGGACGCGCACCGAATCCGTGGTCCACTCTCCTGGCGCGTGCACCCGACCATCGCCCCCGTAGTCCGGCAGAACGATCTCGTCGCCGAAGTGTAGGGCAGCCATCGCGCGCCCTGCCGGGACCTCGCCCTGGAGGATTCCGAAGCTCCACTCGCCGTCGATGATCTCGAACAGCTTGTCCGTCCGCTCGCGTCACGGCGAAGCCGGCTCTCGACCGCGCACGACTGCTGTCGTGAACACGTTGAGCGCGGCCCTGCTGCGGTCCCGGGAGACGAGGGCGCAAGACGTGAACTCGACCGACCGGGCTGCGTCTCTCAGCGCGGCCGGGATTCCCAGGCGCTGCCAGTCGAAGGGACCCGGAGCTTGCCTCGCACCGATCATCTCGCACGACCAAGCGCGGTGAGGTCCACGAAAAACTGCCTACAACCTGCCTACAGGACTCCCGCCGCTCGCTCGGGCGGCGCGGAGTGACGACGCGGATCTCGAGGAGCAGACGGGTGCCACGACCGGTTCTCGACAGCGCGCCCGGTACGACTCGAACGTACGACCCTCAGGTTCGAAGCCTGATGCTCTATCCAACTGAGCTACGGACGCGTGCACAGACGGATAGCAGAAGCGCGCGCGCACGGGAAGAGGCCGCGCGATCGCGACCGTGCGAGGGTCACACGCACGCGCCGCAGGCGTGCTCGTCCACGAGCTCGACGCAGAGCGCGTCCCAGGTCGCGAGGCAGCAGTAGGGGTCCACCGCGCAGACGCAGTCCTGCGTGGCGGTGTCGTAGCAGCCCGCGTTGCCCTCGGTGTTGGCCTCGCAGCAGTCGCCGGGCACGAGCGACTCCGGCTCGCCACACGGGCCGCCGCACTCCGAGCCGGCCTGCGCGACGCAGGCCTCGTCCCACTGGTGGTCGCAGCAGTACGGATCGAGCGCGCACACGCACGACTCGATCGACGCGTCGAAGCAACCCGGCTCGTCGTAGGCCGCGCAGCAGTCGACGTTCAGCGTGCCCGCGCCCGTCGTCGCATCGTCGCTGCTCGACGCGTCGGCGTCGTCCGGCTCGCTCCCGCCCGACGCGCTGCCGCTCGTCGTCGCATCGTCGATGACGTCGTCACCGCTGCTCTCCGACGCGTCGCGCTGCGGCGCCTCGCTCGAGCTCGCGTCGCCGGCGGACTCGATGGAGACATCGCCGCTGCTGCTGGTCGCGTCGTCGCCAGGTATCGCGGCGCCGACGCGCCCGCTGACCTCGCAGCCGATCGCGCCGAGCAATACGGCGGCGCCGATGCAGAGACGAACCATGATCGATGCCGACCCGAACGACCGTGCATGGTGCGACGCACCGACGGCCTTCGCTGCAGCGAGGTCGCCGTGGGACCGATCAGGGCCGCCGCGCGCTGCGCCCACGGCTGGCGCTGCGCGAGCCCGATCCCCGCGAATCGGACGATACGGCGCGTTGCGGGCCGCTCTGCGGCCGAAGCCGCGCGCAATCCACTGCGCGTCCGCTCGGGTGTGCGCCGGTTGCTGCGACCGCTAGACTGATGCGGTCGCGCACACGCGCGCCGAAGGTGAGAACCATGCCGAAGTTGCTCCCCGCCATGTTGCGCGCACGCGCGCCGATCGCCGGCCTCGGATTCGTCTTCGCCGCAGGTGCGCTCGCCACCGTGCACGCGCCGAGCGACGAAGGGCTCGAGGCCGAAGACATCACGCCGCAGCGCGTCGCTGCGCTCGCTGCCGAGCTCGACGATGCGTCGCAGTGGTCGACCGGCAAGCTCGTGCTCGATCTCGTCGAGCCCGAGGACGGTGAAGGCAGCAGCGAGGACGAGCTCGACGAGCTGGTCGCTGCCGTCGATGCGCTGCCGGGCGTCGACATCGAGCCCGCCGGCTTCTACAGCGAAGGCGAGCACCTCTTCCTCGTCAGCGCCGACGATGTGGCCGACCTCGGTGCGCTCGCCGACGATCCCCGCGTCGAGGGCATCGAGCCCGAGCTGCTCTACGCGCTGCCCGAGTCGGCGATGTCGGCGATGGACGGCCCGCTCGATGGGGCCGACGAGCTCGAGCCCACCAAGGGCCCGCGGCTCGAGGTCGACGACCCGATGTTCAAGCTGCAGTGGCACATGGAACAGATCCGGGCCGCGGAAGCGTGGCTCGACACGCGCGGTGAAGGAGCGGTCGTCGCGGTCATCGACACCGGCGTCGCGTGGAAGGACGCGAGCGGCGTGCGTCGTCTGCCCGATCTCGCGAACACCGAGTTCGTCGCGGGCGAGAGCTTCATCGCGGGCCTGCCCGAAGGCCTCGACGATCACGCGCACGGCAGCCACGTCGCCGGCACGATCGCGCAGAGCACCAACAACGGCATCGGCGTCGTGGGCATCGCCCACCGCGCGAAGATCATGCCGCTCAAGGTGCTCAGCAAGGACGGCCGCGGCAGCGTGCCCGGCATCGCGAACGCGATCCGCTACGCCGCCGACCACGGCGCGCACGTCATCAACATGAGCCTGGGCAGCCCGCTGCCCAGCAAGGTGCTGGCGAAGGCGATCGAGTACGCGCACAAGAAGGGCGTCGTCACGGTCTGCGCTGCGGGCAACGAGCACCGCGGTCGCGTCGGCTACCCCGCCGCCAACAAGTACTCGGTCGCCGTCTCGGCCACCGACTACGGCCGCCAGCTCACCTTCTACTCGAATTGGGGCAAGGACATCGACGTCGCGGCGCCGGGCGGCGACACCCGCTCCGACAAGAACGGCGACGGCCAGCCCGACGGCGTGCTGCAGAACACGATCCGCATCGGCCAGCCGATGGAGAACGACTACCTCTGGTTCCAGGGCACGTCGATGGCGTCGCCCCACGGTGCCGGTGTGGCTGCGCTCATCATCGCGTCGGGCGTCACGAACCCCGACGAGGTCGAGAAGGTGATGAAGGCGACCGCCGTCCATCCCAACAAGGTGAAGTGGGACGACAAGTACGGCGCCGGCATCATCGATGCGAAGGCGGCGGTGACCGCCTCGCACGAACAGTACGCACCGGAGCGCACCGGCCTGCTCGGGCTCGTGCTGCTCGGTGGGCTCGGCGGCCTCGGCCTCGGTGGGCTCGCGAGCCGTCGTGCACGCGTGCTCGCGCTCGCAGGTGCAGGCGGTGCGATCGCGTGGGCCAGCGGTGCGCTCGGCACCGTGCCGCTCGCGTACTCGCTCGCGACCACGACCGGTGCGCTCGGCTCTCCGCTCGTGTTCTCGGCCGCGCTGCCGCTCGTGGCTGCGCTCCTGCTCCTGCGCGTGAAGTCGCTGCGTCCGCTGCTCGTCGGGCTCTCGTTCGGCTACGCGGCGCTGCTGCTGCACGGTGCCGTCGTGCTGCCGACGTTGCTCGGCGGCCTGCCGGGCGGTGAGTGGGTAGACCGCGCGTGGCTGTTCGCCAACGCGATCGGTGCGCTGGTGCTCGGCCGTCGCATCGGCCGACTCGAGCGCTGACGCGAGCACCTCGGGGTTCGGGCACCGCCCGCTCGGCAGTCGGCCGGGCGGGCGGTCGCACATCCGGCACCGGCCGGGCGCTACCTCCGGCGCCCGTCGCGGGACGGCCGGGGTCGGGACGGTCCGGCGGCGCCGGAGGCCGGCTCGCTCGGCGCCGCGGCCCGAGGCGGTCCAGGCCCTTGCGGGGGCCCTCGCGCCGCGCTACAGATCATCTCGGTTTTGAAAATCGTTTTCAAAACCGAACGCCGCCGCGACCCACCGCCATGATCGTCTGCCTCTGCAAGGGTGTCTCGAGCCGAACGATCCTCGCCGAGATCCGGCGGGGGAACTGCACGATGAAGGGCATCGCCCAGAGCTGTCAGGCGGGCACTGGTTGCGGTGCGTGCGTGCCACAGATCCGCGAGCTCATCGGCGCGCACGGCAGCTCGGCGCGCTCGCAGGGCGATGGCCCCGTCACGCGCTGAGCCTCCGCTCGCGCTGACATCGACATTCGTTTTCGGGGCGGCGAATCCGGCGCGATGGATTCGCTGCGGCGCCGATCCAGCGTGCTAGGTTGGCGGCGTCATGAAGGGCAGCGCCAACGTCATCGACACGCTCAACGACATCCTCACTGCGGAGCTGACCGCGGTGAACCAGTACTTCATCCACGCGAGGATGCTGAAGAACTGGGGCTACGTGCGGATCGCCGAGCACGTCTACAAGGAGTCGATCGACGAGATGAAGCACGCCGACGCGCTCATCGAGCGGATCCTCTTCCTCGAAGGCGTGCCCAACGTGCAGCGCTACAACAAGATCACCGTCGGCGAGCACGTGCAGGAGCAGTTCGAGCTCGATCTCAAGATGGAGTACGACGCCGTCGATCGCTTCCGCCGCGGCGTGAAGCTCTGCCGCGAAGAGGGCGACATCACGAGCGCCGATCTGCTCGAAGAGATGCTGAAGTCCGAGGAAGGCCACGTCGACTGGCTCGAGACCCAGCTCGGGCTCATCGAGCACATCGGCTCCAAGCACTACCTCGCGCAGCAGATCAAGGACTGAACGAGCGATCGGGCCACGATGACCCGCTGGCAGCTCGCGGCTGCGCCGGTCGTTTGCGGCGAGCTGGGGGCAGGGTGTAGCGTCGGCGCGTGATGAACGCGCCCCGACTTGCCCTGACGCTCGCCTTGCTGACCGCGTGCCCTGCCGACGACGACGACGACACCGGCAACGATACGGGCAGCGCGACCACCACTGCTTCGACGACGACGGCGTCGACGACGACGGCGTCGACGACGGCCACCGAGACCGGCAGCGAGAGCGGCACCACGGAGGCGGCCGACAGCTCGAGCGAGGGCGGAATGGCGGGCCCGCCGGTCATCAACAGCATCACGTGGACGCAGGTCGACGGCTGCATGATGAACACCGGCAGCGATGTCACGATCGTCATCGACGTCACCGATCCCGACAACACGGTCGACGAGCTGATCATCGACGGCCTCGCGATCGGTTGCACCGGCGACATCAACATGCCGATGGTCACGATCCTCTGTCCGCAGGTCGCGACCTACAACGCGACCGTGACCGTCGAGGATCCGGACGGTGGGATGGACCAGCTGCCGATCGCGATCATGCCGTGCATGGACGGCATGGCCCCGTAGGAGCGCCGCGCCCTACTCGGTTCCGGTGTCGGTCCCGGTGCCAGTGCTGGGCGCGTTCTGCAGCGAGAGCACGACCGGAAGCTCGCCGACGGTGACGGGTGACGTCATCATCGTCGCGCGCAGGATCGCCGGCGCCTCCGCGACCTGCTGTTCCTGCACCTCGTCGAAGAACACGACCGGCAGCTTCGCGATCGTGAAGCTGCCGTCCTCCTGCTCGACGGCGGTCGAGGTCGGCAAGAACTTCTGCGCGGCGAGCTCGTGCGCGCCCGGATCGAGGCAGCCCACCGTGAACGGGGCCTGATCGCCCAGCGCCACGCCGTAGACGCGGATGTCGACCTCGGTGCCGTAGGCGCCCTGGGAGCGCACGTAGATCTCGACGGCGGTGTCCTCGGCGAGCGGCTCGAGCGTGCCGGGCACGAGGAACTCGATCGAGCGCTCGCCCTGCGGAGACGACTCGGCCTCCGCGCCGCAGGCGAGCAGAGCGAAGATCGCGATCACGGGGGTCCGCATGCGCGCGCGCAGCATGCCACGCATGACGACGGCGTTCACCCGCGTGGGCGGCGACGCGCAGCGGCCAGGAGCCTCGTCGCTCCACGGGCGAGGTGGCTCGACGTCGCGAACCACCGACGTGCGCCCGATGGCCCTGCGCGGTAGCTCAGCGGGTGCGCGGGCTCGCGGCGGTCACCGGACGCGACGCCGACGCGGTGCGACCGCGAGGAGCACCAGCGCCCACCACGGCATGCGCGGCGCGCCCTCGGTCGCGCACGCGCAGCCGCCGTTGTCGGTGGTCTCCCCCGGCCCCGTGCTGCTGCTGCCGCCGCCTTCGCTGCTGTCGCCCGCGGTCGTGAGCGTCGCGCTGCCTTCGGCCGACGCGTCGGCCGTGCTCGTCGGATCGCTCGAGCCACCCGTGCTCGTGTCGGCGCCGGTCGATGTGCTCCCGCTGTCCTCGCTGCTGCCCCCCGAGTCGTCCGAGCTCGACGATTCGCCGGCTTCGCACGCGTCGCCGATGCCATCGCCGTCCGTGTCGGCCTGGCCCGGGTTCGAGTCGCTGGGGCAGTTGTCGACGTCGGCGCACGCACCGTCGCTGTCCGCGTCGTCCTGCGGATCGTTGGGGCAGAGGTCGCACGCATCACCGACGTCGTCGTCGTCGCCGTCCTCCTGGCCCGGGTTCGCGGCCGCGCTGCAGTTGTCGTCGCCGTCGCACGTGCCGTCCGCATCCGCGTCGTCGGCCTCGTCGCCGTGAGCACACGGGTCGCACAGATCGCCGATGCCGTCGAAGTCGCTCTCCTCCTGCAACGGGTTCGAGAGCGCCGGGCAGTTGTCGCACTCGTCGGCCCAGCCGTCGCCGTCGACGTCGGCCTGCGTGGGATTGAAGACGAGCGAGCAGTTGTCGCAGACGTCACCGACGTCGTCCTCGTCGGCATCGGCCTGGCCGGAGTTCGCGAGGTCGACGCAGTTGTCGCAGACGTTGCCGACGTCGTCGGCGTCGCCGTCGGCCTGATCGACGTTGTCGTCGAACGGGCAGTTGTCGACGTTGCCACACAGCCCGTCGCCGTCGTCGTCGTTGAGCACGTCGCCAGGGCAGACGTCGCAGGCATCGCCCTGGCCGTCCATGTCGGCGTCCTGCTGGGCCGCGTTCGCGTCGTCGGGGCAGTTGTCGCACGCGCTGCCGAGCAGATCGGCGTCGGGATCCTCTTGCAACGGGTTGGCCGCGTTGTCGCAGTTGTCGCACGCGTTGCCGAACGGATCGCCGTCGGCGTTCTGCTGAGACGGGTTCGCGAGGCCGAGGCAGTTGTCGCAGGCATCGCCCGCGCCGTCGCCGTCTTCGTCCTCCTGCCCGAGGTTCACCACGAGATCGCAGTTGTCGTCGACGTCGAGGATGCCGTCGTCGTCGTCGTCGGGATCGAGGCTGGGTGTGTAGATGCCCACGCGGAGCGCCGTGATGCCCTCGGATTCCGAGCACGCGTTCTTGGCGAAGCCCGCGGCGTAGACCGCTTCGAACGTGTCGTCCGGCGCATCGCCGCCGACGTAGAAGACGCTGGTGTTGGCCTCGTTCGCGGTGAACACGTCCGTGCACGCGAGCCCGGCGCATGTGCAGAGGAGCTGGTCCACCAGGAACCACCAGAACGTCGTCGAGTTGTCACCGTCGCAGACGCCGGAATGACCGAGGAACCCCTCGCCCTCCTGCATGTCGGTGTCGTAGCCGAGCGCGCCGTCGATCCCGAACGCGGGCGCGCAGTCCACCGGATCGAACAGGTGCGCACCGGCGATGATCTCCCCGGTCGTGTCGTCGTAGACCCGCAGCCACATGTCGCCGGAGTTGAACTCGATGCAGTTGTCGTCCCAACTCGGATCGACGTCGTCGGAGGCGGTGTTGATGAACCCGCCGCACTGGTCGTAGCCGACCGGCGGAGTCGGATCGACGAACGCGGCGGCGGCGTTGATCGTGGTGCCGGCGGGATTGCAGTCGACGATGCTGCCGTTCGTGCACATCGCGTGCGCGACATCGGGGAGCCCGACGATCGCGAGTGGAGCAGCGAGCACGACGATGCGACGAATACCAACCCACCGACTACCGAACGACATGCGATCAGCCTACCGGGATCGGTAGGCCGATCGCAACTCGTACGCGGTCACGAGCGACGGCGACGCGGCCGGAAGGCCATGATCGGAATCGCGGCCCACCACGGCAGCTGCGGGCCTTGCCCGCTCGAACAGCCGCAGCCGGCGTTGTCGGTGCTCTCGCCGACACCCGTGCTGCTGCTCTCGTCGCTGCTCACGTCCGTCGTCGTGAGCGTGGCCGTGCCATCGAGCGATCCGCCGGACGTATCCGTGCTCGCATCCGTCGAGCCGTCCGTGCTCGTGTCGGCGCCCGAGCTCTCCCCCGTGTCGGCGTCGGTGTCCCCGGAGTCGCCGGACGAGCTCGAGCCTTCGCCGGTGTCGCACGCATCGCCGATGCCATCACCATCTGCGTCGGCCTGGCCCGGGTTCGAGTCGCTGGGGCAGTTGTCGACGTCGGCGCACGCACCGTCGCTGTCCGCGTCGTCCTGCGGATCGTTGGGGCAGAGGTCGCACGCATCACCGACGTCGTCGTCGTCGCCGTCCTCCTGGCCCGGGTTCGCGGCCGCGCTGCAGTTGTCGTCGCCGTCGCACGTGCCGTCCGCATCCGCGTCGTCGGCCTCGTCGCCGTGAGCACACGGGTCGCACAGATCGCCGATGCCGTCGAAGTCGCTCTCCTCCTGCAACGGGTTCGAGAGCGCCGGGCAGTTGTCGCACTCGTCGGCCCAGCCGTCGCCGTCGACGTCGGCCTGCGTGGGATTGAAGACGAGCGAGCAGTTGTCGCAGACGTCTCCCACCGCGTCGCCGTCGCCGTCCTCCTGGCCGGCGTTCGGGATCACCGAGCAGTTGTCGCAGACGTCGCCGTACGTGTCGCCGTCGCCGTCGGCCTGGTCGGCGTTCGTGGCGAGCGGGCAGTTGTCGACGTTGCCGCAGAGGCCGTCGGCGTCGTCGTCGTTGAGCACGTCGCCCGGACACACGTCGCACGCGTCGCCCTGGCCATCGACGTCGGCGTCCTGCTGCGTCGCGTTCGAGTCGGCCGGGCAGTTGTCGCACGCGCTGCCGATCTGGTCGGCGTCGGGATCCTCCTGCAGCGGGTTCGCGACCAGGTCGCAGTTGTCACACGCGTTGCCGAGCGCATCCGCGTCGCTGTTCTGCTGGGCGGAGTTCGCCAGCCCGAGGCAGTTGTCGCAGACGTCACCCACACCGTCGCCGTCCTCGTCCTCCTGGCCGAGGTTGACGACGAGATCGCAGTTGTCGTCGACGTCGAGGATCCCGTCGTCGTCGTCGTCCGGATCGAGGCTGGGCGTGTAGATGCCCACACGCAGCGCAGTGGTCTCGCTGCCGTCGAACGGCGGGCACGCGGCCTTGCCCCCGCCCGGGCCGTAGAGGGCTTCGTATGCGTGATCGGTGCTGTCGGCACCGACGAACACGGCGACGTCGTTGAGCTCGCTCCCGGTGTAGAGATCGTCGCACGTCGCGGTGCCGAGCCCCGTCGAGCACTGGCAGAACGTGCCCGCACCCGGAAACCACGCCAGCGAGGTCGCGCCGTTCGCGTCGCAGGTGCCGGCGTGCCCGAGCAACCCGACGCCTTCCTGCGAGTCCGTGTCGTAGCCGAGGATCGATGCCGCCCACGGGCAAGCGATCGGATCGAAGAGGTGCGCACCGGCGAGGATGTCACCGGAGACGTCGTCGTAGACCCGAACCCACAGATCGCCGCCGTTGAACTCGAGGCAGTTGTTCTCCCAGCTGTCGCCGACGTCGTCGGAGGCGGTGTTGACGAAGCCTGCGCACTGGTCGTAGCCGGCCGGTGGCGTCTGATCCACGAACGCCGCGGCTGCATTCAGCGTCATGCCGGCCGGATTGCAGTCGACGATGCTGCCGTTCGTGCAGATCGCCTGCGCGGCACGGGGCAGCGCGACGATCGAGCACGCCAGGATCGGACCCACGGAGAGGACGACGACGCGACGGATACCACCCAACCGATACGCCATGCCTCCAGACTAGCGCCGCCGAGCGTGTCGCGTCACCAGATTCCATCCCTTCGCGACGACGGGCGCCTGCGCGGTGCGCCGCCCGAGGAGCTCGACCGCGATCGGACGGACGAGCTCCGACGAGAATCGCGGAGACTCGCACGCGCGGTGACGGATCCGGGCCGCATTCACCATGGCCGCCGCCATGGCCTCCGCGCGCATCTCGGGTGGCGCGAGGCCAGACCGCGCGGCGGCGGCGTATGATGCCGCCATGGATCTCTCTCCGAAGAACCTCGGTCGCGGCGGCGGCATCGTCGCGACGATCATCGGCGCAGGGGTCACGATCGTCGGCTTCGCCATGCGCTCGTCGAGCGGCGAGGGCGGGGTCGATCGCTTCGGCAACGCGGCCGGCGGCATCGTCGAGCTCGCGGTGTTGCTGCTCGGCATCGTGCTCGTGCTCGTCGGAGTGCTCGCGATCCGGGCGGCCCCGAAGGCCGGCAAGGAAGTGATGACCCGCGAGGCCGCGCTCGCCGAGCTCGCGACGCACGCGGTCCCGTTCTGGGTGTGCGCGCGCTGTCATGCGTTCATGGAGCGGAACTTCGGCACCGGCTGCACCGAGTGCGGCTCCACGGTCGACTGCCTCGAGGTCGCGAACGAGGCCGATCGCAAGACCGCGACCGCCGCGATGTCCTAGCGCCAGCTCCAGCTCGGGCGGTCGCGCCAGCTGACGTTCGAGCCCGGCGACGGCAGGCTCACCGCGACGCCGGCCATCAGCGTGAGCGCCGACGTCGAGAACGACGGCATGTTCTGCAGCCGGGTGCGCATGCTCCACTGCTGCTGCGCTTCGAAGGTCACCGCGAGGAAGTTCGACACGCGGGCCTCGAGCCCCGCGTGGATCTCGATGCCAGGGCGCACGCCGGTCTGCGTGATGCCCCGCTCGCCGTAGCGACCATACGACGCGCGCGTGACGTCGATGCCGACACCGAGCCCCGCGAAGGGGCGGATCGGGAAGCGCTTGAACGCGTACACGCTACCGCCGAAGAAGAGCGGCACCGAGGCGTAGCTGAGCGAGGTCGCGTCGCCTTTCGCGTAGCCGCCGGCTTGCGGATCGAAGTCGGCTCGACCCGCGCGGTAGCCGGTGCGGAAGTAGCCGATCCAGCGCGGGTAGTCCCAGGCGCCCTTGCTGTTGAAGATCTGCACCCGCGCATCGAAGCCGCGCAGCGAGCTGCAGTAGCGCTTGTCACCCGGCACGAGGCACGCGCGGAAGTGGTTGCTGCCGATGCCATCCTTCGGCGTCAGGTACGACGGCTGCGAGAACGGGGTCGCGACCGCGCCGAGCGAGAACCCGAACCAGGTGATCGAGCGCGGCGCCGGGGGCGTCGCCGCCGGTGCGCGGGGCACGATCACCGTCTGCGAGGTGGTGGTCGTCGTCACCGTCGTGGTCGGCGGACCGGCGACGGTGGTGGTCGTCGTCGTGGTCGTGGGCTGCGAGATCACGGTCGTCGCGCCGCTCGTCGACGCGACGGTGTTGCCCGCACCGTCGACGAACACGACCTGCGGCCGGTCGTCCGCGAGGGCGACGTGCGGTAGCGAGCCAGCGAGCGACACTCCGAGCACGACCCACGACGCCCTCGACATGTCTGCAGCATGGGGCTCGATCGCCGCCGGACGCTTGCGGAGATTCGTGGCCACGCTGGCGCAAGGTTCCGCCCCCGTGTCGTAGTGGGGCGTGTCGGGCTGACTCGATCCGCGATCCGACTTCCATGGTTCCGTCGTCGCACGACGCTCCGCCGAATCAAACGACCGCCCACAGTGCGGCACCGAGCAGGCCGAAGACCGCGATCGCCTGGACGACGTTGCGCAGCTCTCCGAGTCGCTGCCGACGCCCGACGGCGCCGATGATGGTCGAGGTGAAGGAGGGGCGGGCGAGTGCGTGTGCAGATGCGGCGTTCATGCCGAGACTCGTGTGCATCGGCCGTGCCGATCGACGCGTGGCTGGCTGCGGCGGAGAATCCCCGCTGGCTCCGCTGCAATCGCGCCTCGTCCCAGGCGGCGTCGCGCCCGCGTCACCTGGAGCGGTTGGACATGGATGTCGTTGCGGATCGCCGCGGCGCGACGCAACGGCAAGACACTACGCGGGCGGTGCGATGCCGGCGATGCGAAGGTCGACGCGGTAGACCGAGGTGCGCGCCGTGATGAAGAGGCGCTTGCGATCCGCACCCCCGAACGCGACGTTGCTGGGCTGCTCGGGCACGGCGATCGTGCCGAAGTCGCTGCCGCTCGCCCGGAGCACGCGCACGCCCGTCGCGCTGGCGACGTAGAGATAGCCCAGGCTGTCGACGGTCATGCCGTCGGGCTGCGAGACCGTCGCGATCTGCGTGCGCCCGCTCGTGGTGCCATTGCTCGCGACCGTGTAGCGCATGATTGCGCCGCTCTGCGTGTCGGCGACGTAGAGCTTCGTGCCGGTCTTGTCGAGCGCGATGCCGTTCGGCTGCTGCAGCGAGTCGTCGACCAGGCTGACGGTGCCGTTCGGCGCGATGCGGAACACACCCTGGAAGCCCTGTTGCGGCGTGACGCCGCCGAATTCCGGCATCGCGCCGAACGTGGGATCCGTGAAGTAGATGTTGCCGTCGGCCCGCGTGACGCTGTCGTTCGGCGAGTTGAACGGCCGGTTCTGCCACGTGCTCGCGAGCGTGGTGAACGTGTTGCCGGTCTTGCGGCGCACGCGCTGCGTCCGGTGCTCGCACACCACCCAGCTGCCGTTCGTACCCGCGTCGATGCCGTTCGTGAACGTGTCGCTGTTCTGCGTGACGACGACCGCCGTGCTGCCCGAGAGGCGATAGGTGCGGTCCGCCGCGAGATCGGTGAAGACGAGCGCGCCGAGCCCCGCGTCCCACATCGGCCCCTCCGCCCAGGTGAAGCCATCGACGACCTCCGTCACCGTCGGCGTCGAGAGGTACGGCGTCATCATCTGCGCGCCGCCGCCGGCGTGCCCGGGCACGGAGTGACCGCTCGTGGAGCTCGCGGTCGGGGCGGCCGCGCTGCCCGATGCGGCGATCGGTGCCGCGAGGACCATGCACGGGAGCACGAGCGCCGAGAGCACCGTGCGAAACGACGAAGCCGGGACCATGCCCGGTAGTGCCCGGCCGTGTCCCATGTGACCTCGGGAGCGCGACCTGGCCAGATACGGACGAAAACGCCGAGGCAGAAGGTCTGCCTCGGCGTTTCTGGCCGGTCCGTGGACGGACTGCCGAGGCAGCCTACTCGTGGAGCCGCACGTACTCGAACTCGATCGGGCGGCCCTCGATGCCCTTGTTCGGGGCGGCGATCCAGTTCGCGAACTTACCCGGCTCGTAGCAGGGCTTCATGATCGAGAGCAGGTACGCGTTGTCCTCGGGCACGAGCAGCCACTTCGGCGTGCTCGCCTCGAACTCCTCGCGCGGGATCGGGTTGCCGGCCGGATCGAAGGTCGCCTCGGCGTAGATGCCCTGGTGGCGGTGGAAGCGACGCGAAGGCAGCGACAGCCGCGTGGGCGAGCCGGCCGCCTCGAGCGTCTTGTTCCACTTGCGGAGCGCACGCTCGCAGTCGGCGACGTAGGAGTCGCGCAGCACCTCGTTCATCGCGTTGCGCAGCGGCACCTCGGTCTCGATGACCTTGCCGTTCTGCAAGACGGGCATCTTGTAGCTGCCCTCGAGCGCGCGGTGATCGGTGTACTGGTCCTCGCGGTAGCGGCCCTTCAGGCCCGCTGCGAAGAACGTCGAGGCGTTGCTCGAGATCTCGCCACCGAACAGGTCGAGGCTGTAGCTGTACCAGTAGTTGATCGTGCGCTGGATGAGGTCGAAGTCGATGCCGCCCTGGGCCCGCACGTCGCCGTTCGGATCCTGGCGCTGCAGCTCGGCCGAGCGCTTGATGATGCGGTCCATGCCCGTCTCGCCGACGAAGAGGTGATGGGCCTCCTCGGTGAGCATGAACTGCGTGGTGCGGGCGAGCGGATCGAAGCCGCTCTCGGACAGCGCCGCGAGCTGGTACTTGCCGTCGCGGTCGGTGAACATCGTGAACGCGAAGAACGACAGCCAGTGATCGCAGGGCTGGTTGAACGCGCCCAGGATGCGCGGCTTGTCGGGATCGCCGCTGCGCCGGTTCAGCAGCTCGTCGGCCTCGTCGCGGCCGTCCTTGCCGAAGAACTTGTGCAGCAGGTAGACCATCGCCCACAGGTGCCGGCCCTCTTCCACGTTGACCTGGAAGAGGTTGCGCAGGTCGTAGAGCGACGGCGCGATGTGGCCGAGCATGCGCTGCTGCTCGACGCTCGCCGGCTCGGTGTCGGCCTGCGTGACGATGATGCGGCGCAGCGTGTTGCGATGCTCGCCGGGCACCTCGTTCCACGCCGGCGCGCCTGCGTCGTCGCCGACCTTGATGGTCGCGGGACCCGAGCCCGGATCGAGGAAGATGCCCCAGCGGTACTCGGGCATGCGCACGTAGTCGTAGTGCGCCCAGCCGCCGGCGTCGACCGAGACGGCGGTGCGCAGGAACACCGGCTTGTCCGCGAAGTCGGTGGGACCCATGTCGTTCCACCACTCGAGGTACTGCGGCAACCACTTCTCGAGCGCGCGCTGCAGCTTCACGTCGTCGGAGAGCTGCACGTTGTTCGGGATCTTCCCGTTGAGATCGACTGCGGTGGAGGTCATCTGTGCCTTCGCCTGTCTTCTGCTGTGTGCGGGCCCTGCGGCCCGCAGCTGCCGTGCGGGCCGGTCCCGCACTCATCTAGTTTGCCGCGACTACACGCGCTGCCAGTCGAAATGGGGCCGTTCCGGGCGCCCGTACAATGTGAGGGCCCCCTCGGGGCCGGTCGCGTTCGGACGGATGAAGATCCAGTTCTGCCACGCCGTGAGCCGCGCGTAGATCTTGCTGTCGGCGGTCTCGGGGCCCGCGAAGCGGAGGTTCTGCTCCATGCCGGTCAGCGCGTCCGGCGACAGGCTGGCGCGCTCTTCGAGGGCGATCCGCGTGTCGTCGTCCCAGTCGATCGCGTCGAGCCGGACGGTCACGAGCCCACCTTCGTCGGCGGCTTCGGCGTCGAGCAGGTCGCGTGAGCCGACCAACTCCTCGAGCTGCGCCGGGGTTCCCAACAATCGCGTCTGCAGCCGTGTGAGGCCGGTATACATCGGCAACGCACCTTCGCAGAGGGCGGAGAGCGCGACGTGCACCGGGGCGTCTTCGTCCTCGAGCATGTAGAAGCGGTCGGCTGCGAGCGCGAGCTCGAGCAGACAGCCCGCGAACGCGGTGCCCTTGTCGGCGAACGCGAAGAACGAGCGGCTGGTGTTGTCGAGCCGCCGGAGCACGCGCGCCATGTGCAGCAGGAGCTCGCGCGCGTACCAGTGATCGCGCGCGCGAACGAGCGCGGCGTCGTGGGCGAGCACCGTGGCGAGGTCGCCCTCGGTGCGCAGCGACACGAGCCCGATGTTCAGATGGTTCACGCGCAGGTGCAGCAGCGCGTCGTCGAGCTCACGCCACGCGCGCAGCGTCCACAGCGAGCCGCCGTGCGTGCGCATGGCCTCGCCGCCCTTCTCGATCACCGCGACGTCCTCGGGGCTCGGGCCCTTCACCGTGAGCTTCGCGGTGCGCGAGGCTTCGTCCCACTCGAGCTTCACGTAGCGATACGTGCGCGACGACTTGCCGAGCTCGGGCGCGAGCCTTTCGAGCACGACGCCCTTGCGCTCGCCCGGCGGCAAGTTGGTGCTGGCCTGCGCGACCAGCTTGGTCGCACGCTCGGCGACCGAGGCGTCGAACTTCGAGCGCGGGAAGATCGCGTCGACGAGATTCCACTGCACGGCCTTCTTGCCGCGGATGCCCTCGGCCGTCGTCGAGAACACGTCGGCGCGATCGCGACGGATCTTGCGCTTGTCGACGAGCCGCGTGAGCCCGCCCGTGCCGGGCAGCACGCCGAGCAGCGGCACCTCCGGCAGGCTCACCGCCGAGTTGCCGTCGTCCTGCAGATAGATCTCCTGGCAGGCGAGCGCGAGCTCGTAGCCGCCGCCGGCGGTGGTGCCGTTGCACGCGGCCACCCAGATCTGCTGGCTCGCGCTGGTCTCGTCCTCGATCTCGCAGCGCGTCTCGTTGGTGAACTTGCAGAAGTTCACCTTCCACGCGTGCGTGGACAGGCCGAGCATCTGGATGTTGGCGCCCGCGCAGAACACCCGGTCGTTGCCGGAGGTCAGCACGACGACGCGCACCTCGGGGTGCTCGAAGCGCATGCGCCGGACGATGTCGGCGAGCTCGATGTCGACACCGAGGTCGTACGAGTTGAGCTTGAGCTCGTAGCCGTCGCGCAGCGGGGCTGCGGCGTCGACGTCCATCGCGACGCGAGCGATCGCGCCGTCGTAGCTGACCTTCCAGTGGTGGTAGCCGCTGGGCTCGACCTCGAAGTCGACCGGATCGAGCGCGACGCGGTGGGCAGAGTCCTGCATCTCGCCCATGAAGCTACCAGCGGTGACGGGGCAAAAGCCGTGCGTCAACCGCATGTCAGAGCCGACGCACACCGTGTGGAGACACACCAGCCTCCCGGCTTGCGCGACGCGACGACTAACGCTCGGGTGGCCGAGCGGGCGGCGGCGCGATGGTCGACGGCGCGGGCGTCGGCGCGCGGCCGTTGCCGGGAGTTCCCACGAGCGTCGCTGCGCTGGGACGCGGGCTCGGCAGCGTGCCCGCGTTCGCGCCCATCGTGCACTGGCCCTGCAACGTGCCGCCCTCTTCGATGAGCAGCGCACGCACCGCGATGTCGCCGTGCACGTGGCCGCGGCTCGTGATGACGAGTCGCCCCGAAGCGCTCACGCGGCCCTCGACCTTGCCGGACACGGTGACCGTGGGGCCGGAGACGTCGCCGCGCACGTTCGCGTCGGGCAGGATCGCCACGTCGCCGCCCGCGTTGATGTCGCCCTCGATCGCGCCGGCGACCGTCAGCGAGGACGCGGTGGTGATGCTGCCCTTGATGGTGGTGTCCTCGGCGATGTAGTTCTGCGGGCTGGTCATGGGCGCATCTCCCTGGCCCGGCGATTGTCGCGGCGAGCCCCGCGTCGATCAAGCGGCGCGTGCGGATCGGCCGACCAGCCACACCACCACCTCGATGTGGTTGGTCTGGGGCAGGGTGTCGAAGGCACGGGCGCCGATCACTTTGTAGCGACCGTGCTCACCCGTGAACCGCCGCACGTCCTCGACCAGCGACGCGGGGTTGCAGCTCATGAGATGCAGGCGTGGCACCTGCAGCTCGTTCAGCTGCTCGCACACCGTCGTTCCCAGCCCGCCGCGCGGTGGGTTCGCGATCACGAGATCGGCGCTGCGATGCATGTGGTGGGGATCGGCGAGCAGGCGCCCCAGGAACTCCTCGACGAGCTCCGGCTCGCAGCCGAGCGTGCGCGCGCTCTCCGGGAACGACTCGCACGGCACGACCTCGTCGAAGTGCTCGCGCAGAAGCGAGGTGGTGACGCCGGCGCCGGCGTACAGATCGAGCGCGAGCCGACCGTGCAGCGCGCCGCCGGCGGGCACGCGCACGAGATCGTGGTAGGCGAGCGACGCGGCGCCGGGATTCGGTTGCAGGAATCCCAGCGCGCCGACGTGCGCGGTGACGTCGCCGAACGCGACGGCGAGGCTCTGTCGTCCGCGCAGCGGACGGAGCGTGACGCCGCGCATGTCGTTGCCGGTGCCGGCGTTGACGCCCCACGCGACGCCGGCAGGCCGCTGCAGCCGCGCCGCGATCTCGTGCACCGCGGAGCGCATCGGCTCGGCGGTGATGATCCCGACGATCGTCTGGCCGTGGCCGTCGGTCTTGAACCACGCGTAGCGCAGATCGCCCTGGCCGTCCTTCTCGCCGTACGGCACCGCACGCAGCTCGCTCGCGACCTCGGCGAGCTCGTCGGCGCACGCGGCGATGTCGGGGTGATCGACGAGGCAGCCGTGCATGTCGGCGACGTTGTGGGTGCCGCGCATGTAGCTGCCGAGCACGATGCGTCCCGGCGTGCCCGCGAACACGCGCTTGCTCGAGTGGCGATAGCCGCGGCCCTCGCGGCTCTCGCACACGAGGCGATCGATCGCGAGGCCGTGCGTGCGCTCGAGCTCGGCGCGCTTGAGCTCACGCTGGCTCTGCACGTCCATGTCCATCAGCGCGCAGCCGTTGCAACGCCCGTGGTGTCGACACGGCGCGGGCCGGCGACCCGGATGGGTGTTGCGGCGCACGACGACCTGCCCGTGCGCGCGCGGCCTCTGCTTGCTGACGTAGTCGAGCGAGACGTCGCCCGTCTCGCCGGGTAGCAGGCCCGCGACATGGATCTCCATGTCGCCGATGCGCGCGACACCGTCGCCGTGCTTCGACAGCGACTCGGCCATGACCGTGATGGTGTCGCCGGGCTTCATGACGCGGTGCCGGCGACCATACCCAGGTCGGCGAGCAGGTTGAAGTACCGGGGAAAGGTCTTCGCCACGCACCCCGGCGCGAGGATCACCACGTCGCCGACCAGGCTGAGGGCCATCGCCATGCGGTGGTCGCCCCAGGTCTCGACCGCGACGCCGCGATTCGGGCCCCCAGCGGGCGGCACGACCACGATCGCGTCGTCCTCCACGGTGACGGCCGCGCCCAGCTTGTGCAGCTCGGTCGCCACCGCCGCCAGTCGATCGCTCTCGTGGTGGCGCAGGATGCCCACCCCTTCGATGCGCGTGGGCGCGTCGGCGAACAGCGCGACGGCGGCGAGCGTGAGCGTCATGTCCGGCATGTCGGAGAGGTCGAACGTGCCGCCGGTGAGCCGACCGGTGCCCTCGACCACGGTTTCGTCGGCGCTCTGCTCCACGCGTGCACCCATGCGCGCGAGCACGTGTGCGAAGCCGGCGTCGCCTTGCAAGCTCGCGCTGCCGAGCGCGGCGATGCGGCAGCGTCCGCCCCAGATCGCGGCCATCGCCAGCAGGTAGCTCGCCGCGGACGCGTCGGGCTCGACCGTGTGCACGCGCGCCTCGAGCGTAGTGGGCGTCACCTCGATCACGTCGTGCTCGAGCCAGTGTGCGCGGCCGCCGAACGCGGCGATCGTCGCGAGCGTCATGTCGACGTAGGGGCGCGCCGGGGTGCCTTGCTCGAGCACGATCCGCGTCGGTGCATCGGCGACGAGCGCGGCGAAGCAGAGCCCGCTCACGAACTGCGAGCTCGCAGGGCGCGCGAGTCGGAGCTCGCCGCCGCGCAACGGATCGGTGTGGGGGCCGACCTGCAGCGGCAACGCATCGGGCCGCTCGAGCGCCTCGATGCGTGCGCCCTGGCCGCGCAGCGCGTGCACGAGTGCCGCCATCGGACGCTCGCGCATGCGCGCGCTGCCGTCGAGGAGGGCCCGACCGCGCGCGCCCGCGAGCACGGCGAGCAAGAACCGCGCGACCGTGCCGGCGGTGCCCACGTCGATGCGCACGCCGTCGGCGAAACGCAGGGGTCCGCCTGCACCGGTGACCACGAGCGGCCGGCCGTCGTCGTCGCCGCCCTGCGTCGCGATCCCGAGCGCGCGCAGGGCCGCGAGCATGAGCTGTGTGTCCTCGGCGTCGAGCCAGCCATGGATCGTGCTCGTGCCCTCCGCGAGCGCGGCCAGGAGCAGCACGCGGTTGGTCAGGCTCTTGCTGCCCGGGATCGCCGGTGCCACGTCGAGCGGCCGAGGTCGCTGCAACCGGATCGATTCGGCCGGCGTCGAGTCGATCGGCGACACGCGCGGAGCTTGCCCGAGACCCGTGCAGGGCACCAGAACGAGCTCCGCGCGCAGCGCCGGGCCCCGGCTCAAGTGGCCCAAGATGCCGCCGATGAGCCGCAGCGGTGGCTTCGCGTTCTCCAGCGGCTTCGGCCGCGAACCTCGCGGTCGTCTCGGACGACAACGTTCCGACCGCACCGATCGATCCGCCGATTCCCGAGGGGCTCGATCGCGATCGCGTGGGCGAGGTGCTGGCGGACACGTATCGCGTCACCCGCTGCATCGCGTCGGGCGGCATGGGCACCGTCTACGAGGCCATGCACCTGCGGCTGCAGCAGCGCTTCAGCGTGAAGTTCCTCGAGCACCGCCTCGCGCGCAACGGCGAGGCCTACGCGCGCTTCCGGCAAGAAGCCGAGATCGCCGCGAGCCTCGATCACGAGGCGATCGTGCAGGTGTTCGACTTCAACACCGATGCGGTCGGCAACCCGTACATGGTGATGGAGTACGTCGACGGCGTGACGCTGTCGGACTGGATGCTCGATCACCGCGCCACGCCGCGCGACGTGCTCGCGCTGTTCGAGCCGCTCTGTGGCGCGCTGGCGGCTGCGCACGCGGCCGGCATCGTCCACCGCGATCTCAAGCCCTCGAACATCATGGTGCGCACGCTGCAAGACGGCGGCGCCACGCGCATGGCCGTGAAGCTGCTCGACTTCGGCATCAGCAAGATGAAGTCGGCCGGGCAGGCGATGACCCGCACCAACGTGGTGATGGGCACGCCCAACTACATGAGCCCGGAGCAGGCGGTCGGCAACACGAGCGCCGTCGATGCAAGCACCGACGTGTTCGCGCTCGGGGCGATCCTCTACGAGCTGCTCGCAGGTCGTCGCGCGTTCGAGCACGACATGCCCGCCGGGTTGCTGCACGCGATCGTGTACGAGCAGCCGCAGCCGCTGGCGAGCCTGGTGCCCGAGCTGTCGGCATCGATCATCGCGGTCGTCGAACGCTGCCTCGCGAAGTCGCCGGCCGAGCGCTTTCCCGACACCGTCGCGCTGCTCGTCGCGCTGCGCAGCGCGCTGCGCAACATCGCGGCGCCGCGGCGCACGATCGAGCCGGTCGTGGCCGAGCCGGTGCGGACGAAGACGAGCTCGCGCGCGGGGCTGTGGATCGCGGGCTGGGCCGGATCCGTGGCCGTCGCCGCGCTCGCAGCAGCGTGGCTCGTCGACGGCGATCTGCCGAGCGCGGTCGTGCCACCGCCCGAGGTCGCACCGACACCGGTGCTCGCGGCCCCGTCGCCGTCGCGGAGCGAGCCGAGCTTCCGTGGCGAGCTCGCGACTCCGGGCGCGCTGGTGCTCGAGCTCGGCAGTCAGCTCTATCGCGCCGATGCGCGTGGGCTCAGCTACTGGTCCGATCCCGAGGCCGAGACGACGATGCGGCCGTTGCCCTCGGCGGCTCCGGTGACGGCGTTGTCGCGGGCCCGCGAAGGCGATCTGTTGCTCAGCCAGGCCGACGGCACCGTGAGCCGCTGGGATCGCGAGCTGCGCGAGGCGCCGTGGCAGCAGCGCATCGGCACTGCGCCGATCCACGCGGTCGCAGGTGCGGCCGGCTACCTCGCGATCGCGAGCGGCACCGAGGTGCAGCTGTTGCACGCCGAGTCGGGCAAGCCGCTGCGCAAGTTCGGTGGGGACGATGCCGCGATCGCGCTGATGTTCACGCGGCATCCGAGCGAGACGTTGCTCGTCGTGCGCCGCGACGCGATCGAGCTGCTCGACGCCGACAAGCGCAAGAGCCTCGGCACCGCGCCGCTCGCCGGTCGGGCACTGCGTGCCGCCGTGGTGAGCGAGCCGGTCGACGGCCCGGCGGAGATCGAGATCGACTTCGTGCAGGGCGACTGGGTGCTGCGTCGCCACTTCCGCGTGCACCACGGTCGTCGCGGCCAGGGCCCGCGCCTCGAGCCCGTGTCTCAGCGTAGGATTTAGCCTTCCTCGAGTCGTGGTGCGCGCGATCAGTCGACGATCGCGTGCAGCGTGCGGGCCCAGTCGTCGAGCTCGGTGTCGCCGAGCGGGACGCCGTCGTCGCCGATCGCCGCGAGTGCGTCGCGCAGCCGGGCACGCGCCAGCCGCAGGCGGCTGCGCACCGTGCCTTCGGGGACCTCGAGGGCGAGCGCGAGCTCGCGGCCCGACAGGCCCTGCCAGTAGAAGAACTCGATTGTGAGCTGCAGCTCGAGCGGGAGCTGCTGCAGCGCCGCGAGCAGGCGATGGCGCTCGCGACTGTGATCGATGCGCTGGCCGAGCGAGGTGCCGAGCTCCGCGATCGAGACGGTGAGCGGATCGATGCGTCCGCGCGGACCGGCGCAACGCTCGAGGTGGCGCATCAGCTCGTTCTTCGCGATGCCGAGCAGGAACGCCCGGAAGCGCGCCGGCTCGCGCAGCTCGTGCTGCACCTGCAAGAGCCGCAGGAACGTGTTCTGCACGAGGTCGTGCAGCGCGTCGTCGGCCTTGTGGCGGAACACCTTGGCCACGCTCGCGACGTGGCGCTCGAACAGCCGTCGGCCCGCCGCGTTGTCGCCCCCGCGCCAGTGCGAGAGCAGCGCCGCGTCGTCACCGGTCGAGCTAGGTTCGGGCATGGTCGGCGGAGGCCAGCTCTGGATCACGGAGATCATGGCCGACGAGCCCGCCGTTTCGATCACGGAATTCGTACGTGCACCCCGAGGTCGCGTCGGGCATCGCGCAGATCGTCGTCCAGCCCCTCGCGCGCGGCCACATCCAGCGTGGGCAGGCGGCGCTCGGCGTGGGCGAGGGCTTCGCGCGCCGCGGCCAGACGGCCGAGCGCCGCGAGCACGCGCGCGCGCAGGAGCTCGAGCGTGACCAGCATCGACTCGGGCGCGCCTTCGGAGCGATCGGCCTGCGCGAGCGCGGCCAGGGCTTCGGTCGCATCGCCGGTGGCGAGCCGCGCGTGCGCCACCGTGATCCACATGTCGGCGGCCATCCAGTTGGACTCGCCGTAGTGGCGCGCGAAGCCGTGCGCGGCCTGCTCGGCGAGCGCGGCGGCCTCGGGCCACGCCTTGCGATGCACCGCGATGCCCGCCCGCTCGCCCGCGAGGTGGGCGCGCCACGGATGCCGCTCGTCGAGCGCGTCCTCGAGCTCGATCGCCGCGCGATCGAGGTGCGCCTCGCCGTCGTCGATGCGGCCGGCGAAGATCTCCGCGGCCGCGAGGTTCATGAGCGTCAGGCCCCGGTCGGCCGACACCTCGGCGGGGAACGCCGCGATCGCTGCGCGATAGCTCTCGATCGCCGCGGGCAGATCACGGCGCGCCGCGGCGATGTGCGCGAGCGTGTTGTGCACCTGGCCGATCAACATCGACTCGCCGCTCGCGACCAGGAACGTCTTCGCCAGCTCGAGCTCGCGGGCCGCCTCGTCGAGACGATCGGTCGAGGCGAGCAGGCGCCCGAGCGCGACGCGGGCGTGGGCCACCTCGTAGGCGTCGGGCCCGCGCAGCTCGAGCGCGGCGTCGAGCGCAGCGCGTGCGCGGGGCTCGAGCCCGTCGAAGCGGCCGCGTGCGACCTCGCCTTCGATCACCGCATTGCGGATCTCGACCGCGATCGGCGTGCGCAGCAGGCCCGCGGCCTCGAGCTCCGCGAGCGCGGTCTCACCGAGCTCCGCCATGCGATCGTACTCGCCGGCCCGCAGCGCGATGCGCAGATCGACGTGGAGGCGTCGCGCGCGGGTCATGGCGCCGAGCTCGAGCGGTGCGGTCGCATCGGCGGCGCGCAGCCAGTGCCGCGCCTGCTCGTCGTCGAGTGCGATCACGGCGTACGAGGCCGCGAGCTGCAGGGCAGTGCGGTAGGCCAGCTCGTCGCTGCGGGCGGCGCGGGCGAGCGCGTGGCTGCGCTCGAGATGCATGCGCTCGCCCGAGAGGTCTTGTCGGTGGCGCGCCACCAGCGAGCGCCAGTGCTCGAGCGAGGCCTCGAGCCGCGGGTCGCCGCCGTCGAGGCCGTCGCCGATCGCGGCCACGTCGTCGGTGAGCGCGTCGAGCTCGCGCGTGCGGGCGTGGACCCGCGCGCGGCGGATGTGCTCGTCGAGCTCGGGGGGCACGGGCGCCTCTTCGCCCGGCACGAGACAGTGCGACGGATCCCGGGCCTCACCGAGCAACGCGAGCGCCTGCGGGTGATCGCTGGGTAGCGCATCGAGCCCCGCGACGAATTCGGCGAGCTCGCGATCGAGACACGCGCGGACGAGCGGGCGCTCCTCGATCGCGCCGTCGCACACACTCGTCTGCGCAGCGACCCAGCGGCCGCCCCAGTCGTCCATGCGCGCGACGATCGCGTCCTCGACCGGGCCCGCGGCGCCGAGCGTGCGCGCGAGCTCGCGGCGTCGCGTCGACCACGGGGACTCGTCGCCCGCGACAGCAGCGGTGTCGGGCTCGCACGGCGCGCTGCCGCTCGCGGGCACGGTGCCGAGCAACAGCACCGCCGCGGCGCCGAGCCCCGCGAGCGTGCGCGCGGGCCCTCGGCGATCGCGACGCTCGTCGAGCGCGGCGAGCAGCGCGTGCATGCTGGGGCAGCGCTTGCGCGGGTCGGCGCGCAGACCCCAGGCGATCGCGCGCGCCATGGCCGGGGGCAGCCCCACGACGTCGTGGGGATCGACGTGGCGCTCGGCCAGCTTCTCGCGCACGAGCCCGGCGAGCGAGCGGTACGCGAACGGGAACGCGCCGAGCAGCGCCTCGAGCAAGGCGAGCGAGAACGCGTAGACGTCGGCGCGCGGATCGAGTCGGCGGCCCTGGTGCTGCTCGGGCGGCATGTAGAGCGGCGTGCCGGCGCCGAGCCACGGGCGCTCGTCGGTGGTGCTGTCGAGCTCGTCGCCGGTGGTGACGTCCTCGTGCTCGGACAGCAGCTCGGCGAGCCCGAAGTCGACGATCTTCACCGTGCCGTCGCCGACGAGCACGTTGCCCGGCTTGAAGTCGCGGTGCAGCAGACCGCCGGCGTGGATCGCCTCGAGCCCGCGACCGGCCTCGCGGAACGCAGCGACGATCTCCGCGATGGGCCGCGCTGGGCGATGTGCGAGCCAGCTCGACAGCGGCACGCCGCGCACGAGCTGCATGACGATGAACACGGTGTCGCCGGAGAGGCCGACGTCGAACACCTCGACGACGTTCGGATGGCGTACGCGCGCGAGCGAGCGGGCTTCGCGGGCGAGGCTGGTGGCGACGCCGCGCGAGCCGGTGGCGTGCTTGCGGCGCAGCAGCTTGATCGCGACGTCGCGGCGGAGCACTGGGTCGAAGGCGGCGCGCACGACCCCGAAGCCGCCCGAGCCGAGCAGCTCGCCGAGCTGGTAGCGACCGAGCTCGCGGGTCTCGCCGAACAGCGCGTGGCCGACGCTGTCGATCACCTCTTCGGGCGCGTGCGAGCAGCCGAACGCGCGCGCGAAGAGCCCGCGGATCCCAGTTTTGCCCAAGTCGCGCGTGCTGATGCCCGATTGGGGCACTGAATCGGTCGCCATGTCCCCCGCCGACTCGGGTGTGCAAGTGCCGAACCACTCCGAGAGCAGTCCTCGGCGTCCCCCCGATCTCCCGTCCACCTACGCACGCGCCCCGCCCACGGATCGGCGCGCGTGATCCAGAGCTACTCGCGCAGCGCCTCGAGCTCCTCGGTGTCGTGCGCGCAGAACATCGTCACTTCGGCCGTCGGCGTCGCGAACAGCTCGCGCAGCCGGGCTTGGTTGGCGCGCCGCGCCACGTCGTCGGCGGCGACTGCGGCCTCGTAGCCGCGGATCGCGGCCGGGCAGCGCGCGGCCGTTCGATCGACCTCGCCGCGGTGGAAGTACGCGTCGCCGCAGTGGAGCAGCGACCCGTTGCCGGTGTCGATCGCGTAGCCGCTGTGGCCGAGCGAGTGGCCGGTCAGCGGGATCATCAGCACCTCGGGCGGCAGCCCGTCGAGATCGCGGACGGCCGGGAAGCCGTGCCACGGCTCACCGGTCGCGCCGTAGCGCCGCCACACGGGATGATGCGACCACTGCTGCGGCCGGTAGCGCATGCGATCGGTGCGACGCGGCCGCGTCTGCGCGACCGCGAGCTCGGCCTCGGCCACGTGCACGCGCGCGTGCGGGAAATCGGAGAGCCCGCCGGCGTGATCGAGATCGAGGTGCGTGACCAGGATGTCGCGCACGTCGTCGGTGCGCAGCCCGAGCGCTTCGATGCGCTGGGCCGCGGTGTCGCCGGGCTCGAGCCGCGGTCGCATGCCGGTCACGAACATGCCGCCGAGGCGACGACGAGGATCCGCGACGTCGGCGAGGCCGAAGCCGCTGTCGACGAGCACGAGGCGATCGGGCAGCTCGAGCAGCAGGCAGTGGCACACGAGGTGGCGGTGCGGCGCAGAGCCGTACAGGAAGAAGCCACCGAGCGGCGACATGCGCCCGCACTCGAGGTGATGCACCCGGATCGTCACCGGCGAGCCATAGCACGGCGGGCCGGTGCGAGGGCACGCGCGCACGGAAGCTCGAGGGCGTCACTTGGGCGAGCGGAACCCGCGGCGGCCGAGCCCGAGCTCGTCCCACCACGCGAGCAGCATCGCGTCGTCGCCGGCCAGCACCGCCTCGCGATCGACGTTCTCGGGCGGGGTGGTGAGCACGGCGAGGCGATCGAACAGCGCCGGCCGCTCGTCGGCATCGGCGTAGCGCAAGAGGTGCCAGAGCGTGGCGAGATCTGCCGCGCTCGCTTCGCGGAGCACGGTGGCGAGCGCAGCTGCGCGTGCACGGGCGCCGCCACGATCGATCGTGGCGACCGCCTTCCGCAGCGCGGGGCTGGCCTCGAGCCGCACGGTGGTGCCGACCTTGCCGCCCTTTCGCGCCTCGCAGCTCGAGCCCGCGGGCACGATGCACTCGCGACCGCCACGCTCGAGCGCGACGAAGCCGACGCTCACCTCGAGCCGCGTGCTACCGCGCTCGTCGACCTCGAGCGTGTACTGGCAGCCGAGATCGACGGCGACGGAGCTCGGCGTCTCGACCACGAACACGCGGGGCGGCGCGACGACGCTGGCGTGGATGCGGCCGCGCGCGAGCTCGTAGCGGTGCTCACCGGGCGCGCCCTCGAGCTCGCGCATGCGCGTGTGCGGGTCGAGCTCGACGCGACCCAGCGCGGCGATCTCGATCGTCCGCGACGCATCCGCACCGGTCTCGATCCAGCGCGGGTCGGGCCGCTCGGGCGCGCGCGGCTCGGGCTTCGGAGGCGACTGCGGTGCGTCGGTCGGCGGCTCCGTCAGACACTCGCCTCCGGTGCCGCCCAGCTCGTCGTCCGCGAGCGTCGGCGGCTCGAAGTGCATCGCGATCGGCGTGGTGGTGCGCATCGAGAGCGGCTGCTCGCGTTGCGACCACCACCAGCCGCCGAGCGCGAGCACGAGCACCGCGGCCGCGGCCATCGCGATCGCGACGACGCGGCTGCGCGTCGGCAGGACGTGCACGTCGAGCGTGCTCGTCGGCATCGCGGACTCGGGATCGACGCCTGCGAGCGCGCGCTCGAGCGCGACGACGTCCGGATCGGGGGGACCACTGCGATCCCACAGGTAGTCATCCGACATGGGCACCTCGTGCTTGCAGGGCTTCGCGCAACAGCTTCATCCCGCGATGCAGGTGGACGCGCACCGAGCCGGGGGTCATGCCGGTCTGCGCGGCGATCTCGGGACCGGTGAGCCCTTGCACGAGCCGCAGCATCATCGTCTCGCGGTAGGTCTCGGGCAGCCGACGGATCTCCGCGAGGATCGCCGTCGCCTGTCCGTCGGTCGGATCACCACCCGGTAGCTCGTCGGGGAGTCGGTTCGGCGAGGGTCCGCGGCGCAGGCGATCGGTCGCGACGTTGCGCGCGATCGCGGAGAGCCACGGGCCGAACGCCGAGGTGTCGCGCAGGGTGTCGAGCGCCCGCAGTGCGCGCAGGAAGACCTCCTGCGCGAGATCGTCGAGCTCCTGCCGTGGCGCGCGAGCGAGCAGGATGCCGCGCACGCATCGGCGATGCCGATCGCAGAGCCGACCGAACGCGACGCGATCCCCCGCTCGTGCGGCGCTGGCCCAGGCGGTCTCGTCGTCTTCCACGGCTGCGAATGCGGCGGCGAGGGGGTACGCACCCATCCGCCGCCGCCAGACGGTGGGGCAGCCCAACCGTTAGCACGAAAAACCGCGACCCCCGTTCGCGCCCGATGAGCGCTCGTGAGCGCCCGCGACAAGGGTCGCGGCGGCGCCTCTCGGCGCCGGGGGTAGCGCGGAAGCAAGGGGCGTGAGCGCCACGAGCAGGCGACGCCAAAGGCGGCGCGTGCTCGTGAGCGCCCGCGACGAGGGTCGCGGCGGCGCCTCTTGGCGCCGGGGGTAGCGCGGAAGCAAGGGGCGCAGCCCCTTCTAAACGCTGCCGGCGTCTTCGAGCGACGTCAGGAAGCGGTAGCCGACGCCGCGCAGCGTCTCGATGTAGTCCGAGGCGCCGCCGATCTTCTTGCGCAGCCGCTGGATGTGCGTGTCGACGGTGCGCGTCGGCACGCCGGGCACGTGGCCCCAGACGTCGTGCAACAAGGTCTCGCGCGTCTGCACGCGACCGCGCCGCGTGACGAACGTGTGCAGCAGCTTGAACTCGAGCGCGGTGAGGGCGATCTCTTCGCCTTCGATCCACACGCGGTGCCCGTTGGTGTCCATGCGCAGGCAGCCGAACTCTATGGTCGGCGTGGTGTCCTCGGGCTCGCGCTCCTGCATGCGGCGGAGGATCGCGCGCACGCGCAGCACGAGCTCGCGCAGGCTGAACGGCTTGCCGACGTAGTCGTCGGCCCCGACCTCGAAGCCCACGACGCGATCGATCTCGTCGTCCTTCGCGGTGAGCATCACGATCGGCACGTGCCGCGTGCCGTCACGGGCGCGGAGCTGGCGACAGATGTCGGTGCCCGTCGTGTCGGGCAGCATGAGATCCAGAAGGATGAGATCGGGAGCAGGCTCGCGCGTCGCGATCGCGAGCGCCTCGCGGCCGGTGCCGGCGGAGAGCGTTCGGAATCCCTCGCGCTGCAGCGCATGCTCGATCGTGACGACGAGATCGCGTTCGTCGTCGACCACGAGAATCGTCGCAGACATCGCGGCCACCTTTGCGTGGCGTTGTCACATCGCAGTGACGGTGCAGGAAACAAACACGACCCTGGGCCACGGAAGTCGCACACGGCCGCCAATGCAACATCCACGTGACGAACACGGGTCGCGACATGCGCCGGTGGTGACGCTCGCGTGAGCTAGCTTGGCGGCTGTGACACACCTGGCACACAACCGCCATGGCGTGGCCACTCGGCTCACCCATAGTCGCGCCCGTCGATGCTCGGCGGTTTCGATCCCCGCAGCGAGAGGCTGTTCTTCCAGCGACGGCGTGGCGGAGCGTTCCTGCTCGCGCTGCTGCTCTACGCCGGGGTGATCGGCTGGTTCATCCTCCGTAGCCCCACCGAAGAGACGGTCGAGGTGCAGCTCGAGCCCGAGCTGCAGGACTTCGCCGTCGAAGAGGAACAGGAGCCGGAGATCGAAGAAGAGCCGCCGCCGCCTCCGCCGCCGAACGCGAAGATCGACGTCAACAAGAAGCCGCCGAAGAAGAAGAAGATCGAGCCGCCGAAGGCGAAGCAGACCGAGGCCGCGCCGGAGACCGAGAAGGAAAAGACCTACGCCCCCGGTGCGGGTGCGTCGGACGGCAACCCCGGTGGCGTGTCGAAGGAGCCGCGCAAGGCTCCGCCGAAGCAAGAGGCGCCGAAGCCGAAGGCCGCGCCCGAGAAGCCGAAGGCGAAGCCCGCGGCCGAGCCGATCGATCCGACGAAGCCGATCGATCGCCCCGAGAAGGCGACGATGCCGAAGGGCGATCCCGGCAACAAGGCGCCGGAGTATCCCGAGGCGCTGCGTGACGCCGGCATCACCGGCCACGTGAAGCTCAAGCTGCACATCCACCGCGACGGCACGGTGCGCGGCGCGAAGATCCTCGCCAAGCGATCGAGCGCCACGACCGACGAAGAGAAGGCCGACGCGGAGAAGAAGTTCGTCGCTGCCGCGATCGCAGCGGTCAAGTCCTGGAAGTACGAACCGGCCAAGCTGGAAGGCGAGCCGATCTCGATCTGGTTCCCGGTCGACTTCCCATTTTCGCTCACCGGTGGGTGAAGGCACCCACGACGAGGCACCACCATGGAACTCTCACTGGTCGAAATCTGGCAATCGATGGGCCTGCTGGCCCGCATCGTCGCGATCTCCCTCGTCGCCATGGGCTTCGCGAGCGTGGTGGTCTCCATCGAGCGACTCCTCGTGCTGCGCCGGGGGCAACATCAGTCCGCGCAGTTCGCCGCGAAGGCGCGGCCACTGCTCGAGGATCGCGACCTCGACTCGCTGTTCGATCTCACCGGCGGCGCCGAGTACCGCACGACGCCCCTGCCGCGGCTCATCCGCTTCGGGCTCGAGACCTGGAGAGCGAATCGCGACCGCGACAACGACGGCGTGACCGCGAGCGAGATGGCCCGACGCGAGCTCAACCGCCGGCTCGAGCAGCTCGCCGGCGAGGCGCGCCGCGGGATGGGCATCCTGGCCTCGACCGGCTCGACCGCACCGTTCATCGGGCTGTTCGGCACCGTCATCGGCATCATCACCGCGTTCCAGGGCATCGCCTCGGCGGGCGGCGGTGGCATCGGTGCGGTCTCGGCCGGTATCGCCGAAGCGCTCATCGTCACGGCGATCGGCCTCGCGGTCGCGATCGCGGCGGTGCTCGTCTTCAACTACCTCACCGCGCGCTTCGACAAGTTCGACATGATGATGCAGCACGCCGCAGGCGAGCTCGTCGATCACCTGGAGGGGGCCGGTGGGCGTTCAGCTTGACACCGGCGGGGGGAAGAAGCGCGGCATCGCGCCCATCATCAACGTCACGCCGCTCGTCGACGTGGTGTTGGTGCTGCTGATCATCTTCATGGTGATCATCCCCAACATGCAGGACGGCAAGCCGATCGAGATGGTGAAGGTGGACGTCGCCGACAAGAACTCCGACGACGCCGAGCCGCTGCAGATCACGATCGACCGTCAGGAGATCTGCACGTTCGACACCACCGACATGAGCGTCCGCGAGTGCGCCCACGAGCTCCGTCGCGCGTTCGCGGAGAACCCCAAGCGCCGCATCCTGCTGCGCGGCGATGCAGCGGTGCCCTACCGCGTCATGCGTGACTTCTTCCACGAAGCGCAAGAGATCGGATTCGGCGGCGTGTCGTTGGCAGTCGGCGTCTCGCGCGAGTGGTCCGAAGAAGAGGACGGCTGAACCATGGGCATGGACATCGGTCGTCCCTTCAAGGCGAAGGTCAAGCCGGACATGAACGTCACGCCGCTCGTCGACGTGGTGCTCGTGCTGCTGATCATCTTCATGGTCCTCGCGCCGGTGATGACCGAGGCGTTCAACGTGCGCCTGCCGCCGAAGGACGACAAGGACGAGCAGCTCGACGAGAGCAACGATCCGGACAAGCCGCTCGTGCTCAGCGTGCTCGACGACGGCACCCTCGAGGTCAACAGTGTCGTGCTCGAGCGCGACGAGCTCGCGGACCGGCTGCAGCGCATGTTCAACGCGCGGCCCGACAACGTGCTCTATCTCGACGGCGCCGACGAAGCGCCGTACGGCACGGTGCTCACCGCCGTCGATCTCGCTCGCAAGGGCGGCGCGGCGCCGGTCGTGTTGATCACCAAGAAGCTCGAATGATCGTGACACCGCGGTGACGCGCGGGAAACGGACGAATGCTCCGATGAAGGTTGGCTCTCGCAGGACCCCCGCGGCCCTGATCGCGACAGGTCTATTCGCAATCGGCGGTGCGGCCCAGGCGGCACCCGTCGCACGCGTGTACTCCGGTCCGGAGGCGGTCACCGAGCCGGGCGCGCCCACGACTCCGCCGAGCACGACTCCGCCGAGCACGACTCCGCCGAGCACGACTCCGCCGAGCACGACTCCGCCGCCGAGCACGACTCCGCCGCCGAGCACGACTCCGCCGAGCACACCGCCCGCGGATGCACCGACCGAGACGCCACCCGCGGACGCGCCGGTCGAGCCGCCGCCGCCGAAGCCACCGGCGAAGAAGCCTGCCGTCGCACCGGTCGAGGAAGAAGAGCCGTTCGATGGTGGCTTCGAGGTCGAGGATCTCACCGAGGACAAGGCGGCGCTCGAGCGCGAGCTGAAGGTCGAGACCGTCGACGTCAAGGGTCCGTCGGGCATCGTGCGCGGCAAGGTGAAGGACGCGAGCACCGGTCAGCCGATGATCGGCGCGTACGTCGAGGCCGTCGGCACCCCGTACAAGACGAAGACGGATCTCGAGGGCAACTACACGCTCGAGCTCCCGCCCGGCAACTACGACATCCGCATCCGCTACGACACGTCGGAGCCGCGCCGCTTCAGCGGCGTGACGGTGGCCGAGGGCAGCGACGAGTCGTTCAACACCGAGCTCAAGCCGCTCGCGGGCGCGGGTCAGGTGGTCGCGGTGAAGGCCGAGATGAACCGCGAGAGCGAGGGCGCACGGCTCGTGCAGCGGCGCGAGTCCGCGGCGGCACGCGACATCCTCTCGCGCGAGTCGATCACGAAGTCCGGCTCGGGCTCCACTGCATCCGTCGCAGTGCGCATCGTCGGCGCCACCGTCATCGACAACAAGTACCTGTTCGTGCGCGGCCTCGGCCACCGCTACGGCAACACGCTGTTCGACGGCGCGCGCGTGCCGTCGCCGGAGCCCGACATCCGCACGGTGCCGCTCGACATCTTCCCCTCGGGTGCGCTGTCGGCCATCAACGTGCAGAAGACGTTCACGCCCGACGTGCCCGGCGACTTCACCGGCGGGTCGGTGCAGCTCGAGAGCCGCGAGATCCCCAAGAAGCTGCTCTTCGAGATCAACGCGCGCATCGGCATCAACACGCAGACGACCTTCCAGCCCATCTACCACGAGGGTGGCTTCAAGAACTACGACGCGTTCGCGCTCGGCAACATCCCGCGCGGGCTGCCGAAGTCGTTCCCGACCAACGCCCTGGTGGCCAAGAACGAGCAGGACGAGAACTTCAAGAACATCTGGACGCCGAACCAGATCGAGCGCTTCGGCGAGTCGCTCTACACCGATACGCGCGTGCGTCACGGTCGCATCGGTCCGCCGAACGGCAGCGGCACCGCGACGCTGGGCTATGGCTTCAGCCCGCACGACGGCGGCAAGCTCGGGTTCCTGGTGTCGGCGGGCTACCGCAACAACCACCAGAACCTCAAAGAGGAGTGGGG
>CAZFKC010000018.1:0-89156 GCA_964519175.1 uncultured Nannocystaceae bacterium
GCTCACGAAAGGAGCGACGACATGCTCGCGATCTACCCGGTGATTCTCGAGACCAGCATCATCGGCACATTGGTCCGGCTGGTCCAGCGGCACGCGTAGCCCGACAAACCAACTCGAACCGCACACCCCGCCACCTTGCCGCAGCCGCCCACGCTCACCACCAGCGCTTCGCGCTGGACGCTTCACGCTACGCGCTCGCGCGCCGGCGCATCGCCGGCCCGCGAGCCACGCAATCGGCTGTCAGCCGCTCAGTCCTGCGCCGGCTCGGGCGTCACGGTCAGATCGTCGAAGAGCGTCGCGGCGTCGCCCTTCGTCCACAGGCCGATCATGCCGGCGTCGGGCAGCGACTTGTCGTTGGCCTGCACGATCGGCTTGTCGTCGACGAAGCACTCGATGCGATCGCCGATGACCGTCACGCGGAGCTGGTGCCACACCTTGGGGTCGAGCTCGAGCGGCGCGGCCGCGATGTCGACGCGCGCGCCGCCCAGCAGCGCGTAGATCCGGAAGTTGTTCTCGACCGGGTTCCAGCGCGCGATGTAGTGGTCCTCCACGCCCTTCGCACGGAACATGACGCCGCCGCCCTGGTTGTTCTCGCCCGACGTGGGCTTGAGCATCACGGCGATCTCGAAGTCCTGGTAGGACGTGCCCGGCACGAGCGCGGTGTTGAAGGTCTTGTTGACGCCGGTGGTCTTCGTCACGCCGAAGACGTTCGGCGGCGACGGAGCGTCGCCCGCGGCCACCACGGCCCACGTCGCGGGCGGATCGACCTTCTCGCCGGTCTGCACCGGATCGAAGCCGGTCGCGACGGCGTCGGGCTTCTCCTCGTCGAACGCCCACGTCTTGCCCGCGGGCGCGGGCGGCAGCGCCTTCGCCTCGGCCTTGACGTCCTCCTTCGTCTCGCCCTTCGCCTCGGCGCGCGCCTTGGCGTCGGCGGCCATCGCCTTTCTCGCCTCGGCCTCGTTCGCGTGCACTTTGACGGCGACCTTGCCGGTCTCGCCCTTGGCCTTGGCGTCGCCGTCCTTGACCGGATCCGGGGTGCAGGCGAGGAGGACGAGCGCGGCGCAGAGGAAGCGGCGGAGCATGTCGCGCGCAGGATACCGCAATGCGATGCTCGGCCACTGCGCATGCGCATCGGCATCGATCTGGGCGGCACGAAGACGGAGATCGCGGTGCTCGACGACGCGGGCGCGATCCGCCTGCGGCGCCGCGTGCCCACGCCAGCGTCGGACTACGCAGCGATCCTCGCGACCATCGCGACGCTCGTGCACGACGCGGAGCGCGAGCTCGGCGAGCGCGGGAGCGTCGGCGTGGGCACGCCCGGATCGATCTCCGCGGCGACGGGGCTCCTGCGCAACTCCAACACGCTGTGTCTGAACGGCAAACCCATCGCGGCGGATCTCGGGGACGCGCTCGGTCGTGAGGTGCGCGTGGCGAACGATGCGAACTGCTTCGCGCTCTCGGAGGCGAAGGACGGCGCGGCCGCGGGTGCGGCGATCGTGTTCGGGGTGATCGTCGGCAGTGGATGCGGCGGCGGCATCGTGGTCGAAGGGCGCGCGCTGGCGGGCGCGCACGGCATCGCGGGCGAGTGGGGGCACAACCCGCTGCCGTGGCCGCGCGCCGAGGAGCTGCCCGGGCCCGCGTGCTACTGCGGGAAGCACGGCTGCATCGAGACGTGGCTGAGCGGTCCGGCGCTGGCGCGGGATCACGGCGGCCCGGAGCCCGACGCGAAGGCGATCGTCCTTGCGGCGAACCGCGGCGACGCGAGGGCGATCGCCACGTTCGAGCGCCACGCCGACCGCTTCGCACGCGCGCTCGCCTCCGTCATCGACATCATCGACCCGGACGTCGTCGTGCTCGGCGGCGGCGTCGGCAACATCGCCTCGCTCTACACCGAGCTCCCCGCCCGACTCCCCACATGGGTGTTCTCGGACCGCGTGCACACGCGCATCGTCCCGCCGATCCACGGCGACAGCAGCGGCGTCCGCGGAGCCGCCTGGCTGTGGTGATCGCCCGCAGGCGCGGACGAGCGGCAGATCAGCGGCGGCGGCGGCGGCTCAGCGTGATCCCGCCCAGCACCACCAGCCACGCCCAGCCCGTGTCGCCGCGGTCGCTCGTGCAGGCGCAGGACTTCGGGTCGGTGCCGTCGTCGCCGCCCGTCTGCATCGGGGTCGTGTCGGTGGCGGTGTTGCCGGCGGTGGACTCGCCGCTCGTGCCCGCGCCGGTCGTCGACTCGTCGCCCGAGCCGGCATCGGTGCCCGAGCTGTCGCTGCACGGGTTGCCGATGAAGCTGCCGCCCGTGTCGCACGAGTTGGGGTTGTCGGCGTCGATCACCAGGATGTTGTCGGCCTGGTAGGTGATGTACTCGCGATCCATCGGGTCGGTGAACACCACGCGGATCATCCCCGACTGGCCCGCGAGGTCGGCCGGCGGCGTGAAGTCGAAGGAGAACGCGTCGCCGTCGATCGCGAGCCCGCCCTCGTAGTCGATCCACTCCGGCTCTTCGGCGCTGACCAGCGCCCACGACACCGCGAAGGTCGTGCCCTCGAGCGCGTCGACGCAGCCCTCGAGCGTGACCGTCTCGTCGCGATACGGCGTGAGCTCGCCGGTCGAGATCGCGGCCGCGGGTCCGATCGCATCCGCGTCGCCGTCGTGCAGCTTCATCACGCCGGGTCGCAGCCACCACACGTTGAACACCGGCTCGTACGTGTAGCCGTAGAGCGTGTACACGCCGGCCGGCACGTCGGTGGTGTCCCAGTCGACGCCGGCATCGGCGTTCTCCTGCGAGATCTCGCGGCGCTCCGCATCCGTGTTGATGCGGAACCAGCAGTCGGTCCACTCGGGGTTGTGCTCGAGGATGTCGTCTTCCTCGACCGTCGAGATCTCGAGCAGCATCTTGTCGGCCGCCGACTGCACGTCGGCGTCGGTGATCCACGTCGGCAGGAAATCCTGCGGGTGGTGCGGCCGGCAGAACCCGAAGAACTGGTGGCGCCGGCTGTCGGCGACCTCGTCGGGCGTGACCTCGAGATCCTCGAACGGAATCGCGTAGGGCAGGTGGAACGTCGCGCCCTGCGAGCGATCGTGCAGCGTCATGCACGGCGCGCCCTCCCACAGCACCGGCGTGCGTGGGTGCGTCATGTTGCTCGCGCTCGCAACGCTGGGGACGAGCGCGCAGAGGCTCACCGCCGTCACCAACCGCATCGTCGAGATCATTCTCTAGCACTACCCCAACCGCGGGCGCTGGCACAAGACCGAGGGACCGGAGCGACCGGCGCAGGACGACACGGGCGCCGCAAACGCGAGCGCCCCGCGCGGCCAGAAGCTGGCCAGGCGGGGCGCGCGGTGGAGCACGCTCCAGTGCCGTTGGGCGAGTTGCTCAGCGAGTCACGGCCATCGAGCCCGACGTGGCTTCGCCACGGCGGACAGCGAGCACGACCGCGCGCGCCAGGAAGAGCGCCGGACGGCGCGACCAGAGCTAGCCCGCGGTGAACGCCGCCGTGATCTTCGCGAGCGCCTCGGTGCCCTTCGCCGGGAGCGAGGTCACGGTGCTCTTCGCCTCGCCGACCATCGCCTTGATGTCGGCGTCGACCTTCATCACGCCGTCGAGCTCGGCCTGGATCTTCAGCTTCTCCTCGGCCTTGGTGAGCGGCGAGCTGAGCTTCGCCTGGTACTTCGCGGTCAGCTTCGCGACGAGCGCCGCAGCCTTTGCGCCCTGGGCGACGATGTTCTTCGTGGCCGTCGCCGCGCGCTGCGGGGTCTCCTTCAGGCCGACCCCGATGCCCTTGATCGTCTCGAGCACCGCGACGATCTCCGCCTTCGCTTCGGCCGAGATGTCGAGGTTCACGGCGACCTCGCCGTTGGTCAGGCTGGCCGAGGCCATCCCGCGCAGACCCTTGGCGTCGACGCCGAGGCGCGAGGGCATCGTGGAGACCTGATCGATCACCACGTCGACGTCGGTGATCGGCTTGAGCACCATGTCGACCTCGGCCTGGATCGCGCCGGGGATGCTCTGCAGCTCGGTGAGCGGGTCCTTGTCGGACTCGCCGGCGTCGTCGGGGTTCTTGGTGCCCTTGTCCTTCTTCTCGCAGGCCAGCGGGCCCATGGCGAGGGTGACGAGGGAGAGGGCGATGATGATGCGGCGTTGCATGGGGGTTCCTCGGGGTGACGGGTGCAGGCGGCGACACCGTCCGCGGGGCTCGGATTGGCGAGGGGCCCCTCGGCGGTGGTGCTTACCACCCTGACGCCGTCAAGACGCGGGCGTGCCCGCTGGGTTGCACGCACGTGCACGGCCCGGCTGCGCGCCGGGTCGTGAGTCGACGCGCGGTGGCCGATCAGTCGTCGTGCGCGGAGGCGCGCGCGTCGTCGTCGTCGCGCTTCGCCGCCGGCTCGGGGGTCGAGACCTTGCGTGCCGGCGCGTCCTTCTCGGCCTTCGCATCGCCGCCGGCGGCCTCGGCCTCGCGCTTGCGACGGTCGCTGTCCTTCGCGTACGCGAGGTCGTCCGGTCGCGCGCGACGGAAGAACACGAGCCAGATCCCCGCGAGCAGGAACGCGATGCAGAACCACTGCGCGGTGGTGAGGCCCGAGTAGCGTGCATCCGGCGTGGGGATGACCGCCTTCGCCTTCTCGTCGGCGCGCAGGAAGTCGAGGAAGAAGCGGAACGGTGCGTACGCGCAGACCACCACGCCGACGAGCCAGCCGGGCTTGCGCTCGAGCGGCTTGCCGAGCAGGTAGATCGCGCTCATCAGCGTGACCGCGAACATGAGCTCGAGCAGGCCGAGGTCGTAGCGCCACGTGCCGTCGGGCCAGGGTCCGACCGCCAGCAGCGTGCCCTCGGCGACGACCTGACCGGGATGATCGTGCACGAGGCTGCAGCCCGCGCGACCGAAGCACCAGCCGACCAGCAGCCCGAAGATCGTCGCGTCGGCGTAGACGATGATCGGCTGCTTGTGCTTCTTCAGGTAGTACATCATCCCGACGAACGCGCCGAAGAAGCCTCCGACGCTCGACAGGCCGTTCCACACCGCGAGCAGCACCCATGGGTTCTCTTCGATCTGCTTCGGGAAGTAGAAGATGACCGAGACCCAGTGCGAGATCACGAACGCGAACACCAGCATCCAGAACAGGTAGTCGCGGAACAGGAACTCGTCGATGTCCTTGGCCTTCGCGTACTTGAGGCACTGCTTCCAGCCGAGGATCACCCCGACGGCGACCAGCGGCCCGAACACCTGCAGCTTGAGCGGGCCGATGAGCGGCAAGTCATCGACGAGGGTGCGCTCGGGCGCCGTGACGTAGGGGATGAGGGCTTCGAGCATCGGGATCGACGCGAAGCTAGCACAGCTCGCCGAAGCCACCGCCACCCGGGGTCTCGATCACGACCTTCGCCCCTTTCGGGGCGAGCACGCTGCAGCGGCCCGGTTCGTCGTGCCCGGCGATCTCGTTTCGGCCCGGTGCCCCGGCTCCGCCGCCGGCGAGCCCGAACGGCGGGCGCACGCGGCGATCGGAGAGGATCGACACGGCCAACGGCGCGAGCAGCTCGAGCTCGCGGACGAGCCCGGCACCACCCGGCCAGCGACCCGGCCCGCCGCTGCCCCGCCGCATCGCGAAGCGCACGACGCGGATGGGAAAGCGCGCCTCGAGCAGCTCGGGATCGGTGATGCGCGTGTTGGTCATGTGCGTCTGCACGCCGCTGCGACCGGCATGACCCGCCGACGCACCCTCGCCGCCGGCGATCGTCTCGTAGTAGCCGAAGCCGGCGTCGCCGATCGTCAGGTTGCTCATCGTGCCGCAGCTCGCGGCCTTGATGCCGAGCGCCGCGAACAGCACGTCGACGACGCGCTGCGAGGTCTCGACGTTGCCGGCGGCGACCGCATGGCCCGCGGGCGGATCGAGCAGGCTGCCCTTCGGGATCACCAGCTCGACCGCGCGCAGGCAGCCCTTGTTGAGCGGGATCGGCTGGCCGACGAGCGCACGCAGCACGTAGAGCACCGCGGCCACCGTCACCGCGCGCGGAGCGTTCAGGTTGCTGGGCTGCGCCGGCGACGTGCCGGTGAAGTCGATGCGCAGTCGATCGCCGGTGCGCACCAGCTCCACCGCGAGCACGATGCCGTCGTCGGTGGTGTCGGTGAAGCGCGCGCGCTCGAGCGGCAGCGCTGCGATCGCCTCGGCCACCGCACGCGCGGCGTGCTCTTGCACGTGGCCCATGTACGCGAGCACGACCTCGAGCCCCTGCGCCTCGCACAGCGCGAGCAGCAGCCGTTCGCCGGTCCGATTCGCGGCGATCTGCGCCTGCAGATCGGCGATGTTCTCGTCGGGTCGTCGCGCCGGCCACGGCCCGGCGCCCAACGCCGCGCGCAGCTCGGCCTCGCAGAGCCGACCGCCGCGCACGATCGGTAGCGCGCGCAGCACCACGCCTTCCTCGGCGAGCGTGGTCGCGAACGGCGGCATCGAGCCCGGCGTGATGCCGCCGACGTCGGCGTGGTGTCCGCGGCTCGCGACCCAGAACCGCAGCACGCCGTCGACGAAGACCGGCGTGACCACGGTGATGTCGGGCAGGTGCGAGCCACCTGCGGTGGGATCGTTGCTCGCGAACACGTCGCCCGGTGCGGCGTCGGGGTGCAGCGCCGCGACGGCGGCGACCGACTCGCCCATCGCGCCGAGGTGCACCGGCAGGTGCGGCGCGTTCGCGACGAGCCCCGCAGCGGCGTCGAACACCGCGCAGGAGAAATCGAGCCGCTCGCGGATGTTCGTCGACAGCGCCGTCTTGCGCAGCACCACGCCCATCTGCTCGGCGATGGCCATGAAGCGGTGCGCGAAGATCTCGAGCGAGATCGGATCGACGACGGTGCTGGCGTGCGAGCGGTGCGGACGCTCGTCCGTCGCGCCGAGCACGAGCGTGCCGTCGTCGGCGACCTCGAGCGCCCAGCCCGGCTCGACCACGACGGTGCCGATGTCGTCCGTCACCAGTGCGGGACCGACGAGCCGCGGTCCGGGGCCGAGCTGCTCGCGGTCGTGGATCGCCGCGTCGTGCCACGCGCCGTCCGTGAACAACTGGCCGCGGCGCCGCGGCGGCGCGAGCTCGGCCGTCGGCGTCGCCCGTGGCAGGCGCGGCAGGGGCGACGCGGCGTCGAGCTGCACCCGGACCGCGACGCACTCGATCGCGTGGTCGTCGCGACGCCAGCCGAGCTCGGCCAGGTGCTTCGTCGAGAACGCCGACCGCATCGCGTCGGCATCGGCGAGCGGGATCGCGAGCGCGGTGTCGGTGCCGCGGTAGCGCAGATCGACGGTCGCGCGCACGATCGGCGCAGCGCCGACCCCGTCGGCCTGCAGCAGCTCGAGGCCGCGAGCGACGAGCGCGTCGGCGAGCCCGCGGGCCGCCGCGATCGCGGCATCGTCGAGCGTGCGCGCGGCGAGCTCGGCCTCGCCGTACCAGCTCGCCGGCGCCGCGCCGATGCCCCACGCCGAGAGCACGCCCGCGAGCGGATGCACGAGCACGGTGCGGATCCCGAGCGCGCTCGCGACCGCGCACGCGTGCTGTCCACCCGCGCCGCCGAACACCACGAGCGCGTCGTCGCGCACCTCGTGCCCACGCGCGATGGTCACGCGACGGATCGCCTCGGCCATCGCGTGCACCGCGATGCGGAAGCAGCCGTCGGCCAGCGCTTCGGGGCTCGCCGGCGCGGCGTCGCCGAGCGCGGACTGCAGCTGCGCGAGCGCGCGGTCGACCGGCGCGCGCACGAGCGGCAGCGGGAAGCGGTCGCCGACGATGCGCCCGAGCACGAGGTTCATGTCGGTGAGGCTGATCGCATCGTGCTCGCGCTTGCCGTAGCAGAGCGGGCCCGGATCGGCGCCGACGCTCGCCGGGCCGACGGTGAGCCGGCCGGCGTCGGCGCGGCAGATCGAGCCGCCGCCCGCGGCGATCGTGTGCACCGCGAGCATCGGCGCGCGCACGCGGACTCCCGCGGTGATGCTCTCCCAGGTGCGCTCGGCCGCGCCGCGATCGATGCGGCACACGTCGGTCGAGGTGCCGCCCATGTCGAAGCCGATCGCGCCCGCGAGCCCGCGCGTCTGCGCGATCGCGGCGACGGCCACGACGCCACCGGCGGGGCCCGAGAGGATCGCGTCGCGCCCGCCCACGCGCGCGGCGGGGGCGAGCCCGCCCGACGAGCACATCACCCGCACGCTGCTGCCCGGGAGCGCGCGCGCGAGCCCGTCGAGGTAGTCGCGCATGAGCGGCGTCGTGTACGCGTCGACCACCGCGCTGTCGCCCCGTGCGAGCGCGCCGAGCTCGGCGCTCACCTCGTGGCTGCACACGACGAACGCGAAGCCCAGCGTCCGCGCGAGCTCGGCGATCTCGCGCTCGAGCGCCGGCGCGAGGTGGCCACCGAGCACGAGCACGGCGAGGCTGTCGATGCCGGCCGCGCGCACGCGCGCGAGCTCGACGCGCAGCGCCGGCAGGTCGGTGCGCGCGAGCACCTCGCCGCGCATGTCGGCCCGTGCGTCGACCTCGACGACGGTGCGGTGCAGCAGCGCCGCGGGGGGGATCGCGAGCGCGAAGATGTCCGGCCGGCTCTGGTCGCCGATCGCGAGCAGGTCGGCGAAGCCGCGCGTGACCACGAGCGCGCAGGGGTGGCCGGCGCGCTCGAGCAACGCATTGGTGGCGAGCGTGGTACCGAGCCGCAGCTCGCAGGGCGGGATCGCTGCGTCGGTGCCGAGCCCGAGCACGCTGCGGATCGCGACGAGCGGCGCGTCGTCGCTCGACAGCAGCTTGCGCACGACCGGCGCTCCGCCGCCCTTCGGGATCGCGACGCAGTCGGTGAACGTGCCGCCGCGGTCGACGAAGAACCGCCAGCCGCTCATGGCGCGGCGGACTCGGCGAGGTACTGCGCGGTGCGCTGCACGTAGGCCTGCCACGAGAACGCGATGAACTCGCGGTCGGCCTCCGTGCAGGCCCGGATCACGCGGATCGGGTTGCCGAACGCGACGCTGCCGGTGGGGATCCGCTTGCCGGGCGGCACGAGTGAGCCGGCACCGATGATGCAGCCGCCCTCGACGATCGCGTTGTCGAGCACGATCGCGCCCATGCCGATGATGCACTCGTCGAAGATCGTGCAGCCGTGCAGGATCGCGTTGTGGCCGACGGTGACGCGATCGCCCACCGTGGTCACCGAGCGGCCCTCGGTCATGTGGATGACCGTGCCGTCCTGGATCGACGTGCTCGCACCGATCGAGATCGGTCCGTCGTCGCCGCGCAGCGTCGCGCACGGCCACACGCTGGAGTGGGGCCCGAGCGTGACGCGCCCGATCACCACCGCGCTCGGATGGACGAACGCGGTGGGATCGATGCTGGGTTGCTGGTCGCGGAAGCCCTGCAGCACGCCGCGGATGATATCAGCCGAGCGCGATGGTCCTGTCGGCGCGCCCGCAGGCCAGCCGCAGCAGCGCCGGCGCAGCGTGGGCGCCGTGGCTCTCGTCGGCGCCCAGGCCGGCCGCGCCGACCGAGCACACCAGCCCGCCCGCTCCGGCCTGCTCGACGATGCGGCTCGTGACCGCCGCGCTGGACTCGATCGGTGTCTCGGGCAGCAACACGGCGAACAGATCCGGATCGAGCCGTGCGACGAGGTCGACGTTGCGACACACGTCGTGCAGCACGGCCGCGAGCCGGGCCGCACGCGCGTCGTTCGACGCGGCCGGGCAGCGCACCGCGATGAGCGTGAGCGGACGCTGGTAGCGATGCGAGCGCGCGACCTCCTGCTGCAGGCGATGACGGAAGTACGTCGCCGAGTAGACGCCGGTGATCGGATCGCGCAGATCGAGCCGCGCGCCGGTCGGGGTGTTCGCGGCGCCGCCGGGATCGGCCACGGGCGGGGGCGGGACCGCGAGCCCGAATGCGCGCGACGACAGCCGCACGAGCAGGTGCGTGCGCGCGAGCAGCTCGACGTGGCTGTGGCCGAGCCGCAGGAAGTCGCAGCCGGTGCGCGTGTAGGCCTCTTCGATGACGGCGGGCGGGGTCTCTTCGTCGATGAGCGCCACGAGCGGGAGCTCGAGCGTGCGCGCGTCGGTGGCGATCGCCTCGAGCGCGTCGATGCACGCGGCGATCGGCCGCTGCACGCGGACGAGCACGAGGTCGGGCGCGAACGAGGCGACGGCCTGGGGCAGGTGCGTGGTCTCGCGCGTGACCGCGAGCCGACCGACGCGATAGCCGGCCTGCCGCAGACAGTCACCGACGCGATCGGGTCCGTGGCCGGGCTGCACGGTCATCACGCGGCCGGAGCCGCGCAGCGACGACATCGCCTCGAGCTCGTCGGCGCTCCAGTGCGCGGTATCGGGTTGGCTCCCAGACGGGTCCGCAACGTGCTCGGCGTGGTCCATCGCGGGGCGTCATCGACGTCCATCCGCACGACTTGAGCGGCCCCGTGAACGTGAACGTGAACGTGCCCGTGCCCGGCGCGCGCCGGGTCACCCGGTGAGCTTGTGGAGATTCCCGAGCACGAACAGCCAGTACACGGCCCCACCCCCGAGCGCGAGCACGAGCAGCAGGATCACCCACGGCATCTTGCTGCTCTCGCGCTTCGGCGCCGGCGACGGCATGCGGCTCGGCGCGCGCGCGCGCGGCGGCTGCGGCTCCTCGACGGCCGCATGCGGGCCGGACACCGGCGGCACGGAGCGCCGCTGCGCACCCGCCATGCCCGCCGCAGGATCGGGCTGCTCGAAGTCGTCGATCGCCAGCGGCGACGCGGGATCGTAGTCGAGCACGGCGCCGCCCATCAGCGACTCGAGCGGCTGCGAGCCGGTCTCCGGCGCGTTCTCGTCCTCGCCGAGCGAGCGGAACGCGAGGAACTCGTCGTCGATCATCTTGAGGATGAGCGTCGAGCCGTCGGGTTGGATCGGCTGCGGCGCTGGCTGCAGCGCGCGCAGATCCTCGAGCACGTCGGAGAACACGCGCGCGCTGACCTTGAGGCTGCGCGAGAACAGGAACCCCAGCAGGTCGTCGTGGAGATCGCCGGCCTTCTGGTAGCGCTGGTCGAGATCACGCGCGAGCGCGCGGCGGATGATCCGCTCGAGCTCGGGCGGCACGTCCGGATTGAGCGCCTGCAGGCTCGGCACCTCGGCCTTCCGCACCAGCTCGACGGTCTGGTAGTCGGTCTCGCCGAGGAACAGCCGCCGGCCGGTGAGCATCTCGAACGCGAGGATGCCGACCGCGAAGATGTCGGAGCGCGCGTCGACCTCTTGCCCGTGCGCAGCCTCGGGCGACAGATACGAGAACTTGCCCTTCACCACGCCGGGGTCGGTGGACTCGAGCTGCGTCGAGGCCTTCGCGAGCCCGAAGTCGGTGAGCTTCACCTCGCCGTTCCACGAGAACAGGATGTTCGGCGGCGAGATGTCGCGGTGCACGATGCCGAACGGGCGCCCGGTCTCGGGGTCGCGCAGCGTGTGCGCGTAGTCGAGGCCCTTCAGCACCTCGCCGAGGATCCACAGCGTGAGGTGCATCGGCAGCACGACCCGCCGCTTCGACAGGTGCTGCAGCACGTGCTTGAGGTTCGGACCCTCGACGTACTCCATCACGATGAAGTAGGTCGACGAGCTCTTGCCGATGTCGAAGACGCTGACGATGTTCGCGTGGCTGAGGTGCAGCGACAGCCGCGCTTCGTCGAGGAACATGCGGACGAAGCGCTCGTCCTTCAAGAGCCCCGGCAAGATGCGCTTGATGGCGACCTTCTTCTTGAAGCCCGCCATCGACTCGGCCTCGGCCACATAGACCTCGGCCATGCCGCCGGCATCGAGCTTGAAGAGTGGACGGTAGCGATCTGCCATGGCAGCGCGTCGGGGTGCAGCGCGTCGAGGAGGGTGCAGCGCGTCGGGGTGCAGCGCGTCGAAGGAGGGTGCGGCGGGATTGTAACGCGGACGGACGGTTTCGCGCTCGATCGATCGGGCGACCGGTCGCAGTTCAGGGGGCCGGCGCGCGCGGCCCCTCGGCGCTCGAGCGGTCCGCCCGCGGCGGATCGTAGCTCGACAGCTCGAGCCGCACCGCCCCGACCCACATGTCGCTCTCCATCGCGAGCGGGATCTTGCGCGCGTCCGCCGACAGCCACGCACGCATCGTGAACACCCGCTTGCCGGGCAAGGGCTGGTCGAAGGCGTCCACGCGGGTCATCGTGCCCGTGATCTTCACGGCGTCGTTCTTGCCGAGCCCGAGCGCCTTGCCGACGCTGGGCATCCGTTCCATCGGGCTGGGCGGCATCACCTCGACCTCGATGCGCATCAAGGTGGTGCCGTCGATCACGTGGGCCTTGGCGCGGTCGCCGGGCGCGAGCGGCTGGGCGCGGACCCACGCCATCACCCCCAGCGGATCGAAGGTGTCGAGCGGCGCGTGCTTGAGGTGCTTGCGCGGCTTGCCGTCCTTGACGTCGACGATGCGCACCTGGCCACGGCCTTCGTAGTCCGCGGTGGTGACGCGCTTCTTGTAGCCGGCCGGGCTGAGCCCGGAGTAGACGAGCACGTTCTCCGACCACACGGTCGCGCCGGTGCTCGCGTCGACCAGCGTCGTCATGTCGTCGGTGATCGTGGCGAGCAGCGAGACGATGCCCGAGGTGCGCGCGTGGCCCTCGATGCGCAGGATCGGCGCGCCGTGGGGCGGGCCGCCGCGAGGATCGTTCTCGAGGCCGACGATCTCGGCCTCGGCCTGGCCGGCGTTGTTGCCCCCGAAGCTGACGTCGTAGCGGAAGCGCTCGCCCACCGCCAGCGTGGCGCCGAAGGCCTTCGGCCGCGTGGTGCTCGGCATCCGCCGCCTCGGATCGCGCAGAGGTGGCAGCATCAGCGCCGCGGACCAGCCGATCGAGGCCGCCGCGGTGCGCGTGGTCTTGCCGCCGGCGGCACCCATCGCGACGACCGGCGGGGCGTCGCCGTCGGGCATCGGCGCGGCGTCGACCGCCACCGCATCGATCGCCGGGGTAGCCGCGGCGCGCTCGACCGCGCCGCGATCGGGGGCGGCGTGCGCCCCGGGGCCGACGGCGAGGGCGACGGCGGCGATCGCAGGCCCGAGGGCGTGGGCGAAGCGGCGCATCGACGACGACACGCTAGCACGGAAGGTGGTGCTAGCATGCGCGGCCCCATGGGCCGACTGGTGCTCACGCAGGGCGATCCCGACGGGATCGGCCCCGAGCTGCTGTTGCAGGTCGCAGCCGACGGGCTCTTGCGTGCCGGAGATCGCGTGTTCGCCGATCCGCGGCGGCTCGCGCGGCTCGCCGAGACGCTGCCCGTGGCCTGGGCCGCGCCGGGGCTCGCCGCCATCACGCCGCTCGTCGCCGCGGGGATGGACGGCATCGGACAGTACGCCGCACTGGCGCGCGGCACCGACGACGTGCTCGCGCACCCGGGCTCGGCGCTCGTCACCGCGCCGATCGACAAGGCGATCGCGCAGTCCGAAGGGCTCGCGTATCCCGGCCACACCGAGTACCTGGCCGCGCGCGCGGGCACGGACGAGTTCGCGATGTGCATGGTGGGCCCGCGGCTGAAGGTCGCGCTCGTCACGATCCACCTGCCGCTCGCGCAGGTCGCCGGTGCGCTGCGCGAGGCCGACATCGTGCGCGTCGGCGGGCTCGTCGTCGCGATGCTGGTCGATCAGGGCATCGCTCGGCCCAAGGTCGGCGTGCTCGCGCTCAATCCCCACGCGGGCGAGAAGGGCAAGCTCGGCGACGAGGAGCCGCGCATCATCGTGCCGGCGATCGCCGAGCTCGCGCGCCGCCATCCGCACGCGGAGATCATCGGGCCGCTGCCCTCGGACACCGCGTTCGCGTGGCACGCCGAGGGCCGCATGGATGCGGTCGTCGCGATGTACCACGACCAGGGGCTCGGCCCGTTCAAGCTGCTGCACTTCACCGACGGCATCAACGCGACGCTCGGCCTGCCGTTCCGCCGCAGCTCGCCCGATCACGGTACCGCGAAGGACATCGCCGGCCGCGGCGTCGCCGATGCGGCGAGCATGCGCGCCTCGATCGCGTGGGCGCGGGGAGCCGAGCGATGAGCCGCGCACGCACCGGGCGTGCGAAGCCGGCCGAGGCTCCTGCACCGAAGGCACGCGCGGGACGCAGCAAGCCCGCGCTCGCAGCACCGCCGGCACGTGCCGGGCGCAGCAAGATCGTCGCGGTCCCCGAGGTCGCCGCGCCACCGGATCCGCCGCCTCGCATCGCGGCTGCGCCGGGCCTCGCGCGCGACGCCGCGCCCGTCGTGGCCCCCGTCGTAGATCAGGGCTGGATCCGGATCCGCGGCGCACGCACGCACAACCTGCAGGGCGTCGATCTCGATCTGCCGCGCGGCAAGCTCGTCACCATCACGGGCCCCTCGGGCTCGGGCAAGAGCAGCCTCGCGTTCGACACGCTCTTCGCCGAGGGCCAGCGCCGCTACGTCGAGAGCCTCAGCGTTGCGGCGCGGCAGTTCCTCGCGCAGCTGCCCAAGCCCGACGCCGATCTGATCGAGGGGCTCTCGCCCACCGTCGCGATCTCGCAGGACGCCCGCGGTCGCAACCCGCGCTCGACCGTCGGCACCGCGACGGAGATCTACGACTTCCTGCGGCTGCTCTACGCGCGCGTCGGCGTGGTCTACAGCCACAAGACCGGCAAGCCCATGCGGCGGCACAGCGTCGCCGACATGCTCGAGGAGATCCTCGCGCTGGAGGACGGCACGCGCTTCTCCGTGCTCGCGCCGGTCGTCACGAACGCGCCCGGCGATCACCGCGAGCTGCTCGAGGATCTACGCCGCCGCGGGTTCGTGCGCGTCGCGATCGACGACGAGGTGCGCGAGCTCGGCGGGCAGGACATCGCGCTCGATCCCGGCGCCCGCCACAACATCGAGGTCTACGTCGATCGGCTCAAGCTCAAGCCCGACGTACGCGCGCGGCTGGCCGACTCGCTCGAGCTCGCGATGGGGCTCACCGGCGGCGTCGTCGAGGTGCTCACGGTCGAGGGTGCGCGGCTCAAGTTCTCCGATCGCTACGCGGAGCTCGACGAAGGCGTCGCGTATCCGGAGATCACACCGGCGCTCTTCTCGTTCAACTCGCCCACCGGCATGTGTCCGGCCTGCGACGGGCTCGGCAGCGTTCGGCAGTTCGACCCGGCGCGCATCGTCGACGTGCGGCTCACGCTGCGCGGTGGTGCGATCCGGCCGTGGGCGCGAAGGGGTGGGGTGGGGCACCAGCGCTTGCTGGCGGCGCTCGCCGAGCACCTCGGCATCGATCTCGACGCGCCGTTCGCAGAGCTGCCGCCCGCGGCCCAGGTCGCGGTGATCGAGGGCACCGGCGACGAGGTCGTGCCCGGGCTCGAGCGGCCGTTCGAGGGCGTGCGCACCGCGCTGGCGAAGCGGCTGCGCGAGCTCGAGAGCCGCGCCGACGACGGCGATGGCGACGAGCCGGCCGACGCCGACGACATCGAGGCCTACCTGGCCGAGACGCCGTGCCCGAGCTGCGAGGGCGAGCGGCTCACGCTGCCGGCGCGCATGGTGAGGATCGGCGCGCACAACATCGCGGCGCTGTCGCGCATGCCGCTCGTGGTGCTGGCCGAGACGCTCGCCGGGCTGTCGTTCGGCGGCGAGTCGCAGGAGATCGCCGAGACCGTGCTCGCGCAGGTGAAGAGCCGGCTTCGCTTCCTGCTCGAGGTCGGGCTCGGCTACCTCACGCTCGAGCGCCCGGTGATGACCTTGTCGGGCGGCGAGTCGCAGCGCATCCGGCTCGCGACGCAGGTCGGCGCATCGCTGGTCGGCATCACCTACGTGCTCGACGAGCCCAGCGTCGGGCTGCACCAGCGCGACAACGACCGACTCATCGCCACGCTCACGCACCTGCGGGATCTCGGCAACACGGTGATCGTCGTCGAGCACGACGAGGACACGATGCGTGCCTCGGACTGGCTGGTCGACATGGGGCCGGGCGCGGGGCCGCAGGGCGGGCGCGTGGTCGCGGCGGGACCGACCGCGAGCGTGCTGGAGAATCCGCGCTCGCTGACCGGTGCGTACCTGTCGGGGCGGCTGTCGATCCCGGTGCCCGAGTCGCGACGCAAGCCGCGGGGGCCGTCGGTGCTGGTGAGGAACGCGCGGGGCAACAACCTCGCGGGCGTCACGGTGCGCTTCCCCATCGGGCTCTTCACCTGCGTCACGGGCGTCTCGGGCTCGGGCAAGTCGACGCTGGTGATCGACACGCTGCTCACCGAGGCGGCGCGCGTGGTCAACGGCGCCGCACGGCCGCCGCTCGCGTGCGATGGGGTCGACGGGCTCGAGCACATCGACAAGGTGATCCACGTCGACCAGTCGCCGATCGGTCGCAGCGCGCGCAGCAATCCCGCGACGTACACCGGGATCTTCGCGGAGCTGCGCAACGTGTTCGCGATCCTCCCCGAGGCGAAGATCCGCGGGTACCAGCCGGCGCGCTTCTCGTTCAACGTGAAGGGCGGGCGCTGCGAGGGCTGCATGGGCGAGGGGCAGAAGCGCATCGAGATGCAGTTCCTGCCCGACGTGTTCGTCACGTGCGAGGTGTGCGGCGGCAAGCGGTACAACCGCGAGACGCTGGCGATCACGATGCGCGGCAAGTCGATCGCCGACGTGCTCGCGATGACGGTCGCGGACGCCTACGACTTCTTCGTCGCGCACCCGGCGGTGCGCAGCAAGCTCGAGGTGCTGCGCGACGTGGGGCTCGGCTATCTCGCGCTGGGCCAGAGCGCGCTGACCTTGTCGGGCGGCGAGGCCCAGCGCATCAAGCTGGGCAAGGAGCTGGCGCGCAAGTCCACCGGCAAGACGCTGTTCGTGCTCGACGAGCCCACCTCGGGGTTGCACTTCGGCGACGTGAAGCAGCTGCTCGCGGTGCTGCAGCGCCTGGTCGACGAGGGCAACACGGTGGTGGTGATCGAGCACGACCTCGACGTGATCAAGTGTGCCGACCACGTGGTGGACATCGGTCCGGAGGGCGGCACGGGCGGCGGGAAGCTGGTCACGAGCGGCACCCCCGAGTACGTCGCCCGCAGCGAAGCGGGTCACACTGCGCGGTACCTGAAGCGCGCGCTCGGGCGCTGACGCGCGCTACGCATCCACGCACAGGCACGTCGCGTCGTCCCAGATGTCCGACCACGTGCAGCCCGAGGTCGCGCCCCAGCCGGCGGCTTCGCACGCGGCCTCGCAGTCGACCGGGTACCACGCCTCCTCGTCGCAGACGAACATCGACTGCTCCTCGCTGCAGAAGTGTTGGCCGTCGGCGCACGTGCTGCTGCCGCCGCAGTGCTCCGCCGGCGCGCACAGGCCCTGCTCGTCGCAGCAGCCGCTCGGGCACGCGGCATCTTCCTCGCACGCGAAGGTGCACGCGCGATCGCTGCAGCTCGAGCCGTCGCAGCACTCCGCATCCGCCTCGCACGCGCCGAGCACCGGCGCGCAGTCGTGGGCGCAGGCTTCCGCCGGTGCACACGAGCCGCCACCGCCGTGCAGCGGCACGCAGCAGCCGCTCGCGCAGTCCTCGTCCTCGTCGCACCCGGGCTGACAGTGCGCGCCGTCCTCGTCGGCAACGCACACGAGCGCGCCGTCGGGATGAATGCAGCACTCACCGTCGTGCGTGCAGGGCTCGCCCTGCTCGCGGCACTCGTAGCCGGTGTCGGTCGTCGCCGACGGCTCGACCCCTTCGTCCCCGCTGCTGCTGCTGTCGGTGCGCTCGGGCTCGTCGTAGCTCGTCGAGCTCGGCGCATCGCCGGAGGCCCCGGGGATGCCACTGCTCTCCGACTCGCCGCCCCTCGTGTCGGCGCCGCCGTCGTCCAGGCTGCCGTCGTCGCTGTCCTTGCCCTCGCCACAGCCGAGGAGCAGCACCGTGCCCACCAAGATCGTCCAGGTCGTTCGTCCCACCATCTACCTCGCCATCCGCGCCGGTACCCGACCAACCAAGGGTCCCCGGCGTCGCCAGTTCTGATCGGCTCACCCCGCTATTCCCCGAGCGGGCGATTTCCGTCTCCACGAAGACGACGCGAGCGCCCCAGAGCAGCCCAACGCCCCCTCCGAAACCGTCTTACATCGGCACGCCGCACGCGCAGGGGTCGTTCATCAGCACGCGCAGCGCCGACAGTCCGTTCAGCGCCGCGATGTCCATCCGGCCATCGCCGTCGAGATCGGTCACCTCGACGAGGTTCAGCGAGTGGCCCACGTCGTGGCGCTGCGGATCGTCGAGCGTGCCGTCGCCGTTGCCGCGGAACACGACCACCCCGTCGTTCACGCCGCCCACCACCAGATCGAGATCGTCGTCGCCGTCGAAGTCGGCGAGCTCGAGGTCGGCCCGGTAGTGGGCGGGCGCGGCCTCGAACGTCGAGGGCACGAGCACGGCCTCGAGCCAGCCGTCGCCGGTGCCGCGGTAGACGTGCAGCTGGGCCGCGACCGCGTCGATCGCCACCAGATCGGGCGTGCCGTCGCCGTCGAGATCGCCGGCGACCAGGCCACCGGGGGTGTCGGGCCCCGGCACGAGCACCGACGGCACGAGCACGCCGGCCTGGTTCTCGAAGAGCTCGAGGCCTGCGGCATGCGAGACCAGCACGTCGAGCGCCGGATCGCCCACGAGATCGTGCGCGAGCACGTTCGTCGGCACGGCCATCGTCGCGATGCTGTCGATCGCGAGCGCACCGTCGCCGAGGTTGCGCACCAGCCCGATGCCGCCCGCGCCCGCGTTCGTCGCGACGTCGAGGTCGCCGTCGCCGTCGACGTCGAGCACGGCGGCCTCGAACCCGAAGGTCTGGCCGGGCAGCGGCAGGCTCTGCTCGAGCGTCATCACCAGCGTGCCGTCCGTGCCGAACACCAGCAGGTTCGACGAGAGCAGCTCGAGCAGCCCGACCAAGAGCTCGTCGGCCCCGTCGCCGTCGAGATCGACGAGCACGCCGCCGACCGGGTTGTAGATCATCCCGCCGATGCCCTCGGGATCGACGCTGTAGCTGTTGCCGGGCCAGAACCATCCGTCGCCGATGCCGCGGTAGCTCGACACGCTCCGGGAGTTCACGTCGACCGTGACGAGATCGGGGAAGCCGTCGTGGTCGAGGTCGCCCGCGCGGAACGCCGCCGGGTTGTCGCCGCCGAGCATCGTGCCGGGGCTGAGCTCGCGGAAGCAGATGACGCCGGGGTGATCGTCGGGATCGCACTCGGGCTCGCCGAGATCGTCGCTCGCGCTCGAGATCGTGCTGGTGTCGTCGTCGGGCTTCGCGGTGGTGCTGCCGTCGTCGCCCGTGCCCTGCGTCGTCGTCGCCGTGGTGTCGACGCTGCCGGTCGAGCTGCCCTCGGCGTGGGTGTCGCTGGTCGCAGCCGCGGTGCCCTCGGCGGAGTCGCGCGGTGGATCGGACAGCACGTCGCTGCACGCGACGGGCACGAACAGCGCGAGCAAGTGGAGTCTGTGCAAGCTCATGGTCTTCATCCTTCGGGCTCGTAGATGGACACGGTGCGTGCGCCGCCCAGGTAGCCGTAGCTGTCCCAGGCGTCGTAGCCGACGACGATGGCGGAGAGCGGCTGCGTGCTGACGATCGTGTGCGCGCCGTCGTCGAGCTCCAGGCGCGCGGCCTCGTGGGTGCCGGACGGATCCACCGCGACGAACTCGTCGTCGGCGACCGGGGCGTCGTCGAGCCACACCTGCGCACCGGCGACGCGGGTGATCGCGACGTGATCCGCGGCCCACTTGTCGGGCACGAGCACGACGAGGCGCTCGATGAACTGGTCGATCGGCGCGAGCTGGATCGCGCTCGGATCGCCGCTGCCCGCGAGGCTTCCGCCCACGAGGTACTGCATCACCGCGACCGGCTCGGTCGCGTCGATCGTGAAGTCACCGGGGTGCGCCGCGGTGCCTCCGACCATCAGCTCGTACGACTGACCCGCCGCGAGCTCGATCGGCGCGGCGGGCAGGCCGGTCACGTCGTCGTGCGCGATGAACGTGACGACGGTGTCCGCGGCGGCGACGAGCTGCCAGAGCGTCGGCTCGGGCACGTCGGCGAGCCGCGGCGTCGCACGCACGGCCGCGTAGCGTCGGCCCCACTGGTGGCGACCGGAGAGCTGCTCCTCGAGGTGATCGCAGGCGATCGCATCGAACGGCACGTACGCGCAGCGGTGCGCGCCGAACACCGCGATCGGGGTGGCCTCGGCGGTGGTGATCTGCGAGCCGGTCAGATCGGCGCCCTCGAGCACGGACTCCGTCGTGACCTGCGCGAGCTCGCCGGCCTGCAGCGTGATCTCGAACGGCTCCCCGGCCTGGCCCGCGGGCACGCCCGCGCCGGCCCGCGTCGCGACGCTCGGCACGATCGTGACGACGGTGTCGTTCTCGGATGCGACGATCGTGAAGTAGGGATACAGCTCGCCGCCCGCATCGGCGCCGATGTGCGGGCGCCCGATCATCACGTAGTCGTCGTCCCACGCGCTGACCGGGTAGATCATCGACGCGTCGCTCGTCGCGCGGCTCTTCGCGATCGGATTGAACTGGTGCGCCGTGATCGGCACGTCCGCGGTGATGCGCACCGTCGCGCCGGCGATTCTCGCGGTGGGCTCGTGCGGGAACTGCCCGGGCAGGAAGAGGTGCAGCCCCGCGGGCGGCACGTCGACCTCCTCGAAGCTGCGCCACGCGCCGCCGATCAGCACCTCGGCGACGACGTGCGCGAACAGACCGCTCTCGACGGTCTGCACGTTGCCGACCGAGATCCCCCACGGCTCGGCCTGGTTGGTGGGGTGGTCGTCGAGATCGGCGGCGAAGAACAGACACCCGACGGTGGAGTCGAGCTGCTCGGCCTCGGCACAGGTCTCGGGGATCCCGTCGACGGGCGGATCGGGGATCGTGCCGACGTCGGGAAAGCCCGGCGACGTCGTCGCGCCGTCGTCGCTCGAGCCCGGCGTCGCGTCGTCACCGATCGTCTCGTCGGCGGACGCGGCGCTCGAGGTGCCGGTGCTGGTGCCCGTGGCCGGATCGCTCGCGACGGTGCCGAAGCCGGTGTGCCCGAGCCCGATGTCGTCGGGTCCGCATCCGCTGCACCCGAGGGCGCTCGCCACCGTGATTCTCCAACCCCAGCCCATGCCCCCCTGTGGCGACGAGACGGCCGGATCGATCACGACGGACGTCGAATTTTCTTCGGAGCGCGTGCGCGCCCGCCCAGCACGTCGAAGGCGAAGGCCACGCGCGCGCCGGGGCGCACGCGCCACGGGTCGAACACGACGAGCGGGGGATCACCCAGCACGAAGCGGGTGTCGCGGAGGTCGAGCTCGACCAGCGCATCGAGCTGCACGTGCAGCGAGGTGCTCGCAGCGATGTCGAGGCCGATCGACCCCGAGAGCACGGCGTGGGCGTCCCACAGGCGCACGTGGGGCACGGCGCCGGCGATCGCACCCGCGCGGGGCCGCGTGCGCAGCACGTCGACGCCGACCCCCAGCGCCGCACGCAGCGCGAGCGCGCCGTGGCCGAGCCGTGGATCGAGCCGCGCCCACGCGCGCATCGTCCAGCCGTCGATCGTCGCGTCGACGAGCGGATGCGAGAAGCCGGTGGGCACGACGAGCTGCGCCGCGAGCATCGCACCGGGCCGCAGCCGCGTGCGGCGATCGGCCGCCGCGATCGCGAGCACCGGCCCGTGCAGCAGGCTCGGCTGTCGCGACCACGCGGCGAGCTGCCAGCCGATCGCGAGCTCGAGCACGAGCGGCTGCTCGCGACGCACCGGTGCGGTGGGCTGCGGGCGGGGCGGGGCAGGGGTCGGAGCGGGTGCAGGGACGGCCCACGCGGCGACCGCGTCCGCGCGTGCGAGCCCGATCACCGCGCCTTGCTGCAGCGCCTCGACCGAGGTCGCGACGATCTGCCCGAGCTGCTCGAGCACCACCTCGTCGACCCCGCCCTCCTTCGGCACGCGGCGCACGAGGATCCGCTCGCTGCGGACGTCGAGCAGGTACACGGTCGCGTCGGCGTCCCCATGCAGATCGATCCACACGCGGGCGAGCGCGCGGTCGCCCGGCTGCGTCCACGCGACGACCACCCGCGCGTCGATGCTCGTGTCGCTCTCGCACTCGAGCGCGACGTCGTGCACGGCGACGAGCTCGTCGATGCGCGCACACGCCGATGTGGGCGCGTCGTCGGGCCCGGCGACGCGCACGACCACGCCCGCGGGCTCGGCTGCGGCCAGACCGAGCGCGAGCGACCAGGATGCGGCGAGCACTTCGATGCTCCCTTCACCGTGCGAGCTCGTCGAGCCGACGCTGCGCGCGATCGCGGGCGACGGCGTCGGGAAAGCGTGCGAGCAGCTCGCGCCAGGCCGCGGCCTCGTCGTCGCCGCGACCGAGGCGCCGGAGCGCGACGGCCTTGCCGACCCACGCCTCCTCCGCGAGCGTCCCCGTCGGCGCGCGGGCGAGGTAGCGCTCGTACGCCTGCAGCGCGCCGGAGGGATCGCGGAGGTCGAGCAACAGGCGCGCGAGCGCGACGTCGGCGACCAGCGCCTCGCGGCTCTCGCGGTGCTCCGCGATCAGGCGGCGATAGAGCGCGATCGCATCGCGGGTGCGTGACTGCTTGCGCGCAGACGTGGCGCTTGCGAAGAGCTCGGCCGCCGAGGCCACGCTCGGCGCGCTCGCGAGCTCGGCCCGCGCGCGTCGACGCTTCGGCCGCGCCGTGGCGACCGGTGGCTCGACGGGTGCCGAGGTGATCGGGGGCGCGTGCGGGACGGATCGCGTGGGCGCGCTCGCGGGTGGCCGCGCCGGTGTCGGTGCAATCTCCTGCTCGACGACGACCTGCGCTCGCGGCTCGCTCGGCGCTTCGCGTGCGAGCAACGTCGCGGCGATCGCTGAGGTCGCCGCCGCGCCGAGCACCCACGCACCGACCGCCCAGCCTCCGAGCCCGGGCGCGGCGGCCGTGGGCGCACCGGCCGTCGCGATCGGTGCCGGCGCGATCGGCAGGAGCAGCGCCGTTGCGACCGCGCGCGCGAGCCGACGATCGTCGTCGCCGCGCGGCGCGAGCTCGCGATCGAGCGCCGCCGCGAGCCTGCGTTCCGCACGGCAGCCCGGGCACCGCGGATCGCGGCCGTCGTCGTCCACGCCGCAGCCCTCGAGATGCGCGAGGCTCACGGGTCACCTCCGAGCAGCTCGGCGAGCCGCGGATCCGCGCCGATACGACGCAGCAGCAGCTCGCGTCCGAGCCGCACGCGACTGCGCACCGTGTTGACCGGCACGCCCATCGCGAGCGCGATCTCGGCCGGCGAATGATCGAGCACGAAGCGCAGCACGAGCGTCTCGGCCTGCTCGGGCGGCAGCTCGTCGAGCAGCCCGCGCAGCGCGGCGGTGAGCTCCGCGTCGGTGACCGCATCCCCGCGCGCGACCCCATCGCGGTGCAGGCTCGCCTCGGTGGCCGCCGCCGCGGCGACGGTACCGCGCACCTGCGCCCTGCCGCGGAAGCGCATCGCGACGCGCACCGCGATCCGAGCGGCGTAGTGGGCGAGCGAGCCCTGTCCGCGCCACGCCGGCAGCGCGTGCAGGAGCGCGACCAGGCTCTCTTGCACCGCGTCGTCGACCTCCGCGCCGTGGGGCCCGAGGATGCCGCGACAGACGCGGAGGATCTTCGGCGCCGCCTGCTCGAGCACGCACCGGGGGTCGACGACACCGACCGCCGCGTCCTCTTCGCGCGCGTGCGGCTCGCGGACGGCGCGAGCGGGGCTCGACGGTGATGAGCGCAGCGCGAACAGATCCGCCTCTTCCCGTCACTTGTGCTCCGGCCCCCGATCGCTCGCTGCCGGCCGCTGCGCGAACTCACGGTGCGGTGCGGCGACCACGAGCGAACATCTCCAGGGCGCGGCAGCGGTGGCGATTGAGCGCGGCCCGGACGCTGATCTATAAGTGACGGGCCCGGATGGACGCCCGTCGCGAACGCCTGTCCACGACCGCCCGCGTCGGCGTGCTCGCGCTCGCGCTCGCTGCGGTGGGTTGCGCCGCGGTGCCGCAGAACCGCCGCGAGTACCTCGCGGATCCGACGATGCAGCTGCAGGACGACCCGCTCGAGGCCCGCGCCAGTCGCAAGCTCTGGACCTCGCGCGAGGGCGCCGCGGGCGGCGACGCCAAACCGGCGGGCGGCGGCTGTGGTTGCTCGAACTGATCGAGTCGCGCACGCACGAACCACCCGGGCGCCCCGCCTCGCCTCCCGCGTGCGCGCCGTCGCGCTCGCGCTGAGCTTCGGCGCGTCGACCATCGCCCACGCCTCGCCGCTCGTCGATCCGCCCCGCGTGCGGCGCAAGCCGAAGCTCGAGGACCTGTACCTGCGCTTCACCTGGTTCGATCAGCACGGCCGCGGCTTCCAGTCCAAAGCTGGTCCCCCGCAGGGCCCCGGCAGCCAGCGGCTCACCGTGCTGCAGCCGCAGGGCATGATCACGATCCGCCAGGCCGATCCCCGCTGGTCGCACCAGATCGCGTTCGCGCTCGACGTGATCTCGTCGGCCTCGGCCGACGGCCTCGATGCCGTCTCGTCGGCGTCGCGCGACAACGAGGCCGGCGAGCTCGACGTCACCTCGACGTTCTCGTCCGAGACGAAGGGCGACTGGTCGCTGCGCTACGGCGTGCACTTCGAGGAGCCGCTGCGCTCGGGCTTCGTCGGGCTCGGGTGGGTCGGGCGCTTCGCCGACGACAACTTCACCGTCGGCTTCAACACGAACTTCGTGTTCGACTCGTTCGACTACATCCACCCGCTCGGCTGGAGTCAGGGCCAGAACCGGCGCTACACGCTGTCGGACAACCTGACGCTCACGCAGATCCTCTCGCCCACCACGCTGATCTCCGGCTCGTACGGGCTCACGTTCCAGACGGGTACGCTCGCGACCACGTGGAACTCGGTCTACATCGAGGACGCGCGCGTGTCGGGCTGCGGCAACGATGCGACGCAGCTGGACGCGTACGACTGCAACAACCGCAAGCCCGAGCGCCTGCCGCGTTCGCGCATGCGCCACGCGTTCGCGCTCCAGCTCAACCAGCACGTGCCGAAGATGCGCGCGACCTTCAAGGGCACGTACCGCTACTACGTCGACGACTTCGGGCTGCGCGCGCACACGCCCGGGATCCTCTATTACCAGTGGCTGGGACGGCGCTTCTACCTCCGCGCGCTCTACCGCTACCACTGGCAGAAGGGCGTCTCGTTCTACACGACCGCGACGCGCACCACGATCCCCGACGACACGCCGCTCACGGCCGACTCCGATCTCGCGCCGTTCTCCGCGCACCAGTTCGGGGGCAAGGCGGTGGTCTACCTCACAGCCCCGAACAGCCTGCGGGGTGCACAGTACCTGGACGCCGGCTATTCTCGGTATCAACGTTCGAACGACCTACGCGTCAATGTCTTCTCGTTGGGGTACGGCAGGGAGTTCTGAGGTCGTCGGTCGGCGGCGCTTCGTCGTGGGTGCTGCCGGGCTCGTGGTCGTGTCCGCGTGCCGCTCGCGTCGCGACACGACGGTGCCGACGGCTGCTGAGGACGGCACGATCCCGCTCGTGGGTGGTGTCGCGTTCTCCGAGCGCATCGCGGGCCAGGTCGCGGTGATCGACTTCTGGGCGACGTGGTGCGAGCCGTGCCGCGTGTCGATCCCCAAGGTGGTCGGCTTCGCGGAGCAGCACGCGAAGGAGCTCGTCGTCGTCGGCGTGCACGTGGGCCACGGCTTCGACGACGCGCTCGACTTCGCGAGCGAAGCCGGCATGGGCTATCCGCTCTACGCCGATCCCGACTACAAGCTGTCGGGCAAGCTGGGCGCGAGCCGGGTGCCGGCGATCGTCGTGGTCGATCGCACGGGTGCCATCGTGCACCGCGGCGCGGAGATCGACGCAGCGTGCGAGAAGGCCGTGGCGGTCGCGCTCGGCTCGGGCTGATCGCGGCGCCTCAGCCCGGCTCCCACATGCCGAGATCGGCGCGACCACCGTCGTTCATGATCACGAACGGTCGCGTCTCGAAGCCGAGCCCGCCCTTGCCGTCGTGGGTGATGATCTGCAGCTCGCCCATGCCGAAGCCCATCGGACCCTTGCGGTAGTAGAGCGCCGACAGCCGGTACGGTCCGGCCTTCGGCGTGCCGTCGATCGCGAACTGCTCGGGGCCGTAGCCCGTCGTGATGTCGGCGAGCAGCTGGCCGCCGGAGGGCAGCGTCGGATGCGAGTAGAAGGCGTGGCCGCCGTAGCCGTCCTCGATGTGGAAGTCGACGTCGTTCGCGTCGGTCTCCCAGCCGAGCACGAAGCGCGTCGAGGGCTCGGACTGGGGCACGATGCCGTCCTTCGCGAGCGTCGCGAGGATGCTCTTCCTGCCCGCCGGCATGCTCGCGAGCCACGCCGCGCCGATCTGCGCGAGGTCCTCGGTGATCAGCGCACGCGCGCCGGGGAAGCGCTCCCAGCGGATCTCCTTCGACGACAGCGCGTCGTGCAGCACCGTCGCGGCCTGCACGTGATCGCCACGGCGAGCGTGGGCGATCGCGAGCAGGCGATGGCTGGTGGGATGATCCGGGCGCGAGTCCCTGGCCTTGGTGTACGTGTCGAGCGCGAGCGCGAGCCCTTGCTCGCCGAGCGACTCGAGCCGGGCGCCGGCGTAGCGACGCAGATCGGCGCGCGAGGGATGGAGGTCGATGATCGAGCCGTACGCCCGCATCGCCATGCCCCTATCGCCGAGCGCCTGTGCGATCTCGCCGAGCGCCACGAGGGCGAGCACGTCGCCGGCATCGTGCTCGCGCCACGCGAGCGCCAGCCGCAACGCATCGCCCTTCTTGCCCTCCGCGAGCGCCTTCGCGAAGTCGGCATACCTGCCGCTGTACGGCTCGGGCCCGGCCAGCTCGCTGTGCACGCGCGTGCTGCCACGCGGCGGCGCGGTGGCGATGCGCGGCTCGGCGGGCGGCGGTGCGGCCGTGGTCGCGGCTTCCCCGTCGGCCGGTCGCAACACGAACGGATATCCGACGATGATGCTCCCGCCGCCGGGCGGGGCCGGGAATTGCCAGCGCCGGATCACCTTGGCCATGCACTCCGCGACCGCACTGTCGGGCAGGTCCGAGTCGCGCACGACGGAGGCGGTGACCTTGCCGGTCTCGCCGATCGTGAACTGCACGGAGACGCGTCCCGCGAGCTCCGGGCTCCGTGCGAGCCCTTGGTTGTAGCAGGCGCGGACCTCGTTGATGTGGGCCCGCACGACGCGGCGGATCACGTTCTTCTCGAGCGAGCCGCTCACCTCGGGCGGCGACATGCGGACCGTCGGCACGCGTGCGCCACGTCCACCGAATCCGGCACCGCTGCCGCTGCCGCTGCCGACGACGCCGGTCGAGCCGATCCCGATCGTGCCCTCGCCCGTGCCGCCGCCACCGCGGCCGGTGCCGACCAACCCGAGCCCGCCCGCGCCGTACGACTCGCCGATCTCCGTGCCGCTGAGCCCGCCCCACACGTCCTGGTCGTCGTTACCGGCCGCGACCTCGGGCGCCGATGCGCGTGCGTCCTCGTCGAGCTCCACGGGCGTCGGAGCCCGCGACGTCGCGGGTAGCTCGGCTCGGCCATGTCGCCGGAGCACCGTCGTGCCCGACGCTCCGACCGTGAGGATGTCGGCGAGCGCGCGTCGGTCGATGCCGTAGCGCTGGTAGTCGGCCTCGCTCTCGAGCACGAGCAACGCGGTGAGCTCCGACAGCACGCGGTGCTCGACCGACAGCGCGACGATCTCGGCCTCGAGCTCCGCGCGCGTGTCGGCGCGCTCGTCGGACATCGCGTCGCGTCGGGCCAGCAGGCGCTCGATGTTCGCGCGCACCCATGCGCGCTCGAGCAGCGGACGCTCCGCCGCGATCTCGAGCGGCACGATCGGCGCGCGTCCGGCGAGCTCGATGCGCATCGGCTCCGGCCCGTCGATCCGCGCGTACACGAGCAGCTCGTCGCCCGGCTGTACGCCCTCCAGCGTCCGCGGCCACACCCAGCTCGCGCCGGGCACGTCGACCGGCACCGGCGCCAGCACCTCGCGCGCGAGCTTGTCGGCGATCGTCGCCACCGGCAGGCCCGCATCCACGACGAGGCCCGCAGCGCCGACGAAGCCCGAGGTCAGCGCGCGCAACGTGCGATCGTCCTTCGTGCCGCCGTCGAGCACGGCGTCGATGCGATCGACGCCGGCCTCCGCCAGTCGGGTCGTCACGGCCTGCAGCTCTGCGCTCTGCGTCGCGCCCGCGGTGACGATGCCATCGGTCACGACGATGACGCGCGCGGTGCCGAGTGCATCGTCGGCCAGCGAGTCGAGCGCGGCGCCGAGATCGGAGGCCCCCAGCGCGCGCCCGCCCGCGAGCGCCTCCTGCTGGGCCGTACCGAAGCCCAGCGCCGTGCCGTCGTGGATCGTCGCGCTCGTCTGGTCGAACGCGATGACGCGCAGCGGGAAGTCGCCGCCCTCGACATCGACGAGCGCGCGCACGAGCTCGCCGAGCTGGTGGATGCGTTGGTCGAAGCCGACGGCCCGCGATGCGCTGGTGTCGAACAGGATCGCGACGCTGCCGAGCGGGGTGGGGGCAGCGTCGCCCTCCGCACGGATCCGTGCGACCGCGAGCTCGCGGTGCCGCAGCGCCATCGCCCCCGTCGGCGCCGACGACTCGATCACGAGATCGGAGCTCGGCGTCCACGTCGTCTCCGCGAACGCGCTCTGGCGCACCTCGATGCCGGCCTCGCCGTGCTCGCGGCGGATCACCTTCGCATCGAACGACGCGAGCTCGGGCAGCCCACGCAGCGCGATGCGGTAGGGCTCGGCCGCGCTCGGCAGCTCCTCCGAGTACGAGACGATGAGCTCCTTCTTCTCGCGCGCGCCGATCGGGAACACCCGCGCCCCGAACGAATTCCCGGCCTCGTGCTCGAGCAACGCCGGGTCCTGGCGACGGTGCAGGAAGTCTTCATAGGCCTGGCGCGCGGCCTTGCGCTCGACGACCTCGCCCTCCTGCCAGTCGTCGCCGATCCTCATCGCGAAGCGCGAGATCGCGGCTCTCGCCGGCAGCTCGATGCGGAAGCGGCCCTCGATCGTGCGATCCTCGGCGTTCTCGAACACGAGGTGCAGCTCCGTGAACGCGAGCGGCTGCTCGATGACGGCCTCGGCGCGGATCGACAGCAGCTCCAGCTCGGTGCCGTCGCTCGCCGTGAGCGCGAGTGGCACGCGCGGATGGTCGCTGCGCTCGCCCAGCGCACCGTCGGGCACCGGCTGGGCGTCGAGCTCGGCGGGGGTGTCCGGCAGCGGCGCGCAGCCACCGAGGATCGAGAACGCGAGCGCGCCCACGAGCGTGCGTGCAGCCATGCCCGCCTCCGACAACGCGGGCGGCCGGAGGTTCCCGACCCGGCTACTCGCCGAGCACGCGGCGGTAGCACCAGAGCGCGAGCCCCCACACCGAGGCGAGCGAGACGATCATGAAGATCCAGCCGCCCGTCGTCATCCCGGTCCGCCTTGCTCGTCGGCCGGTGGGTACACGCCGTCGAGGTCCTTGCCCTGCTCGCGCCAGCGCAGCTCGCCGATGCGCGTGCACACGAGCAGCGCCGCGAGCGACAAGAGCACGATGACCATCGTGCCGCCCGCGACCGGCGAGGCCAGCACCGCATCGACGCGCGCGCCGAGCCCCTGCCAGCAGAACGTGCCGAACACCGCGAGCAGGTACGCGGGCGCGACGTACTTGATGACGAAGCGGAACACGGCGGGGATCCGCAGCCGCGCGCCCTCGTGGGCCTCGGCGAGCCCGCGATCGACCCCGAACACCCAGCCGAAGCAGATCGTCTGCGCGGCCGCGAGCATGAAGATCGCCGCGGTGCCGACCCAGAAGTCCATCGTGTCGAGCGCGAGCAGGCCGCCGGAGTGGTGCAGCGTCCAGACCGAGCCCAACGCGCACACGATCACCACGGCCGCGACGGCCTTGCGGGCGGAGAGCCCGAGCGCCTCGTGCAGGAACGCCTTGACCGGCTGCAGCATCGACAGCGAGCTCGTGATCGCGGCCAGGAACAGCATGAAGAACCAGAGCGCACCGATGAGCTGGCCGATGCCGCCCATGTGCGCGAACACGACGGGCAGCGTCGCGAAGCCGAGCCCGTAGGCGTTGCCGACCGTGCCCGAGGCGCCGAGGAACACGAACGCCGCGGTGATCGTGATGAGCCCGCCGTAGCCGACCTCGAACACCTCGTTGGTCGCCGCAGCGGTGAGCCCCGAGAGGACCACGTCGTCCTTGCGGCGCAGATACGACGCGTAGTTGATGACGACGCCGAAGCCGACGGAGAGGCTGAAGAAGATCTGGCCGGCGGCGGCGAGCCAGGTCTCGGCCTTGCCGAGCGCGTCGAGCCGCGGGTTCCACATGTGCCCGAGCCCGCCGAGCACGTTCAGCTCGGGATGCGCGGGATCGGGCGTGCCGAGCGTCAGCACGCGCACGAGCACGATCGTCGCGCAGATCGCCATCGCGGGCATCGCCCAGCGGCAGAAGGTCTCGATGCCGCCCGAGAGCCCGCGCCACACGAACCATGCATTCAGCCCGATGACGAGCGCGAGGAACACGATCGCCTGCGGATGCGCCCACAGGACCCCGTCGGAAGCGCTGCCCGAGATCGCGGCGAAGTGCTCGCCCGAGCGCGCGACCCACTGCGCCGGATCGTCGCCGAGCTCGACGCCACCGGTCGCGTACGCCCACGCGTACTGCAGGCACCAGGCCTCGACGATGCCGTAGTACATGTACACGACGAGCGGGATCAGCAGCCCGAGCACGCCGAGGTAGCGCCACAGTCGACCGCGACCGACGACCCCGAGCACGCCCGGTGCGGAGTGGAAGCCCTTGCGTCCGCCGTAGCGACCCATCGTCCACTCGGCCCAGCCGATCGGGATCCCGACCAGCACGAGCGCGATGAAGTAGGGGATCATGAACGCGCCGCCGCCGTGCTGCGCGGCGGTGCCGGGGAAGCGCAGGAAGTTGCCGAGCCCGACCGCGGAGCCCGACACGGCGAGGATCACCCCGAGCCGCGTGCCCCAGCGCTCACCCTGATCCGACCCCGACAAGCGTGCTCGCTCAGGTCATCGCGCCGAGGCCGTCTTGATCCTTGAGGACGACGGTGCGTCCGTTGAGATCGAGCAGGCCCTTCTTCTTGAACTGGGCGAGCGTCAGCGAGATCGTCTCGCGCGTCGAGCCGATGAGATTCGCCATCTCTTGATGGGTGATCTTGAGCCCGATCTGCATGCCGTCCTCGCACTCGACGCCGTACTCCTCGCCGAGCTCGAGCAAGAGCGCGGCGAGCTTCGCCTGCACGTCGCGGAACACGAGGTGCTCGAGCTTCGTCTCGATCTGCCGCCGACGCTCGCCGACGGTGCACGCGAAGTTGAACGCGAGCTGCGGATCCGAGAGCAGCAGCTCCTGGAACTGCTCGCGCGGCAGCTCGGTGATGATCGCGTTCTTCATCGCCTCGGCCATCTCGTCGCGCGGAGCCCCGTCGATGACGCAGAGCTCGCCGAAGATGTGCCCGGCACCGCGGTAGGCGAGCGTGAGCTCCTTGCCGTCGCGCGTCACCTTGCTGCACTTCACGCGGCCGCCGTTGATGAAGTACACGCGGTCGCCCGGATCGCCGGGCAGGTAGATGACCTGACGTCGCGCGATTTCCCGGATCTCGACGACGCTCGCGAGCTCGGCCAGCTTGGCGCTCGCGACGCCCTCGAGCATCGGAATCTTGCGCAGGTACCAGATCGCCCGCTTCTCGTCCTTGGCTTCCTGGGGGGCCGCTTTCGCCATCGTGGCCGTTAAGGTATCCGAGCCGACGAACCGCCACCAGCCTGTGAGCTGGATGACCGCGGCCCATCGGGCTTGCTTTGGACGTTCCTGGCGTCGGGCACGGCCGTTGCAGCAAGCGGCCGAACGGCAGGGTCCGCGCCGCAGGGCGGGCCGGCTCCCCTCGTCGCGCGTCCGGGACACTGTGGAATGATTCCGAGCAGTTGCACGCAGAGCTCCCCGCCCGAGACGGGCGTCGCGACGCGTCCCGCTATGCAAAGTCTGCGGAGCGCTCGCATCGGTTTCCGCCCTCGCGCGCGAACGCGGGATCTCGCCGGGGTCCGGGGCTTCTCGATGATCGAGCTGATGGTCGTCCTCGCGGTCGTGGCCGCGCTCGGGGCCGTCGCCGCCATCGGCTTTCGTCGCAACGAGTTCGCGAACCAGCGCGCGCGCTTCGTCGCCGACGTCGAGGGCGTCATCGTGCAGGCCCGCAACGCCGCGGTCGATCAGCAGACGCAGGTACGCGTCGTCGCCGATGCGCAGCAGATCACGGTCACCGCGTTCGACACCACCACGGACACGTGGACGATCGTCGGGCGCGCGGCGCTCGAGAACGTGAACGCGGGGCTCATCACCGCCGGTGCGACGCAGCCGGTGTGCATCTACGGGTTCACGCCGGGCGTGATGGCGCCGTCGCAGTCGGGTGCGATCGTGACGCCCACCGACTGTGTCGGCGGCACGCAGACGCTCATCTTCGAGGCCGACGGTCGCTTCACCGATCCAGACGGAGCGTTCAACGACCTGCCGAACGCCGGCGCGACGCTGTGGATCGCCGACCGCACGCTGCCCCAGACCAAGTACTCGATCGTGCAGATCTACCCGGGCGGCCTGGTCCGCACGTTCGAGGAGCTGGAATGACGCGGCGGCCACCGAGGCGACAGGCGGGCTTGCCTCCGGCTACCCGCGCCGATGGACGACTCCGTCGTCCCCGCTTCGCGGCCGCCGCGTACCGCGGCTCGGCGGGGTTCACCCTGATCGAGGTGTTGGTCGCGATCGTCGTGTTCGCGATCTCGATCGTCGGCCTGGTCGCGATCGAGGCGCGTAGCGTCGAGGCGCAGCGCTCCTCGGCGATGCTCCGCGACGGCGAGCGCGTCGCGCAGGAGACGATGGCCGATCTGCTCTCGCGCGGCTTCGTCGACCTGCTCACGGCCGACTTCGCCGGCGGGGTCTCGGCGCTGCCCTACGACGACTCCGCCGTCGCTGCGACCGACCGGCTGCGCGACTTCCGGCGCCCGCCCACCGATCAGAAGGCCGGCACCGACATCGTCGGCTCGGTGCCGCGCACGTTCCTCGTGTACCGCTCGGTCGACATGGTGGTCGATCCGCTGAACGTGCCGGCCAACAACCCGCCCGTCATCCCGACCGATCTGCCGCAGGTGAACGCGCTCGTGCTCGAGGTGACGGTGCTGTGGATCGACGACAGCAACCCCACGATGCCGCCGCCCGAGACGCTGACCGTCACGGGGCTCACGCCCGAGATGGCCGATCCCACGAACCCGGCGTACGCGCCCTACGTCGGCTCCGTGACGCTGCGGACCGTGCGGGCGAACGACACGGTGGTGCCATGAGGCGTGCGGCACAGCGCGGCTTGCCCGCGGCTACCCTCGCCGAGGGACGGCAGCGCCGTCCGGGCGGCCTCGCTGCCCCCGCGTTCCGCGGCTCGTCTGGGTTCACCCTGATCGAGCTGATGGTCGCGATCGTCGTGTCGGCGATCGTCGTGCTCGGGGTCTTCGCGTTCGCGAACATCCAGCGCGCGAACGTGACCTCGTTCGAGCGCAACGTGCGGATCCAGCAGGCGCTCGAGGGCGCGATGTGGACGATCGGTCAGGACGTGCGCCAGGCCGGGCTCGGGTTCACGCGGATCTGCACCGAGCTGCGCATCTACGACCCGACGAGCGGGCAGCTGATCAACCCCGGCGGCGTCGGGGATCCGGGGCTCTCGGCGTTCGACGCGGTCACCCAGGAGCGCTACTGGGTGCTGCGCGACGGGCTACAGGCGCACTGGAACAGCGCGGGCGCGGCCTCCATCGAGGGCGGCGCGGCGAGCTCGGCCGCCGTGCAGAGCGGCGCCGACAGCTTCGACGTCGTGCTCGGCGAGCCCAATTACACGAACGCGATCGGCGTGTTCAACCTCGCCGATCCGATCGACGGCGGCGACACGACGCTCGTGCTCGAGACCTCGGTGCTGCTCGACAGCACGAACGCCGCCCACCTGTTGCAGGTGCAGCAGATGTTCCCGCCCGGGTCCTTCGTGGTGGTCGCGCGTCGTTCGGGCGTCGCGGTGAATCCCGTGCAGCCGTCGGCGCAGGGCCAGTGCGTGCTGCTGCAGGTCACGGGCGACGTGCTCGCGGGCGCCGATCCGCAGCGCTGGGAGGTGCCGATCGGCAACGCCTCGGGCTTCAACCAGAACCTCGCGATGCTCGTCGCCGACGACGGCGTCACGCCGCCGTGCGCGACCGAGACGCCCGCATGCAACGACGACTGGGACGCGAACACGCTCGCGTCGGCGATGGTGGTGCCGGTCGGTCGCCTGCGCTGGTCGCGGTACGAGCTCGACTACTTCGTCCCGACCCTGCCGTATCTGGTGCGCTACGATCTGATCGGCTGGCGCGAGGGCGACCCCGAGGTCGCGGCCGCCACGTATCCGCACTGCGACGGCACCTGTCGTGCGCCGCAGCTGCACCTGCCCGGCACCGATCCGGGCCCGACCGCCGTCGCGATCGCGCCGATGATCGAGGACATGCAGGTCGCCGTGGGCTGCGACGGCTGGTCGCCGCTCAACGCGGCCGCCGTGGGGGCGCGCTCGCCCGACGTCGGCTTCGAGGAGCTGGGCCCCGCCGAGGGTGCGCTCGCAGGCGTCGCCAACGTCATCGTCGACGAGAACAGTCCCGATTCGGGCGCGCGCGGGATCGACGAGTGGCTCGGGAACGCGCTCGTCGAGCAGAGCGCACCGGACTGCGTCGCGTTCGGCACGGGCGAGGGCAACGCCGCGGCGTGGGCCGGCGTCGAGCTCGGCGCAGGCCCGGCGTTCCGCATGAGCCCGCAGACGATGCGCATCACGCTGATGGCGTCCGACGAGGCCGAGGAGGCCGCCGGCGGCATCGCGACCGATCGACTCATGACGATCGAGGACCGTGCCGAGTTGCCTTCGCTCGTGGGAACACGACAGAGGTTCACGTTGACCGAACGATACGCGCCCGAGAACCTGCACTGGCGGGACTCCACGGTGCGATAGGAGCCGCCACCATGCCCACGCGAAACCACCGTCGTCTTCGTCGCGCCGAGCTCGGCGCCACCATGGTCAGCGTGATGCTGCTCTCCGTCTCGCTGATGACCGCGGGCCTGCTCGTCGTGCGGAGCTCCGTCCGCGAGGTCGAGCAGGCCGGCCAGCTCGTCGCGCGCGAGCGTGCGCTCATGGTGGCGCAGGCCGCCGCCGATCTCGCGGCCGCACAGTACTTGCGCATGGACAACGCGACGCTCGACACCGCGCTCGTGGGCTACGCGCCGCAGGGCGCGGTGTGCACGGACCCGTGCGGCGACTGCATCCCCGACGCGACCAACGTCGTCACCGGTCAGCGCAACGAGGTGCTCGCCGGCAGCGCGGTCGGCTGTGGCGGGCGCCCCTGCATGCGCCAGGGCTCGGTCGCGTTCCTGCAGAACGCCGCGCTCGATCAGAGCCCGTGGTGCGACGTGCCGTTCCGCGACCTCGTGAACGGCGGCGACTCCGAGGCGCGCGTCTCGGTGTGGGTGCGCAACAACTCGGCCGACGCGCTCGGCCCCGGCGGCAGCGCGTCGTGGACGGACGACGCCGACGGCCGCGTGGTCGTGACCGCGATGGCCTCCGTGCGCGGGACCTCCGTGACCGTCGAGCAGGAGCTCGTGCTGACCACCGGTGCAGGTCCGGGCGTGCTCGCGCCGCAGACCGCCGACGAGGGCTACGGCGGTGGCCACAACAACGACAACTCGGCGGTGTCGGTCTGCTCCAGCGACTTCGTGCAGGCCACGCAGACCCCGTGATCGCGCGCGTGATCTGGGCGCGCTCGGCCTGCTAGGCTAGCCCGAGTTGCTGCATTCCGCCGACCTCCCCACGCCGATCCGCAAGGTCCTGCTCGATCACGCCGTCGAGACCGAGGCGCCCTACGAGCGCCGCATCTTCACGAACCGCGATCTGAACTTCGACTCGATCTCGGTCATCGGCTTCGACATGGACTACACGCTGGCGATCTATCGCCAGGACGAGATCGAGGCCATGTCGATCCAGACCACCACGGACAAGCTGGTGGCCCGCGGCTACCCCGAGAAGCTGCGCGAGACCCCCACCGATCCGCGCTTCGCGATCCGTGGGCTGACCGTGGATCGCCAGCTCGGCAACGTGCTCAAGATGGATCGCCACGGCTACGTGGGCCGCGCGTACCACGGGCTGCGCAAGCTCGAGCGGGCCGAGCGCAAGGCGGTGTACCGCGATCAGCGGCTCGGCCAGGAGCGCGAGCGCTTCGCCGCCGTCGACACGCTGTTCGCGCTGCCCGAGGTCACGCTCTTCGCGGCCGTGGTCGAGCTGGTCGATCACGCGCCCGAGGCGTTCAACGGGGGCAAGCCGCCCAGCTACGCCGAGGCCTGGCTCGACGTGCGCGAGTGCATCGACGAGGCGCACCGCGACGGCTCCATCAAGGATCACGTGCGGGACAACCCGGGCCGCTTCATCGAGCGCGACCCCGATCTCGCGCGCTCGCTCCACCAGCTGCGCTCGGCCGGCAAGAAGCTGTTCGTGCTCACGAACAGCCTGCACGACTACACCGAGGTCGTGATGCGCTACCTGCTCGACGATGCGCTCCCGTCGTATCCCGACTGGACCACGTACTTCGACTGGATGGTGGTCGGCTCGGCGAAGCCCGCGTTCTTCACCGAGAACACGCCGTTCCAGGAGCTCGATCGCGCAGGCACGCCACTGGGGCCCAAGAAGGCCCAGGTGCAGCGCGGCAAGATCTACCACGGCGGCAACCAGCAGGGCCTGCAGGCCTCGCTCGGCGTGTACCCCGACGAGGTGCTCTACGTCGGCGATCACATCTACGGCGACATCGTGCGCAGCAAGAAGAGCTCGGGCTGGCGCACGGCGCTGGTCGTGCAGGAGCTGCAGCACGAGCTCGAGGTGCGCCGCGACTGGGAGCTGACCCTGCACGAGATCGGCAACCTGCACGGGCTGCGATCGCGGCTGGCCGAGGAGATCGGCGCGCTGCGCTACCTGTCGCGCACGCTCGGGCGCATGGAGCCCGAGGAGCTGGTGGAGGCCGGCGTGGACGTCGATGCCGGCGCGCGCATGCTCGACGAGACGCGCATCGAGCTGCGCAAGCGACTCGAGTGGCTGCGCGGCTACGAGCAGGAGATCCGCGAGACGCTCGAGCGCCGCAACCTCGAGGTGGACGCGGCCTTCAACCCCTACTGGGGCAGCAGCTTCGCGGAGCGCCACGACACCAGCCGCTTCGGCGCGCAGGTCGAGTCGTTCGCGTGCATCTACACGAGCCGGGTGAGCAACCTGCTGTTCGCGTCCCCGGCGAAGTACTTCATCTCGCCGCATGGGTCGTTGCCGCACTGGTAGCGGGGCGCCGCGAACGCGCAGCGTTCACGGTCGCCCCGCTCCGTGCCCGTGCCCGTGCCCGTGCCCGTGCCCGATGCGGCCCGCCCCTTGCACGAGAGGCGCCCGGCCCATATCGGCGCTCGAGAAGCCCGAAGGCGCGATTCCATGCGCGAAGCAATTCCCAGCATTTGCCCGAATCCCGCCCGGATCACCCCCCGCACGGGGCTGCGCCGACTCTGCAGCTTTTTCATAGCGCTCGTCGCGGTCGCGGTCGTCGCCGTCGGCCTGCTGCGCCCGCTCGAGGCGCGGGTCCGCCCGTACTACGTGGTCCAGGGCGCGAGCTTCGGCACGATCAACCCACGCGTCCTCTTCGTGCTCGACACCTCGGGCTCGATGGGCCTGCGCACGCAGGCGACCGACGAGCTCTGCGACTGGCGCGAGTGCGAGTCGACGGTGGGCAGCAGCACCGCGAGCCGCCTCGCGACCGCACGCGCCGCGATCAACTCGGTGGTCACGAGCGTGGGCAACAGCGCCAGCTTCGCGCTGATGACCTTCGAGCAGAACCAGCCGCGCACGTCCGCAGGTCTCGGCGGCGTGTCGGTGAACCCGCCGCACTGCGACGAAGGCACCGACGAGCAGCGTCGCTTCACGTGGGTCACCGGCTACCGCTACACCGGCGCCGGGGGCTACGACGACATCTACCAGTACAGCGACCACATCGGCGCGTGGCGCCTCTGCCAGGGCGGCACGAAGGCGCCGTACCCCTACCTGCGTTGGGACGAGCTCGGCGTCGGTGCCTCGGTCACCTACAACGAGGAGACCGGGCCGCTCCCGCCGTCGCCGATCATCGATCCCGAGCAGCTCGCCGACGAGGACAACGGCCGCCGTCGCGTGCAGTGGTTCCCGCGCTTCATGGGCGTGCGCGTGCGGCTCGACGACACCACCGATCCCGACAGCTCGATCACCAACGCGACCACCGGCGACTACGGCTACGGCAACACGGTCGCGGCCCAGACCTTCAAGAGCACCGCCGTCCGCGGCCACGACTTCTACTACTGGCCCTACGTCGACGGCTTCCCCGGCTACGCCCAGTGGTCGGTCTCGCCCGAGGAAGGTGCCGGCGCGCAGAACCGTGCCGGCGTGATCGGCAACGACGGACCCAGCAGTGGCGCGAGTCTCTACGCGCCGTTCTACATCGACCTCAGCGACTCCAGCATCCCCAGCACGATGTGGGGTCCGGCGACGCTCGAGGACGGCAACACCACCGTGCTGTGGACGAGTAGCCCATTGATCTCCGGTGGTGTCGACGCGGTCGGCCCCACGCCCTGGTACTCGACGATCGGCGACATCACCTCGACGCCGCTGCAGGACAACTCCGCGTTCTCCCACACCACCGTCGCGTCGTACCTCAGCTTCGCGACGCAGGTGGAGAGCCCCGACGCGTGCGCGCCGGTCTACGCCGTGCTCGTCACCGACGGCAACCCGTCGTCCGGCGAAGGCGGCGGTGCGCTCAACTACCGGCTGTCCGCGCTGCGCACCGAGCTCGGCGTCCGCACCTTCGTCGTGGGGCTCTTCCTCGACGGCAGCACCGAGCTGAACGACATGGCCTGCGCGTCCGCGGGCGCGTGCTCGGGTGATCCGTGCGCGTCGCCGTGCAACGACACGCCCACCAACGACTGGGACACCTGCGCCGACCCGGACAACCACGACACCGCGTGCGCGTACACGGCCAACGACGCCAGCGAGCTCGCCGAGGTGCTGACCAACATCGTGAACCAGGCGCTCGACCTCGAGCTCGCCAGTGGCCCCGGCGCGACGATCAACGACTTCGGCGTCGGCTCCTCGGGCGCCGCGGGCGAGGGCCAGATCGTGCAGACCGACTTCAACGCGTTCACCGAGTTCCCCGGCTGGCGCGGCCACGTCGTTCGCACGCTCTGCGACGACGTCGACGGCGCCGGCGATCCGCTGCCGCACTGCGTGCTGCCCGATCCCGAGTTCGCGCCCGAGGAGGTCGAGGAGACCTTCGGGCCGTGTCCGCAGAGCCACGTGTGGGACGCCGCCGAGTGCCTGCAGCAGACCGCGTGGACGGCCCGCCGCGTCTACACGAACACCGCCGATCACTCGGTGGTGCCGATCGCCAACGGCGACGGCACCGCGAGCGACGCGTTCCAGGACGAGCTCGAGAACCTCGGGCTCTTGACCAGCAGCGATCACGATGCCGAGGCCGACAACATCGCGGCGTTCGTGCTCGGACGCGACGCACCCGGCGGCTGGAAGCTCCCCGGCGTCGCCAACTCGGCGCCCGTGGTCGTGCGCCGGATCCCGCCGTACCGCTCCGACCGCGTGCCCGAGGTCAACATCCGTGATCCGCACTGCGCGGGGCGGCTCTACGGCGAGCTCGATGCCGGCAGCCTGCCGCCCTCGCTCGTCGACTTCGCGCGCGACGCCAACGACACGGCGACGCTCTTGACCTCACCGTCGCCGCACTACGAGTACCAAGAAGCGGTGATGATCGGCGACGACATGGGGATGCTCCACGCGTTCCAGCTGGACAGCGGCAACGAGCTCTGGGGCTACGTACCGCGCGACCTGCTGGCGAACGCCGTCGCGCAGGCGGCCAACGGCGCGGTCGGCATGGGCCAGCCCGACGCGATCGCGGATCACATCTACGGCGTCGCCGCGACGCTCAACCACGGCTGGTCGTACGACGCGCCCAACTCGCGCTGGGTGCACCTCGGCGTGCTCGGCTTCGGCGCCGGCGGCCACGAGTACTACGCGCTCGATCTCTCGCACATGAGCCCGGAGTCCGACGAAGGGCCGTTCGAGCTGCTGTGGACCACGTCCGACGACGCGCTCGACGACGCCTACGACGATCTGCTCGGGCAGACGTGGGCCCGGCCGGCGCTCTCGTACCGCGTGCCGAACGAGGCGCTGACGATCGAGCCCGTGACGTACCTGGTGCTGGGCTCCGGGTATGCGACGAGCGGCAGCGCGCCGGCAGGGCAGGGGCGCACGGTGATCCTCGCCGACGGCACGACCGGCGCGATCGTCGAGGCCTCGGAGCTCCCCGCCGTCACCGACCCGGTGTTCGAGTCCAGCTTCGGTGCGCTCGTCGATCCCGCGATCGGCTCGCACTGCCTGTCGCGCTACTGGGCCGAGATGCAGGAGACCTACATCGCCGATCCGGCGGGTCGCCTGTTCCGCTGGGACCTCGGGCGCGACACGGCCCACGAGGCCGACAGCGTCGACATCTGGGGCCCGAACGCGCAGGCCGTGGTGCGCTTCCCGGCCTGCGAGGGCACGGGCACCGAGTGCACCGTCGATGCCGGCAATCGCGGCGACGTGTTCATCTATCCGCCCGCGGTCAGCAGCAGCAATCGCATCGACGATTTCTCCGCGGTCGCGGCGGGCTCGATCGTCGACGAGCGCGATCAGTTCCTGGTCGCGCTCGCCAGCGGTAGCCCCTACGAGGACACGATCGACGGCGGCCAGGCCACCAACGCGTTCCACAGCAGCATCTACCTGCTCGTCGACGATCACCGCAACGGCGACAAGCACCTCGGGTTCACGATCCCCGACGGCGCACCGAAGCTCGACGTCGCGGCCGGTGCGGGCAGCACGTTCGCCACCGATCCGCGCTATCTCCGGCTCGCGCTCTCGGACATCGAGCGCACCCGCGAGATCGTGCCGTTCGAGGGCGCCGACCCCATCGTCGAGACGCGCACGTTCTCGAAGCGCGCGCGGCCGATCCGTGCGCCGCGGATCTTCGTCACCGGCGTCGTCGACAGCACGAGCGGCACCGACGTCGTGATCGAGGGCATCGAGGTCTACTACATCGAGTACACGATCTACGAGCCCGGCACCGGCGAGTGCGATCCGGCGTTTTACAACCCGGCGAACCAGTCCTGGCACTTCGACCGCGGCTCGACGTACACGCTGACCTTCCGGCTCACCGCCGATCTCTCCGCGGGCTTCAACTTCACCACCGGTACGACGTCGACGGCGGCCGACTTCGGCGGTGGCTTCGCGGCCGGCCTGACGCTGCAGTCGGTCGAGCAGAACGAGATCCCGTCGTGCCCGAGCGGCGACTGCGGCCCGAGCTTCGAGAACAGCTCCTCGGTGCCGTGCGACAACAACACGCCCGCAGCGCCGCCCGGCCAGCGCGGCTTCGCGGTACCGACCGCGAGCCTGCAGGTCGCCGGTTTCACGCCTGTCGAGTGAGCGTGGTAGCGTCCCGCCCCTAGCGTGCGCGAGCTCATCGACATCGTCCTCCACCTCGATCGCCACCTCAACGCCTGGGCCAGCGAGTACGGCGGGTGGATGTACGGCCTGCTCTTCGCGATCGTCTTCGCGGAGACCGGGCTCGTGGTCACGCCGTTTTTGCCCGGCGACTCGCTGCTCTTCGCCGTCGGTGCGCTGGCCAGCTCGGACGGCTCGCCGATCGACGTGTGGATGATCGGCCTGCTCCTGACGGTGGCGGCGATCACCGGCGACGCGTTGAACTACGCGATCGGTCGCCGGCTCGGCCCCAGGGTGTTCGCGAGCGAGAAGTCGCGACTGCTCAACAAACAGCACCTCATGCGCGCGCACGCGTTCTACGAGCGCCACGGCGGCAAGACGATCATCATCGCGCGGTTCATCCCGATCATCCGCACGTTCGCGCCGTTCGTCGCCGGCATCGGACAGATGAGCTACCCGCGCTTCGCGATGTACAACGTCGTCGGCGGCATCGCGTGGGTGTGGTCGTTCCTGTTCCTCGGCTACTGGTTCGGCAACCAGCCCATCGTGAAGAAGAACTTCACGTTCGTGATCGTGGCGATCATCGTGATCTCGGTGATCCCGGCGGTGATCGAGTTCGTGCGCGCCCGCAAGACGCCGCCCCCGAACCCGCTCGCGTGAGGCTCAGCCCCCGTCGCTCCCCAGCGTCTCGCCGAGGAAGGCTTCGATCGCCGCCCACGCGCGCTTGCTCGCGCGCGCGTCGTAGACGATGCCGCGCTCCGGCAGGTTGGCGCCCTCGAACGTGAAGGCATGGCGCGCGTGCCCGTGGGCGTGCAGCTGCCAGTCCGCGCCGGCCGCGGTCAGCTCGAGCGCGAGCGCGAGCACGTCGGGAGGTGGCGCGACCGGATCCTCCCAGCCGTGCAGGACGAGGATCGACGCGTCGATCGGCGGCTGTGGCAGCAGGCGAGGCGGCGACAGCACGCCGTGCACGCTGATCGCCGCGCGCAGCCCGGGCGGGGCCGCACGGGCGAGATCGAGGGCACACAGCCCCCCGAAGCAGAAGCCCAAGGTGGCAACTCGCGTCGGATCGACCGCCGGATGGCGACCGGCCGCGGCGAGCCCCGCGAGCAGCCGCTTCCGCAACCGCCCGCGATCCGCGAGCAACGGATCCATCAGCGCATGGTTGTCGCCGAGCGGATCTCCGCGCACGCCCTGGCCGTAGACATCGACGACGAAGGCGACGTAGCCGAGCGCCGCGATCCGATCGGCGATGCGGCGCATGCCGTCGTGGATGCCGCTCCAGTCGTGCCCGAGCACGACCGCCGGCCGCCGCGCGGCGCCGTCACGCAGGCGCGCGACATGGGCTTCGAACGTCTGGCCGTCGGCCTCGTAGATGCAGGGCTCGCGGTGAATGGGGGCGGGCGCGTTCATCCACCGCGCACGCTACGGCCGCGCGCGCGGCGGGTCTTGAACGAATGGGACCGCGTCCGCTCACAGGTAGAACGCGGGCGCGTCGACGTCGGTGACGGCGCGGGCGAGCGCGCTGGGTCCGGCCTGCGCGTAGCGACCCGGCGTGGTGCCGAGCTGTCGCCGCCAGCTGCGGATCTGGTGCGGTGCATCCGCGAAGCCGGCCACGGCGTCGTCGAGGTCCCCGCGCTGCAGCGCGCGCACGCTCGCGTGCATGCGCGCCAGCTCCATCACCGCCTTGGGCCCGACCCCGAAGTGACGCACGAACCAGCGGTGGAGCTGCCGTCGTCCGCACGCGGCGTCGCGCGCCACCGTCGTCACCGGAGCGCCGTCGCCGAGCAGCTTGCACGCGCGCTCGATCGTCGCGAGCTCCGGTGGCATCGTGATCGTCGCGCTGCGTCTGCACAGCCACGCGTCGAGCTGCCTCGACACGCGCGCAGGATCGCGAGCCGCCCGCAGATCGTCACCGAGCGAGTGCGCCGTGCGGTCGCCGACGAGCGCGCCGAGATCGAGCAGCGCGCCCGCCGTGGCGCCCGCGTGCGGGAACAGCCGCACGAGCCCGGGCAAGGTGAGCATCACCATCACGAAGGAGGTCTCGCAGCTCGCCGACCAGGTGCGCGTGCGCGACTGCAGCCCCAGCAGCGACGCGTGGGGGACCGGCGTGCGGCCTTCTTCGAGGTTCGGCTGCCCGAAGTTCACCGAGAGCACGGCGTGCGGCACCGGGCTCGTCGTGATCGAGCGACCGGCGTACGCGCCGGCTTCGTCGCGCACGAACCAGTACCCGTCGACCAGCCCGCGCAGCTGCGGGCACGCAGCGACGATCCGGATCGGCCGCGGGTCGAGCACGGCACCAGCTCCCGTGCTCAGTTCGGTGCCACGACCACGAGCTCGACCTCGGTGCCGGGCGGGACCTTCTCGCCGGCGACCGGGGTCTGCTTCATCACGTAGCCCTCGCCGAGCTCGGCATGCTCGACGCGCTTGATCGGGCCGACCTTGAGCCCGGCGTCGGTGATCGCCTTCTTGGCCTTGCCGAGGTAGAGCCCGGTGAACTTCGGCACCTCGATGCCTGCGGGCTCCGCGATCACGAGCCGCACCATCGAGCCGCGCTTTGCAGCCTCGTTCGCGGGCGGCGTCTGCTTGATGACGCTGCTCGGAGGCTTGTCCGACGCCTCGGGCGTGGGGTCCGCGACGTCGAAGCCGGCGTCGGCCAGCAGCTTGCGCGCGTCGTCGATCGGCTTGCCGACGACGTCGGGGATCTTCACGTCCTCGCTCTTGCGCGCGACGACGACGCGGATCTCCTTCACCGACAGCTCGGCCCCGGGGGCCGGCCGCTGCTGGACGATCGTGCCCGGCTCGGCGCCGGTGCCGTCGCGCTCGCCGTCCTCGATGATCTCGATGCCCTTCGCGCGCCAGCGCTCGCGCGCCTCCTCGACCGGCATCCCCTCGAGGTTGGGCGCCGCGAGCTTGTCGTCGGCCCGGTTGCCGCCGCCGCCGCCGGTCGCCTCCTTTCCGTGGTCGACCATCCCCGCGACGGTCGTCGGCGCGATCGGCAGCACGCCTTGCAGGCGCAGGATGTAGGGCCCGAGCAGCAGCTGCGAGGCGACCGTCGTCACCAGCGCGATGAGGAACATCTTGAACGCGTCGGTCATCCCCGCCTGGGGCGCGCTTCGCCCACGGCAGTCTATCAGGTCGAGGGGCGCTCGCCTCCCGGGCAGGGACGATCTGTACGTACGCGCAGGGGCGCTACGCTATCGACTCGCGTGCGTGGTCGTCTGCTCGCGAGCTCGGGCGTCGGGCTGCGCGGATGGTTGTCGGCCACGCACGACGATCCCGTGGCGCTCGCCGTCTTGCTGCGGGTCGTCCGGTCCTTCGACGTCGACCACCACGGTCATGCCGCCGACGATGCTCCGCTCGAGGATCGCGGTCGACAACGGATCGATGATCGTCTGTTGGATCAGGCGCTTGAGCGGGCGGGCGCCGAACTCCGGGTCGTAGCCGCGTTCCGCCAGCCGTGCGCGTGCCGCGGGCGTCACCTCGAGGCCCAGCTCGCGCGCAGCGAGCCGCGGGCGCAGCCGGTCGAGCTGGATGTCGACGATGGCCGCGATCTGATCCTGACCGAGCGGACGGAACGCGACGATCCCGTCGAGGCGGTTCAGCAGCTCGGGGCGGAAGTGGGAGCGCAGCGCCGCATCGCGGACCGCCGCCGCCTCGCGTTCGTCCATGCCCGGTCGCATGCGGTCGCTGCCGAGGTTGCTGGTCATCAGGACGATCGTGTTGCGGAAGTCGACCGTGCGACCCTGGCTGTCGGTGAGCCGGCCGTCGTCGAGCAGCTGCAGCAGCACGTTGAACACGTCGGGGTGGGCCTTCTCGATCTCGTCGAGCAACACCACCGAGTAGGGGCGGCGGCGCACCGCTTCGGTGAGCTGGCCGCCCTCGTCGTAGCCGACGTATCCGGGCGGGGCACCGAGCAGGCGCGACACGGAGAACTTCTCCATGTACTCGCTCATGTCGATGCGCACCACGTGGCGCTCGTCGTCGAACATGAACTCGGCCAGCGCCTTGGCGAGCTCGGTCTTGCCGACGCCGGTCGGGCCGAGGAAGAGGAACGAGCCCATCGGGCGGTTCGGGTCGGCGAGGCCGGCCCGCGCCTGTCGTACCGCGGCGCCGACGCGACGCACCGCTTCGTCCTGGCCGACCACGCGGCGGCGCAGGTTGTTCTCGATCTCGAGCAGCCGCGTCTGCTCCGTCTCGAGCATGCGCGACACCGGGATCCCGGTCCACTTGGCGACGATCGCCGCGATGTCCTCGTCGGTGACCTCTTCGCGCAGGAAGGAGCCGTGGGCCGCGGCGGCCTCGAGCGAGTGGCGGGCGCGCTCGCGGCTGCGCTCGAGCTCGCGCAGCGTGCCGTAGGTGAGCTCGGCGGCGCGGTTGAGGTCACCGCTGCGCTCGGCCTTCGCCGCTTCGGCGCGCACCTGCTCGAGCCGCTCGCTGATCCGCTTGATCTCCGCGAGGCTCTCGCGCTCGGTCTTCCAGCGCGAGCGCATCGCCGCGACCTCTTCGCCGAGCGTGGCGAGCTCGGACTCGACCTCGGCGAGCCGGGCTGCGACCTCGCGCGTGCTCTTCTCGCGCGCGAGCGCGGTCTTCTCGATCTGCAGCCGCGTGATCCGGCGCTCGCGCTCGTCGATCGGCGTCGGCGTGCTCTCGACCTCCATCTTGAGCTTGGCGGCGGCCTCGTCGATGAGGTCGATCGCCTTGTCGGGGAGGAAGCGGTTCTGGATGTAGCGGTGCGAGAGTCGGGCCGCGGCGACCAGCGCCGCGTCCTCGATGCGCACGCCGTGGTGGGCCTCGAAGCGGCCGGACAGGCCGCGCAGGATCGCGATCGTGTCGTCGACCGAGGGCTCTTCGATCAGGACCGGCTGGAAGCGGCGCTCGAGCGCCTTGTCCTTCTCGATGTGCTTGCGATACTCGTCGAGCGTCGTCGCGCCGATGCAGCGCAGCTCGCCGCGCGCGAGCGCCGGCTTGAGCATGTTCGCGGCATCCTGCGCACCCTCGCCCGCGCCGGCGCCGACCAGCGTGTGGAGCTCGTCGATGAAGAGGATGATCGTGCCCTGCGCGTCGCCGACGTCCTTGAGCACCGCCTTCAGCCGCTCCTCGAACTCACCGCGGTACTTCGCACCGGCGACGAGCGCGGCGAGGTCGAGCTGCAGGAGTCGCTTGTCGCGGAGGCTCTCCGGCACGTCGCCCGCGGCGATGCGCTGGGCGATGCCCTCGGCCAGCGCGGTCTTGCCCACGCCGGGGTCGCCGATGAGCACCGGGTTGTTCTTCGTGCGCCGCGAGAGCACCTGCAGCGTGCGACGGATCTCGGCGTCGCGGCCGATGACCGGGTCGAGCTTCTCGGCACGCGCCAGGGCGGTGAGGTCGCGCGTGTACTTCGCGAGCGCCTCGTACTTGCCCTCGGGATCCTCGGTGTCGACGCTCTGCGAGCCGCGTACGTCGCGGAGTGCGGAGAGCACGAGATCACGGCTCGCGCCCAGCTCGGCGAGCACCGCAGACGCGCGCACCTGCTTGCGCGCGGCCTTGTCGGAGAGCAGCGCGAGCACGAGGTGCTCGGTGCTGACGAACTTGTCCTTCAGCGAGTCGGCCTCGGCCGCGGCGAGGTCGAGCGCCTCGTTCAGCTCCTTCGCGACGCGCAGATCGGCACCTTCGACCCTCGGCAGCTTGCCGAGCTCGCGGGTGAGCGCGCGCTGCAACGCAGTGCCGTGCACGCCCGCGCGCTCGAGCAGCGGCGCGACGAGCCCACCATCTTGTTGCAGACACGCCATCAGCATGTGCAAGCTGGTGAGCTCGGGATGACCGAGGTCCTTCGCCATCGCCTGCGCGTGAGCGAGCGCATGACGGGTCTTCACGGTGGAGGTCTCTGGGCTGAACGCGGACATGGCGGATCCCCCGACTGCGCAGGCGCGGCGAGCCCGGCGCGGTCTCTGCCAGCATGTGTCCGTGCCCGCAGCATGCAAGGGTGCAGCGCGGCGACGTGGATGCGTGCAGGCCCGGGCGATGCAGTACGATGTCGGCAGATGTTGCGCGGCCGACTCGCGACCCTGCCGTGCTGCGTCGCGCTCGCATCGCCCGACCCGGGCCTGTTCGGGACGCTCGCGTCGACCGCCGCGCCGACGATCGAAGTCGTCGCACCGGTCGAGCCGACGCCGACCGAAGACGCGCCGAGAGAGGATGCGTCGAGCGAGGATACGCCGCAGGGCGACGACGCGGTCGCGGACCCCGAGCCCAGCGTCGACGATGCGCCCGCGGAAGGCGAGCCTCCGCGATCGGAATCCGTCTTCGCGCCGACGCGACCGCCCGCGCCCGGCGACGGCGTGCCCGAGCCGCAGCTCGGACCGGGCGTGCCGGGTGGCTACTGGGATCTCGATCGCACGCGCGGCCGCGAGCCGAAGGACGGCGACGACGAGGTCCTGGCCGGCTCGATCATCTTCCCGCTCGGACTGCTCTCGGTCGGCTCGTCGGCCGCCCACGTCTGGCTGTCGACGCCGGGGCACTGCGAGTCGCGCTGGAAGTCGCTCGGAGCCTCGCCCACGCGCGACCAGTGCACGGGGCTCTACGCCTACGGCTGGGTCCGGCTCGCCTACGGCAGCGCGATGGTGGTGACCGGTGCGGTGTTGCTCGCGATCGGTCTCCACCGTCGCCGCAAGCACGACGAATGGGAGCGCGGCTACGCGCGCATGCCCAGCGTCACGCCATGGTTCGGCCGGGGTGGAGGTGGCGTCGCGCTGAGCGTGCGCTTCGGTGGCGCACCGCGCCGCTGAGCCAGCCGGCCTGTTACGATGGCGGAACGCCGATGCGCCTCCGCCCAGCCGCCACCGCCCTGTTGCTCTCCAGTGCATGCGCCGGTTCCAGCGAGCGCGGCGACGATGCGTCGACGATGACGAGCATCACGACCACCGTCTCGGCCACCAGCGAGGGCTCGAGCACCGGCGCGATGACGACGCAGCCGACCGAGGAGAGCGGGCTGCTCGACACGACCGAGAGCTCGACGGGCGAGATGACCTGCGGCGAGCAGCAGTTCATGATCGAGGCGGTCCCGCCCAACGTCATGCTGGTGCTCGACAAGTCGGGCAGCATGATGACGCTGTGGGATGCCGACGCCGCGGCCGGTACGCCCGACGTCACGCGCTGGAGCAGCCTCGTCAACGTCGTCGACGCGGTGGTGGTGAACTTCGACGCCGAGATCAACTTCGGCGCGAACCTGTTCCCGTCGACCTCCGCGAACACCCAGCTCGGCGCGGGCGCCTGCGTCGTCGCGAACGCGCCCGAGGTGCCGGTCGCGCCCGAGAACGCGCTCGAGGTGCTGATGGGGATCCCGGCCGCCGATGCCGACGATCTCCACGGCGCGACGCCGGCGGCGACCGGGGTGGAGGTCGCGCTCGCGCACCTGAAGACGCTCGACCCGGACGTCGGGCGCTTCCTCATCCTCGTCACCGACGGCGCCGCGAACTGCAGCGCCGACGCCGACACGAGCATGTGTCCGGGCGTCGGCTGCGGGTTGCTCGAGGAGTACGACGAGAACCTCGCGTCGGTCGTCGCCGATGCGTTCACCGAGGACGCGATTCCGACCTTCGTCGTGGGCATCGACATCCTCGACGAGCTCGGCGGAGTCGGCAACGACGGCTCGCCGGAGGTCAACACCTACGAGAAGCTCAACCTGGTCGCGGTCGCGGGCGGCAAGGCGCGCGACGGCGCCGAGAAGTTCTTCAACGCGCAGAACGAGCTGGACCTGCAGGATGCGCTGTCGGAGATCGCGGGGCAGGTCGCGTCGTGCATCGTCCCGCTCGCCGATCCCGGCCCGCTGCACCCGGACTTCGTGACGATCACGATCAACGGGATCGAGGTGCCGCGCGTCGACGACTGCGAGACCCAGGACGGCTGGGTGTACGTGAACCCGGACGGCCCCTACGACGCGATCGAGCTGTGCGGTGTCGCCTGTGGCGAGCTCGCCGATGCCGGCGTGCTCGATGCGGTGTTCGGCTGCCCGCCGGCAGGCTGACGCGTCCTGCTCGCCCGCTCGCGCCCGTCGGCTCCGGCGCCGTGGCACGCGTCGCGCCGCAGCGCTGCCACGCTGACATCGACGCGTGCAGCCGATGCCGTGCGTGCGCGCGACGTGCCGGCGCAGCGCTGCCGGGCACGCGCGTTGCACACGTGCGTGTCGCGATGGAACCGACCCCGACGATCGAAGCACCCGTGGATCCCGCCTGGCGTCGCCTGCTGCACCGCTTGCTCGTCGAGTACAACCCACTCTACCTCGTGAGCGCCGCGCTCGTGATGGTCGGCGTCGTCATGCTCTCCGGCGGCCTCGCGGGCACGGGCGGTCCGCTCGGACAGATCGGCATCACCGCGATCGCCGAGCTCTATGCCTGGGCGCTCATCGGTGGCGCGGCCGTGCTCGTGCGCGTGGGACTGCGCCGGCCGGCAGTGATGCTCGCGCTGCTCGCCGTCTTCTACCAGTGCGATCCGACGCTGCACACCGAGACGAGCGTGCACCTCGGGCAGTACGGCATGCTCGCGAGCTCGGCGTGGTTCGTGCTGTTCTTCGCGAAGCTGCGCTTCTGCGCGTGGGCGCTGCGGCTGTTCGCGTCGCGCAGCGCAACGGCAGTCGCGTTGCTCGGCGCGGCCGGGGTCGCGCTCGTGCCCTGGCTGCTCTACGCGTTCTCGCCCCGGGTCGTGACCGCGCTCGTCGGTGCGTGGGTGTTCGCCGTGTTCGCGGCCGGGCTGTGGAGCACGCGGGCGATCCACTCCGTCACGCCGCTCGGCGAGTGGGCGCTCACGGTCGCGCGGCGATCGCTGCGAGGGATCTGGCTGGGCTGGGCGGGCATGCTGCTCGTGCACGTGCTGTTCTGGAACAGCGAGCACGGTCGCGTGCTCGACGTCGGCGTGCTGGTCCCGGTCGGATTGTTGCTCTCGACGCGCTGGCTCCCCCGCGAGCGCACGGTGTGGAGCTTCGTCGCCGCGACGCTTGCGGCGGTCGCGTTCGTGCGTCCCGAGCTGCTCGCGGTGACCGCCGTGATGGCGGCGGCCGTGCTGACGTTGCGTGCGTTCCGACGGCCGGTCGCCGTCGAGCAGCTCGTCGAGCGCGCGGCGTACCTCGGCCCGTATCGCAGCGAGGCCGGCGACGGCGAGGTGCCCGCGCTGCACCGCGAGCTCGCGTTCGTGACGAGCGAGCGGCCCGCGCTCGTGCGGCTTTGCGCGGGTGCGCTCGGCTGCCTCTACCTCGCGGCGTGGACGCAGGGCTGGGTCGGCGGCGCGTGGCCACGGCATGCGTGGTGGCTCGACGCGGCGCTCGCCGTCGCGACGTCGATCTGGGTGCTGCGTCGGCGCGATCGACTTCCGCTCGTGCTGCCGGCCGTCGCCGCGGCGCACTGGATCGTACAGGCGCGGATCGTGCCCGCACCGGCGAACGTCGTGCAGTGGGGCGCTGCGTGCGTGGGTACCGGCTTCGCGTTGTTGCTGCTCGCGCTGACGATCAGCGTGCGGCTGCGGCGATTGTCGTGAGCATCAGCCGAGCGTGACCTCGCCGTCGTGCACGCGCCAGCGCTGGCGCGTGCACGCGCGCGCGAAGGCATCGTCGTGGCTCACGAGCAGCAGCGCACCGGGATAGGCGCCCAGCGCGGCCTCCAGCCGCTCGATCGACGGCAGATCGAGGTGGTTGGTGGGCTCGTCGAGCACGAGCCCCCACGCATGCGAGCCGAGCCCGCGGGCGATGAGCAGCTTGCGGGCCTCGCCCGGTGACGGCCGTGCACTGGTCAGCAGTCGCTCGGGCGCGACGCCGAGCGCCGCCACGATCGCGAGCACCGGGCCGCGCTCGGCGGAGGGGAGCTCGTGCAGCCACGCCAGCGCGTCGGCGATCGTCTCGGGCACCGGGTCCTGCGGCAGGACCAGCAGACGCTCGCGGGGCACACGGGCATGCTCGAGCAGCGCGTCGACGAGCGTCGTCTTGCCCGCGCCGTTGCCACCCTCGAGTCGGATGCGATCGTCCTTGCCCCACACCAGCGTGGGCGCACGCGCGATCGTCCGCTCGCCGCGGACGAGCGGCGCGGCGTCGCGCACCGCGAGAAACGGATGCGGACAGCGCTCCCAGCGGGCGAACACGCTGCGCCCGAGCTGCGGCTCGACCTCGACGTGGACGACCTCCGCGGCCGCCGCTTCGGCGCGGCGACGCACGATCGCGGTGTTGCGTCCGAGCCTCGCCTCCGCCCAGTCGGCGCGCGTCTGCGCCAGGATCCCGCGCGCGTCGGAGTCGTTCGCGTTGCGCATGCGTGCGCTCGTGCTGCGCTGGCGCTGCGCCGCCTCGCGCTCGCGACGGGCGGCGTCGAGCTGTCGCGCATGCTTGCGCGCCTCGTCCTGTGCGGCCTGCCGCGCATCGAGCCGGCCCTGCAGCTGCTGCTCCCAGGCGGCGCGGGCCTGCGAGTACGGCAGGTCGAGCGCAAGGACGCGGCCGTGCTCGACGCGGGCCGTGCGGACCGTGAGCTGGTCGAGCAGGTCGCGGTCGTGGGAGACGACGACGCCGATGCCGGCGAACCCGCGCAGCGCATCGAGCAGCCAGGCGCGCGCGTCGGCATCGAGGTGGTTGGTCGGCTCGTCGAGCAGGAGCACGTCGGGCTCGTCGGCCAGCGCCGCGCCGATCTGCCAGCGCTTGCGCTCGCCGGGGCTGAGCGAGGGCCAGCGCACGAGCGCGTCCGGATCGAGGCGAAGTCGGCCGTGGAGCCGACGCGCGTGCCGATCCCACGCCGACGCGAACGCCTCGATCGCGGGCGTGCACGCGACGACCTCCTGCGGACAGGAGGTCACGCGCGACGCGGAAGGATCGCGCCGCACGATGCCGGCGGTCGGCACGAGCGTGCCGTCGACGAGGCGCAGGAGCGTGGTCTTGCCCGCGCCGTTGGGGCCGACGAGGCCGGTCCAGCCGGGGACGAGCACGAGATCGAGGTCGCGGAGGATCGGAGTCGCGTCGCTGTACTGGAACGACGCGCCGACGAGGCGCACGGATGACATGTTGGACGCTCCTGGCAATCGAAGCGGCGCGCGCACGGATGGCGCGGCACCGCGGGCGCGGTGGCATTCGATCGGGCTCAGGAACGCAGGGTCATCGTCGCCCCCGGGGTGCGAGGGCGAGGCCAGGTGTAGCGCAGCGATCGCGGCGCGCCAGCGAATTCGACGGACAGGGTCACCGCGGCGCGGCGGGCTCCGGCGCAGCGGGCTCCGGCGTGGGCAGCCGTGCGACGGAGATCCCGAGGTAGCCGTACACGATGGCGATGATCGGATTCAGCAGATTCAACACCGCGTAGGGCAGGTAGGCGAGGGTGGCGACGCCGAGGGTCGCGGCCATGAACGCGCCGCAGGTGTTCCACGGCACGAGCGGCGAGGTCAGCGTGCCGGCGTCCTCGAGCGCGCGCGAGAGGTTCTTCGGATGCAGGCCGCGCTCGCGATACGCCGCCGCGTACATGCGGCCCGGCACCACGATGGCGATGTACTGGTCGCCGACGATCACGTTGATGCCGCAGCAGGTGAGGATGGTGACCGCGATGAGCGAGCCGACCGAGTGCGCGAGCCGCAGCATGCGCTCGGCCAGCGTCGCGAGCATCCCGGTGGATTCCATCACGCCGCCGAAGCTCATGGCGCAGAGGACGAGCAGCACGGTCTTGGCCATGCTCATCAGCCCGCCGCGCGAGAGCAGCTCGTCGACGGCGGGATCGCCGGAGCTGGACTTGTAGCCGTCCATCGCCGCGATCGCGACCTCGGCCAGGGTCGCGCCCTCGAGCAGCACCGCGAGCAGGCCGCCCAGCACGGTGCCGAGCAGCAGGGTGGGCAGCGCCGGCATGCCGCGCACGACGAGCCCGATCACCAGCACGAGCGGCACCACGTGCCACACGCTGGGCTCGAACTGGGCGGCGATCGCCGCCTGGATCGCGTCGACCGACGCTGCGCTGGGATCGGTCTGCGTGCCCAGCGAGAGCGCGGTGAACACCAGCATCGCGATCGTCCACGAGGGCAGCGTGGTCCACACCATGTGGCGCACGTGCGAGAAGAGATCGGTGCCCGCCATCGCCGGCGCGAGGTTGGTGGTGTCGGACATCGGCGAGAGCTTGTCGCCGAAGTACGCGCCGGAGACGACGGCGCCGGCGGTCATCGCCGGGTCGACGCCGAGCGCCCCGCCGACGCCGATGAGCGCGAGCCCGACGGTGCCTGCAGTGGACCACGAGCTGCCGGAGACGAGGCTCACCGCCGAGCACACGGCGCACGCGGTCGGCAGGAAGTAGCTCGGTGCGAGCAGCTCGAGCCCCCAGTGGATCAGCGCCGGCACGACGCCGCCGACGATCCACGTGCCCATGAGCATGCCGATGACGCAGAGGATGAGCAGCGCGCTCATGGCGAGCTGGATCGCACGCAGGATGCCGCGCTCGAGCGCGGCCCAGCGATGACCGTATGCGCGGGCGACGAGCGCCGCGATCGCGGCGGCGAGCAGGAGCGGCAGGTGGCCGCTGCCCTCGAAGCCGGGGTAGCGCTGGGGCAGCACCACGATGACGATGCCGAGCAGGCCCACGAGCGCGACGAGCGGCACGAGCGCGAACGGCAGCGGGATCGGGCGCGCGTGCGCGTCGATCGGCTCCGCCGGTTCGGGCTCGGGCTCGGGCAAGGCGCACGCAGCGTAGCAGTGCTACCGTCGCTCGCGATGCCCGACGACGTCGCACTGCGTGCATTCGTCACCGCGCTACCGAAGGCCGAGCTGCACGTGCACCTCGAGGGCTCGATCGCGCCCGAGCTCGCGTGCACGCTCGCCGCACGGCACGGCCTGCGCTTGCCCGGCGACGAAGGCGGGCCCGCAGGCGTGCGTGCGGCGTTTCGCTTCACCGACTTCGGCAGCTTCATCCGGGCCTACCTCGCGGTGTCGAAGTGCCTGCGCACGGCGGACGACATCCGCGACGTCGTGGTCGCGCTCGCGCAGCGGCTCGCGGCCCAGGGCGTGCGGCATGCGGAGGTCACGTTCACTCCGGTGACGCATCTCGTGTTCGGCACGTCGGCGGACACGCTGCATGCCGGGCTGAGCGAAGGCCGGGCCGCCGCTGCGGAGCACGGGGTCTCGATCGCCTATGTGCTGGACATCGTGCGCTCGTTCCTGGATCACGGCGAGCCCACGCTGGCCTTCGCGCTCGAGCAGCATCGCCGTGCGCCGGGCAGCGTCGCAGGGCTCGGGCTCGGCGGACCCGAGGGCGGCGATCATCCCTATGCACCGCTCGCCGACGTCTTCGCGCGCGCGAAGGCGGCGGGCCTCAAGAGCCTGCCCCACGCCGGCGAGCTGCTCGGGCCCACCAGCATGCGGCACGCGCTCGACGTGATCGGTGCCGACCGCATCGGCCACGGCGTGCGCTGCGTCGAGGACCCCACGCTCGTCGACGAGCTCGTGCGTCGCAAGGTGCCGCTCGAGGTGTGCCCGAGCAGCAACGTCGCGCTCGGTGTCGTGCCGAGCCTCGCCGCGCATCCGTTGCCGCGCCTGCTCGCCGCTGGCGTGGAGGTCTCGCTCGCCACCGACGATCCGGCACTCTTCGGCGTCGAGCTCGTCGAGGAGTACCTGCGCTGCGCCGACGCCTTCGCGCTCGGTCCGATCGAGCTGCGCCGGCTCGCGGCCGCGTCGCTGCGGCATGCGATCGTCGAGACGGAGCGCCGGGACCGGTGGCTCGCCGAGCTCGATGCCGTCGCCGATCCCGCCCCGGCGGCGTAGTAATGCGGCGGCTGACCGTAGAATAGAGTCGGGAATTCGGGCCCTTTCGAGCCCGTTTCTGCGATCTACACGGGCGTCGGCGTTGACTTCCCGGTATGGTTTGGGACAAATCGGCGACCCCATGGAAACGCGTTGGAAGGATCGGCTCACCGGCCGTGCGGCCCCCGAGCTCGAGCAGGAGATCGACGTCTTCGAGACGCAGCTCCGGCTCCGCAAGGACGGCAAGATCGAGGACAAGCTGTTCGCGGAGACGCGGCTGCGTCGCGGGGCCTACGGGCAGCGCTACGACAACGGCAAGCGCTGGGACGGCGAGAAGGATCAGACGCTCGCGTTCCCGAGCGGCGAGCTGACCAAGGGACCCGAGACGGTGTGGGACGCACCCGGCATGGTGCGCATCAAGATCCCGTTCGGCGCGCTCACGGCCGAGCAGCTCGAGGTGCTGGCCGAGTGCGCCGAGGAGTACAGCGACGAGATCCTGCACGTGACGACGCGGCAGGACATCCAGCTGCACTTCATGCACATCGAGGAGACGCCGGATCTCTTCCGCCGTCTCGCCGCGGTCGGCATCACCACGCGCGAGGCCTGCGGCAACTCCGTGCGCAACGTGACCGGCTGCCCGATCGCCGGCGTGTGCAAGAGCGAGGCGTTCGACATCTCGCCCTACGCGAAGGCGCTCACCTACTACCTGCTCGGTCACCCGGACACGCAGGACTTCGGGCGCAAGTTCAAGATCGCGTTCTCGGGCTGCGCCACCGAGGCGTGCGGCCTCGCGCTCATGCACGATCTCGGGCTCGTCGCGACGACGCGCACGGTCGACGGCGCGGTCCAGCGGGGCTTCGAGTTCTACGTGGGCGGCGGGCTCGGGGCCGTGCCGCACCAGGCGCTCCTGCTCGACCCGTTCGTGCCCGAGCACGAGCTCATGCCGCTCACGCAGGCGGTGTGCCGCATCTTCGCGCGCCACGGCGAGAAGGCGAACCGGGCGCGCGCGCGCATCAAGTTCCTGGTCAAGAAGCTCGGCATCGACGAGTTCCGCCGGCTCGTGCTCGAGGAGAAGGGCAAGATCCCGTTCGAAGAGCGCTGGACGTCGTGGCTGCCGAACATCGCCGCGCACGACCAGCCCAAGAAGCCGCCGTCCACGTTGTTGCGCAAGGGCGGCGACGCGGCGTTCGACGCGTGGTTCGTGACCAACGTCAGCCCCCAACGGCAGGACGGCTACTCGGTCGTGTCGGTCACGATGCCGCTCGGCGATTTCACGCCCGATCAGGCCCGTGGCATCGCCGACATCGCGCGGGAGTACACCGGCGACACGATCCGGCTGACCGTCGAGCAGAACCTCGTGCTCCGCTGGGTCAGCAACGCGGACGTCCCGGAGATCCACCGCCGGCTCGCGGCGCTCGGGCTCGCGGAGCCGGGCGCCGGCACCATCGTCGACGTGACCGCGTGCCCCGGCACCGACACCTGCAAGCTCGGCATCTCCGCGTCGCGCGGGCTCGCGGGCGAGCTGCGCACGCGCTTGGCCGCGCGCTCGGCCGCGCACGACGCCTCGATCGGCGCGCTGCGCATCAAGGTCAGCGGCTGCTTCAACTCGTGCGGCCAGCACCACATCGCCGACCTCGGCTTCCTCGGCGTGCAGCGCAACGTCTCCGGTCGCCGCGTCCCGCACTTCCAGGTCGTGCTGGGCGGGCAGTGGACCGAGAACGCCGGGCAATTCGGGCTGGCGATCGGTGCGGTGCCGAGCAAGCGCATCCCCGAGGTCGTCGACCGCATCACCGGCCGCTTCGCCGACGAGCGCGAGAAGCAGGAGGGCTTCCAGCAGTTCATCAAGCGCATCGGCAAGTCGAAGATCCGCGACATGCTCGCCGATCTCATGGACGTCCCGTCCTACGACAGCGCGCGCGACCTCTACCACGACTGGTCCGATCCGCGTGAGTACGGCATCGGCGACATCGGCATGGGCGAGTGCGCCGGCGAGATCGTCTCGGTCGCGAAGTTCGGGCTCTCCGATGCGGAGCGCGTCGTGTTCGAGGCCTCCGAGCTGCTCGAGCGCGGCGACGCGGCCGCGGCGGCCAAGGGCGCGCTGCAGGCGATGTTGCTGGCTGCGAAGGCGCTGGTGCGCTCGCAGACGTTCGACATCGACGACGATCCGGCGCGCATCGTCGCCGAGTTCCGGGCCCGCTACTACGACACCAAGCTGTTCTTCGACCCGTATGCGGGCGGCAAGTTCGCCCACTACTTCTTCCGGCTCGCCGAACGCGACGTCGCCCAGGCCAGCCTGGACGACGCGCACCACTGGGTCGAAGAAGCCCAGCTGTTCGTCGAAGCCGCCTACGCCTGCGAGAACCGCATGGCGCAGCAGCAGCAGGCGGTGCCGGCATGAGCGAGCCAGCCCACGTCCTCGGCTACGCGTTCAAGCTGCCGCTGCGCAGCGAGCCGCCGCCGTTCGACGACCTCATCGTCGTGTTCCACGACTGGATCCGCACGAAGGCGCTCACCGACGACGTGCTCATCGACGTCGCCGACTACGCGCACGTGCAAGAAGGACCCGGCGTGCTGCTCGTGTGCCACGAGGGCCACTACGTGCTCGATCGCAGCCGCGCCAGCGTCGGGCTCGCCTACCACCGCCGTCGTGGCGTGCCGGCCGACATCGCCGGCGAGACCGCAGCCGTAGCGCTGCGGCGGTTGATTCGCGCCGCGCGGCTGCTCGAGCAGGACCCGCGCCTGCGCGGCAAGCTCGCGTTCGACACCACGTCGCTGGAGATCCGCGCGCTCGATCGCCTGCGCGCGCCGAACGACGACGAGGGCTGGGCCGCGATCGAGGTCCCGATCCGCGAGGCGATCGCGTCGGTGTGGCGCGAGCCCCCACTGGAGCTCGTACGCGAAGAAGGCGATCCCCGTCGCCCACTGTCGGCGCGCGCCCGACTCTCCGCGCGGACGCTCTCCGATCTCGCGGTGTGATCGACGCGCGCGCTGCCGGACGCCTCAGGCCGGCAGCTCCGCGAGCCCGCCCATGCGGACGACGTGGGCGAAGTGCTCCGGGCTGACCGGCTGCACCGAGAGCCGGCCCACCTTCGTCACCACCATCCCGACGAGCTCGGGCGCGCCCTTCAGCGCCTCGAGCGTGACCATGTGCGGCAGCTCGACGACGAACTCGACGTCGACCATGCGCCAGCGCGGCGAGTCGCGGCTCGACTTCGCGTCGAAGTACTTGCTCTTCGGGTCGAACGCCGTCGGGTCGGGATAGGCCAGCTTGCAGACGCGCGCGATGCCGACGACGCCCGGCGGGTTGCAGCTCGAGTGGTAGAACAGCACCAGGTCGCCGAGCTGCATCGCGTCCATGTTGTTGCGCGCCATGGGGTTGCGCACGCCGTCCCACGGCGCCGTCTTCTTCTTGCGCAGGTCGGCGAGCGAGAACGCATCGGGCTCGGTCTTCATGAGCCAGTGACGGCGTGCGGTCGCAGGGGGCTTCTCGGCGGTGCGTGGCAAGCCGGCCGAGCATCGCCGCCCGGGGCGATCCCGCGCAACGAGCTTCTGCGGCCGCCGTGATCGATGCGCACACTGGCCGGTCTACCGCACTCACCGATGCCCACGATCCAACTCGCCTGCGGATTCAGCCTCGCGCTCACCCTCCTCGCGCCAGGGCTCGCGCACGCCGAGCCCGCGAGCAATGCCCAGCGCATCGCCGACGCGAAGGCGTCGCCCTCGTTCCGCAAGGTGGTGAAGCGGGCCGGCCTGAAGAAGGCGGGGCTCGAGACCGTGCAGGTCGCCCCCGGGATCACGATGGACGTGCGTCGCTACGTCCGTGAGACCGGCCTCGACGCGCAGCCGATGCTGAAGCCCTTGCTGGACCCGAAGCTGCGCCACGAGCATCTCACCGCTGCGCCGAGCTACGCCGAGGAGATCCTCGTGCTCGACGATCGGCTCGTCGTCGATCGCCGGCTCACCGTACCGCTCGCACCCGGCGCGTGCGCGAAGCCGGCGTTGCCCGCCGAGATCGCGAACCTGTGCTTCGTGAAGAACCCCGCGAACAAGCCGAGCAAGGCCGTCGCCAAGGAGCTGAAGGACATCCGCGCAAAGCTGGCCAAGGCCGACGCTGCACAGTTCGTGATCGGCAAGGTCACCGTGGGCGAGGCCGCGAAGCTCGACGACGAGCAGCTGCTCGATCTGCTGTTGAACGGTGGCGGGCGCACGATCCACCACGTCAGCATCGTGCCGCGCGCCCCGCTCGCGCCCGGCGGCAAGGGCTCGGTCGGTGGGGCGGACACGAAGCTCGGCAGCGCGGCGAGCGAGACCGGGCTCGCCGAGGTCGCGCCCGAGATCAGCAAGCCGGGCAAGGGCGGGCTCGAGCTCCCCGACAGCAAGAGCTTCGCCACCGAGTACTTCCTCACCGGCTTCACGTACGGCCGCGAGCTCGAGGACAGCTGGGAGTACACGATCGCGGACTCGACGTGGCTGACCGACCGCTACTACATCAGGCTCGGCTACCACCTCGGGCTCGGCTTCGGCGTGCGCGCACCGTTCTCGGTGGCGGTGAAGAGCGCGGGCGGATCGACCAGCCGACAAGTCGAGCTCGCCGTCGCGCCGGTCGACGTCGACAGCTCGGGCAACCCTGCCTACCCGGCGGTCGGGCTGCCGCAGAACAAGTACTTCGACGGCAAGGAGTTCGTGCTCGAGCTCACCGCCGGCTGCGATCTGTACGTGTCGGTGCCCGGGCCCAACCTCGACAAGCACTGTCCGTCGATCGACAAGGGCTGGAGTCGCGACATCGATCCGGTGATCGGCAACGAGAGCAGCACGATCGCCGACTGGTGGCTCGACGGCGCCGCGACGGGCCTCGCGCTGAGCTTCGCGATCGCGAACGCGTCGCTCGACCTCGGGCTCGGCGCCGACGTGACGAAGGGCCGCGTGGGGCTGTCGCTGACCGGGCTCGGTGGGGCCGGCTTCTCGGGCATCACCGCGGGCCCGACGCTGTTCGACAGCCGCGAGCCGCGGACGTTCGGCATGACGCGGGCGGCCGGGAGCTCCGGCGCGAAGCTCAGGCTCGAGCAGCCGCGCTACGGCTTCGACATCCGGCTGCGTCCGAAGCTGCGCGGCAGGATCGGCATCGACGTCGCGATCTACGAGCACCAGTGGATCATCGGGCCGTTCGCGCTCGACTTCCTCGCGGTGAGTCAGAGCTTCATGCTCGGCCGGCACGACGGCACCGTCGCCGAGCACGACTACGCGGTGTTCGAGGGCAGCGCGCCCGGAGATGTGCTCGACCCGAACGTCGGCGGTGCCACTCCGCCGAAGCCGCCGAAGGGCAAGGGCCCGAAGGGTGGCGCACTGCCGCCCAGCGCAGACAAGCTGCAGTGAGCAGTGCGCTCAGACCGAGAGCTCGGCCTTCGCGAGCGCGGCGATCTTCGGCGGATCGAGCCCGAGCGAGCACATCGTCTCGAGGTCCGCGTTCACGAGCGTACGCGGTGCGCGACCGATGCCGAGCTGCGCCGCGACGAGGTCGGCGGCCGCGATGATGTGTCCGATCTGCGAGTAGCTGTCGAGCTGCCGCCCGAAGCCACGATAGTGGTGATGACGACGCAGCGCCTCGCCGACCAGCGACGGCAGCTTCCACTGCGCCGCGACGCGCTGCCCGATGCGCGTGTGGGCGAGCTGCTCGGCGTCGTGGACGAGCGAGACGTCGATGTCGAGGGGCGCCGGCCCACGCAGCGCGACGCGACCGAGATCGTGGAGCAGCCCGCACACGAACGCGAGCTCGGACTCGATGCCGGTCTGCTTGCAGATGATGCGCGCGATCGTGCCGACCGCGACCGCATGATCGCGCTCGCGGCGGGCCCACGCCCGATCGTCGCAGGAGAACACGTGGCACTCCATCACGCTCTGGTAGAGGATGTCGCGCACGGTGCCGCTGCCCATGCGCTGCAGTGCGCTCGCCAGCGTGCGTACGTTCGCGCCCGCGTAGGCCGCGGAGCTCGCGACCATCAGCATGCGCGACGCCAGCACCGGATCGCGGCCGACCACGCGCTCGAGCACGTTCATCGGAGTGCGGGGGTTGTTGGCGAGTGCCAGCGCCTCGCTCGCGGTCTCGGGCAGGATCGGCAGCCGCAGCTCCGCAGTCGCCGCCTCCATCATGCGCTCGGCGGCGACGCGCACGCGGTCGACGCGGCGCTCCGTGATGTCACCGACTTCGTCGTCGGTCAGCTCCACGGCGACCGGCTCGAACAGCGAGCGTCGCGTCGGCTTCATGGCCAGCATCGTGGATCGTGGTTTCGACCACGACCCCGGTGCGCTTGAGCGCCGAGTCGACCCTCAGAGGGCCGGCCGCTGGAGCGCGCGCACGCCCGTGCGGACCAAGCTGGGCGCGCCGAGCAGCCGAGCGGTCCCATCGCGGCCGATCACCAGCTCGGCGACGTGATCGCCGGCCCACAGCAGCGGATCGCGGTAGCGATCGGTGCGGTGCACGAGCCGCTGGTTCGTCGACCCGATGAAGCGGCGGCCGTGGTCGGGACGGTGCGCGTCGAAGCGGCCGTCGACCAGGGTGTCGATGCACGGCCACAGCCGATCGAAGCCACGCAGGTCGGGGGCCTCCTCGAACAGGTAGCCGGTGAACACGATGATGCCGAGCCCGGCGGCGGCGACGGGCTCGAGCGCATCGGCCAGCGCGTCGGCCTGATCGAGCGGCTCGCCGCCGATCACCGTGACGCCCTCGAGGCCGTGCTCGCGCGCGGCGTCGCCGATCATCGCGGCGACGTGCGATGCGGCCAGCGAGCGGCCGGCGCCGCGCTCGAACAGCTCGGGGTTGCAGCAGCCGGGGCAGCGCAGCGAGCAGCCTTGCAGCCACAGCGCGAAGCGTCGATGCGGACCCTCGGCCGACGTGCACGGCACCGCCTGGGCGATCTCGAGCTGGGTGATCACTTCGTCTCCGTCTTCGTCGCAGTGTGCTCGCCGAGCCACGCCAGCACGGTGTCGTGCCACAGCAGGCTGTTCGCGGGCTTCAGCACCCAGTGGTTCTCGTCGGGGAAGTGCAGGAACATGCTCGACACCCCGCGGCGCTGCAGCGCGGTGAACGTCGAGATGCCCTGCGTGTCGGGCACGCGGTAGTCGAGCGCGCCGTGGACGACGAGCATCGGCGTCTTCCACTTCGTCACCGTGTTCGCCGGGTTCCACTTCTCGTAGTTCTTCGGCACCTGGAACTGCGGCCCGCCGTGCTCCCACTCGGGGAACCACAGCTCCTCGGTCGCGTAGTACATCGAGCGCATGTCGAACAGCCCGTCATGGTTGACGAGGCAGTCGAAGCCGTCGGGCCAGTTGCCGGCGATCCAGTTGATCATGAACCCGCCGTAGCTCGCCCCGAGCGCACAGCTCTTCTCGCCGTCGAGCCACGGGTACTTCGCGAGCGCGGCCGCGAGGCCCTTCTGCAGATCGACGAGCGGCTTGCCGCCCCAGTCGTCGTTGATGCCGTCGGTGAACTTCTGCCCGTAGCCGGTCGAGCCGTGGAAGTCGATCATGATCGCGGCGTAGCCGGCCCCGGCGTACGCCTGCGGATTCCAGCGATAGTGGAAGTGATCGCCGAAGCTGCCCTGCGGTCCACCGTGGATGAGGAACGCGATCGGGTACTTCTTCGCGGCGTCGAAGCCCACCGGCTTCACGACCCAGCCGTAGACCGTGTCGCCGGCGCCGCCCGTGAACGAGAACTGCTCGGGCTCGCCCGTCTGCGCCGCGCCGACCTTGCCCGCGTTGAGCTCGGTGATCGCCTTGGGCTCACCGCCCTTCGTCGAGATCGAGAACAGCTCGGCCGGGTGGCGGAGGTCGTCGCGCAGGAACACGACGCTCTCGCCCGCGGCGACCGGCGAGGCCGCGGTGCCTTCCTTGGTGAGCTGGCGGCGCTCGCCGCTGGCGACGTCGATCGCGAACAGCGACTTGTGGCCGAGATCGTCGGCGGTGACGATCGCGCTGCCATCGGGCGCGAGCACGAGGTCGTCGATCGAGCGATCCCAGTCGTTCGCGACCGCCTTCGCGGGTCCGCCCGGCCACGGCATCGCCATCAGGTGGAAGCGGTCGGCCTCGTAGCCGGGGCGATCCATCGCCTTCCAGACCAGCGTCTTGCCGTCGGCGGCGAAGCGCGGGTGGCTGTCCCACGCCGGATTGGCGTCGGTGAGGTTCGTGCGCTCGCCACCCTCGATGCCGACCGAGTATAGATCGAAGTCGGTCGACCACGGCTCGCTCGCGCCCACGTCGCGTGCGCCGAACACCAGTGTCTTGCCGTCGGGTGCGAACGCGTACTCCTCGCTGCCGCCGAACGGCTTGCTCGGCACGTCGGCGTCGAGGCCCTTGGTGACGTCGAGCGGCTCGCCGCCGGCGACCGGCAGCACGAAGAGATGCGAGCGCCGACCGTCGCTCCACGCATCCCAGTGCCGGACGAACATGCGCGCGTACAGCTTGCCCGAGGCCTTGTTGGCCGCGGTCTCGTCGAGTCGCTGCTTCGTGCACGCGAGATCGGCACAGTCGACGAACACGTCGGCTGCGAACGCGAGGTGTTGGCCGGTGGGCGAGACCGACAGGCTGCCGACGTCGAGCGGCAGCGTCGTCACCTGCACCGCCGCCGTGGAGCCGGGGGCCAGCTTCCACACCTGCGTCGCGCCGGAGCGCCGCGACAGGAAGTAGAGCGTGCCGTCGGGGGCCCAGCGCGGCGTGTCGTCGGCCTCGGGATGGTTCGTGAGCCGCGTGGGCGCACCGCCGGCGATCGGCACGCTCCACAGATCGGTGCGGCCGCGGTTCGCCTCGAGGTCGGTCACGCGCCGGACGAACGCGATGCTCGTGCCGTCGGGCGAGAGCTGTGGATCGCTGATGCGGTCCATCGCGAGCATGTCGCGGATGCCGAACGGATGCGGCGCGGAATCGGCGATGGGCTTCGGCTCGACGGGCGCGTCGTCGGGGACCGGCGGCGAGACCTGCGTGCCGGCCACGTCGCCCGCCGGCTTCGGCGCGGGCGCTGCGTCGCTCGACTTGCTCGGCGCCTTCGCCTTCGCGTCGGTCGCCTTGGTCGGCGGCGCCGGCTCGGATCGATCGCAGGCCGCGAGCAGGGCGACGAGCACGAGGGGCAGGGCGGGGCGCATGGCGGCGCGAGCCTACTCCCAAGCCCGGCGCCGTGACGAGACCGGTCGGCCCCGGATTTCGCGCCCGCAGCGAAGCTGCACCCCGCGGGTGGTTCGGGCCCGCGGGGTGCAAAGTGGCGCCGGAGAAGCGCCCGCGCCCGGACGGCCGGGCGCGGCGACGACGGCCGCAGCGCCAGTGCTGCGGCTTCACCGATCGGACGGGCGCGCGGAGCCCCGGTTGCAGGGCTGCCGTCGCGGCCGAGATCACTCGGCGACGATCTGGGCCTTCACCTGCGGCGTGAAGCTCCACTCGGTCGGCTGCTCGCCCGCGAGCGAGGCGGCGACGTCGAAGTGCAGCTCGAGCCGGGTGTCGGCGTCGAGGTCGATGTCGACGGGCAGCTCGAGCTCGTCGGACGCGAGCTCGACGGAGTGCCACGTGCCCTGCGCGGCGACGCGCGGCGCATCGATCACGAGCAGCACGCGATCATAGTGATCGGCGAGCAGCGGCACCGACTCGGCCCGCGCCATCTGCACGGGCGAGAGCTCGACGCGACGGGTGGCGCCGCCGATCCACACCCAGCTGTCGTCGCTCTCGCGGTGGAGCATCACGTCGACGACCTCGAGGTCGACCGCCTCGACCATGCCCGCAGGCATCGCGTCGGCCGCGATCGCGACGGCGATGCGCGGCGTGTCCTCGCCGGCATAGCTGGCCGTCTCGGGCAGGAGCGCGATGTCGCAGCCAGAGCCGAGCACCAGGGTCGCGAGGGTCAGAATCGCCGCGGCTTTCATCTGTAAGCCTCATCGCGCCGACGACTGTCCCGCTTGAGGCGTTCCCGAAAGAAACCCGTCGAGTGGCTCGCGTGGGGACGCGCGCGCACGAAAGCGGCCCGCGTGCGCGCCACGGACGAGCAGGTGCGCCCGCAGCGTGGAAGTGGTGAGCCTGCTGCTCCTCGACAATCACTCGTCGTCGACCGGCGTGATGCCGCGGAAGCACGCGCGCAGATCGATCGGTTGCCATGCACCGGCCGCGAGCGTGCGCGGCAGCTCGACGTCGCCGTAGCGCACGCGACAGAGCGAGAGCACGAGCGCGCCGAGCTCGGCGAAGATCCGCTTCACCTCGTGGAAGCGTCCGCCGGTGATGGTGATGCTGGCCCACCGACGTGCGCCCGGCGCCTCCACGAGCCCGGGATGTGCGTCGGCCTCGTCGAGCTCGTCGATCGCCACGATGTTCGGACGGTGCCCGTCGGCGAGCTCGAAGTCGCTGCCCGGCGACGACCACTGCGATGCGAGCGCGACGTGGTACGTGCGCTCGATCGCCCAGCGCGGATGCGTGAGTCGGTGCAGCAGCGTGCCATCGGTCGTCCAGAACAGCAGGCCGCTGCTGTCGAGGTCGAGCCTACCCACGGCGCGCAGCTCGGCGGCGAGCGGAGCGTCCTGCACGAGCGCATACGCGGTGGGATGGCGCTCGTCCTTCAGTGCGGTGACGGTGCCGATCGGCTTGTGCAGCAGCAGCTCGCTGCGCGCGAAGAGCCGATGCTGCGCGTCGTCGACGACGATCGTGCACGGTAGCTGCGCGGGCGGGATCTGTTGCCGACCGTCGTCGAGCCGTGCACCGGCATCGTCGCGCACCCGGCCTGCACGCAACAGTCGCGTGGCGGCGCTGCGCGAGAGCCCGAGGTTGCGTGCGAGCAAGATGTCGAGGCGCGGCACCGCTGCCGCCATGCTAGCCCTCGGCGAGCGGGCCGCGGTACCCTCGCCGCCGTGAGTCGCCGGCCCGACGCCCTTGCCGACGAGCGTGCGTTGGTGCAGCGCGCGGCCACGGGCGATCGGCGGGCGTTCGAGCAGATCTATCGCGCCTACGCGCGGGCAATCTATGGCTACGTGCTGGTGCCGATGCTCGGCGATCCCGACGACGCGCAGGACTGCCTGCGCGAGACGTTCCTCGCCGCGTTCGGAGCGCTGCCCAACTACCAGTGGAAGGAGCCGGGGCTCTATCCCTGGCTCAAGGTGCTCGCGAAGAACAAGGCGCGCGATCTCCTGCGCGCATCGGGTCGACGCCAGCGACTGCGCGGCGCGTTCGCCGAGCACGTCGACGCGTTCGTCGAGGAGGCGAAGGACCCGACCGAAGAGGAGCTGCAGCGCGAGCACCTGCGCGTGCGCATCGAAGCGGTGCTCGCCGGACTCAACGAGCGCTACGCACAGGTGCTGCGGCTGCGGCTGCTCGAGGGCCGTTCCCGCGAGGAGTGCGCCGCCGCGATGGACGTGAAGATCGGCACGCTCGACGTGCTCTTGTTCCGCGCGTGCCGGGCATTCCGCCAGGCCTGCGAGAAACAGGGCGTGGCCCTGCGAGGTGAGCTATGACAGCACGAAGGACAATCCCGAGTCGCCGCGTAAGCCCCCGGATGTGGGGGGCGTTCGGGGCGTCGGACGGAGCGAGGCGCGAGCGATGACCGGCGAGAACAGGCCAGAGCCGACGAGCGTGACGGATCCCGACTGGGAGACCGAGCTCGCGCGCGGCCTCGCTGCCGACGGAGGCGCCGGCGGTGTCGAGCCCGAGCTCGCGATCGCCCGACTGTTGCTCCACGCACGCACACCGGCCGAGCTCGCCACCTTGCGCGAGGACGCGGTGTGGAGCGAGATCGAACGCGGCCTCACGCCGGTGCCGTGGTGGCGTCGGCGCTTCGTGCTGTGGGGCGGGCCCGCGATCGCAGCGGCGGCCGCGGCGGTCGTGCTCGTCGTCGTGCTGAAGCCCGACGAGCACCGCGCCCCCACCGGCGGCGTCGCCGATCAGCTCGAGCACCAGTTCGCCGTGCTCGCACCGGCAGCGCGGGCCGAGGTCGCGCGCGACGTCGACGGTGCACGCAGCCGGCTGCGCGGCGAGCTGATCGCGATGGCCCGTGCCCAGGGCGGGGATCCCTCCGGAGATCAGGGAGGTGCACCGTGAAGGCGTCGGGCTCGCGGTGGCTCACGCTCGCGCTCGGCTTCGTGCTCGGCGGGGGCAGCATGCTGGTCGGGCTCGCGCAGGCCGGTCGGCTCGCGCCCGCACAGCCGGACGCACTCGTCGCGCTCGCGCAGCTCGTCGAGGTCGAGAACCGCAAGGTCGACGTGCTGCTGGAGAAGGACGACGCGGCCGGTGCGATCGCTGCGCTCGAGGCGATGCGTCGCCAGCGTTGGCTGTCGCGCGACGAAGGTGGCGATCTCGCGGTCGAGCTGCGCCACGACATCTACGGCCGGCTCCTGCGCATGCGGCTCGACTACCCCGACGTCGACACGATCGCCGACGAGACGCTGCTCGGCATCGCCGACGAAGGGCTCGGCGACGAGTGGCGGCAGCTCGATCACAATCCCTTCACGGCGCGCCTCGTGGCGCTGCGCGGCGAGGTGCTCGAGGGGCTCGGACGCGACGACGAGGCGCTCGGTGCCTACGAAGACGCGCTCGACATCAACCGCACGTTGCTCGAGCGCACGCTGGGTGAAGCGCCGTGAGCCTGCGCCGTCGGGCCTTCGCGATCGTTTGTTGTCTCGGGCTCGGCTGCTCGCTGAAGGCCAAGCCCGACGCCGCCTCGGCGCCCGAAACCGCGACGGCGGCCCCGGGCGAGGCCGCCGCGCCGGAGCCCGCGGTCGACGCGGGGGCCGATGCGGCGCAGGCCCCCGCGCAGGACTTCGACGCGGGCGATCGCCTCGCCTCGAAGCAGAGCGCGCCGCCATCGCTCGCGGAGCTGAGCACGGAGCTCGACGGCTACGAGTCGCGGCTGCGCGAGCAGGGCGTGCGTCTGCGTGGCTATCCGCCGGGGACGAAGCGCGAGCTGCACAAGCCGCGTCCCCCGAAGGTGAAGAAGGGCACGAGCACGCCCGCGACGACGCCGAAGAAGCCGCGCGACCGCTGCGAGGACGTCTGCGAGCTCGCCACCGCGGTGTGCGGGCTGCGGGATAAGATCTGCGGCCTTGCCAGCGTCCACGAGAGCGAGACGGAGTACGAGGAGGCGTGCGAGCGCGCCGAGCGTGACTGCGGGCGTGCGAGCGAGGCGTGCGATGACTGCTCGTGAGCTCGGCCTCGCGCTGGCGCTCGCGCTCGTCGCATGCAAGCCGCACCCGAAGAGCGCGGGAGCGCCGGAGGCCCGCACGGCCACGGGCAGCGCCCACGATCCGCTGGGCGATGCCGAGTCGCGCATCGCCGACAACGCGGCGCGCATGCGTGCGCTCGGGATGCAGCTCCGCGAGCCGCCCGCGGATCGCGACTTCCGCCGCGAGCTCGACGATGCGACCGAGGAAGAGCCGGCCAAGAACAAACGCAAGCCCGACGCGGCGCGCGACGAGCCGCGGCCGACCGAGCAACCGACGACGCCGGGGCGGCCCGGACCGGCGCCGACCGACGTCTCGCCACCGCCGCCGCCGCCCACGAAGCCGGTGACGCCGCCCACTGCAGAGCCCGAGCAGCCGAAGGGCGAGCCGTCGACCGCCACCGGCGACGAGGACGGTCGGTGCACGCAGATCTGCGAGCTCGCGGATGTCGCATGCGGCCTCGAGCAGCAGGTCTGTCGGCTCGCCGAGCTGCACGTCGGCGAGCCGCGCTACGAAGACGCCTGCTGGCGGGCACGCGATCAGTGCGAGGTCGGCCGCGACGCGTGCGACGAGTGCTCGTCCTGCTGAGCTCGCGGCCGCCGCATCACGCGAGGGCGGAGCTCAGATCGGTCCGGGTCGCTCGGGCAGCGTCTCGCCGACCTCGGCCAGCCACGAGTCGATCTCCGCGGCGCGGTCGGGCGACGGCGGCTTGCCGGTCTTGAACGCGTCCCTCGCCTTCGCGGCGAGCTCGCGCGCGCGCGGACGATCGTCGACGGCATGCAGTGCGCGCGCGAGCGCGAACTGGGTCTGCGCCAGCAGCTGCGGATCGAGCCCACGTCCGCCGCGCAGCTTCAGCGCGCGCTCGAGTCGCTCGACTGCCTCGTTGGCGTGGCCCTGCTGGAGATCGAGCTGACCCAGGCTCGTGAGCGCGAAGGCGACGTCGGGATGATCCTTGCCGCGCGTGCGCTCCCACAGCGCGAGCGCTCGGTCGTGCTGCGTGCGCGCCTCGTCGAGCCGCCCTGCCTGGGTGAGCGCGTTGCCGAGCTCGAACAGCGACTGCGCGACCTTGGGATGATCGCCCCACGCGTCGCGGGAGATCCGCTGCGCACGCTCGAGCTCGAAGATCGCCGCGTCGAAGCTCTTCTGCGACAGCTCGAGGCGTGCGAGCTGGCGGCAGAGCGGCAGGAGGCGCGTCGAGCCCGGTCCGAGCGCGGCTTCGACGAGCGCCACCGCCTCGCGCAGCCGCCCGCGCGCACCCGCGACGTCGCCCTCGGCGGCGAGCACCCGCGCCTGGCCGGCGATCACGAGGGCGTTGTCGGGATGCTTGTCGCCGAACGCCGCCACGAACGTCTCGCCGGCGCGATCGAAGTCGGCGCGCGCGTCGGCAGCGTGGCCTTCGTGCAGCGAGAGATCACCGAGCGCCCGGTGCACCGCCGCGGTCCACCACTGTGCGGCCGGCTCCTTGCCGAGCAACTCGAGCGCGGTCTCCAGCGAGCCGCGTGCGCGACGGTCCTCGCCGATCGTGCCGAGCACCACGCCCACGTCGTGGCGCAGCCGCGCCTCGGCCCGCCCCGCCATGCCGATGCGCTTGAGCGCGGCCTCGGCGTGTCGGCCCCACGACAGGCCTTCGTCGGGACGGCGCAGGCCCTGGCCGACGACCGGCACGAGCGCACCGGCGGCCGCGGCCGCGACGACGTCGTGCTTCACGCTCGCGCCGAGCCACGAGGCCTCGGAGAGGTTCTTCTCGGCGCCTTCGGGCTCGTCCGCGGTCGCCTGCGCATCGCCGAGCCGGAAGCGGGCCTCGGCGACGATCGGCTGGTAGGTCTCGCCGTCGGGGGTGGCGATCGTCTGCGCGCGCACGTAGGCGGCCTGTGCAGCGTCGAGCGCCTCCTTCATCAGCCCCGTCGAAGCGAGCGCCTTCACGCGCATCAGCTCGCGACGCAGCTCGGCGACCGCGTCGGCGGTGGCCTTGTCCTGCGGCGGCTCGACCTCGGCGTTCAGCGTCTCGGTGTCGGCGCACTGCGAGAGCGGCTGCAGCTCGAGCGCGGCGAAGCCGGCCTGCGCCGCGACCACCGGGTCGGCCTCGGCGAGCAGCTTCGCGAGCGCGTCCAGCTCGGACAGTCGATCCTGCAGGCAGAGGTTGCGGCGCTCGAGCAGTCGCTGCGATTGCTCGCCGCGCACGTGCGTGGCCTCGCAGGCCTCGGTGTGCATCTGCGTCCACGAGGCCGCGTACTCGTCGAGCGTGCTCGCGACGAGCTCGACGGTGGCCGGCACGAACTCGCGATCGACGGCACCGAGCCCGTCGCGCACCGCGGCCCGTCGCGCGTCGTTCCACACGACCGCGAGCTTGTCCCCGGACTCGAGGCACACCGGATCGGTGCGGTTGCGAAACCAGTACACGCCCCACACCGTCGCGGTCATCGCCGCGCCGAGCCCGATGCCGGTCGCGATCTTGCGCCGCAGCACGCGGGGGTCCTTGCCGAGCTCGGTGAGCAGCGCCTCCATGCTGCCGAAGCGCTCGGCGGGCTCGGCCGCGAGCCCGCGCAGCAGCGCGCGCCGCACCCAGCCCGGCACGCTCGCGCTGCCGGCCGGCTCGCGGATCTTGCCGCCGAGCTTCTGCTGCGTCAGCGTCCCCGCGTCCTCGCCGTCGAACGGTCGCTCGCCGTAGAGCGCCTGGTAGAGCGCGGTGCAGAAGCTGAACTGATCGCTGCGCGCGTCGGTGGGCTTGCCGAGGTGCTGCTCGGGCGCCATGTAGGCCGGCGTGCCCATGATCGAGCCGGTCTGCGTGAGCAGCGGCTCGTCGAGCGCTTCGTTGCCCTCGCTCGAGCGGTCGTCGTCGAGGTCGCGCTCGTCGTCGTCGTCCGACGTGCCGCCGATCTCGCTGTTGACCGGACGCGCGAGCCCGAAGTCCATGACGCGCACGCGCCCGTCGCGGCCGATGAGCACGTTGTCGGGCTTGAAGTCGCGGTGGACGAGGTTCGCCGCGTGCGCGGCCGCGAGCCCGCGCCCCGCGGGGATGAACACCTCGAGCACCTGGTCCCAGCGGCGCGGCTTCTCGGCGAGCCAGCCCTTGATGGTGGTGCCTTCGATGAGCTCCATCGCGACGAACACGCGCTCGCCGATCGTGCCGACGTCGTAGACGGTGATGACGTTGGGGTGCGCGAGCTTGGCCAGCGCCTGTGCCTCTTGCAGCAGCCGCGAGCGCGCGCGCTTGCGCTCGCTCTGGTTGGGGCGCAGGAGCTTGAGCGCGACCTTGCGGTTCAGCTCGGGGTCGTAGGCGGAGAACACGAGGCCCATGCCGCCTTGCCCGATCTCCTCGAGCACGACGTAGCGACCGAGCCGCGTGCCCGGCGTGAGCCCGTGATCGCTGGGATCGACGGCGCCCTTCTGGCCCTCGATGATCGTGTCCGCCTCGGCGTCCGGCCGCCCGCCCGGGTCCGAACCGGGGGCGGAGCCGGGGCCGAAGCCTGGATTCGTCGCGTCGCTGAGATTGGGCTCGCTCATCGCCGACGTCGGCTCCGACGATAGCATCCTTTCAGGGCGGCGGCGGCTCCGCTCCAGGTCGGCGGCTCCGCTCCGGGTTGGCTGCTACGCTCGACGGGCGGTGCGCGAGATCACCGAGGACGCCGAGCTGTCGGGGCTCGCAGGCGACGTGCGCTGGACCGGTAGCCTCGCGCGCGCGGCCGTGCGCGCACGGCTGTTCGGCGGCGGCGAGCGCCCGGAAATCGGCCGCTATCAGTGGCTCGGCGCACTGGGTACGGGCGGCATGGGCACCGTCGTCGTCGCCCGCGATCCCGAGCTCGATCGCGAGGTCGCGATCAAGCTCGTGCACGCCGAGGACGAACGATCGCGCGCGCGGGTCGTGCACGAGGCGCGCGCCATCGCGAAGATCTCGGACCCGCACGTCGTCGCCGTCTACGACGTCGGCGTCGCGCCGCGCCGCGTCTACATCGTCATGGAGCTGGTGCGTGGCGTGACGCTGCGTGCGTGGTGTCGCGCTCGGCCGCGCACGCCGACGGAGCTCGTGCGCATGTTCGCGGCCGCGGGGCAGGGGCTGGCCGCGGTGCACGAGCACGGCCTCGTGCACCGCGACTTCAAGCCGGAGAACGTGGTCGTGGGCGACGACGGGCGCGTGCGCCTGATCGACTTCGGCATCGCGCGCGCGCTCGGGGACGCGGTGCCCACGAGTGTGGCGAAGAGCGGCGACATCGCCGTCGTCGACACGCTCGAGAGCAATCGGATGCTCGCGGGCACGCTCGCGTACATGGCCCCCGAGCAGCTCGGCGACGAGACCATCGATCACCGCGCCGATCAGTTCGCGTTCTGCGTCTCGCTGTGGGAGGCGATCTACGGCGCGCGGCCGGGCGGCCGCGACAGCATGACGTCGATCGTCGAGTACGCCGGCCCGCCCGCACGCCCGCGCATGCGCGCCGTGCCACCGCGCGTCTACGCTGCGCTCGCGCGTGGGCTGCAGGTCGACGCGGCGCGGCGGCATCCGAGCATGCGCGCGCTGCTCGATGCGCTGTCGCGGGCGTTGCGAGAGGGGGCTCCGCGCACGACCGCGGTCGTCGTGGGCTTCACCGCGGTCGTCGCGATCGCTGCGGCTCGCACCGAGTCGGCGGACGAGTGTGCGCACGCGGGTGATGCGGGCGCTGCGATCTGGAACGCGGACGTGCGCGCGCGCCTCGAGCCGGTGCTCGACGACGGCTTCGAGCGCGACGCCTGGGCGCGGGTCGACCAGCGCCTGTCCAGCTTCGCGACGCAGTGGCAGGCGCAGCGCGTCGCCGCGTGTCGTGACGACGTCCCCGCGCTGGCGGCCGCCCAGGCGCGTTGCTTCGACTGGCTGTCCGCATCCGCGTCCGCGCTCGTCGGCGAGCTCGAGCGCGCCGACGCGGCCTCGCTCGCTGCCGCGGTCGAGCGGACGGCGGCGCTGCCCGACCCCGCCGGCTGTCGCGATGCGGCCGTGCTGGCCGCCGCCCCACCGCTCGCCGATCCAGCGCTCGCGGCCGACGTCGAGGACGTGCGCATCGAGCTCGCCGAGCTGCGCACGATCCACGCCGACGGACGGCGCAACGACGCGCTCGCCCGCGCCGAGCTGCTGCTCGCGCGTGCCGACGAGCTCGGCTTCGCGCCGCTGCGACTGGAGTGCTCGCTCGAGGTCGCGACGATCCACGCGCTGCTCGGTCCGTTCGAGGCGGCGACCCGCGAGCTCGCCGATCTGCACGCGCAGGCCGAGGCGAGCGCGTACGCGGCGGTCGCGGCCCAGTCGGCGATCGAGCTCGCGAACCTGTACGGCCAGCGCCTCGCGCAGCCCGAGCTCGCGCTGCAGTGGGCCCGACGCGCGACGGAGGCAGCGCGCGCCGGCGGCGATGCGGAGCTCGTGGATCGGGCCGAGGGCGCGATCGCAGGCGCGCTCGGACAGGCCGGGCGCCACGACGAGGCGCTGCACTACTACGAGGCCTTGCTCGCGCGGCTCGCGACGCGCTGCCCCGATCCGTGCCCGGGTCGCGTGGACATCGAGGCCGAGCTGTCCGTCACCCACGATGCGCTCGGCGACCGGCTCGCCGCGCTCGAGCACGCGGAGCTCGCGGTCGAGCTCGCGACCGAGAGCCTCGGCCCCGATCACCCGACGACCGGCATCGCGCGCTCGAAGCTGTGCATCGCGCTCGACTCCGCCGGCGAGATCACCCGCGCGGTCGCCGAGTGCACGCACGCGCACGAGATCCTCGCGGGCGCATGGACCGAGCGCCACCCCGACACCGCACTGACGCTCGCCACGCTGGGCACGACCGAGGTGACCGCGGGTCGAGTCGACGCCGGCCGTGCGCACCTCCGCGAGGCCCACACGATGCTGGTCGAGCTGCTCGGCGCGGGCCATCCCGATGCGATCGGCGTGCTCGCGAACCTCGGCTGGTCGTACGTCGAGACCCACGATCCGGCCGCGGGCGTCGAGGTCGTCGGCCCCGCGCTACGGCAGCTCGAAGCGATCCCCGACGTCGATCCGATGAGCCTCGCGGCGTGCCACCACAACTACGCGACGGCGCTGATCGAGCTCGGCCGCAACGACGAGGCCGTGCCGAGCCTGCGGCGGGCGATCGCGCTGCGGAGCTCGGTCCCCGGCGTGCGCGCCGAGGAGCTGGTCAACAACCGCACGCAGCTCGGCGGTGCGCTGTGGCTCTCCGGTCACGGCGACGAGGCGATCGCGCCGCTGGAGTCGGCGATCTACGCCGAGCGTGCCGACGACTCCCGCTACAACCGCGTGGTTCGTCGTTACTACCTCGCCGGCGCGCTGTCGAAGCAGGACGCGGCCCGTGCGTTGCGGGTGCTCGACGACGCGCTGGCGATCGCCGGTGACGACGTCGAGCTCGAGGAGATCACGCTCGCGGCTCGCGAGCTCCGCGACCGGATCCGCCGCGAGAAGACGCCGTCGCCCTGAGCGCGTCGCGGTGACGTCGATCCGAAGCTGCGCTAGGATCGCGCGTCGTGCCGGAAGGGATCGCCCAGCTCGAGCGTGCCGGCGTGGAGACCCACGGCCGCTCGCCGACGCTCGTGGTGCTGCCCGATCCCGATGCGCGCGTGCCGATCGAGCGCGAGGTCCTGGGTGCGACCTCGATCGCTCGGCTCGTCGCCGCGGCGCGGCGCGTCGGGTTCGATCGCGTCGTGCTCGCACCCGGCACGATCGCGAGCATCGCATCGGCACGGGATCTCGCCACCGGCGATGCGCTCGAAGGGCCCGGGCTCGTCGTCTACGAGAGCACGACGATCCGCGCCGGCCTGCTCGAGCTCATGGTCGCGCACCCACTCGACGCCGACGAGCGCTACACGCTGTACGACGAGCTCGGTCGGCCGGCGGCGACGTTCCTCGGCGAGCTCGGCAGCGTGCCGCCGCTCCTGCCGATCTGCGAAGAGCTGCCATACCCCGAGGGCATCGGTGCCGCCGACGTGGTGCGCATCGTCTATCCCGAGGATCGCGCGCGCGCCGAGGCGCTCGTGATCTCCGGCGAGGACGTGTTCCCCCACGCGGCGTCGCTGTGGCGGAGGTGGATCGGCGTGCCCACGTTGCGCATGATGGCGGCCCGCAAGGGGCCGGTCGCGCAGATCGAGCTGCTCGCGCTCGTGCTCGTCGCCGCGGCGCTGCCGCTCGCCGTCGCGGGCCCGGGGCTCACAGTGCCGCTCGCAGCGCTGTGCCTGTTGCTCGGCGTGCACACCAGCAAGCTCATCAAGTCGATCCGACGACTGCGCAAGACCGTCGATCGCGACACCGGTGACGTGGCCGGAGAACGCCTCGCTCGCGCGGCGCGGCCGCTCGGTCACGCGGCGATGACGGGTGGCCTGACGTACGGGCTCGTCGCGCAGGCGGATCGCGCCGACATCGCCGGGCTCGTGTTGCTCGCCGCCGGAGCGGGCGCCTGCGTGCTCGCGCTGGTGCAGGCGCGCTTCTTGTTGCGCGGACGCGAAGCACCCGTGTTCGCGTTGCCCGATGCGCACGCAGTCGCGGCCCGATTGGGGATTCGGTTGCCTGCGGCGCTCGAGGGTGCGCCGCTGTTCGAGCTCGCGGTGCTGATCGCGGCGCTGCCCGGCGAGACGATCGGCCCCTGGACGGTACTCGTCTGCGGTGCTGCGGCCCGATTGTGGCGCTGGTACGCGGGCCCGCTCGGCGCCGCGGGTGACTAGTCTCCGCAGCGATCACGATCACATCCGCGCTGCGTGCCGGATCGCGATCACGATCTCGGTCGCGCACGGCGCCCCAGCACGTTCTACCGGGGCGCGCGAGGTTTGACCCTCGAAAGCCACGATGCTAGCTTTCGAACGCCGCTTCTCGCGAGAGCGACGGCACCAGTTCCACCCGCAGGGCACCATGGCACGCAAGATTCCGCTGCTTCCTCTCCGCGAGCTCATCGTGTTCCCCCACGAGGTCGTGCCGCTCTTCGTCGGTCGCGAGAAATCCATCAACGCGCTCGAAGAAGCGATGGCCGACGATCGGCACATCCTGCTCTGCGCGCAGAAGAAGGCGAAGGTCAACGATCCGAAGCCCGAGGGCATCCACACCGTCGGCACGATCGGCACGATCATCCAGCTGCTGCGCCTGCCCGACGGGACGGTGAAGGTGCTGGTCGAAGGCAAGACGCGCGCTCGCATCGAGCGCTACCTCGACACCAGCAAGTGCTTCTTCGTCGAGGCCGAGCCCATCGAGCCCGCGGCCCCCACGGCCGAAGGTGAAGAGGATCCCGAGCTCGCGGCGCTCGTGCGCTCGGTTCAGTCGACCTTCGAGAACTACGTCAAGCTCAACAAGCGCGTGCCGCCCGAGCTCGCGGTCTCGGTGCAGAGCATCGAGAGCCCCTCGCGGTTGTCCGACACGATCGCCGCGCACGTGAACTTCAAGCTCACTGCGAAGCAGGAGCTGCTCGAGACCGAGTCGGTGCGTGCCCGTCTGGAGAAGCTCTTCGAGCTGATGCAGAACGAGATCGAGATTCTCCAGGTGGAGAAGAAGATCCGTACTCGCGTCAAGAAGCAGATGGAGAAGAACCAGAAGGAGTACTACCTCAACGAGCAGATGCAGGCGATCCAGAAGGAGCTCGGATCGCAGGACGAGTTCAAGAACGAGATCGCCGAGCTCGAGGAGCGCATCCGTCGCAAGAAGATGAGCAAGGAGGCGGCCGAGCGGCTCAAGAAGGAGCTCAAGAAGCTCAAGATGATGAGCCCGATGAGCGCCGAGGCGACGGTCGTCCGCAACTACATCGACGTGGTGCTCGCGCTGCCCTGGTTCGAGCGCACCGAGGACAAGCTCGACGTCGAAGAGGCCGAGCGCATCCTCGACGAGGATCACTACGGGCTCGAGAAGCCGAAGCAGCGCATCGTCGAGTATCTCGCGGTGCAGAAGCTGGTGAAGAAGATCCGCGGACCGATCCTCTGTCTGGTCGGCCCCCCGGGCGTCGGCAAGACCTCGCTGGCCAAGAGCGTCGCGCGTGCGACCGGCCGCAAGTTCGTGCGCGTGTCACTCGGTGGCGTGCGCGACGAGGCCGAGATCCGCGGCCATCGCCGCACGTACATCGGCGCGATGCCCGGCAAGATCATCCACGGGATCCGCAAGGCCGGCTCGGCCAACCCGGTGTTCCTGCTCGACGAGATCGACAAGATGTCGATGGACTTCCGCGGCGATCCGTCCGCGGCGATGCTCGAGGTGCTCGACCCCGAGCAGAACATCGCGTTCGTCGATCACTTCCTCGACCTCGACTACGACCTGTCCGAGGTGCTGTTCATCTGCACGGCGAACTCGCTGCACACGATCCCGATCCCGCTGCGCGATCGCATGGAGATCATCGAGCTGTCCGGCTACACCGACGAGGACAAGCTCAAGATCTGCAAGCAGTACCTGATCCCCAAGCAGACCGAGCAGAACGGCCTCGAGGGCGTCGACATCCAGTTCGGCGACCAGGCGGTCAAGGAGCTCATCCACCACTACACGAAGGAAGCCGGCGTGCGCTCGCTCGAGCGCGAGACCGGGGCGGTGCTCCGCAAGATCGCCCGCGAGCACGTCAAGGAGCCCAAGAAGATCCAGAGCTTCAAGGTCGACGGCAAGTACGTCCAGAAGCTGCTCGGGCCCCGCAAGTACCGCTTCAACCGCGCCGAGGAGACCGACGCGATCGGCATGGTGAACGGGCTCGCGTACACCACGTTCGGTGGCGACCTGCTGCCGGTCGAGACCGTGATCACCTCGGGCAAGGGCAAGGTGACGCTCACCGGCCAGCTCGGCGACGTGATCAAGGAGTCGGCGCACGCGGCCGTCACGTACGTGCGCGCGCGCAGCCTGATCATCGGGCTCGATCCGGACTTCTACGAGCACGTCGACTTCCACGTGCACTTCCCCGAGGGGGCGGTGCCGAAGGACGGTCCGTCGGCGGGCGTCACGATCGTCACGAGCCTCGTGTCCGCGCTGCTGCGCGTCGCGGTGCGCAAGGACGTCGCGATGACCGGCGAGATCAACCTGCGCGGCAAGGTGCTGCCGATCGGCGGCTTGAAGGAGAAGGTGCTCGCGGCCTATCGCGCCGAGATCACCACCGTCATCTGCCCGCGCGAGAACGAGAAGGACCTCCACGAGGTGCCGAAGAACGTGCTGAAGGCGATCGAGTTCAAGTTCGCCGACACGATCGACGACGTGCTCCGCACCGCGATCGCGCCGCTGCCCGAGGAGCATCCGAACTCGGCGCTGCGCAGCTTCCTCGCCGGCAACACGCCGGCCGACGCCGACGACTGGCGCCTCGTGCGGCAGTGGGTCCGCGAGCGCGAGCGGCAGGAGAAGGCCGACCGCGCCCGCGAGAGCGAGAGCGTCCACTAGGTTCGACGATGCGGCTCGACACGACGCTCGTCCTCGCGACGTGTGGCGTGTGCGCGAGCGCGCTCGCGGTGTGGATGCTGACTCCATCCCGCGTCGAGACCAGCGCTGCGCCACCGCCGGTGGCGCTCCCCGAGCAAGTCGCGGCATCGCCCGATCCGGCGATCGCGAAGCGCGATCAGTGCAACCGCCTGATCGACTTGGTCAACCAGCACACGACGACGCTCTCGACCTCGATCGAGAAGCTCGCCGACGTGGAGAGCAACCCCAAGGTGGCCGACGAGTTCGCCGCCACGGTGAAGGCCGCGACCGAGGACATCAGCGCGCTGCAGCTCACCGACCAGAGGGTGCAGGGCTTCTCGAACGACTACCTCGACCTTCTCCGGCAGGCCAACGAGGTCGGCAAGGCGATGGCGGAGGCCGCGAAGACCGGCGACGTCCGAGCCTTCACAAAGGCGAACGCGGAGGCCGACGTGGTCGTGAGGCTCGAGGACGCGATCGTGGGGCGCGTGAACGCTTATTGTCAGGGGCGGTGACGCCGCCCAACGCCGCGCGCAATGCTGGTTGACTCTCGTCGCGGCTCCCGGCCAACTGATCGGCATGTCCGGGAAGAAAGACGACTGCTGCGGGTCCGACTCTGCGATCGGTGACGGGCTCGCGCCCATGCGGCACTGGGAGCAGGGCAAGCCCACGGGCTACACCGAGGGCACGTCGCACTCCGATCGCGCCGACTTCCGCACGGGCACGGACAGCGCCGCCGACACGCCGACGCCGACCGATCCGGACCAGCCGAGCCCGGCGCCCGACGGCCCGGCGCCGATCGACGAGCCGGTGCCCGATCACGAGCACGAGCCGGACGCCGGCTGAGCCCGCGGACCTCCGCTCACTCGCAGTGCATGAAGCGGGCTTCGTAGCCGCTGCCGACCGTCGTCACCAGGAAGCCGGTCGTCTGCGGCAGCCCGTAGCCGTACGCATCGGCGCCGCTCTGCAGCGCGCGCCCCTCGTGCCAACAGTCGTCGGCGGCCGTGTAGCCCGCGACCGAGGTCGGGTCGCTCGCGCACGGTCCTCCGTCGCATGCGGGTGACCACGCCGCGAACGCGTCGCCGTTGGCGGCCACCGCGAGCTGCGTCGGACCGATCGGGTTGCTCGGCGTGCCGACGATGATCGAGTCGGTCCAGCCGTCCGCATCGTGCACGGCCACGCGCACCGACGGCGCGCCGCCGGTGGTCGACCACAGCGCGTAGCCACGCCCGCCGACCGCCACCGTGCGCGTGCTCTCGACCGCCGCGGTCGTGCCGTACACGTCGAGCACGTCGGTCTCGCCGACGAAGTCCTCGCGCGTGTACGTGTGATAGGAGAGCGTGTCGGCGGCCTGGCCGTCGTAGCTCTCGTAGCCGAAGTACACCCGCCGCAGCGTGCCGTCCACGTAGTCCTGCGGGAACGGCATGTCGGTCGCGGCCCCGGACGTCCCGTCCGTGCCGACGAAGTAGGTCTGCTCGGCGACCTCGCTGATCCACGGCGAGAACACGAGCTCACCGGGCTCGAGCTCGCGCATCGACAGCCCGAAGATGAAGCCCATGTCGCCCCACACGTTGCTCCACTCGCCGGTGACGGCGTCCTTGCGCTTCAGCAGCCCGATGCGCGGGTACACGCCCACCTCGGGGCCCGTGATCATCGTGACGTAGATGTCGCCGTCGTCCGAGTCGATCAGCAGGTCGGCGAGCTCGACACCGCCCTGCGGGTTCATCACGAGCGCGTAGGGATCGAGCGCCCACGTGTCGGTCGCGAGGTCGTACCACGCGAGCGTCAGCGACTCGGGCTGGTCCCACGCCATGTTCGAGCGCACCAGCACCGCGATGCGGCCATCGGGCGCGAGCGCCTGGCCCTCGAGGTAGCGGAATCCCTCGATCTCCGTGAGCTCGACGTGCGTCCACGCGTCGCCGGCGAGACGATGCGCGAACAGATCGCCGTTCGCGTGCTCGAGCACGACCGCGCCGTCGTCGGTCGGCACCACCGCGAGCTCGGTGTACTCCTCGCTGTTCCACTTGCCGGGATTGCGGAGCTGGATCGGGCTCCCCCACGTGCCCGCGTCCGGATCGAGCACCGCCGCGATCACCGGACCGTCGTAGTCGTGCGACGCGGCCACGAGTCGTCCGTCGCCGGTCGCCCCCGCGACGCGGCCCGGGTTCAGCAGCAGCGAGCCGGCGTTGCCGACCGAGGTCGGGCTCGACACCTCGCAGGCGCCGCAGCTCGGTGGCACGCCGGGGTCGTCGATGGGCTCGCCGGACGACGAGCTGTCGGGGTCGGTCTCCGACGATGGACCGCTCGACTCGGGCGCGGTCGTCGTCGTCGTCGTGGCGCTGGCGCCCGTCGTCGTCGTGGGCGGTGCGGTCGTGGCCTGCATCCCACCGGTCTCGCTCGACGACGACTCCGAGCCTGCGCCGCCGGCATCGTCGCCTCCGCATCCTGCGGCGGCGGCCAGCGACACCGCTACCACCCACGCGCACCCATACCTCGCCGAGAGGTCCATGGACCGGTAGATGGCCGAGCCGGCGTTTCGATCACCGCGAGCCGCCGAATCGTGGCGACGCGCTCAGGGCAGGGCGATCTTGCGGTCGAGCCCCTTCGGCCCCAGCTCGCGCTCGGCGAGCTCGGTGTCGCTCGGGACGTCGAGGTCCTCTTTGTACGAGCTCTTCATGTTCGCGAGGATGACCTCGGAGAAGCCCAGCGCGAGCAGTCGATCGCGCAGGCCCCCGTCGAGCAGCTCCTTCGCGCGCGCCTGATCGAGCCCGCCGCCGCCGATGCGGATGCGCTCGTGCGCGGCGCCGCGCAGCGTGATGAGCACCGCGTGTCCGTGCTGCGCCTTCATCTCGGCGGGCAGCTCGTCGGCGTACTTCAGCCGCGCCTCGACGCGGGCGGTGCGGACCGTGTACGCGCGCGCCCAGATCACCTTCTTGCGACAGGCCTCGAGCTTCGCGGCCGCCTTGTCGGCGCGCGCACGCGGGACCTCGGGGAGCATGGCCGGCACCTCGCGGGCCGCCTGCGCGAGCGCGTCGACGTCCTTGCAGCGCTTGTCGTCGTGGCTCACCGTGTCGACGAGCTTCAGCGCGGCCCGGCCGGCGAGCGTGGGTGCGCCCAGCTCGACGTGCTGCGACGGCAGCGGCGGCGCGCTGACCTTGGGGATCTCGGTCTGCGGCGGATCGTCGACGGGCGCGTCCGCCTTCGCATCCGCCTTCGCATCGGGCTCCGGCTCCGGCTCGTCCTGCCCGGCCTTCGCGGCCTTGCCGTCCTTCGCAGCCTTGCCGTCCTTCGCGGCCTTGCCGTCGGCATTGGGCACGTCCGCGCTGATCACCACCGGCGGTCCGGTCGGCGCCGGCGGTGGTGCGGGCGGCACCACGAGCACACGCGCCGCGGTTCCGCCGGCCGCGACCGCGAGGTACGCGAACAGCCCGAACGACAAGAGGCGTCCGGCGCCGCGCGCGGGCTGACGCATGAGCAGCGCGACGAGCCACCACAGCACCGCGAGCGCACACAGAGCGGCGGCGCCGAGCAGTCCGGCGCCCCAGGGATCGGAAGCCAAGCTCATCGCGAAGGGGACGTCGGCACGACCGTCGTCACGGCGCCTGGCAGTAGTCGTTGACGTTCTTCACGATGGTGTCCTCGAGCTTCACGACCTTGTCGGCCTCCTCGTTCGCCTTGGCGAACGACTCGGCGTTGCCGCTCTTGGCGGCCTCGGCCATGGCCTTGCCGACCTTGTCGGCCTGGCCCAGCAGATCGAGGTAGTCCTTCGAGAACCCGGTGACCTTCTCGTCCGTGAACTGCAGCGCGTTGATGTCGTCGGTGGCAGCCTTGACCGTCGCGGCGAACTCGTCGGCGACCTTCGGGTTGGTCTGCACGTCGGCGAGCTTCTCGATCGAGGTCGAGAGCGTCGTCGTGTGCTTGTTGACCACGTCGATCAGCTTGTTGCACTGATTCACCTTGGTGTCGCAGGCGGCCACGCCGAGCGCGATCGCCAGGCCGAGCAAGGGAAGGATGCGGTGGTGTTCGTGGGTCATGACGCCTCGAGGCCGGCGATTCTGGTCTCGCCACCACGAGCGTACGCCGTACCGGCAGGGCACCGCCAGCACTCGCGTGCCCGCCTCTGCGCCACGGCCGGCTATTGTCACCTCCCGGGCCCGTTGCGATACTCGCGCGCCCCGAGGGCGGGGCGGACAGGTCGGTCTCTCCCATGTCGCGTCGTCCCCGGTTGCCGAGCAGACTGGCCAGCGTCTGTGCTGCCTTCGTCGCGCTCGGCGCCTGCAACCTCAACAAGCTCACGGCGAACGCCACCTCCGGCATGCTCGAGTTCGGCGCGGTCGCGATGGACCGCGAGAGCGATCTCGAGTTCGCCCGCCTCGCGTTCCCGGCGAGCCTGAAGACGCTCGAGACCTTCCTGATCTCGTCGCCCGAGAACGAGTCGCTCTTGCTGCTGCTCGCGCGCGGCTACAACTCGTACGCGTTCGCGGTGCTCGAGGGGGACCTCGAGCGGGCCGACAGCGACGGCACCGACGCCGAGGTCGATCAGCTCGAGCGTCGCGCGAAGATGCACTACCTGCGCGGCCGGGCCTACGGCTTCCGCCTGCTCGGCAAGCCCGCGCTCGAGCAGGCCGCGCTGAAGGGCGACCTCGCGAAGCTCGACGCGGAGCTGGAGGAGGTGAAAAAGGACGAGGTCGCCGGGCTGTTCTGGGCGACCTACGGCTGGGCGTCGGCGGTCAACCTCGCGAAGGACGATCCCGACATGCTGACCGGGCTCGCGAGCATCGAGCACATGCTCGCCCGCGTGCTCGCGCTCGATCCGAACTACAACTCGGGTGCGCCGCTGCTCTTCCACGCGGTCTACCTCGGCTCGCGACCGAAGGCCTTCGGTGGCCATCCCGACGAGTCCAAGAAGGCGTTCGAGAAGGCGATGGCGGCGTGGGGCGATCGCAACCTGCTCGTGCCGTACCTCTACGCGCGCGTGTACTGCCCCGCGGTGCAGGACATGAAGCTGTTCCGCGAGCTGATGGCGAAGGTCACCGGCGCCGACGTCACCGCCCATCCGGACCTGCGGCTCAACAACGAGGTCGCGCGCTCGCGTGCGTACTACTGGAGCGCACGGGCCGAGGATCTGATCCTGCCTGCGGATCCCGAGGGCTGAGCGAGCACCCCTTCATTGCCCTAGCCATGTCGTCGTAGAACTGATCCGTTCGCTGGAGACCGCCATGTCCAAGCTGCTTCACCCGTCCCGTCGTCGCTTCATCCGCACCACCGCCGCAGCGACTGCCGCCGTCACGTTCGGTGCGCCGTACATCGTGAAGGGCGCCACGAAGAAGCTGCGCATCGCCACGCTCGCGCCCAAGGGCTCGAGCTGGGCGAAGGCGTTCGAGAAGAGCGCACGCGAGGTCAGGGAGCGCACGGGCGGCGAGATCGAGATGAAGATCTACGACGGCGGCGTGATGGGCGACGAGGGCGCGATGGTCCGCAAGATGCGGCACGGCCAGCTCGACGGTGCGGCCGTCACGAGCGTCGGGCTGGGCAAGATCAACCAGCAGCTGCTCATGCTGCAGCTGCCCATGTTGTTCAAGAGCTACGAGCAGCTCGACTACGTGCGCGCGCAGATGAGCGCCACGTTCGCGGGCATGCTCGAGGCCGAGGGCTTCAAGTTCGCGGCGTGGGGCGACGTCGGCTGGATCTACCTGTTCTCGAACACGCCGGTGAAGACGCCCGACGACATCAAGTCGACCAAGATGTGGGTGTGGGAGGACGACCCGGTCTCCAAGGCCGTGATGTCGGTCGCCGGCGTCAGTGCGGTGCCGCTCGGCGTGCCCGACGTGCTCACCAGCCTCGAGGCCGGGCTCATCGACGCGTTCACGAACTCGCCCTACGGCTCGATCGCGCTGCAGTGGTACGCCAAGGCGAAGTACGTGACGAACCTGAAGCTGTCGATCGGCATCGGCGGCTCGGTGCTCACGCAGAAGGCGTGGGATGCGATCTCGCCCGAGGCCCAGAAGGTGATGACCGAGATCACCGAGGAGAACTACGGCAAGCTGCTGCAGCGCATCCGCTCCGACAACAAGAAGGCGATGCACACGCTCAAGGAGAAGGGCCTCGAGGTCGTCGAGCCCGAGAACATCGCGGCGTGGACGAGCGTCGCCACCAAGGTCCGCGAGAAGCTCGTCGCCGACAAGACGTTCGACGCGACCCTGGTCAGCACGATGCTCGAGCACGTCAAGCAGGCGCCCTGAACCGCGCCCTGCCCGGTGCGGGGCGTACCCGCACCGAGCGCCCCGGTTTGCGGTATATCGCGATCCATGCGATCGCTGCGCGCGTTCGAGTCGACGCTCATTCGCATCGAAGGAGCCGTCGCCGTCGCGATCGTGCTCGCGATGCTCGTGTTGGCGGGCTACAACGTGGTCTTCCGCAACGTGCTCGTGCCGCTGCAGAAGCACTGGGCGCACAGCGGACCGCCGATCGTCGCGCCCGTCTTGGCGCCGAAGCCGAGCGCGACGAGCCCGGCAGCGCAGGGCGAGCATGTCGCCGCGAAGCCGACCGCGGAGCCGTCGGCCGCCGAGGGCTTCGGTGGCGACTGGGGCGAGGGCGGCGACGAGGACGAGGACGAGGACGACGCGGCGCCCGCGAAGGCGGCGCCCGCGAAGGCCGAGCCCGCGAAGGTGGAGCCCGCGAAGGCCGAGCCTGCGGCGGCCGAGGGGTTCGGGGGCGACTGGGGCGAGGGTGACGACGGCGAGGTCGAGGACGAGCCGCCCGCGAAGGCCGGGCCCCGCGTGGCCGCCGCGGCGAAGCCCGACGACGACGAGCTCGACGACGACGAGCTGGCCGACGAGGAGGATCCGTTCGCGAACCTCGCGATGATCGAGGGCGCGAACGACAAGGCGCCGGTCGACGACGGACGCCCGAAGGGGGGCCCGCCGCCGGAGGGCTCGTTCGCCGCGTGGGCGGTCGCGTTCATCGACACGCTCAAGCTCGACTGGATCGACGTGGTGCTCCGTCAGCTCGTCATCCTCATCGCGTTCTTCGGCGGCATGCTGGCCACGCACCGCGGCAAGCACATCAACGTGGACGCGCTGTCGAAGCTGCTCGGGCCCGGGGCGCGGCGCGTGCTCGGCGTGCTCACCAACGCGCTCGCCGTGGGCGTGTGCATCGTGCTCGCCCGCGCCGGCAGCCAGCTGGTCGCGATCGGACGCGAGCACCCCGAGCGGCTCGTGCCGTGGCTCGACGAGTGGGTGTTCCAGCTCATGTATCCCTTCGGGTTCGGGTTGCTCGCGTTCCACTTCGGCGTGCGCATGCTCGAGGCCGCCGCCGGGCTGCCGCCGCCGGGAGAGCCACCGCCCGCGCCGCTGCCGAGCGTGCCCGCGCGCGAGGAGGACGAGCAGCCATGACCGCACTCGTGGCCATCGTGCTCGTCGTGCTCGCCGTCTTCGGAGCGCCGCTGTTCGCGGTGCTGGGTGGCATGGGCATCAACAACTTCAGCTCCACCGGCACCGACCTCGTCGTCATGTCGGAGGAGCACTACAAGCTCGCGACCAACCCGCATCTCGTCACGATCCCGCTCTTCACGCTCGCGGGCTTCCTGATGGCCGAGTCGCGCGCGGCCGACCGGCTCGTGCGCGTCAGCCGGGCGCTGCTGGGGTGGCTGCCCGGCGGGCTCGGCATCGTCGTCGTCGCGTCGTGTGCGTTCTTCACGACCTTCACCGGTGCGTCGGGCGTCACGATCATCGCGCTCGGCGGGCTCATGCACCCCATCTTGGTGCGCGAGCGCTACCCCGAGAAGTTCTCGCTCGGGCTCATCACCTCGAGCGGATCGATCGGGCTGCTCTTCCCGCCGTCCTTGCCGATCATCCTCTACGGGATCGTCGGCCAGACGAGCGTCGACGATCTGTTCATCGCGGGGATCATGCCCGGCATGCTGTTCCTGTCGGTGCTCGGCATCTACTGCCTGTGGGTCGGGCGGCGCGAGCAGGTCAACCGCACGAAGTTCGATCTGCGCGAGGCGTTGTCGGCGAGCTGGGTCGCGAAGTGGGAGCTGCTGGTGCCCGTCGTCGTGATCGTGGGGATCTACGGCGTGCCGGGCATGACCGATGGCCTCGTCACGATCGGCGAGGCCTCGGCGCTCTGCGCGATCTACCTCGTGGTGATCGAGGTGTTCGTCTACAAGGACATCGTGCTGTTCCCGCGCGCGTCCACCGATCCGTCGGTGCCCGCGAAGCCGGACCTGGCGAAGGTGATCCGCGAGTCGCTCGTGATGGTCGGCGCCATCATGGTCATCCTCGGCGTCGCGCTCGGGCTGACCAACTACCTGATCCAGGAGCAGGTGCCGACCAAGCTGTTCGAGGCCATCAACCCCTACATCACGAACCCGACCACGTTCCTCGTGGTGCTCACGATCTTCTTGCTGATCGTCGGGTGCCTCATGGACATCTTCTCGGCGATCATCGTGGTGGTACCGCTCATCACGCCGCTCGCCGCCGAGTACGGCGTGCACCCCGTGCACCTCGGCATCATCTTCCTGGCCAACCTCGAGATCGGCTATCTCACCCCGCCCGTCGGGCTGAACCTCTTCATCTCGTCGCTCGCCTTCAACCGGCCGGTCGTCCAGCTCTACCGCATGACCCTGCCGTTCCTGGCGATGATGATGCTGGCGCTCCTGGTCATCACCTTCGTGCCCGAGGTCTCGCTCTGGCTGGTCGAGGTCGTCCGGCCGCAGAAATGAGGGCGGCGCGCGGCCACCACAGGCGGCCCTCGGGCGATTTTCACTTTTTTGGCGTCGGGGTCGATCGGGTCGCCCGTGGCGGACACTACCAGGATGCATGGGTTGGCCCAGGAAGGGCACGTTCGAGCAGGCTGGTTAGTCCCTCCGGTGGGCGGCGTCCTCGTGGTCGGCGCCGCCCACCCGCTTTGTTCGCGGCAGGCCGGCGCGGCATGATGCGCGCGTGCAGGTCTTCGTCACGGGCGGCTCGGGCTTCGTCGGTGGCCACCTCGTCGAAGCGCTGGTGAAGGCGGGGCACCGCGTGCGCGCGCTCGCCCGCTCCGATCGCAGCGCGGCCACGGTCGTCGGCTACGGCGCCGAGCCGGTGCGCGCCGACCTCGACGTACTCGAAGCCGTGCACGTGCGGGGCTGCGACGCGCTCGTGCACGTCGCGGCGTACGTCGAGGAGTGGGGCACGCGCGCCCAGTTCTGGCAGGGCAACGTGGTCGGCACCGAGCGCGCGCTCGCGGCCGCGAAGGCCGCTGGGCTGCGTCGCTTCGTGCACGTCGGCACCGAGGCCGCGGTGTTCGACGGCCACGATCTCGTCGACATCGACGAAGACCACCCGTATCCCGCGCACCAGCGCTTCCTCTACTCGGAGACGAAGGCCGAGGCCGAGCTACGGGTGCTCGCCGCGAACGACGACGCGTTCACCACGATCTCCGTGCGACCGCGCTTCGTCTGGGGCCCGCGCGACACCTCGGTGTTGCCGGCGATCCTGCGCGCGGCCGCGGCCGGACGCTTCGCGTGGATCGACGGCGGGCGGGCGCGGACCTCCACCGCGCACGTCTTCAACGTCGTCGCGGGGCTCGTCCGCGCGCTCGAGCACGGCGAGGGCGGCCGGGCCTACTTCGTCGCCGACGACGGCACCCGCACGTATCGGGAGTTCCTCGCGGCGCTCGCCGCCACGCAGGGCGTCTCACTCGGCGAGCGCGAGCTGGGCAAGGGCATGGCGCGCGCGCTCGCAGCCGTGCTCGAGCCGCCGTGGCGCTGGCTCGGACGGCGCACGCCACCGCCGGTCACGCGCTTCGCCGCCGCGATGCTGTCGAGCACCGTCACGGTGCGCACCGATCGCGCGCGTCGCGAGCTCGGCTGGCAGCCGGTCATCGGCGTCGACGAAGGGCTCGCGGCGATGCGTCGGTGAGCGCGAACTCGGGTTGTGCACGATCGTGCGCAACTCGTGTCGCCCACGTGCACACCACGTGCAGCGGCTGCGCAATTGCGACCTCCGCTGCGCAGCGACACAGTTGCTCGATGCGATGCAGCTGCGTGGGGCTCGGAACGATCGCGTTGGTGATCGCGTGCTCGGCCGGTGAGGCCGACGACCGCGGTGGGATCCCGTATGCGTCGGGCAGCCCGGTGAGCGGCGCCGACGGGGACGACGACGGCCACGAGCCACCGTTCGCGGAGAGCTCGAGCGGCGAGGGCGAGTCCGAGACGGGCTCGATCACCACTGCGCCGCCGCCCACCACGACGATCGGCCCGGGCGACGCGAGCAGCGACGACGGCAGCAGCGGCGCGCTCGAGACCACGGGGGAGCCGGTGGAGGAGACCGCCGGCGAGAGCTCGTCGACCGGCGAGGCGCAGGAGGGCGATCCCGGCACGCTGCCCGGCTCG
>CAZFKC010000018.1:89256-96016 GCA_964519175.1 uncultured Nannocystaceae bacterium
GAGCTCGTCGACCGGCGAGGCGCAGGAGGGCGATCCCGGCACGCTGCCCGGCTCGGGCCCGTGGTCGGCGTGCGTCGACACGAGCTGCGGCCCCGGCTACGGCTGCCTGCAGGCCACGATGGGCGGCGGAGGCGTGTGCACCGTCGGCTGCAGCGCGCCGGGCGATGCCTCGGCGTGCCCGGCCGCGCCGGGCGACATCGTGGCGCCGATCTGCATCCTGGCGCAGGGCCAGCCCGTGTGCGCGCTCGACTGCACTGGGGGGCTCACCTGTCCGAGCGGATCGACGTGCAGCGTCGAGACCGACGACCTCGGATCGATCGAGGTGTGCCTGTGAGCGGCGATCCGGCACGGACCGTGGAGCGGCTGCGGTATGCTCGACTCGTGGCGAGCGACGACGACGTGCAGGCCAGCGTCACGCGCCTGCGCGCGGAGGCGGGCAGCGGCACCGGCACGCGTCGCACGTTGCTCGTGCTCGGCCCGGGCTTCCAGACCAGCGTGCCGCTCGGCGCCAGCGGACAGATCACGGTCGGGCGCTCCGGCGACAACCTCGTCGAGCTCGACGAGCCCGAGGTGTCGCGCCACCACCTCGTCCTGCACCTCGGCGGCGAGGTGACGCTCGAGGATCTCGGCAGCGCCAACGGCACGCGGGTCGCGGGCGCGACGATCGCCCCGGGCAGCAAGCTGCGGCTCGATCCCGGCGTGCCGGTCGAGATCGGCAACACCATGCTCATCGTGCAGGAGCGCGCGATCGCAGCGGCGCCGCGCCGGCTGGCCTCGTGGGACTACTTCGAGGCCAGGCTCGACGAGGAGTGTCGCCGTGCGCGTCGGGCCGGCACGCAGTTCGCCGTGCTGCACGTGCGCTGCCTCGATCGCCTGGCGATCCCGGCGCTCGAGCGCCGGTTCGCCTCGCTGCAGCCGCGGCTCGACGTGATCGCGCGCTACGTGCCCGGCGAGTACGAGGTGCTGCTGGTCGGCGCCGATCGGGACGAGGCCGGGGCCGCGCTGCGCAGCGTCTCGGCCGGGCTCGCCGACGACGGCACGCCGCTGCAGGTCGGGCATGCGGTGTTCCCCGAGGACGGCGTCGATCCCGATGCGCTCGTCGCCGCGGCGGCCCTGCGCGCGGATGGTGAGCTCGACACCGGCGGGGCCGGGCCCGGGCTCGTCGCCGAGTCGCGGGCGATGCGGGAGCTGCTCCGCACCGTCGAGCGCATCGCGGTCGATCCGGTGCCCGTGCTCGTCGTCGGCGAGACCGGCAGCGGCAAGGAGCTCGTGGCCGAGGAGATCCATCGCCGCTCGGGTCGCGCCGATCGAGCGCTGTCGCGCATCGACGGTGCGACGGTGCAGGGCGATCTCGCGGATGCGGAGCGCGAGTGGCTGGCGCAGCGCGGCGGCACCGTGTTCATCGACGAGGTCTGCGAGCTTCCGGCCGCGGCCCAGGCCCGGCTCGCGCGCATCCTGGAGGCCTGCGAGCGCGCGGCCGACGAAGGCCAGGAGCCGCCGCGGTTCGTCGCGACCACGCGCCACGACGTCGAGGCCGAGATCGCCGCGGGTCGCTTCCGCATCGATCTGTTCCACCGCCTCGACGGCGTCACGCTCGTGGTGCCGCCCCTGCGTCAGCGCGAAGGCGATCTCGCACCGCTCGTGGAGCGCTTCGTCGGCGAGGCCGCCGCGCGGATCGGTCGCGCCGATCCGCCGGTGGTGAGCGATGCCGCGATGACCCGGCTCGCCGCGTATCGCTGGCCGGGCAACGTCCGCGAGCTCAAGAACGCGGTGCGACGCGCCGTGTTGCTCGCGGAGGGCCCGGTGATCCTCCCGCAGCACCTGCCGCTCGAGAAGCTCACCGCCCAGCTCACGGAGGCGCTGCCCGACGACGAGGACACCAGCATGGCGGGCGTGCGCGAGCAGTTCCAGGCGCTCGAGCGCGAACGCATCGAGCAGGCGCTGCAGCGCGCGGCGGGCAACCAGACCGAGGCCGCGCGCCTGCTGGGGATCTCGCGGCGCACGCTGGTGAAGCGCCTCGATCTGTACGCGCTGCCGCGTCCGCGCAAGAAGTGAGCGAGCAGCGCACTGCGAGCGCTCGCACGCGACGATCGCGATCCGTCCCACGGGCGTCGCAGGTCGCGATGCGCAACTCGTGCACCGCGTTCGCGGGCCGAGGACGGCCGATCCGACGCCGCCGGCGGTTGTGCACGCGCGTGCACAACCGTGGCGATCGAGCGGGGATGCGCCCTGGCCATGCCCCGCTACGGTCGAGTGCATGCGGACACACGAGCTGTTGGGTGGGGTGCTGGTGTTGGCCTGCTTCGCCGCGGGCTGTGACGAGGGCGACGACGACCCGCGCGATGTCGAGCGGCGCAGCGTCGGGCAGGGCTGGTTCCCGATCGGCGGGGCCATGCAGCTGGTGCACTACGAGATCGTCGACGGGCAGGCGATCCTCGATGGCGACGTGGTGCTCGGCGACGTCGACGACTTCACGGCGGTGGAGCTCGGCGAGCGCGAGCCGGACCGCGGCGCAGCGATCCCGGAGCGGGCGTGGCCGAACGGCACGCTCTACTACGCCTTCGAGGAGCTACCGGATGCCCATCGCGCTGCGGCCGTCGCTGCGATCGCACTCCTCGGCGCCAACACGCACGTCGCGTTCGTCGAGCGCACCGACCAGCCCGACTACGTCGCGATCCGGTTCGTGCCGGACGGCGGCTGCTCGTCGTTCATCGGTCGCGTCGGCGGTCGTCAGCAGGTGACGCTCGGCGAGGGCTGCGAGTGGGACTACATCGTCGCGCACGAGCTCATGCACGCGCTCGGCATCTACCACGAGCAGTCGCGCAGCGATCGCGACCAATACGTCGACATCTTCTGGGACAACATCCCCGAGGATCAGCGCCACAACTTCCAGACGTTCCTCGAGCAGGGCGGGGGTGTGAACCTCGGACAGTACGACTTCGCGTCGGTCATGCACTACGACAGCGCCGCGTTCGGCATCGAGGGTCGCAACACGATCCTGCGCAAGGACGGCGGACTGATCCCGCGCAACACGGTGCTCAGCGCGGGCGACTTCGCGACCATCGACGCGATCTACGTGGCGGGGCCGTGGCAGTGCGGCAACGGAGCGATCGAGGCCACCGAGCAGTGCGACTTCGGGGCCGGCAACGACGGCGCGACGCTCTACCGCGGCGGCGACGGGTGGAGCTGCGGCGACGATCTGCAGGAGGTGTGCGAGGCCGGCTGCGGCCGCTGGCTCACGCTCGACAACGGCGGGCTCGATCACGACTGCGACATCCACGACTGGTGTGATCAGGGCATGGACTGCTGGATGTCGTCGGCCACCGGCGGCTGCGAGTGTGGCCCGCGGTGCGGCAACGGCTGGCTCGAGGCGGGCGAGGTCTGCGACTACGGCGACGGCAACCACGACGCGCCGATCTACGTCGGGGGCGACGCGGCGAGCTGCGGCTGGGACGCGCAGTCCGTGTGCGACGCGGGCTGCGGCGCCGAGCTGACCCGCGAGAACGGCGGGCTCGGGGACTGCGACGCCTACGACGACTGCAGCGTCGAGTACGACTGCTGGATGGGCTGGGACGGAGGCTGCGCGTGCAACGTGTGACGAGCCCCCGCGCGCAGCCGGTTGAACGCGCGCGCATCATCCTTCAGGCTGGATGACGATGGGCGACGCCAGCGACGAGCCCAGCGACCTGCGGCGCAGCGGGGCCGACTCGATCACCAAGAAGGCGGTGCTCGATGCGGCGCCCGAGTCCGAGCCGGCGCGTGTCCTGCTGCCGTCGCCGATCCGGCAGCCGGGCACGCAGCTCGGTCGCTTCGTCGTGCTCGACGTGCTCGGCAAGGGCGGGATGGGCGTCGTGTACCTCGCCTACGATCCGGAGCTCGACCGCAAGGTCGCGCTCAAGCTCGTGCGTGCGCGCGGATCGATCGACGGCGCGACGCAGGCCCAGGCGCAGGCCCGACTCGTGCGCGAGGCCCAGGCGCTCGCGCAGCTGCACCATCCCAACGTCGTCGGCGTCTACGACGTCGGTACGCTCGACGACGAGGTGTTCGTCGCGATGGAGTACGTGCCGGGCCGCACGCTGCGGCAGTGGCTCGACGAGACGCGGCCGAGCTGGCGCGAGATCCTGACCGTGATGATCGGCGCGGGCCGGGGGCTCGCGGCCGCGCACGCCTCGGGGCTCGTGCACCGCGACGTGAAGCCCGCGAACCTCGTCGTCGAGGAGAACGGTCAGGCGCGCGTCGTCGACTTCGGCCTCGCGCGTACCCGTGGCCGCGACGACGACAGCGCGCCGAGCCTGGATGGATGGACGCGCTCTGGGCGGACGCGCGAGGCGCTGACGCTGGCCGGCACGGTCGTCGGCACGCCGGCGTACATGGCTCCCGAGCAACACACCGGCGATGCGGTCGGGCCCGCCACGGATCAGTACGGCTTCTGCGTCACGCTCTTCGAGGCGCTGTACGGGCGGCATCCACTGCCGGGCACGAACGCGTCGGAGCTCGCGCACGCGGCCTTCGCCTCGCGCTTCGTCGCGCCGCCACGGACCACCAAGGTGCCGCGCCGCGTGCATCGGCTGCTCCTGCGTGGGCTCGCACCGGCGCCGAGCGATCGTCACGCGAGCATGAACGTGCTGCTCGACGCACTCGTCGCGGACCCGGCCGCGGTGCGGCGGCGCTGGCTCGCGGCGACGGCCGCTGCGAGCGTCGTGGCGACCGGGGCGATCGTCTCGTACCGCGCGTGGGCCGAAGCGCCGGATCCATGCGACGGAACGCCCGGGCTCGCCGACCACTGGGACGACGAGCGCCGTGCACAGCTCTCGGGTGCGCTCGCGGCCGCCCATCGCCCCCATGCGAGCGCGACCGCGGAGCGCGTCGTCACGCTCGTCGACGCCTGGGCCGCGCGCTGGGCCGAGGTGTCCCGCTCCGCCTGCGAGGCGACCCACGTCCGCCACGAGCAGAGCCCGGCCCTGCTCGCGCTCTCCGAAGAATGCCTCGAGCGCCGTGCGTCGGAGCTCGACGCGCTGTTCGGCGTGCTCGCCACCGCCGACGCCGACGTGCTCGACGATGCGGTGCGTGCGACGCGTGAGCTCGGCGATCCACGCTCGTGCGGCGACACGCTCGCGCTCGGAGCCGCGGCGCCGCTGCCCGACGATCCGGGCGAGCGTGCGCGGATCTCCGAGCTGCGCGCGCAGATCGATCGCGCCCGTGCGCTGCGGGCCGCCGGTCGCTACGACGAGGGGCTCGCCATCGCCGAGCCGCTCGCGCGGCAGGCCGACGAGCTCGGGCACCTGTCGACGATCGCCGAGGCGTCGCTCACGCTCGGCGAGCTGCAGTCGAGCACGGGCGCGCCCGTCGCGGCGCTCGCGAGCTACGAGCGTGCGGCCTGGAGCGCGGAGGCCGGGCGTGCCGATCGCGTGGCCGCGCGCGCATGGCTGGCGATCTTCGGCGACACCGGGGCGTTGCTCGCTCGCTTCGACGAAGCCGAGCGCTCGCAGGTGCGTGCCGATGCCGCGATCCTCCGCGACGGCGACGACCCGGCGTTGCGCGCCACCTGGTACCACATGCGCGGTGCGCTGGAGGCCGATCGCGGCCAGCTCGAGCCGGCGCGCGAGCACTACGAGCAGGCGCTGGAGATCCGCATGCGCGTGCTCGACCCCGACGATGCCGACATCGCCGGCACGGAGATGGGGCTCGGTGCGGTGTGCCACGAGCTGCGCGACAACGAAGGCGCACGCGCGCACTTCGAGCGCGCGCTGGAGGTGTTCGAGCGCGGGCTCGGGCCCGAGCACCCCGACGTGGGGCTCGCGCTGTCGAACCTCGCCAATGTCGACTATGGCCTCGGCCGGCTCGACGACGCGCTCGCCGGCTATCGCGCGACGCTCGCGCTGTGGGAGCGCGTGTACGGGCCCGAGCACCCCGAGATCGCGATGATCGCGAACAACATCGGCAACGTGCTCGCCGATCTCGGGCGCAACGCCGAGGCGACCGAGCACTACGAGCGCGCGCTCGCGATCTGGGAGCGCGCGTACGGGGACGAGCATCCCCATGTCGGGCATGCGCTCGCCAACGTCGGGCGGATGTACCGCGACGCCGGTCGTTTCGCGGCTGCACGCCGCGCACACGAGCGTCAGCTCGCGATCGTGCAGAAGCTCCATCCGCTCGGCCACGCCGACGTGGCCGAGGCCTGGGGCGATCTCGCCACGCTCGCGAGCACGGAAGGTCGCTTCGAGGATGCGCTCGCGCTGCACCGACGGGCGCTGGAGATCCGCAAGTCGCTCGACGCGGTCGACCCCAGCGCGATCGCGTTCTCGGAGGCGGGCATCGGCGTCGTGTTGCGCAAGCTCGGGCGCCACGCCGAGGCGCTGCCGCTGTTCGAGCGCGCGCGCGAGGTCTGGGCGCAGACGCGGGGCCTCGATCACCCGCTCGTGGCCCAGGCACGGCTCGACATCGGGCGCTCGCTCTTCGAGCTCGGTCGTGCGGACGAGGCGCTGCCGCACCTCGAGTACGCGCACGCGTCGCGTACCGAGCTGGTCGCGCCTGCGGGCCTGCGCGCCGAGTCCGGCTTCGCGCTCGCGAGGGCGCTGTGGGAGCAGGGCGAGCACGCGCGGGCGCGCGAGCTGGCCAGCTCGGCGCTCGCGCTCGCCCGTGCACCCGACGACGAAGGCGATCCCGAGGTCGTCGACGAGGCCACGCGCTGGCTCGCCGCGCACTGACTGGCTCGCCGCGCACGGACTGGCTCGCCGCGCACGGACTGGCTCGCCGCGCA
>CAZFKC010000018.1:96116-116566 GCA_964519175.1 uncultured Nannocystaceae bacterium
GGCTCGCCGCGCACGGACTGGCTCGCCGCGCACGGACTGGCTCGCCGCGCACGGACTGGCTCGCCGCGCACGGATCAGCTGCGCTTGCGCAGCGTGATCCACATCGTCGCGTCGATGCCGAGCATGACCTCCGCGCCGCCGAGGCGCGCGACCTCGACCGGTGCTGCGTCGCGCACGTAGCGAACCCGCGCCATGCCGCCCGAGCCGAGCGATGCGAGCTGCAGCTGGGCCCGCATGCCGAGCCGCAGCGCGACCGCCGAGCCGACGTGGCGTCGCCAGTACCACCCCGGTGCCAGCCCGACGATCGCACCGACGAGCGGTCCGCCCTTCCTTCCGGCGTCGTCTCGCGGTGTACGCGAGGTGCTCGACGCGCGCACGAGCCAGGGCTCGAGCACGAGGCCCGCGGCCATGCGCAGCTCGAAGTCGCGGCGGCGCAGATCGTAGCCGCCGACGAGCGTCACCGCGATCCGGTGCACGCGCACGTCGTGCTTGCCGCGCGTGCCGTAGCGTCCGCCGACGCCGACGAGCGCGCCCTTGGGCAGGCGGAGGTCGACGTCGAGCCCGGTGGTGCCCTGGGGCGGGGCGACGTCGTGCGGACCCAGCCCGACGAGCGGCGCAGCCCAGGCCGAGAGCCCGAGCTCGATGCGACGCGGCGCGGAGTGCAGGCCGAGGATCGTCGGCGGTGCGCTCCGCTCGTCCTCGGTGGGCGCGCTGCTCGGCAGCGGCGGAGGGACGGTCGCAGGCGCGGTCGCGGGCTCGGGATCGGCGGCCGGGATCGCGACGTCGGTGCTGGTCGGCGCGATGCTCTCCTCGCGGATCGCCGCGATCGTGTTGGCGATCGTGGTCGCGATCGAGTGCAGGCGATCGGTCTCGTCGACCGCGAACGTGCGCTCGAACGAGCGACCGTCGCGCAGGATGATCACGAGGCGGAGCTCGCCGGCCGTCGCGCTCGGGGCCAGCTCGGCGTAGAGCAGGTCGCGTCCGCGCAGCGCCTCGAGCACGGCGGCGCGGTGCGGCTGCACTGCGACGCTCGGCAGCCGGGTCTCGATCGCCTCGCGCAGCTGCGCGAAGTCCTCGGGTGCGACGCGCAAGACGAGCGGCTGCGCGCTCGCGACGGGTGTGGCGGTCGCGGGCTCGGCGGATCCGGCCGCCGCGGGCGCGGCGAGCATCAACCAGGCTGCGAAGAACGGCGACATGGCTTCAGACGCACATGTCCGGCTGGAAGCAGCAGATGTCCGTCTCGTCGAACTCCTCGCAGCAACCGTCGGGCGGATTCTCGGCGCAGCACACCGACTCCGGCGCGCTGCAACAGACTCCGAACGGATCGAGGCAGCAGTCGCTCTGCGGGAATTCGCAGCAGATGGACTCGGGCTCGAGGCAGCAGATGTCGTCGTCGGCGCAGCAGGGCACCTCGTCGTTCGGGCAGCACTGCGGGTCGTCGTAGTCGGAGCAGCACTCGGGATCGTCGATCGAGGTGCAGCACCAGGGATGGCGCTCCGCGAGACAGCAGGCCGGGTCGCCCGGCTCGACGCAGCAGGCGTCGTTGTCGGGATCGCTGCAGCACCACGAATCGGTGAGCGGATCGCAACACCAGGGATTCTCGGAGTCGACGAGGCAGCACGAGGGCGCGCCGGGGTTCGTGCAGCACTCCGAGCTGTTCGGCGTGAGGCAGCAGTCCCCGACCAGCTCACAGAGCGCGTCGTAGTCGATGCCGTCGGTGGTGGTGCTCGCGTCGGTGGTGGTCCCGGGTCCGTCGAGCGGGATGTCGAGGTCCCGCACCTTGCACGCGCCGATCGATGCGACCACGAGCGCGAGCAGGACGAGCGCGGCGTCGCGGATCACGGGGCGCCGTCGGACTCGATCGAGCGCCGCGCCGCCGCCCGGTAGGCGCCCTTCGGGAACGCGTCGAGGTAGTCCTGCCAGCACTTCGCCTGCGTGGCCTCGGGCGCGTGCCTGCACAGCCCCGCGCGCGCGTCGTCGGCGAAGCGGCCGTGGGGGAATCGATCGAGGTAGGCCCGCCACAGCTTGGTCTGCTCCGCGATGATGCCGCGTCGGTGCGCGATGGTGAAGCGATCGCCATAGGCGAGCTCGACCAGGCGATGCTTCCCGCCGATCGCGACGAGCTTCGCGAGCGTGTCGTCGGCCAGCTGCAGCTCGCCGCGGGCCAGCGCAGCTTCGGCCGCGTCGGCCAGCGCCCGCAGCCGCTCCTCGAGCTCGACCTTCTTGACGACCGCGCGCGGTGGCGGGGGCTCGTCGACGGCAGGTGGCATCGGCAGCGCGCCCGTCGTCGCATCGGCCTGTGGCGCTTCGGGTGTGCTCGGCGTCCGCTCGCGCCGTGGCACGACCGCGCGCTCGCTCGCCGACTGCGGCGTGCTCCCGCCGCCCTGGGCGCTGTCCACCGCCTGCGAGCGGGCCGCCTCGTCACCGCGCTGCGCGACCCACGAGAGCCCACCGATCACGAGCAGCGCAGACGCGGCCGCGAGGAGCACGATCGCCGCGGGCGCGACCCAGCGCTGCAGCGCGCGGTTGCGCAGTGGTGGCAGGCCCTCGGCCTCGCGCTCCTCGGCGTCCTGCTCCGCGAGCCGACGCGCGGCGCGGATGAGCGGCGCGAGCCCGTCGTCCGGTGGTTGGGCCGCGAGCGCGTGGGCCCGCGCGAGCACGTCGGCGAAGCCCCCGGGCGGCGGCAGCTCCTCCTCGTCCTCGGCCAGCACGATCGCCGCGCCGCGCAGCTGCTCGAGCTCGTCGTCGTCGACGCTCACGCCTGCGCCTGCCCTTCGATCCAACCATGGTCGCCGAGGATCTCGCGCAGCCGCTGTCGCGCCCGCGTCACGCGGACGGCGACGTTGTTCTCGGTCGCGCCGACGAGCTCACCCACCTCGGCAGCGGACAGCTCGTGCAGCTCCTTCAGCACGAACGCCTCGCGCCAGCGCTCGGGCAGCTCGGCGAGCGCGGCATACAGCGCCTGGCTGCGCGCGAGCTCGAGCTGACGCTCCGCCGGATCGTCGGGTCGCGGACGCGCGTCGGCGATGAGCGCGAGCTTGCGATGCGCACGCGCACCACCTTGCTCCTTGCGCCAACGGTTGTGCGCGACGTTCAGCGCGATGCCCCGCAGCCACGCGAGGAAGGGCCGAGCGCGATCGTAGCGAGCACGCGATGCCATCGCCTGGGCGAACGTGTCCTGCGTGAGCTCTTCGGCGGTGTGCCGGTCGCCGCACAGATAGCGGAGCTGGCGGAAGACGCGGCCGTAGTACGCCGCGTAGATCGTCGCCCACGCCGCGACGTCGCCCTCGAGCGCGCGCACGATCGCCGCCGGGTCGGGGCCGGCCGGATCGGTCGCGCGCTCCGGCGCGCGCGCGAGCGAGAGCTGCGGCGGGGGGCGGGTCACGGTGTGCTCGTGGGTTATCGCCAGGCAGCCTCCGCCTTACAGGCCGCGGCAGCCATCCCGACGAGCGTGCGCGACGAGGCCGACCGTGCCGTCGCGTGCGACGCGCATTCACGCGCAGCGGGCCCGATCCCCGCGGGGAATTGCCCTGGCCCTCCGGCGACTTGCAGATTGGATCGTGACGAATAGGTATCTGATGATACGTGAAATGGTCTATGCAAACGCCGTCGTCGACCCGGGACGTGCTCCCCACGGTGGTGCTGGGATGCGCCAAGGACGACCGGCTGCTGCTGCCGCCGATGCTCGAGGGCCTCGTCGCCGCGGGCTTCGAGGTCGAGGTCGCGTCGGGGCTGGAGAGTCGCGGCGATCCGCTGCTCGCCGCGGCGACGCGGCTGCGCGAGGCCGCGTTCGTGCTGCTCGTCTCCGCCGAGCTGCCCGCGCTGCTCACCGATCAGCTGCGCACGAAGCTGATGCACGCCGGCGTGCCCGGCCGGCGCATCGTCGCGATCGCGATCGACGAGGCCAACGGAGCGATCGACGTCGCAGAGCGGCTCGCCGCCGCGGGCATCGTCGCGTCGCACGTGCGGCGCCCGACGTCGGTGCGCCTCGGTGCGGTGCACGGGCTCTCCGAGAGCTCGGGTACGCGGCCCACCACGTTCATCGGCGTCGTGCCGGCGATCCCCGACGCACGGGCGAGCGGATTCCCCCCGCCCGCGCCGCCGCGTCAGACCATGCATGCACCGCTGTCCGGCTCGGTGCCGGTGCTCGACGTCGAGCTCGAGGCCGACGTGTTGCCGGGCCGTCGACGCAAGCTCGCGATCGCGGCCGCGACCGCCGCTGCGCTCGGCCTCGTGTTCGTGATCGCGGCGAGCCGGAGCACGCCCGAGCCCACCGCGCAGGACGTGACGCAGGTGAAGGAATCGTGGGCCTCGCTCTACGAGCGCGCGCGTGATCACGTGGCGCCTGCGCCCGAGGCCGCACCGGCCGTCGCGGCGCCGGCCGTGGTCGCGGTCGCGAGCCCGGTGATCGTGCCGGTGCCCGTGCCGGCGCCGGCCGAGCCCGAGGTCGTGATCGCGGTGCCCGAGGAACCGAAGCCGGTCGCGGACACGCCACCGCCACCGCCGCTGGCGGCCGAGCCGGTCGACGACGAAGCGCCGCGCGTCGACGAGGTGGAGATCCAGTCGATCTACGCCGGCCTCGTCGGGCAGAAGTTCCGCGCGCTCGACATCCTCCTGGTCTCGCCTGAGCCGCGCAAGAAGAAGGGCAAGCGCGTCTACAAGACCCCCGCGAAGATGGCGTGGAAGGGCGCGCAGGCCTACTGCGAGAAGCTCGAGATCGACGGCGTCGCCGACTGGCGACTGCCGGGGGTCGGCGAGCTCGGCTCGCTCACCTCGGGCGAGCTGCTGCCCGAGGGCAAGTTCTGGTCGCAGACCGAAGGCGACACCTTCGGCAAGAGCCGCGTCGTGTGGAACACGAAGTCCGCGAAGATGGGCACCGCGCCGGTGCGCTGGACCGGCGGCCGCGTCGTCTGCGTGCGCACGCTGGCGAAGGCGCCGACCTTGCCGACGAAGTGATCGGCGAGCGACGGCGACTCGAGCCCGCCGTGGCTTCGCCACGGCGGACAGCGAGCACGGCTGCGCGCGCCAGGAAGAGCGCCGGAGGCGCGACCAAAACTAACTAACTCAGCAGGCCTTGGTGGCCGTCGACGGGGATGCGCGGCTCGTCGGCGCGCGGCGTCGCGTTGCCGGTGATCGAGCGCCCGGACAGCTCGCTCGGCGCATCGGCATGCGCGTGCTCGTGCACGCCGATCCCGAGGCGATCGACGAGCTCGCCGCCCGCCCAGCCGCCCACGCCCACCACGACGAAGCCGACCAGCTCGAGCACGAGCGCGGCCGTCGTCGCGAAGTAGGCGGGCTCTTCCCAGCGCAGCACCGCGGCCCCCGCGAACGCGGCGACCGCCGCCACGTTCACGATCGCGTGGAAGATGCCGAGCCGCTTCGCGCGCGTGCCCTTGGGGATCTTCGTCCAGTCGAGCAGCCCGAACACGGCGGCGAAGAGGCCACCAAGGACGCCGGCGGAGATGTTCCAGAACGACGCGGTCGAGAGCTGCTCCATCGGCTTGAACGCCACGATGATGTCGAAGATCACCGCGATGACGAACAGCCCGATCGGCACCGCGACCAGGATCTGGTGGACAGGATGACCGAGCAGCGTGACACGTGCCTTCATGGGAGCCTCCCGAGATCGTAGTAGACGCGCCAGATGCGACCGCTCTGGTCGTCGCCGATGTAGAGTGATCCGTCGGTGGCCTCGGCGAGCCCCATCGGTCGATGCTCCGCTGCGTCGGGCAGCGGGCGCTCGCCGCCGGCGAAGTCGTCGGCGAACACGTGGAAGTCGCCGGTGGGGCGTCCGTTCTCGAACGCCACGAACCCGACGTGGTAGCCCGGCAGCTCGCCGGTCGCTTCGGGCTCGAAGCGCGAGCCGTGGAACGCGACGAATGCACCCTCGCGATAGCGGTCGGGGAACATCGAGCCGCGCATGAAGAAGACCGAGAGCGGCGCCCAGTGGGCCGGCAGCCACGCGTCCGGTCGGTCGACTGCGGCACAGCGCCCGAGCATCGTGCCGTCGCCGCCGTACTCCGGCGCGAGCACCATCTCGCCGAGCTCGGCGTCGTGGTAGCAGTACGGCCAGCCGTAGTCGTGGCCCTCCTGCACGAGCAGCAGCTCCTCGCTCGGTAGCCGATCGTCGTCCGCGTCGTCGTAGAGCTCGGGCCAGTTCTCGAACAGCTGGTCGCGCCCGTTCTGCAGCGCCACGAGCCTGCCGCTCGTGGGATCGATCGTCAGCGCGACGGCGTTGCGGATGCCGGTCGCGAAGCGCTCGCCGTCGTCGCCGAGCTGGCGGGGCGTGTCGGCCGAGAAGCGCCAGATGCCCGCGCGACGCTCGAGCTCGGGACAAGGATCGAGGCCCGGAGAGCCGGGCTCGCGATTGTCGAGCTGGCAGGCGTTCGACGCCGAGCCGATGTTCACGAACATCGTGCCCGCGTCGTCGACGACGAGCGTCTTCGCGACGTGGTCGCCGTCCTCGGGCAGCCCCGCGACCAGCAGCTCGGGCTCGCCCTTCGGCTCGAGGTCGTCGGGGGCCATCGCCCAGCGCACGATCGACTCGTCGCGCGCGAAGTAGAGGAAGCCGTCCTTCCACGCGATGCCGCTACCGGAGCCCTGACCGAAGTACACCTGCCGATCGGCGACGCCGTCGTCGTCGTCGTCCGCCATCGCGAGCACGCCCCCGTCCTCGTGGGGCTCGGCGAGCGCGGCGAACACGATGCCGCCCGGCGACACCGCGAGGTGGCGCGGCGCTCCGACCTCGTCGGCGAAGACGGCGGCGCAGAAGCCCGGCGGCAGCGTGATCGAGCCGTTGTCGTCCGCGCAGTGCCGGGCCTCGCCGGCGCCGTCGCTGCCGGTGCCGGTGCCGTCGTCCTCGAGCGCGGCGCCGGACGTGCAGCCCAGCGGCGACGCGAGCGCCAGTGCGACGGCGAGGATCGCAGTGGCTCGCGATGACGATGCGGCGTTCATGTGCACGGGCTCCCGCGCGTTGCACTGCATGCGGCGAGCCCTCGCGTAGAGCCCCATGATCCCGGCGAACTCGTGCGCGCCGGTATCCCCGCGTCGCGCATGCGCACGCGCGCCCGCGCTCACCTGGTGTCGCCCTCGACCGCGCACTCACGAGGCGCAGGGCAGGGCGCGCGGCAGCTCGCCGCCGAACGGCGGCATCGCGGGCTGTGTTCTGCGGGGCAGCACGCCCTCGAGCTCCTCGCGGGCCTGACGGGCGAGCTCGGCCTCGTCGAGCACTTCGCCGAGCGTGCGCGCGACCTCGTCGCTCGCGATGCCGGCCGCGAGCGTCTGCTCGTGCACGAGGCGGATGAGCTGACCGACGCCGCCGAGATCGGCGCGCAGCCGGGCGATGCGTCGCCGGCACAGCTCGCGCGCCTGCGTGCGCAGCTGGGCGATCCGTCCGTAGCGAGCACGGGTGCCGTCGAGCTCCGCAGCGCGCTCGTCCGTCGCGGGCACGTCGTCGGCCGTCGCCGCGAAGGCCGCGATCGATCGCCCGAGCTCGAGCGCGAGGTCGACGTACGTGACGATGAGCCCGTCGAGCCGGGTGACGAGCGGCGAGCCGCCACCGTCCTGCCCGAACGGTCCGGGCTGTGCGCGCACGTGCTCGACGAGGAGCTCGAGCCGGGCCAGCTCCTCGCGCTGATCGGCGGGCAGTCGCGCCTGCAGCTCGCGCTTGAGCTGCACCGCGGCGCACTCGCGGGCCGCCTGCTCGTTGCGCTCGCGCCAGCTCCGGCCGACGAAGGACCCCCGCAGCTTCGCTGCGACGACCGAGCCCACCAACGCCACCGCGAGCGCGACGGGCCAGCTGACGATCGACATCGCGGCCATCAGCATGCACGCGAAGCCGAGCGAGAAGGGCACCAGCGTGACGCTGGCGAGCCGTTCGTAGCGCGCCCAGCCGGATCGGGGGCGGGCCGCACGAGCGCGCGCGACCGCGAGCATCGACCAGGCGGGGACGGCGCTGGGGACTCGCACGGCGTCGGGCTGCATGTCTGCCCGGACAAGCAGTGCACATGCCACACGCCGTTTCGAGTCACGACGCAACCCGGCCCGTGATCGCGTTGTGCCTCCGACGCACGGGTGTGCCGAGACGCGCGCTCGCGATGCGCTCGCGCGTCGCCGGATCGCTCGACGCACACGGCAATCGCACGTGCGCACATTTGATCGTGGCGGTGCAGGTCACAAGCTCTCGTCGACCCACGGGCAGGGTCGGAAGCGAAGCGGCGAACATGGCGCGAGCGATCTGGAAAGGCACCATCTCCTTCGGGCTCGTCGAGATCCCGGTGTCCTTGGTCAAGGCCGAGGAATCCCACGAGCTCGACCTGCACCTCGTCGATCGGCGCGACCGATCGCCGATCGGCTACGAGCGCATCAACAAGAACACCGGCGAGCCCGTCGCGTGGGAGGACATCGTCAAGGCCCACGAAGAAGGCGGCGAGCTCGTGCTGCTGAGCGAGGAGGAGCTCGCGAACGCGAACGTCGAGACGGTCAAGCGCATCGAGATCCTCGATTTCGTCGACGGCGCCGACATCCATCCTTCGTACTACGACCGCCCGTACTGGCTCGAGCCCGGGCGCAAGCAGGGCGCCAAGGCCTACGTGCTGCTGCGCGAGGTGCTGAAGCGCACCGGCAAGATCGGCATCGCGAACATCGTGCTGCGCACGCGGCAGCACCTCGCGGCGCTCACCACCAAGGACGACGCGCTCGCGCTCGTGCTCCTGCGGTTCGGCGACGAGCTGCGCGGCACCGACAAGCTCGATCTGCCCGCCGAGGACATCGAGGTGAAGCCGAAGGAGCTCGAGATGGCCGAGCAGCTCGTGGCGAGCATGGACTCCGACTGGGATCCCGACCGCTACCAGGACACCTACTTCGCCGACGTGATGGCGATGATCGAGCGCAAGCGTGCGGAAGGCGAGACCGAGCCGCTCGAGGTGCCCGAGGCCCCGGAGCGACCCGGCACGGCGGTCGTGGACCTCATGCCGCTGCTGCAGAAGAGCATGGAGGCGCGCGGCGACGGGGCGAAGCCGCACGCGAAGGAGGCCAGTGCACGGGCGCGACCGACGGGCACCAAGCGCAAGACGGCCGCGAAGAAGCGCGTGCCCGCGGCGGCCCACGCCGCAAAGCGCACGAGTCGCACCACGCGCGCGCGCAAGTCGGCATGATCCATGGCGCCGGTGGCCACGACCAGCGACTCGCTCGCCCGCTACCGCGAGAAGCGTGACTTCGAGCGGACGCGCGAGCCTGCCGGCCTCGTCCCCGACACCGACGAGGGCCGCTCGTACTGCGTGCAGAAGCACGCCGCACGTCGGCTCCACTACGACTTCCGGCTCGAGCTGGATGGGGTGCTGAAGTCGTGGGCGATCCCCAAGGGCCCGAGCCTCGTGCCGGGCGACAAGCGGCTCGCGGTCGCGACCGAGGATCATCCGGTCGACTACGGATCGTTCGAGGGCGTCATCACCGAGGGCGAGTACGGCGGCGGCACGGTGCTCCTGTGGGATCGCGGCAGCTGGGAGCCGCTCGGCGATCCGCACGCCGGGCTGGCCGCCGGCAAGCTCGAGTTCCTCCTGCACGGCGAGAAGCTGCACGGCAAGTTCGTGCTGGTGAAGCTGAAGCGCGGCGAGGACGAGTGGCTGCTGCTGAAGTCGAAGGACGAGCACGCGACGCAGGGCGGCGACATCGTCGACGACGCGCCCCGCAGCGTCGCGACCGCGCGCGCGCTCGACGAGATCGCCGCGGAAGAGGGCGCGACCGCGAAGCAGCTCGCCCGCGCGCGCGCGATCACGGGCAGCGGCCCGGCCGTGCCGCCCGCCCGCAAGACGGCCGCGCGCAAGACCGCCACGCGCAAGACGGCCGCACGCGCGCCGGGTAAGCCCACGAAGAAGCGCCGCACCGACGACGAGGTGCCGGCGGCCGACAGCGAGCTCCCCGAGTTCGTCGAGCCCCAGCTCGCGACGCTGGTCGACACCGCACCCGAGGGCGACGAGTGGCTGCACGAGATCAAGCTCGACGGCTACCGCATCCAGTGCCGACGCGACGGCGACGCGGTCACGCTGAGCAGCCGCAACCAGATCGAGTGGACCTCGCGCGTGCCCGAGCTGGTGGAGGCGGTGCGGGGACTCGACTGCACGCAGGCGGTGCTCGATGGCGAGCTGGTGTGGGTCGAGCCCGACGGCCGCACCGTGTTCGGCAAGCTCACCGAGGCGCTCGGCCGCAAGCACCGTCCGAATCTCGTCTTCTTCGCGTTCGATCTGTTGCACGTCGACGGCCGCGATCTGCGACCGCTGCCGCTCCTGCAGCGCAAGCGCGAGCTGCAGCGGATCTGCGCCGGCGCCCCGCCGTTCATCCGCTACTGCGAGCACGTCGTGGGGCAGGGCGGGAAGTTCTTCGCGGCCGCGTGCGAGCTCGGCGTCGAGGGCATCGTCTCGAAGCGCGCGAACGGGCCCTACCGTGGCGGCCGCGGTCGCGACTGGCTGAAGATCAAGTGCCTGCAGCGTCAGGAGCTCGTCATCGTCGGCTGGACGCCCCCGACGCACGAAAAGGACGGGTTCGGCTCGCTCGTGCTCGCGGTGCACGAGGACGGCGAGCTGGTCTACGCCGGGCGCGTGGGCACCGGCTTCACGCGCGACGATCGCCAGGCACTCTTCGCGAAGCTCGAGCCGCTCGCGCGCAAGACCACGCCGCTGCGCGAGCGACCGCGTGCGCCCGGGCTCGCGCGCGTGCACTGGGTCGAGCCGCGCCTGGTCGGCGAGGTCGCGTTCACCGAGTGGACGAGCGACGGTCGGCTGCGGCATCCGTCGTTCCAGGGCCTGCGCGAGGACAAGCCGGCGAGCGCGGTGGTGCGCGAGCGCCCGGCCCCGACCGGTGCGCCCTCCGCTCCGACCGCGCCGCCCATCGCCGTCGCGAACGACCGCCCGGCCGGTGTCGCGATCACCAACGCGAACAAGGTGCTGTTCGCCGACGTCGGCATCACGAAGCTCGCGCTCGCCGACTACTACGCCGCGATCGCACCGGCCATGCTGCCGCACCTGCGCGGTCGTCCCTTGATGCTGCTGCGCTGCCCCGAGGGCACCAGCAAGCCCTGCTTCTACCAGAAGCACGCCGGCCACGCGCTGCCGCCCGGGGTGATCACGTTCGAGGTCGAGGAGGACGACGGCGAGCGCGAGGTCTACCTCGCGGTCGAGAGCGCCGAGGGGCTCGTGGGCACCGTGCAGCTCGGTGCGCTGGAGCTGCACGTGTGGGGCTCGCGTCGCGACCAGCTCGAGCTGCCCGATCGCATGGTGCTCGACCTCGATCCCGATCCGTCCGTGCCGTATGCCACCGTGGCGGAGGCCGCGGTGACGATGCGGGACGCGCTCGAGCAAGCAGGACTGACGAGCTTCGTGATGTCGACCGGTGGCAAGGGGCTGCACGTCGTGGTGCCCTTGGTGCCCGAGGCCGACTTCGAGGCGGTGAAGGCCTGGTCGCGTGCGTTCGCCGAGGAGCGCGTGCGCGAGGCTCCTCGTCGCTTCGTCGCGCAGGCCACGAAGAGCAAGCGCGTGGGCAAGATCTTCATCGACTACCTGCGCAACGGGCGGGGCGCCACCGCGATCTGTCCGTTCTCCACGCGCGCTCGTCCGGGCGCGTTCGTGGCGATGCCGCTCGGATGGGACGAGCTCGACGCGCAGCCGCAGTTCTCGATCGCGCAGGCGCGACAGCGCGTCGGCGCGGGTATCGATCCATGGCGCGGCTACGACGAGGTGCAGCAGACCTTGCCGGAGCTCCCGCGCAGCCGCACGCATCGCGCTCGTTGAGCGGCTCGGGCTCGCCGCGCAGGGCCCGTTCCGCACGACTCGGGGCCGGCGCGGTCCCGAGGACGCGGCCCGGTCCCCGCGGAGGCTGCTCGGCCGACGGGTCGATCCCGTGATCCGCGTTCACGGTGGGACTTCCGTCGGGGGCCTCCGGCCGACGCTCCTCGTGCAGCGCAGCGGCTGCCTGGACTTTAAGGACCTCTCATGCCACCAAGTCGATGGTCGGATGAGCGCGACGTACCCCGGTGGCGCCAGTGAGCAGCTGTTCCGTCAGCTGGTCGAGAGCGTGCGGGACTACGCGATCTTCGTGCTCGACGCCGGTGGCCACGTCGCGTCGTGGAACGCGGGCGCCGAGCTCATCAAGGGCTACAGCGCGCGCGAGATCCTCGGCGCGCACATCTCGACGTTCTACCCCGCGGACGACGTCGCGGCGGGCCGCCCGCAGCTGCTGCTCGAGACGGCCGCGACCGCGGGGCGGGTGGAGGACACCGGCTGGCGCGTTCGCAAGGACGGCTCGCGCTTCTGGGCCGACGTCGTCATCACGTCGCGCCGCGACGAAGCCGGCCACCTGCTCGGCTTCACCAAGGTCACCCGCGATCTGACCGCGCGTCGGCTCGCCGAGGAGCAGCTGCGTCGCAGCGAGGAGCAGGCCCGGCTCATCGTCGAGGGCGTCACCGACTACGCGATCTTCATGCTCGATCCGAACGGCCGCGTCACCAGCTGGAACAGCGGTGCGAAGCGGATCAAGGGCTACGATGCCGACGAGATCATCGGCACCTCGTTCGAGCGCTTCTATCCGCAGGAGGATCTCGACGACCGCAAGCCCCAGCACGAGCTCGAGGTGGCGGGCCGCGAAGGTCGGTTCGAGGACGAGGGCTGGCGCCTCCGCAAGGACGGTTCGCGGTTCTGGGCGAACGTGGTGATCAGCGCCCTGCGCGATCCGAGCGGCCAGCTGATCGGCTTCGCGAAGGTCACCCGCGATCTGACGGCGCGCGTGACCTTGGAAGAGGAGCGGGTGCGCGCGGCTCGAGCCGAGGAGGGGCTGCGGCTGCGCGACGAGTTCCTCGCCGTCGTCGCGCACGAGCTCCGCACCCCGCTCACCGCGCTGCTGCTGGGCCTGAACGGCGTGCAAGCGCAGCTCGCCCGCGAGTCCCATCCGCTGAGCGTGCGTTTGACGCGGGCCGTGCAGAGCGGCGACCGACTCGCCAAGCTCGTGGAGACGCTCCTCGACGTGGCGCGCATCGCCTCCCATCGCTTGACGCTGGCGCGCGCGCCGGCCGACATGGGTGAGATCGTGGCGCAGGTCTGCGAGCACTTGCGCCCGATGGCCGACCGCGCGCGCTGCGAGCTGCGCGTGGTGGCACCGGCGGGGATCACCGGCGAGTGGGATCGCGTCCGATTCGAGCAGGTGGTCTCGAACCTGGTGGACAACGCGATCAAGTTCGGCGCGGGGCACCCGGTCGATGTGGCGCTGCGATTGGTCGAGCCCGACGCGTGCGAGCTCCAGATCGGCGATCGTGGCCCAGGCATCGAGGACGCCGACCTACGCCGCATCTTCGAGCGGTTCGAGCGCGCGGCGTCGGTGCGCCGCCACGGCGGGCTGGGCCTCGGTCTCTACGTCGCGCAGCGCATCGTGATCGCGCACGGCGGGAGGCTCACGGCCCAGCGCCGCGACGGCGGCGGTACATACTTCACCGCACGTCTGCCGCGCACGCAGGGGTCGACCGACGACGCGCAAGGAGAGGCATGACCGCGCACCAGATCCTGATCGTCGACGACGACGCGGACATTCGCGAGTCGCTCATCGAGCTGATCTCCGATCACGGCTACGAGGCGGTCGGGGCGTCGGACGGGCGTGCGGCGCTCGACCAGCTCCGCGCGGGCCAGCGCCGCCCCTGCGTGATCCTGCTCGATCTCATGATGCCGCGCATGGACGGCTGGCAGTTCCGCGAGGAGCAACGCAACGATCCTACGCTGGCCGGCATCCCTGTCGTGGTGTTGTCCGCATACGAGCATCGCGGCGCGATGTCGGAGCTCGGCGCGGCGGACTACCTCGGCAAGCCCGTGCCGATCGACGCGCTCATCGGCGCGATTCGCCGCCACTGCCCGGATGCCCAAAGGGACCCGTCCTCGGGCGCGTCGAGCTGATCGGCTTGCGAGAAACGCTCGAAATGCTAGGCATTATCGAGGCGCCATGGACAACGCGTGTCTTCAGCTCCTGTATGCACGGTCACGCCGCTCCTCGGCCGAGGCGCGCGGACGCAATGCGGAGCAGCGCGTCCAGGCCGCCCGTCGGCGTGTGGAAGAGTCGCGCATGTTGATCGAGCGCCGCGAGCTCGCGGCGAATGTCATTCGGCTCCCGCTGGCATCGCCGACGTCGACGCCGGGTCGACACGCGGACGAGGCGACCCACGCCGAGCCTGACCCGCTCTTGCGCGAGATCCTGTGGGAGCACGGCGCGGACACGGCACGCATGCTCGTCGAGTCCATGCTCGCGAGCGTCCCGTCGAGCGACGCCTCGGAGCTCGCGCGCATCCGCGGCCTGCGGGCCTGGCTCGCCCGTCAGCCCCGCTGATCCTGGCGCGCGAGGCTGATACCGCCCGGCGCGCCACGGATCCTGAACCCGGTTTCGGTGCGCGCGCGAGCCGACGCGCGCGCTTCGAGTCGCTCGGCGCCGACAGGCACGCTGCGTCGATCGGGCCCCGCGACCGAAGGGTGGTACACCGGGGTGTGTCGGTCGAACAGGTCTTGCGCCGCATCGTCGTGCTCGGCGCGTCGAGCGGTGGCGTCGAGGCGCTGCTGCGCGTGCTCTCCGAGCTGCCGGCCGATCTCGACGCGGCGGTGTTCGTCGTGCTGCACACCTCGCGGGGCGCACCCCGACTGCTCGCCGACATCCTCGCGCGTGCCTGCAAGCTGCCCGTGCGCATGGCCGTGCACGGCGAGCCGATCACGCCGGGGGTCGTGCTCGTCGCGCCGCCCGATCTGCATCTGTTGCTCGCCGCCGACCACGTCACGCTCGATCGCGGGCCCACGCAGAACCGCATGCGCCCCGCCGTCGATGCCTTGTTCCGCTCGGCGGCCGTCTTCCACGGCGCTGCGGTGATCGGCGTCGTGATGACCGGCAGCATGCACGACGGCAGCGTGGGGCTGGCGGCGATCAAGCGCTGCGGCGGGCTCGCGATCGTGCAAGATCCGAGCGACGCGCGCTTCCCCGACATGCCGAAGAACGCCATCGCCGCCGACTCGCCCGATCTGGTCGTCCCGCTGGCCGCGATCGCCGGCCACATCTCGCGCGCGGTGGCCCAGCGGGTGCCGCGGGTGCTCGTGCCGCACGAGCTCGAGCTCGAGGCCGCGCCAGGACTGCGCACCGGCAGTGGCGTGGCGCTGAACGATCGCCTCGGCCGCCGCGCTGCGATGAGCTGCCCCGATTGCGGCGGGCCGCTGTGGGAGCTCGACGAGCCCAAGCGCTTTCGCTGTCGCATCGGTCATGCCTACGAAGAGCACGTGCTGCTGGCGGCCAAGAGCGACGAGGCCGTGCGTGCGCTCGACGTCGCGGTACGCGTGCTCGACGAGCGCGCGCAGCTGCTGGCCGACATGGCGGAGCAGAACCGGGCGGCCGCGCGCCCGCTCAGCGCCGAGCAGTACATGCTGCGGCACGACGAGCTCCGCGACGCCGCGCAGACGGTGCGTGCGCTCATCGAGGGCCTCTCACGCGCCACACCGGGGCTCGAGGGTTGACCGTGGACGAAGCCGACCTGCCTGCGGTCCGCGACCCATCGCCTGCGCGCGAGGACGAGGATCTGCCCGGGCTGGAGGAGCTGCTCGAGGGGCTGAAGCTCGCACGGGGCTGCGATCTCACCGGCTACAAGCGCGCGACCTTGGCCCGGCGCATCCGCAGGCGCATGGCCGCCGTGGGCATCGAGGACTTCGCTGCGTACGCACGCCATGTCGACCGCACCCCCGACGAGCACTCCGAGCTCATCGACACGATCCTCATCAACGTCACGTCGTTCTTCCGCGACCCGGAGTCGTGGGCCTATCTGCGCGAGCACGTGCTTCCGAAGATCGTCGCGGATGCGACGGCGAGCTCGCGTCCGATCCGCGTGTGGTCCGCGGGCTGTGCTTCCGGCGAGGAGGCCTACACGCTCGCCATGATGCTCGCCGAGAGCATGGGACCCGACGACTACTACCGGCGGGTGAAGATCTACGCGACGGACTGGGACAACGACGCGCTCGTGCGGGCGCGGCAAGCTCGGTATTCGTCGGAGCAGCTCGAGCCGGTTCCCGCGGCCCTGCGCCGACGCTACTTCACCGAGGTCGACAACCACGCCACGCTCGACGGCATGTTGCGGCGCTCGGTGATCTTCGGGCGGCATGACCTCGCCGCGGATCCCCCGATCTCCCGGCTCGATCTGCTGCTCTGCCGGAACACCCTGATGTACTTCACGCTCCCGACACAGGCGCGCGTGCTCGGCAAGCTGCACTTCGCGCTCACCGAGCGCGGCTACTTGTTCCTGGGGCGTGCGGAGATGCTGCTCTCGCATGCGCGCTTCTTCACGCCGCTCGAGCTCAAGCATCGGATCTTCACGAGGGTCAGTGCCGCGGCTACCCGGCGCACGCGGAGCACAGACGAGGGGAACGACGACATGATCAGTCCCAATGCTCGCACCAGCATACGCCTGCGCGACGCCGCACTCGACGCGGGTCCCGTCGCGCAGGTCGTGTTCGACAGCAGCGATCGGCTCGCGCTCTACAACGAGCGCGCGGCGGTGCTGTTCGGGCTCGCCGCTCCGGACGTCGGCAAGCGATTGCAGGATCTCGAGCTGTCGTACCGCCCGGCGGAGCTGCGCAGCATGCTCGACCGGGCCCGCGAGCACGGCGGACCCGTCGTGAGCGAGGTGAGTCGGACCCTGGCCGGTGAGCTGCAGTTCCTCGACGTGACGCTCACGCTGCTCTACTCCGAAGGCGAGCCGCTGGCGACCTCGGTGACGTTCGACGACGTCAGCCGCCACCATCGCATGCAGGAGAACCTGCAGCAGTTCAGCGAGAACCTCGAGACCGCGTACGAGGAGCTGCAGTCGGCGAACGAGGAGCTCGAGACCACGAACGAGGAGCTGCAGTCGGCGAACGAAGAGCTGGAGACCACGAACGAAGAGCTCCAGGCGGCCAACGAGGAGATGGAGACGATCAACGAGGAGCTGCGCTCGACCAACGAAGAGCTCCAGGCCGCCAACGGGCTGCTCCGCTCCCGCGAGCGGGATCTCGACCTGGCCAACGGATTCCTGCAGGCGATCGTGGGCAGCCTCAGCTCCGGCGTCGTCGTCGTCGACGGCGAGTGTCGGGTGCAGGTGTGGAACGCGCGCGCCGAGGAGCTGTGGGGGCTGCGCAACGAAGAAGTGCAGGGGCAGCTGCTGACCTCGCTCGACATCGGCTTGCCCGTCGCGCAGCTGGCCGAGCCGCTGCGCGGCGCGCTGGCGACGGGTGAGGTGGTCGTGGTCGTGCTCGAGGCCGTGAATCGCCGTGGCCGCGCGCTGCGTTGCAAGGTGACGATCAGCCCGCTGCCCGGCACCAAGCCCGCCGCAGCGACACTGCTCATGGACGCCGTCGCGGAGCAGGGGGACTGATGGCCTCGCGCGAGCCGAGCCTCGGGCTCTCGAAGCTGCATCGTCGTCTCGACGCTCTGCGGGAGGAGGCGCTGCGCGCCGAGAACGCGCCGACCTTGCTGCACCGTGCGCTCGCGGAGCTGCACACGTGCGTCGAGGAGCTGCGCGTCACCGAAGAGGAGCTGTTCGAGCAGAATGCCGCGCTCGTGCGTGCCAACGCGGAGCTCGGACGCGAGCGCCAGCGCTACGCCGACCTGTTCGAGCACGCGCCCGTCGCGTGCGCGGTCACGGATCCCCAGGGCGTGCTGCGCGAGCTCAACCGCGCGGCGATGAGCCTGCTGCGCCAACCCGCCGCCGAGCTCGTCGGCAAGCCGCTCGCGCTGCTCGTCGACGCTGCCGATCGCCAGCGCTGGCGCGACCTGCTCGGGCGGCTCACCGCGGGCGAGCTCGAGCGGGGCGCGGAGCGGGTGCGACTCGGGCTCGGCGAGCACCGGGTGCGCGTGCGCATCGAGGGCGCCGTCCAGCGCGACGACGACAATGCGGCGGTCGCCTACCTGTGGATTCTCGACGGTCGCGACTCCACCGCCGAGGCCGAGCGCACGAGCACCGAGTCGAAGCGCAAGGACGAGTTCCTCGCGATGCTCGGGCACGAGCTGCGCAACCCGCTCGCGCCGATCCGCGCCGCGGTGGAGCTGTGGCGGCACCACGCGTCGGAGCTCACCGACGCGCAGCGCCAGTGGACGGTCGACGTCGTCAGCCGTCAGGCCGATCACCTCGCGCACCTGGTCGACGAGCTGCTCGACGTCTCCCGCCTGACGCACGGCAAGATCCGGCTGCGTCGCGCCACCGTCGACATCCGCGAGATCATCGAGCAGGCCCGGGACGTGATGCGCGCGCAGGCCCAGCTGCACACGGTCGAGCTCGTGATGCCGCCGGTGCCGATGCGCGTCGACGGCGACGCGGTGCGACTGCGACAGGTGCTCGTGAACCTCATCGACAACGCGCTCCGGTTCACGCCGCGCGGCGGTCGCATCACGGTGCGCGCGAACATCGAGTCCGGGCGTGCCGTGGTGGTCGTCGCCGACAACGGCATCGGGCTGCTGCCGGAGATGCGGGAGCGCGTGTTCGGCCTGCTCAGCGAGGGCGAAGAGGCGCTCGAGCAGGGCGCCGACGGGCTCGGCCTCGGGCTCGCAGTGGTTCGTCGCCTCGTGGAGCTGCACGGCGGCTCGGTCAGTGCGCGCAGCCCGGGGCTCGGTCGCGGCAGCGAGTTCGAGATCACGCTGCCGATGGTGATCGACGCCTCACCCACGCGCGTCGATCGCCCCCCCGCTGCGCGGCAGGCCGCGTCGCTGCGGCTCCTGCTGGTCGACGACAACGTCGACGGTGCGGAGATGCTGGGCAAGCTGCTGGAGACGATCGGGCACGTGCCCACGCTCGTGTTCGATGGTGCGAGCGCGATCGAGCGCTTCGAGGATCTCCGGCCCGACGCGGTGATCCTCGACCTCGGCCTGCCCGACATCGATGGCCTCGAGGTGGCCCGGCACATGCGCGCGCGCGTGCCCGGCGTGCACCTCATCGCGCTCACCGGCTACGGCGACGACCGCATCCGTGCTCGCGTTCGCGAGGCGGGCTTCGCCGATCATCTGCTGAAGCCCGTCGAGCTCGACGCGCTCCGCACCGCACTCGGCCGCGTCACCGCGCGTTGACGCCCGCTACTGTCGTGAGCCGCCCTGCTGGCGGCCGGGTCCCGGTGCCGGGGCTGGCTGCGCGTTGCCTTCGCCCGGCGTCGCCGCCGGCGCGCCGTGACCGACCTTCTGCGGGCCCTTGCGGTGATCGCCCTGCAGGTCCTTGTTGCTGTCCTGTTCCTTCGCTTCGTCTTCCGAGGTGCGTCCCATGCGGGAAGGCTGCACCCCTCGCATCCCACCGCAAGCGACGGGGCCACGGGCGCGCGCCCCGGTGGGCGCCGTTGAATCGCCGCTCGGGCTCTGCGTGTGCACCGTCTTCGGCTTGCGCACGCCCGGGAACGCGTAGGCCTGCGCTTCGCTCGGCCACATGCGCTTCGTGCTCGCCGCGATCTCCACCGCCTCGCCGGTCTTCGCCGACTCGTGGATCGCACGGATGATGCGGACGTCGGCCAGACCTTCTTGCCCCGCGGGCTCGATCGGGCGGTTCGCGAGCACGCACTCGCTGAAGTACTGCAGCTCCGCGCCGAACTGGTCGTGCTTCGCGAAGCGCTCGACCACCGTCTTGTCGCCGTCGACCTCGAGCGAGTAGCGCAGGCCCTCGGCGTACTCGTAGGCCGGCTCCATCACGAGCCGCCCGCGGTCGCCCAGCACCTCGTAGCGCGAGCTGTCGGCCGCGCCGAAGCTGCAGGTGAGCTGCGCGAGGCGTGCGTCGGGGAACTCCATCGTCACCGCGACCATCTCGGGCACGTCGCGGAACCGTTCGTCGTCGCTGCGCTGGGCCGCGAACGCGGTCACGCGGATCGGCTCGGCGCGGAAGAGGTACCGCGCCGCGTTGATGCAGTAGATGCCCATGTCGTAGACGGGGCCGCCGCCCTGCGCGACGGGCAGGAGCCGCACGTTGCCCGCCACGACGCTCTGCGAGAACGTCGAGCAGAAGTAGCGCACGCGACCGAGCCGGCCGCTCTGCACCAGCTCGATCGCGTCGAGATTCGCGGGATCGAAGTGCAGCCGGTACGCGACCATGAGCTTCACGCCGTGGCGCTCGCTCGCCTCGATCATCGCGGCACACTCGCGCTCGTCGACCGCCATGGGCTTCTCGACCAGCACGTGCACGCCGCGGCGCGCGGCCCGGATCGCGTAGTCGGCGTGGAGGTGGTTGGGCAGCGCGATGTAGACCGCGTCGATCTCCGCCTCGTCGAGCACCTCGTCGTAGGCGGAGTAGTCGTAGCGCGCGTCGACGTCGTAGCGCTTGCCCAGCTCCTCGAGCTTCGTTGGATCGTCGCTGAAGAACGCGACCAGGCGGGCGTTGTCCGCGTGCGCGAAGCCGGGCAAGACGGCCACCTGCGCGATGTGGCCGAGCCCCACGACGGCGAAGCGGACCT